>JBMFOK010000007.1:0-166540 GCA_049969655.1 Bryobacteraceae bacterium
AAAAGGATCAGAAAAGGCCGCAAAAGTCACCGTTTATTATACGGAAGAAAGCGGGAAGAAGATCGTGCATTTCTTCAGGAAAGCAATTTGAACTGCCATCATCGCCTCAGACGGATGCATCCGGCAATGGGAACCGCACTGCGCCGCCTTCGGGCGGCGCGCCGGTTTCCGCGGCCGGAACGCTGTTCGCCTCTGTCCTCACTGTCGATCCGCGCTACCAGGCAGAGAGCGCGCGGCGCCACGGGAACCGGCGCCTTCCGTTCGCCCAATGGAACAGGCAGCCTCCTGCGCCCGGCCAGCCACGCTTGCTTGAATCGCGGAATAAAAACCTGCGTCCTTCCGGGCCGCGAAAATCCAACCCCCGGCGGCCATGCGCCGAAGGGGCGGGGCGTCCCCGCGTGTCCTCAGTACTCCACCGGTTCGTTGGCCAGGTGCAGCAGCGGCTCGCCGGGCATTCGCAGATAAATGCTCCTGAGCTCATACCGCGGAAAGTCGGTCAGCCTGCGGGACACGGGCCCGTCGTCGGTCCACTCGTACAGCTCGATCTCCCACGGGTTGTATGTGTCGCTCAAGCCTCGCTCTTTGGCGATGCGGTACAGATACACGTTGCCCGGCTCGTGCCCGCCAAGCCACAGGCCGATCACGTCCAGCCGGAACTTGTCCCGGGAAAACATCACCAGGTTTGTCAGGTAATCGTTGCCCAGTCCGAAACCATCCCCGTCCCGCCCGTAGATGCCTTCGATGATCGCCAGCCCGGTTCGCAGCACGCTCTGGTTGTCCAGCGTCTTGTGCGCCCAGATCTCCTGCGCCAGCGGACTCACCGTGTTGTCCTCGGGCCGCGCCTGGTAACGGCGGAAACCGTTCTTCAGATGGTTCTCGAAGTAACGCTGCACGCGTTCGGCCGCCTCGCGGCACATGTGCGGCTTCATCACGTCGGGAACGTTGGCCACCATCCGCATGCCCGCGCAGAAGCGGATGAAAGGCATGCACACCAGCCCCTGCTCGTTCTTTACCGCCTGCGTCAGGCACATCGAATGGCCCTTCCACTTGGCGATGTTCAGCAGCCACGTGTCGGGAGCGTTCACCGGCCAATGGTGCGGAATCCGGTCGTAAATCACCCCATCGGGCACCTTCGACCAGACAATTTCGCGCTCGGCGCGCGGCGAGCGGTAGTTCTGCTCCGGCTCGTTCATCTCCACGCCGTGCCGCTCATGGATGTCCATGAAGCCCCGGTAGTGCCAGGCGTGATACAGATTGGTCTCCACCGAGTGGAATTTCCGCAGGCCCAGCTCTTTCAGGCCGATAATGATCCCCTCGTAAAAATCAGGATCCGTGCCCGTGCCCCAGTTTTCTTCCTCCGGTCGTCCGCGGCTGCGGACGCTTGTGATGTTCGGCTTCAGCAGCACGCGGTGCGTGAGTGGGATGCCCGGCTCGCTCTTACGCACGAAAATCTGCCGCGCCAGCTCCAGCCCCTCGCGGAGCTTCGCCTCCCGGTCCATCTTGTGCGGAACGCGCGTGCGGCGGATGAATACGGCCTTCGGGTGTTGCTCGACGAAATCATGCAGCCCGAAATACGGAGCGGATGCGGCGGATGCGGGAGCAGCGGCCAGCGCGCCCAGCATCTCGCGGCGGGTGATCGTCATCGGCCAGCCTCCTCAAGCGTGATGACAGCAATCCGGTGAAGCCCAGGTTGGTCCCATTCTACACGCCCGCCACGCGTCATGAGCTTCAGCGGCGCCCCGGCGGCGCCGGGCTGCTCCAGGCGCGCGCCGCGAAATGCCCCCCGCGCCCCTGCCAGGAAGTCATGGTCAACCCAGCGCCCGTAGGCGATCAGCACCACCATCCGCTCGCCCGGCCGCTGTCGTCGGAGCACCGGCAGGACGGTCGATGCGTTCCAGATGCGCACGTCCAGCCCGTGCAGTCCGCGGCCGAGCGGGTTGTCCAGGCCGAGCTGCTCGCGCAGGTCCAGCGCGAAGACGAAGGGATCCGTCGCCGGCTCCTCCATCACGCGCACCGTCCCGCGCCCCAGGGCGTACTTTTCCATCGATCCCTCTTTGCTGACCAGCCGCGCCTCGCCCCACCAGGCTCTGGAAGTCGCGCCCGGCTCCGGCGCGACCATCACGTGACCTCCTTTGGCGGCAAACTCGCGCAGCCGCGCCTGGGCCGGCGGGGGCGGCGTGTGATTCGGGACAGCCACCAGTCGCAGCCCGTCCAGCTCAGGCAGCCGTTCCGAAGGAACAACGCGCGGCGAAAGCTGCTGCCGCCAGGCGAGATTGGCGATCTCCTCGAATTCCTCGTCCCACTGCGGCACGGCAATCGCGAGCGTGGATGCGGACTCGCGCGGGCCATTGCCGCGGGCGCGCAAAAATCCCGCCACCTGTTTCAGGCTCTCCCACGCCGCCGCGGCCCGCGCGTCGCCACGCGCAAGCCCTTCCCGCCAGACTGGCGGCAGCCGCAGGATCACCGATCCGCCGAACGCCCACGCCTCAGCCAGCGCCGTCTCCGCGCTCTCATACTGCGCGCTGTCGGCCGGCGCTTCGTAATCAAGCACCGGCGGCCGCCCCGGAAAAAATCCCTCCAGCCACGAATACAGATGCAGGTTCGCATTGATCCACGGCAGCTCGGTGGCCCCGGCGGCGTTGTCCAGCCGCTGAAGTCCGGGCCATTGTCCGGCCCGGACGGCCGCCACCGCCGGGCTCACGTCCCAATGAGCCTGCGCCGGCGCCAGTGAAACTATGCGAACCAGCGGGCCGAATTTCCCGAGCAGGGCCCGCAGCGCGGTTTCGTCCGCCGGCGCCTGAATCATCACGCCCTGAAATCCGGCTCTCCTGGCAGACTCGATCGCCTCGGCCTCCGCAGGCGCCGCGGCGATCACCTCCAGCCCGGCCGGCGCCGCCGGCGCTTTCTCCGAGGCCGGCACAACCAGCATCGGCGCGCCAAGCTCGCCCGCGCGCCGCACGGCCTCCGGCGATGCCTCCGGCCACATCAGGATCCATGGAAATGCCGCCAAAAGCAGCATGCTTCATTGCCCTCCCGGCAGGATCACGCCTTCCGATGCCATTCCAGCATACAGGGCCACGCACACCATTCCGCCGCGCGCCCGGCCCGCCTGCCGGTTTACGCGCCACCGGGCCGCGCCGGCCGCAGGCGCTGTGCCCCGGCGGCTGCGCACGCCATGGCGAGCCCCGCCAGCGTGTCAATCGCGAAATGATAACGGCCATACACCGTCGCCACCGCGATCAGCACGGCCATCAGCAGAAACAGCCCTCCGGCAAGGCGCCGCTCCGGCAGCAGCCGCCGCACCGCAAAGGCGCAGGAAAATGCGGCCGCCGCATGGCCGCTCGGAAACACGCTCATGTGAATTCCGTAGGCGCCCAGAATTTTCAGGTTCAACGCGCGCAGCGTGCTCATCACCGGCAGGTCGTCGGCCGGAAAGACGGCTCGTGGCGGTTCGCTGGGGAAATACGGATAGAGGGCGTAAGAGGCAAGCGTCGCCCCCAGAATGATCTGATAGGCCACGTCCAGCCGCTCCCGCGCGCCGGCGGCGTAAAAGACGGCCACGGCGGCCACGGGCATCACGTACACGAGCAGGTAGGAAAGCTCGAGCAGATTGGGCAGGATCGGACCGAAAAATTCCAGAGACTTTTTCAGGCAAGCCTCATAAAATAAAAAGCGGTCAAATCCGATCCATAAGTTTTCGAAATTCCGGTTTTCATGCGGCAGCGCCATCCAGCCCATCTGCCGGTAGGCGACGAGAATCAGCGCCAGCGGAAACCAGTCCCGCACTACCGCCCACACCCGGTGCCCCGCCACGCGGGGGCGGGAAAGGGCCCACAGCGCGCCCCAGACGGCGGCGTCCGCCAGCCAGACCTCCAGCCGCACATGCAGCGACACGGGCCGCACGGCGGCCACGGCGGCCGTATACAGAAAATACGCCAGGCAAATCCGTTCACTCGGCCGAAAATGCGCCATGGCGCTGTGCCCCTTTCGTCCGTGGCGGGCAGCGATACAATGAAGGCATGCCATCCACGCGGCGTCACTTCCTCAAGACAACGGCGGTCACCGCCTCGGCTTTACACTCCGCGAGAGCCGGGCAGACCGGCCGGTCGCCGAACGACCGTATTCAGTTTGCCACGATCGGCTGGGGCATCATGGGCTCGGAAGACACCCGCACCGCCGCGAGCGTGCCGGGCACGAAACTGGTCGGCGTGTGCGATATCTATCAGGGCCGCCTCGTCCGCGCGCAGGAAATTTACGGAAAAGACCTCTTTGTGACCCGCGACTATCGGGAAATTCTCGCGCGACCGGACGTTGATGCGGTCTTTATCGCCACGCCCGATCACTGGCACGCTCGGATCGCCATCGAGGCGATGGAAGCGGGCAAGGACGTCTACCTCCAGAAGCCGATGGTGCAGCGCGTCGAAGAGGGCATGAAGGTGATCGAGGCGGCGCGCCGCACCAACCGCATCATGCAGATCGGCAGCCAGCGCGTTTCGAGCGCCGTCTATGCCAAGGCGCGCGAGCTCTATCTCGACGGCGCCATCGGCGAGCTGAACATGGTCGAAGCGTGGTGGGACCGCAACTCGGCCCTCGGCGCCTGGCAATATTCGATTCCGCCGGACGCCTCGCCCGACACCGTCGACTGGGACCGCTTCCTCGGCCATGCGCCGAAGCGGCCCTTCGATCCCGTGCGCGTCTTCCGCTGGCGGAATTATCAGGACTACGGCACCGGCGTGGCGGGCGATCTGTTCGTGCACCTGTTCAGCGGCCTGCACTTCGTTCTCGATTCGCTCGGTCCGGTGCGCATCTTCGCCGCCGGCGGGCTGCGCTACTGGAAGGACGGCCGCGACGTGCCGGACGTCATGGTCGGCCTGTACGACTACGAGAAGGCGAAATCCCATCCGGCGTTCAACCTGGCGCTCCGCGTGAATTTCGTCAACGGCGCCGGCGAAAATTCCGGCTTCCGCTTCACTGGCAGCGACGGCGTGCTGCTCATCGACCGCGGCGTGACGCTCATCCGCGTCCCGCCCGAACGTGACCCCGGCACCAGCGCCGGCAGCTTCGACAGCGAAACGCAGAAAAAGATCCTCGAAGAGCACCGCCGGAAATATCCGCCGCGCGAGGAGACGGTGGACACAATGGAAGGTGCGCGCGAAGAGCGCTGGCTGCCCCCGCGCGGCTACAGCGACCAGTACGAGCACGTGGCGAACTTTTTCGAGGCCGTTCGCACGCGCCGCCCGGTGACCGAGGACGCCGTGTTCGGCTTCCGCGCCGCCGCGCCCGCCGTGCTCAGCAACACCAGCTACTTCGAGCGGCGCACCGTGCGCTGGGATCCGGAATCCATGCAGGTGAAAGGGTGAGGAGGCGGCGATGAAATACGCGGCGAACGACCAGATCCAGATCGCGCTGATCGGCTCCGGCGGCATGGGACAGGGCGACGTGCGCGACGCGCTGCTCAACGAAGGCGTGCGCATCGTCGCCGCCGCCGACGTCTACGACGGCCGGCTCAGAAAAATGCAGGAGACGTATCCCGGCATCTTCACAACGCGCGACTACCGCGAAGTGCTGGCGCGGAAGGACGTCGACGCGGTGATCATCGCCACGCCCGACCACTGGCACGCGCGCATCTCCATCGACGCGCTCGAGGCGGGCAAGGACGTTTACTGCGAAAAGCCGATGGTGCAGAAAATCGAAGAGGGCAAACAGGTCATCGATGCCCACCGCCGCAGCGGCCGCATCTTCCAGGTGGGCAGCCAGTATGCGAGCGCCCTCAGTTTCCAGAAGATCCGCCAGCTCATTCGCGAAGGCGCCATCGGCGAGCTGAACATGGTGGAGGCGTGGCTGGACCGCAACACCGCGCTCGGCGCCTGGCAATATTCCATTCCGCCTGACGCTTCGCCCGCCAACATCGACTGGGACCGCTTCCTCGGCCACGCGCCCAAGCGCCCGTTCGAGCCCATCCGCCTGTTCCGCTGGCGCAATTATCTCGACTACGGCACCGCCGTGGCCGGCGATCTTTACGTGCACCTGCTCACGGGCCTGCACACCGCGCTCGGCGCTCTCGGGCCGACGCGGATTTTCTCCACCGGCGGCATCCGCTACTGGCGCGACGGCCGCGAGACGCCGGACGCGCAGTACGCGGTGATTGAATATCCAAAGACGGACGCGCACCCGGAATTCACCTTCATCCTGCGTGTGAATTTCAAGAGCTCGAAGCCGCAGGAGGATTTCGGCTTCCGCTTCATTGGCAACGAAGGGATGCTCACCACTGACGTCCGGACGGTGACGGTGGCGCGCCATCCGAAAGAGCGCGAGCCCGGCTACATCATCGACACGTTCCCCAAGGCCGTGCAGGAACAGTTCCTGCGCGAGTATCGCCGGAAATATCCGCCCGTTCCGGTGACCGCAAAGACGCTGCCGGGGAGCGGTGAAACACGCTTTGTTTCCGGCGTCGACGCGCACCGCCGGCACATGGCGAATTTCATCCAGGCGGTGCGCACGCGCAGGCCGCACTTTGAAGACGCGGTCTTCGGCTTCCGCGCTGCCGGGCCGGCGCTGCTGTGCAACACCAGCTATTACGAAGGCCGCATCTGCACCTGGAACCCGGAGACGATGACGGCGGGGTGAGCGGCCCATGCGCAAGGCCGTACTCTACGTGGACGGCTTCAACTTCTATTACGGCGTCCGCAATCATTTCAAGCCGGGCCAGCCGCAGCGGGGCTTTTCGTTGAGCGGACTCGTATGGTGCGACTTCCGTGCGCTGGTCGAACGGCATTTTCCTGAACCGGACACGCAACTGCACCGCATCCGCTATTTCACCGCGCCGGTGCCGGAAAATCTCGAGGCGCGGGCGGAAGAGCATGAACGTTACGAACTGTGGCTGCGGGCCGCGCGCCACATCCGCGGCCTGCAACCGATCTTCGGCTATTACCGGCCGAAGCCCGGCGCCTTGCGCGAGGAGAAAGAAACGGACGTCAACATCGCCGTGGAGATGCTGCTCGACGGCGTCGCCAACCATTTCGACACCGCCTACTTGCTGAGCGGAGACACGGACCAGATCCCGGCCGTGGCGGCCGTGGCGTTCCGGCTCCCGAAGCAGAAGCGGGTGCGCGTGCTCGTGCCTCCGTTGCAGGACGCCGAGAGCTGGAAGACGCGATATCTGGAATACATGCGCGGGCTGAAACAGCGCTTTCCGTTCCAGCAGCAGGAGCCGCGGCAGGTGGACGTGCTGGCGCTGACCGAGAAGGTGCTGGCCAACAGCCTGCTTTCGTATGAGCTGCCGGACGCGCTGTGCCCGCCCTACTGGCGGCTGCCGGAGCACTATCTCGAGGCCATGTGCGAGCCCGCCTGGCGGCCGGACCGGCCGCGCGCCTGAGCGCCGCCTACGGCCTGCGCGTCCAGTAGAGGACGCAATCGTAGAGCATCTCCACGTGGCCATCGCGCTGATGGCGTTCAAACAGCCGGCGCAGGTCGTCGGCCATCCGTGCATGCTCCGGCGTGCCGGAGCGGGGCATCCACGACATCGAGGCGATGCGCGCCAGCAGGCCTTGGTAATCGAGGCGCTGCGAATTGGGGAAGTGCGCCTCCTGCATGCCGGGCCAGCGGCGCCTCTCGATGCGTTCGGCCCAGGCGATGTTTTCGATGGCGTGGCGGTGCAGCAGCGATTCGAGCTCTTCAAGGAATGCGGTGCCGGCCTGAACGCGGTTGTTCCACAAGAGCGCGATCAGCGCGCCGGGCCGCGCGATGCGCTGAAACTCGGCCCAGGCGCGCGGCTGGTCCATCCAGTGGAAGGCCTGGGCGCAGAGGACAAGGTCGGCGCAGGAGTCCGGCAGGCCGGTGTCTTCGCCGGCGCCGGGGCGGGCGTCGATAGCAAAGCCGAGGGCCGCGGCGCGCATCTCCTCATTCGGTTCGATGGCGATGACACGGTAGCCGCGCCGCAAAAACAGCAGCGTGGCCGCGCCTGTGCCCGCGCCAATGTCGACAACCTGCGAGCCGGGCGCGAGGCCATGGCGCTCGAGCTCGTCGACGACCGCCTCCGGGTAGGGAGGGCGGCCCTTCAGATAATCGGCGGCGCGGCCGGAAAAGCGTTGAACGTGCATGGCAAAAATCTCCTTGCCGTGATCTCAAACGAACGTATGTTTCATACGACTGTTTCAAACAAGGTTTCAGTCGACTGAAACAGCGTGATGCCGGCGATGCCGGCGGCGCCGGCTTCGATGCACAGCGGGGCGTTTTCCGCGGTGACGCCGCCGAGAGCGAGCACCGGAATCCGGACCAGAGAACAAGCGCGGCGCAGGCCATCGAGGCCGTGCACGGGACGCGGGTCGTCCTTGGAAAGCGGCCGGAAGACCGGGGAGAAGAGGGCGTAGTCGGCGCCTTCGCGTTCGGCGCGGACCAGCTCTTCCGCGGTGTGGCAGGACACGCCGACGAGGAAGCCCGGCGGGCAGATGGGGCGCAGCGCGTGCGGCGGAGGCGAGTCGGCCGGAAGATGGAGTCCGGCGGCGCCGCAGGCGAGGGCGACATCGAGCCGGGAGTTCACGATGACCTTCGCGGCCGGAGCGCGGCGGATGGCGTGGGCCACGAGGGCGGCGAGGGCGCGGCCCTCGAGGTCCTTCTCGCGGATCTGGAACCATTCGACGCCTAGGCGGGCGTTGCGTTCGATGAGAGCGAGCAGCGCTTCAGGCCCTCCGGCCGAGCGGCGGTCAGTGATGTGGCAGCGGATCATAGTAGCGCTGGCCGGCGCAGGCGCGGCAGAGGGTGCGGCCGTCCAGAATGACCTCCCGGCCGAAGCTGACGCGTTCGCCGCAGGCCTGGCAGAAGACGCGCGGCCCTTTAAACCCGGGCAGGTCCTGCGGCAGAATGCGGACGTCCACCCATTCCGTCCGGAAGAGTTCTTCGGGCGGCAGGACGCGGTAGGCCTCGAGCTGCTGCTGGCCGGGCTTTTCCAGATGCGGAAACAGCTCGCGGGCGCGGTCCCGGCTGGATTCGAGCGCCGCCAGGCGAACGGCTTTTCCCGTCTCGAGGTCGCAAAATGTGGCGGCCATTTTGCCGAAATCGAAGAATTTCAGGGCGCGTTTTCCCAGCCGGCATCCGGTGACTACCATGATGGCATCGGTGGCGCAGCGGTCGATTTCGACAAAGGTGACCAGGCGTTTGCGGTGGACGCCGAGGGGATCGTCGAGCCCCAGAAGGGCGAGGCCGTGCATGGCCATGCGGATGCCGAGGACCTGTCCGGCGCAGAGATGACCGTGGGCAGCGCGGGCGAGTTCTTCGTATTCGGCGAGGGTCTTGAGCATCAGGCCTCCCTGGACTCTCCTGCCTGCCATTGTGGGTTGTTGGCGGAGCGAAAGGCAACTGGAGGCGCGCCGTCAGGCGAAGTCGCCGGATGACAGCGTGGCTGGGGCGGTCACGTCGATGGTCCGGCCACGATAACGGACGCGGCAGGGGCGGGGACCGGCGGAGCGGATGCGGGCCTCGGCGAGTTGGCCCTCGTGCCAGCGGAGATCGACCTCGAAGCCGCCGCGGGCCAGCAGGCCGCGGGCCTCGCCGGAGCTGAGAGCCGGGGGCAGGGCAGGGAGGAGGTGGATGGCACCCGAGTGGCTTTGCAGAAGCATTTCGACGATGCCGGCGGCGCCGCCGAAATTGCCGTCTATCTGAAAAGGCGGATGGGAGCAGAGCAGATTGGGCATGAGGCCGCCGCGGCGGTATTCGCCCGGCGCGGTGCGGGCGGGCTCGAACAGGCGCACGAGCAGCCGCCAGGCGCGTTCGCCGTCCTGAAGGCGCGCCCAGAGGCAGACCTTCCAGGCGCGCGACCAGCCCGTGCCGCCGTCGCCGCGCAGCTCGAGCGTGCGGCGCGCGGCCGCGCACAGCGCCGGCGCCGACTCGGGCGTCCACTCCACGCCGGGATGCAGCGGATAGAGATGCGACAGGTGGCGGTGGTGCGGGTCGCGCTCCTCAAAGTCCTCCGGCCACTCCTGCACCTGGCCGCGCGCGCCGATGCGGTAGGGCAGCAGGCGCGAGCGGGCTTCGGCGAGGCGGCGGCTGAAGTCCTGGTCGATGCCGAGGACCGCGGCCGCGGCGATGCAATTTGCGAACAGGTCGCGGGCGAGGGCGATGTCGAGGGTGGGGCCCATGCAGATGCCGGCGGCGCGTTTTTCGCCATTCTGATCCACGTAGACGAAAAGATTTTCCGGAGAATTGCCGGCCGGGGTGACGAGAAATCCATCCTGAATTTCTACGAGCCAGGCGAGCAGAAATTCCGCCGCTCCCTTCAGAATCGGATAGATCTTTTCCAGCAGTCCGCGGTCCTGGGTGAACTCATACTGCTCCCAGAGGTGGCGGCAGAGCCACGGGGCGGCCATGGGCCAGAAGGAGGGCATGGCGTCGTTGTCCACCGGGAAGGCCCCGCGCCAGAGAGTGGTGTTGTGGTGGGCCACCCAGCCGGGGCGGCGATACATGGAGCGGGCGACGCGGGCGCCGGACTCGCTGAGCTCGCGCACCAGGCGGAGCAGCGGCTCGGCGCACTCGACCAGATTGGCGGGCGCGGCGAGCCAGTAATTCATCTGGGTGTTGATGTTCAGCGTGTAGCCGCACGACCAGGGCGGGATGATCTCCGGGTTCCAGATGCCCTGGAGGTTGAGCGGCTCCGTGCCCTGGCGGGAGCCGGAGATCATCAGGTAGCGCGCGTAGTGAAAAAAGAGGGCCGGCAGCGCGGGGTCTTCGCCGGAGGCGAATTTTTCAATGCGCTCGTCGGCCGGCAGCGAGGACTGCGCGCCGGCGCCGAAGTCGACGGTGCAGCGGCGAAACAGGAGCTGGTAGTCTTCCATGTGATGCCGCAGCAACGTATCCCATGAGCAGGCAAGGGCGGCGCGCATTTCGGCGTCGAGGTCGTTGTTGCGCACGGCCGACCACGAGCCGATGACGAAGACGGCCTCGGAGGCGCCGTCGACGACGAGGGTGTCGCGTTCGATGCCCGCCCTTCCGTTGTGGAACAGCAGCGCGAGGCGGAGTTCGAATTCCGTCCCCCGCGAGCCGGCCTCGCCCTCATACAGGACCTGCCGCGCGCCGGGCCGGCGCGTGCCATCGGCGTTCCACAGCTCCGGGTATTTCCACTGTTCCCCGCGCTTTTCCACCCATTCCAGCGTGCGGCGGAGCACGAAGCCCGGCACACGGCCGCGAAGGCGCAGGCCGTTGCGGCCGAGGGGCTCGAGGCGGGCGGAGGGATGCGGGCTGGAAAGCCGCGCGCGGAGGGAGAGGGACCCGAAATTCGACCCGAGAAAACGGACAACGAGGACGCGGTGCGGGAAGCTGGCAAAACATTCCCGCGTGAAAATGGTTGCTCCGTGGCGGTGTACCGTGCGGGCGACGGCCGTATCCAGGCGGAGCTCGCGGACGTAGCCGGCGGGCGCCCCCTTTGCGGCGAGCGCGAAGAAGGCGTCGCCGGCCGGCTGATAGCACTGCCAGCAGCGGCCGGTCCAGTTCCGGGTGATGACATCGGAGGCCTCGGCGAACTTCCGGCGGCGCAGCAGGCCGACCACCTCATCAAAGCGGCGGGTGACATCGAGCGGCAGGTCATCGACGCCCGGCGCGCCGGAGACGAGCGTGTCGTCATTGATCTGGAGCCGCTCCTCGGGCACACCGCCGAAGACCATGGCGCCGAGGCGGCCGTTGCCGATGGGCAACGCCTCGTTCCAGTGGGCGGCCGGCTCGTCATACCAAAGCCGGAAGGCCGGCCCGGCGCTGTCCTGCGGCGGGGGCGCGAGGCCCAGCGCGGCGGCCGAGGCGAGGAACTGCCGTCGGGTGGGCATAGAAACAGAATGCCTGAAATCTGATTTTAACGGCCCGGGGGCGGGTAGCAGAGCTTGCCGAGAACGGCCGGGCGGCGGGCGCCGGTGGCCGAGGGAAGATTCGCGGGGCGGCCCTCGAGCGTCTCGCGGGCGAGGACGGCGAAGGCGATGGCTTCGCGCGCATCGGCGTCAATGCCGAAGATTTCGCTGCGGAGCACTTCGCTTTCGGGGAGTTCGGCGCGGAGGAAGCGCATCAGCGTGCGGTTGTGCACGCCGCCGCCGGCAGCGATGACGCGGGCGGGCGGATGGTCCTCGCCGCCGGCGAAGCGTGCGATGCCTTCGGCGATGGCGGCGGCGGTGAAATAGGTGGCGGTGGCGACGGCGTCCTCCGGCGGGAGTCCAAAGGAGAGGAAGCGGCGGACAAACTCGGCACCGTACTGTTCGCGTCCGCAGGACTTGGGAGGGCGGCGGCGGAAGTATTCGTCGTCAAGAAGCTGTTCGACGATGTCGGGGTGGACCTGGCCGCGGGCGGCGAAGGCGCCGTCGCGGTCGAAGGTTTCGCGGCCTCCGGTGAAGTGGGCCATGAGTTGATCGACGACCATGTTGCCCGGGCCCGTGTCAAAGGCGATGACGTCTTCGGGGCGGCAGCCGGCGGGCAGCCAGGTGATGTTGGCGATGCCGCCGATGTTGAGGGCGACGCGCGATTCCTTCTCATCCCGGAAGAGAAGAAAGTCGGCGTAAGGCACCAGCGGGGCGCCCTGGCCGCCGACGGCGATGTCGGCGGGGCGGAAGTCGCAGACGACGCGCGCGCCGATGCGCGCCGCCAGCACGTTGCCATCGCCGATCTGGAGCGTCGAGGCGATGCGCTTTCCCAGGAAGGGCGCCGGCCGGCCCTCGTGGTAGATCGTCTGGCCGTGGCAGCCAACGACGGCAAGCTGCGCCGGCTGGACGCCCGCCTTGCGGCAGGCTTCGAGGAAGGCTTCGGCGTAGAGTTCCGGAAGCAGGAAATGCAGGCGGGCGATGTCGCGCGTGTGCGTTTCCGCGTTGGAAACCGCCAGCAGCGCCTGGCGAACGTCTGGGGGCCAGGGGGCGCAATGAAAGGAAAGTGTCTGCACGCGGGCGCCATCGAGTTCGACGACAACGGCGTCAATGCCATCGAGCGACGTGCCGGACATGATGCCGCCGGCGAGGATCGGCTTCGGGCGAGGCATGGGCTCTTACAGGATAGCCGGGCGGCGTGGGGCGCGGGCGAGAGCAGAATTTCGAACCGCGAGGAGAACAAAGCGGGCCGGCTGGGCGTAGAGTAAGGAGGATTGCCATGACAAGCCCGAACGAGAAGCCAAACCTCACGGAAGTTCAGCGGATGCTGGGCGTGTTCACGGACCCGCCCGGCGTGTTTGCCGACATTGCCGAACGCGGCCGCTGGTGGCTGGTTGCGGTGCTGCTGATCCTGATGAACGTCGTTGAGGTGACGGCGATGGTGCAGCGCGTCGGCTACGAGAGGATGATCCAGCAGGCGATGGAGCAGAACCCGCGCCTTCAGGAGATGAGTCCCGAACAGCGGATGCAGGTGATGGAATCGCAGCGGAAATTCATGCCGGTGGCGGTGCGCGTGCTGCCGCCGCTGGCGATTGCCGGGGGATTGCTGGTGGTGGCGGGCGTGCTGCTGTTCAGCTACCGCATGATGCTGGATGCTGACGTGCGCTACCGCCACGCGCTGAACATCACCGCTTACTCCTGGCTGCCGCCGGCGGTGGCGGGCAATGTAATGTTTTTCGCGCTGTTGTACCTGAAATCTCCTGAAGACTTCGATGCCCAGGAGGCCAGCGGCCTGAGCATCGGCTCCTTCCTGTCACGCGACACGGCGGCGTGGCTGCGCAGCCTGGCCTCATCGATAGACCTGTTCACGCTGTGGACGATCCTGCTGATCGCGGCCGGGTTTTCGGCCTATTGCGGAAAAAAGAAGCTGCCTTTCGGGCGGGCGCTGTGGGGCGTGCTGGCGCCGTGGTTTGTCTATGTGCTGGCGAAGGCGGGCTTCGCGGCGCTCACCGGGTGAGGCGGCAGGGCCGGCCTGGCGGCGGGGGCGGGTACACTGAAAACAGGTAGATGGCGCTGGTGATCTTCGACCTCGACGGGACGCTGGTGGATTCCGTCGACGACCTGTGCAACTCGGTCAACGCGGCCCGCGCTTACATGGGCCTGCCGCCGCTTCCGCACGATCTGGTCGCTTCCTACGTGGGCAACGGGGCGCCGGTGCTCATCCGGCGGGCGATGGGACCGGAGGCCACGGAAGAACAGGTTCAGGAGGCGCTGAGCTTCTTCCTCAGTTACTACCGCGAGCACATGCTGGACCACACGCGGCCGTATCCGGGCGTGGTGGAGACGCTCGAAAAACTGGAGCGGCAGGGTGTGAAGATGGCCGTGCTGACCAACAAACCGCAACGGTTTTCCCGGGACCTCTGCGCGGGGCTCGGGCTGGCGCAATACTTCTTCCAGATATACGGCGGCAACAGTTTCGAGCAGAAGAAGCCGGACCCGGTAGGAATCCGCACGCTGATGGAGGAGGCCGGAGCGAAGCCGAGCGAGACGTGGATGGTGGGCGATTCCGCCACTGACGTGCTCACGGCGCGCAACGCCGGCGTGCGTTCGGTGGGTGTTACCTATGGCATCAGCCCGGAGACGCTCAAGGAAACGCCGCCGGATTATCTCATTCACTCGATGACCGAGCTGCCGGGCCTGCTCGGGCTGCGCGGCTGACACCCTTTCAGGACATCAGATCTCGTACTCCGGGGCAGCGGTGGGCGCCGGGGGCTCGGCCGCCGGAAGCGGCCGCAAGAGCGGATCGAGCTCGGCCGCGGCGCCCCACATCGCCAGGCGCAGAAAGATTTGCACGAACACATAAGCCTGCTGGAGCAGTACGAGGAGGGGCAGCAGGGCGAGGGCCGAGTCGAGGCGCGCAGCGGCCCGCAGGTAGAGCCATGCGGCGGCCAGCCCGGCGGCGGCAAAGCAGGCCCAGAGCCAGAACAGAATGCCCGGATGGTGCAGTGCCAGGCGGAGCGAGCCGAGGCAGGCGCGCAGGCTGTGGCGGGAATCGGCCAGCACGAGGCGGACCCTGGCAAAGGCGGCGGCCGTCGAAAGCAGCCCGAAGGCGAGGATCAGCAAAGCGAGCCGGAGCCAGTCGGCATAGACCAGCGGGGCGGCGGCGAGTCCATCGCCCCAGAGGGCGCGCGCCGCCGTTCGAATGAGCCCCAATGAGGCGTAAACGGCCGCGTAAAGGACGAGGAAACAGAGCGAAAGCCGGAGAAATCGCCCGAAATTCCGGCCCGCATTCTGCCAGAAAAGGGCCGGCGAATGCCGGCTATCCGGGTCTGCCAGCAGAGGAACGGCGCCGCCGGCAAGAAAGATGGCGCCGAGCCAGACCACTGCGGCCGCCACGGCGGCAGCCGCCAGAACGGAAGGGGCGGCCTCGCGGCCGCCCGAGGCGTAGAGCTCGGCCAGCCAGGCGAGGTCAAACTGCTTCATCAGCTCCTCGGCCAGGCGCGAATGCAGCAGCGGCGGCAGCGCCGCGGCGGCCGCCGGCAGGGCCACGGCCAGCGCAACCAGAGTGTGGAAGAACCAGTAGAGAACCAGCAGGCGCCTGCGGCGGGCCGCGCGTTCCAGACCGTTCCAGAAGGCGATGAGAGGCAGCATGCGCGCATCCTCCTCAGGCCAGGGCGGAGAGCCACAGCAGCGCGTTCTGCGCCCAGAACAGCAGCCGGAGCGTCCAGCTTCCCGCGATGGGGAGCTGGAGTGTTCCGGTCCGGCTGTTGTTGGCGAAGCAGAGGTCGAGCGGGTACTTCCGGTCCGGATCCACCACGGCCGATGCGATCCGGGAGGGGCGGACGAAGGCGAACTTCACCCAGCGGGCTCGGGCGTCGAAGGAGCGGCGCTCGACGTGGCCGTCCTCGAAGCGGACCTCGATCACCTGCGGAACGGAGGCATCGCCAAGACGCTCGGCCTTGACCCAGGATTCGTAGAGAAAATTCTCGCCCCGTTTTTCGCGTTCCCGGTCTTTTTTCTCCGCCTCCTGCATGGAAATGGTCTCGAGTTTTCCGTCTTTTTCGAAAACGCCGGCGGGCGTTGACAGGGGCCGGCTGCCGATTTCGCTGATGGCGTCATCCAGGCGGCGGGCGCCGAAGACAAACTGGTCAAAGAACCAGTCCAGATCGCGCCCGGAGATCTCTTCGGCCACCTGCTGGAAGTCCCTGGAAGAGGGGTGGCGGAAGCGCCAGCGCTGGTGGTAAGTACGCATGAGGCGAGCCATCGTATCCTCGCCCAGGAGCCGTTCAAGGGTGCGCAGCGCCACGCCGGTACGGGAATACGAGCTGACCGAGTAGCTGCCTGAGTCATAGAACTCCCATGCGGGCCGGGCGAGCGGATCGCGCACCGGGTAGGCGAGGTGGGCGATGCGGTCCATGGACTGCTGGGTGAGCCGCGGCAGGCCGAGCTGCGAGGCCAGGTTGTGTCCGAAGACGGTGGCGGGGAGGGCCGTGGCGCCGTAGACGGAGTCCATGATCTTGCCGGTCGAATATGTATTGAACCCCTCATCCAGCCAGGATTCTTCGAACTCGTTGGAGGCGACAAGCTGCATCCAGAACTGGTGACCGAATTCGTGGACGGTGACCATTTCGAGCGACAGCACGTCCGGGGGCAGCCGGAAGGAGGTCCCGGCGGTGATGAAGGTCGGATATTCCATGCCGCCGGCGCCGCCCGCCCCGTAGGGCGGGTCGACCACGGTGATGGTCCGGTACGGGTAGCGTCCGTACCAGAGGCCGAAGTACTTGATGGCGGTGGAGAGAGCGCGGAAGTGGCGGTCGATCTGGTCGGCGTGCTCCGGCTGGATGAGGGCGATCATGCGGACATCCGAGAGGGCAGCGTCTTGCGTCGGAATCCGGTGCAGGCGGGCGACATGCTCGAGTTCCGCGCGCGTGACTGCCTGGCGGGCGTCAAAGAGCCTCTCCACGCGGAGGAAGCCCGGCTGGGCGGTCCAGGCAAAATCGGTGACCGAAGGCTGGATGAACAGCCAGGTGGATGTGTGCCGCGCGGGGTCGTCCGTGCGGCGGACCCATTCGCCGGTGGCGCCGACGACGAAACGGGAAGGCGCGGTAATTTCCACGCGATAATCGCCGAAATTCGAGTAAAATTCCGAGTTGGCGTGAAATTGATGGCAGTTCCATCCGGCGGATTCACGGCCCCGGAAACCGCGCGTTTCCCAGACGCCGATTTTCGGAAACCACTGTCCGGCCAGATGAAAATCGCCGTGATACCCGGTGCGGGCGAAGACCCGCGGCAACTGCGTGGTGAAACGGAAATGGAGCCGCAGCGTCTGTGAGGGGCGGACCGGGGCAGGGAGGGGCACGTCGGCCACGGTGCAGTCGTCCGGGTTGCCGTCATCCGGCGAGACGCAGCGGATGGCGGCGGTGAGGTCGGCGCCGTCTTCGGTGCGCAGAGAATGGATCTGGATCCAGCCCCAACTGTCGCGTTCGGCGCGGTCGCCCCGGAGCCGGCCGCCGGATTCGAGATAGAAGGTGGAACGCGTGTTGCGAAACGCGTTCATGTAGAGGTGCAGGCGGAGGTTGGGGATGGTGTCGGGTGAATCGTTGTGCCAGGTGAGCGTCTGCTCGCCCGTGATGGTGTGCGTGCGCGCGTCGAGCGAGGCGCGGATGTCATAGCTGGCAATGGGACGGGCAAGCTGGGCGCAGGCCGGCAGGGTGGCGGCCAGCAGGGCAAGAGCGGGGCGCATGGGGAGCCGGCTGACCAGCATACCGCAGGGCGCTAGGGCTCGGTGGGCAGCCCGCGCTCCACCCAGTCGCGCCAGCCGCCGGCCAGCGACAGCACGTTCGTGTAGCCCATCTTCTGAAGATTGTCGGCGGCCAGGGCGCTGCGGTAGCCGCCGCCGCAGTAGAGAACGAGCGTGGCCGAGTGGTCCGGGACGGTGCGTTCGATGTCCCGCTCGATGACGCCCTTGCAGAGGTGGATGGCGCCCGGGATGCGGCCGGCCTTCCACTCGCTCTCTTCGCGGGTGTCGATGAGGATGTGCTGTTTGCCCGAATCGAGCCAGTCCAGATAGTCGGGAATGCTCAACTCGCGGACGCGGCTTTTGGCGTCTTCCACGAGCCGGAGAAAGCCCGGTGAGTGCTGCATATGCCTGATTGTAGCGGAGCGGGCGGGGAGGGCTGCCGGGCGGCCCTCCCCGTGGGGCGGCGAGATCAGCTTTGCGAGGCGGCCAGCGCCTGGCGCAGATCCCAGAGCAGATCGTCGAGGTCCTCGAGGCCGATCGACAGACGGACCATGTCCGGCGTGACGCCGGCGGCGAGCTGCTGCTCGGCGGTGAGCTGCTGGTGGGTGGTGGAGGCCGGGTGGATCACCAGCGAGCGTGCGTCGCCGACATTGGCCAGATGGGAGAAGATTTTCAGCGAATTGACGAATCTGACGCCAGAATCATAGCCGCCTTTAATGCCAAAACTGAAGACGGCGCCGGGGCCTTTGGGGAGATATTTTTTCGCCAATTCATGGTATTTGCTGGATTTCAGGCCGGCGTAATTCACCCAGGAAACCGCTTCGTGAGACTCAAGAAATTCGGCGATGACCTGGGCGTTGTGGACGTGACGTTCCATGCGCATGGAAAGCGTTTCCACGCCCTGGAGGAAGAGGAACGCATTGAAGGGGCTGAGGCAGGGGCCCATGTCGCGAAGGCCCTCGACGCGGGCCCGGAGGATGAAGGCCAGATTGCCGAACGTTTCGGCAAAATTCATGCCGTGATAGGCCGGCGAGGGCTGATTGAGCAGCGGCGAAGGGCCCTTGGCCCAGTCGAATTTTCCCGCGTCCACGATGATGCCGCCAATGGAGGTGCCGTGGCCGCCGATGAATTTCGTCAGCGAGTGCAGAACGATATCAGCGCCCCATTCGATGGGGCGGCAGAGCCAGGGCGTGGCGAACGTGTTGTCGATCAGAAAGGGCAGGCCATGGTCGTGGGCGATGCGGGCCACCGCCTCAATGTCGAGGACGTTGCCCCGCGGATTTGAGATTGTTTCTCCGTAAATGGCCTTTGTGTTGGGGCGGATCGCTTTGCGGAAGTTGTCCGGGTCGTCCGGCTCGACGAAGGTGACATCGAAGCCCAGGCGGCGGAAACTGACGTCAAACTGCGTGTAGGTGCCGCCATAGAGCGTCGAGCTGGCGACGAAATGATCGCCCGCCTGAAGGATGGAACTCAGGGCGATGAACTGAGCTGCCTGGCCCGAGCTGAGCGCCAGCGCCGCCGCGCCCCCTTCCAGACTGGCGACGCGCTTTTCGAGCACGT
The DNA here is from genome assembly GCA_049969655.1 of Bryobacteraceae bacterium. GTDB lineage: Bacteria > Acidobacteriota > Terriglobia > Bryobacterales > Bryobacteraceae > JANWVO01. The sequence continues at coordinate 19,126 of JBMFOK010000007.1, forward strand.
CGGTGGTCGGGTTCATGATCCGGGTGTAGATGTTGCCGAACTTCTGGAGCGCGAACAGCGCCGCGGCGTCGGCCGTGTCCTCAAAGACATACGACGTGGTCTGGTAGATGGGTACGGCGCGGGCGTGAGTGGTCGGGTCGGGCTGGTATCCCGCATGAAGGGCCCGTGTGTTGAATCCAAGTTCTCTTTCCATTTCTTGCAGTTTCGACATTGTCCCCATAGTCTACAGAAGAACTATAGATCGTGTCAAGGACGGAAGGCACCGCCGAGCACGAGGAGTGATGGCCGGGCTCAGTTCGGATAGAAGTAGAGCGTTTCCGGGACGATACGCCGCAAACCGTTGCGAAGCATGCAGTAGCCGCAGCGGGGGCGATAGTCCGGGGCGATCTGGCGCATGGTCTCGATGACGTTGCGGTTGTTCTGGACGACGTCGTGGGTGTGCTCGGTGGCCACGGCGAGCTGGGGGCGGAAGCGTTGGATGGTGCGGCGGGCGCCGCGCAGGGCGCGGACTTCGGCGCCTTCGATGTCCATCTTGATGGCGTCGAGGCGTTCGAGCCCGAGCTGGTTGACCAGGTCGTCGATGGTGGTCAGTTCGACGGTTTCCGTCTCGCCGCGGGCGTCATCGGCGACATAGTTTGCAGCGGGGTTGTCTGGGATGACCCGCATCTTGAGGGTGCCGGGCTCGTCCCAGAGTCCCTTGGCGACCACGGTCACGCGGCCCTCGCGGATGGGTGCGGCCAGGTTGCGGCGGATGCATTCCAACTGGGCGGGGGCGGGTTCGACGATGATCACGCGGGCGGCGCCGGCACGGAGGGCCCAGTGGGTCCAGTCGCCGACGTAGCCGCCGCAGTCGAGCACGACGTCGCCCGGGCGGACTGTGAGACCCGGATAGGCCGTCACCTCATACTGGGCGAGCGCAAAGCGGACGTTGTCTTCGCTGGTGTCTTTGGGAAACCACCACTGGCCGACCGGGCTGTCCCAGAGCCGGAAGCCCTGGCTGTCGGTCTGGACCGGGCGAAGGGCGGGCGCCAGGCGGGCGCTGGCGCGGTGGGTCCTGTAGGCTTCGTGCAAACCCTGGAATGCCTGAAGGGTGGGGCAGACGGGATTTTCGGCGAGAACGGCCCACCAGGCGTATCTCAGCACCCTGCCCGGTTCGGTGCTGGTGAGGGCCCGCCTGGCGGGCGGAAACAGGACGACGGCGCCGCCGACAAGGAAGGCCAGGCAGGCGACCGCTCCGATCCAGCGCCAGAGCCGGTGCGGTGATCTTCTCACGGCTGGACCGCCCCAGCGGTCTCGGCTGGCACGGCCTCCTTCTGGAACCTGCAACCCTTCTGGGGACAAGCGAGTACGGCGCCTTTCTTCAGGTTCTTCTCCACCAGATACGGCGAGCCGCATTCCGGACACTTCTCTGGAACCGGCCGGGCCCAGGCGACAAAGTCGCACTCAGGGTAGCGGTTGCAGCCGTAGAAGGTCTTGCCACGGCGGGAGCGGCGCTGGATGAGCTCGCCCTGGCCACACTTCGGGCAGGGGATGCCGGTAGTCTGCTGCTTGACATATTTGCACTTCGGGTAGTTGGAGCAGGCGGTGAATTCGCCGAAGCGTCCATGTTTGATAACCAGGTGATGGCCGCATTCAGGGCACTTCTCCTCGAGCGGCACGTCCGGCTTCTTCTGCGCCTGCCCGAGCTGTCTCGTCGTCTTGCAATCCGGGTATCCCGAGCAGGCCAGGAACGAGCCGAAGCGGCCCTTCTTGAGCACCATTTCGCGGCCGCAGTTGGGGCAATACTCGGTGGCGTCCTGTTCGCTGACCTCGATCACCTCGCCCTCGCCCGAGCCGTTCAGCTCATGGAGCCCGCGGGTGAGCTGGCGTGTGTTGGTGCATTCGGGATAGCCCGAGCAGGCCAGGAAGGAGCCGTGCTTGCCCCACTTGATGACCATTGGCTTGCCGCAGCGGTCGCAGGTCTGGTCGGTGGGCATTTCCATGCGCTTGATGTCGCGCATCTGCTGCTCGGCGCGGGCCAGGTCGTTGACGAAGCGCTGGTAGAATTCGCGCATCAGATCGCGCCAGTCCCGGCGGCCCTCTTCGACCTCGTCGAGCTCCTCTTCCATGCGGGCGGTGTAGCCGACGTCGAAGATGTCGGCGAAGTTTTCCACGAGCAGATCGGAGACGATCATGCCGAGTTCGGTGGGGACGAACTTGCCGCCTTCCTTTTTCACGTACTCCCGATCCTGGATGGTGGTAAGGATGGAGGCGTAGGTGGACGGCCGGCCGACGCCGTCGGCCTCCAGCTCCTTGACGAGCGTGGCCTCGGTGTAGCGGGGCGGAGGCTCGGTGAAGTGCTGCTCGGGGTGGATGGAGCGCAGTTTCAGCGCCTCGCCCGGCTCGACGGCAGGCAGCCGGGTGTGCTCCTCCTCGTCCTCTTCGTCCTTCTGATCCTTGCCCTCGCGGTAGATCGCCTGGAAGCCCTCGAACTTCGGCACGCTGCCGGTGGCGCGCATCAGGTAGCGGGCGCCGTCGCTTCCGGTGGCGGTGACCTCGACGGTTGTCTGGTCATAGACGGCCGGGGTCATCTGGCTGGCGATGAAACGCTGCCAGATCAGGCGGTAGAGCTTCAGCTCGTCCTCGGAGAGGAACGCGGCGATGGAGTCCGGGTCGCGCCAGACCGAGGTGGGCCGGATGGCCTCGTGGGCGTCCTGGGCGCCCTTTTTTGATTTGTAGAAGTTGGGCGTCTCGGGCAGATAGCGGCGGTCGAAGCGTGTCTCGATATAGCCGCGGACCTCGCGTAGGGCTTCGTCGCTGACGCGCGTCGAGTCCGTGCGCATGTAGGTGATGAGGCCGACGGCGCCTTCCGGACCCAGTTCGATGCCTTCGTAGAGGCGCTGGGCGAGCATCATTGTGCGCTTCACGCTGAAGCGGAGCTTGCGGGCCGCTTCCTGCTGGAGCGTTGAGGTGATGAATGGAGGCACCGGGTTGCGGCGCTTCTCGCGGGTGACCACGGACTGGACGGTGAACTGCGCGTGTTCCAGCGCCCGGGTGATGGACTCGGCGGTGGCCTGGTCGGGGATCTCCAGATTTTCGCCGTCCCTCTTGACGAGCTGCGTTTTCAGCAGTGGCGGCTTTTTCGCCGCCAGGTGGACGCCAATGGTCCAGTATTCCCGGCGGACGAAGGCGCGGATTTCCTTCTCGCGGTCGGTGATGAGGCGGAGGGCGACGGTCTGGACACGGCCGGCTGACAGGCCGCGGCGCACCTTGTCCCAGAGCAGGGGGGAGATCTTGTAGCCGACGAGCCGGTCGAGCACGCGCCGAGCCTGCTGCGCGTTGACGAGGTTCATGTCGACCGGCCGGGGGTGCTCGAAGGCGGCCTTGACAGCCGGGGCGGTGATCTCGTTGAAGGTGACCCGGTGGATGGCGGGCCGGCCGCCGCGCTTTGGCTGGAGCTCCTCCTGGAGGTGGTAGCAGATGGCCTCGCCCTCGCGGTCGGGGTCGGCCGCCAGGTAGACGGCCTCGGAGGCATGGGCGGCCTTGCGGAGCTCGTCGATCAGCTTCTTTTTGCCTTCGATGATGACGTAGGTGGGCTCGAAGCCGTTTTCGACGTCCACGGCAAGCTGGTTTTTGGGCAGATCCTTAATGTGGCCCAGGCTCGCCTTGACGGCAAAGTTCTTGCCCAGATACTTGCCGATGGTTTTCGCCTTCGCGGGCGACTCGACAATGACCAGAGATTTCGCCATAGGGAATCTGCCTCCGGGGAGGGGGCGCGGGAGCCGGTCAGCGAGCCGTCCGGAACCGCCCCGCCCGAGGAGGTCACTCGCTCCATACCTTAACATACCCGGTGCGGATGGAGTCACGGCGGCGGGCGACCGGGGCGGGTTCAGGCTCGCCAGTCGGGGAACACCTGGGGGCGGGCGCGGATGGTGGCGCGGATGAGGTCGGCGACACGGCCGCGGCGGTGGAAGAGCTTTTCGAGCACGCGCTCCCAGGCGTCTTCCTCCCCTTCGATCCACGCCGGCGGGGTGCTGCGGAGGATTTCGTCGAAGACAGCTTCAGGGCAGTGCTCGGCGCGGGAGAGGAATGGTTCGAGGCTCTCCATGGAAGTGAGGCCGCGATAGACGAGCGGGCGGAAGTAGAGTCCCTGGATGGGGGAGTCCGGGAAGTCCCAATGGGGGCCGTCGAGGATGTAGCCATGGTCGACCATCCAGGTGATGAAGCCCTTCTGGTTGGGCGGGCCCGGGCGGTGGAGGAACTCGTTCAGGCGGCGGCGGAAGAAGATGGCCTGGCGGGAGTCGCTGTTGGCGGTCCACTTGTCGAAGACGAGCGCTCCGGCGAAGTGATCGAGGTTGGCTACGGAGGGCAGGAGCGAATCCGGCAGGAAGTCGTAGACGGCTTCCGTGTCGGGGTTGCCGGGGAACAGCGAGCCGAAGTGGAGTCCGGGCTCGACCGGCGAGCGGCGGGTTCCGAGCTGGAAGTGGATGTCGGGTTCGGCGGCGAGCAGCGCGGCGCTGACTTCGACGACGCGCGCATCCGGGCGGGCGACGCCGAGGTGGCGCAGCAGGATGGCGGCGGCCCACTCGTTGGCGAGGATGCGGCGGTGCTGGGGATTGTTGAGGAACTTGGTGACGTAGAAGCGGCCGTCATCACAGGCCAGCAGGTGCGCCTGTGCGCCGCCGCGCATGCGGCGTAACAGCCGCGTCGCGTGCACCGGCATCTACCCTCTAGAATAAACACGAAGGGCGCGGCCGCCGCCGGACGGGGCCGCGTCCACGGCAAAGGAGAAACACAGCGAAATGCAGGAACAGGGGCTGGCTGCCCAACTCAGGCCGAAAAGCGCCGACGAAATTGCGCTGGAACTGATGAAATTCATCGCCACCACCACCGGTTATGCGAAGGGGGCGCAGGCGGTGGGTTTTTCCGGCAAGCCACCGCGAACGCCGGAGGAACAGGCCGAAGCGTTGCTCGAGCTGTTTGAGAAGTGCCGCCGGGTTGTGGCGAAACCGCCCGCCGCGGAAGGCTGAAGCCCGCCAGGCGGCCTTTTTCGCCGTGTCCGCAAAAGAAGAAGGGCGCCCGGCGGGGACGCCCATTGAACATCAGAGTCATGATGAGATGAGCCGGCGTGGCGGCCCTCCTGGCGTGGCCGGAAGGCGCGCCCGGCCGCCTATCTCTTCTTCACGGCCGTTTTCTTTGCGGCCTTTTTTACCGCGGTCTTCTTCGTAGCAGCCTTCTTGACGGCGGCCTTTTTCACGACGGCCTTCTTCGGGACAGCCTTTTTCGGAGCGGCCTTTTTAACGGCCTTCCTGGCTGGTGCCTTTTTGACGGCTGCGGCCTTTTTCACCGCGGCTTTCTTTGGAGCGGCTGCCTTTTTTGCGACAGCTTTTCTGGTTGATTTCTTCACGGTCTTCTTCGTTACCTTTCGAACGGCGGATGCCGGTTTTTTGGCAGCCTTGGCGGCTGCTTTCCCCGGCCTGGGCCGGGAAACTTTTGCAGGAGTTTTGGCGGGCCGGGCCGCCGCCGGTTTTCGAGGCGGCGCGGCGGCGGGCTTCACTTCCGGCGGGGCCGGTGCTGCGGCCGCCGGGGCGGGCGCGGCCGCCGGCCTGGCCGGAGCCGGTTGAGGCGTTTCAGAGGGAATGGGTGCTTCCGCCGGCGCACGAGCGGGCGTCGCGCCGGGTTCGGGAGCCGCTTTGACGGGAGCCGTTTCCTGCCCGGACTCTTCGGGCACTTCTTCCAGGGTGTCCTCGACCTCTCCTACGCTGTCGTCGCTGAGCGCAGAATCGAAATCCGTCTCCTCGTCGTAGGAGTCAAACGGGTGCGCAATCCATCGACTCATGCAATGATCCTCCCTGCGGGCCGAATCATAATCAGGATAACTTGTTTTATGGATTCTGGGAAGCCCGAAATTCGCCGGGCCGATGGGAGCAGGGAATCGGATCTCCTAACGGCGCACCGGGCTGCGGCTGGCGGCGCTGGCCACTGTCACTGCGCCCCCCGACGGGCGGCGCGCTGCCGAGCGGGCCGAGACGGTTTTAGACGACCGGGTGGCGGCACGGCGCGCCCGCTGAGTTGCCGGCGGCGCCACGGGCACCACCAGGAGGGCGCCTTCTTCGAGGCGAAGGCCCGCGCCGGCGGGGTCATTGGCGGAGCCGATCAGGGTGGACGACGACTGATAGCGGCGTGCGATGGAGGCGAGCGTGTCACCCTCACTCACGCGGTGCAGCCGCCAGAGGGTTCGCTTTTCCGGAGGCACCAGATTCAGGGCCGCGAGGACGCTTTGGCCGCTGCCGTGCGGCACGCGCACCTCGGCGCCCGCGGGCGCGGTCTTGCCAAGCAGCGCCGGGTTGAGATCGCGGATGTCGGCCAGCGGCACGTCGGCGGCGTCGGCGATGAGCGAGAGGCTGGTTTCCGCCGTCAGCCGGACGGTGTCGTATTCGAGAGGGTCGTCGAAGTCCACCGCCGGCAGGCCGTAGAGTTGCGGATTCTGGGCGATGATCGCAATGGCGAGAATCGCCGGGACGTAGTTCATCGTCTCGCGGGGCAGGGCGTTGCGGGCGCGCAGCTCCCAGAAGTCGGCATAGCCGGTGCGCTGGACGGCGCGCTCCACGCAGAGGGGCCCGCAGTTGTAGGCGGCCATCGCCAGGTGCCAGTCGCCCATCTGCTGGTACAGGTCGCGCAGGTGACGGGCGGCCGCGCGGGTGGCCTTTTCAGGATCCATGCGTTCGTCGGCGGTGCGGGTGGCCGTCAGGCCATACTCGGCCCCGCGGCTGCGGACGAACTGCCACATGCCGGAGGCGCGGGCGCGACTGACGGCCCGCGGCTGGAAGGCGGACTCGGCCTGCGCCAGATGGATGAGCTCGCGCGGAACGCCCTCCTCGTCGAGAATGCGGTAGATCATCTGCCGGTAGCGGCCGCTGCGGCGCAATCCGTTCAGCAGGATGCGCGAACCGCGCGGGCTGGTGAAGTAGTTAATGTAGTTGCGCACCGCGTCGTTGACGACGAGGGGAAGCTGGGACTGGCCGAGCTCGATGCGCGGCAGACGGCGGGCGGCCAGTGAGGGATCGGCGGGAAACGTCAGGTTCAGGATCTCATCGATCGGCGAAGGCGGGAACTGCCGCAGCTCCGGTGCAAAGCCCGCGCCCAGGTCTTCCAGGTCGTAGCGGTGGATGCGCCGGACCAGCTCTTCGATGCGGCGCTCCAACCGGTCCCTCCCTTTGGCGTCAGCGGGCACCGACAGCAGGAGGTCGACGGCTTCATCAAAGGCGCGACGGGCCTCGTCGGGCTTGCCCTCCTGGATCAGAAACTTTCCGTGCTGAAACAGTTTCTCCGCCTCCCGCAGCGCTTTCTGTGCGGGGGCGGCCAGCTCCTCCAGGGGATCTCTGCCGGACAAAAGGTTTGGAGGGCGCAATGAGGCGGGCGGCGTTGGGGAGCTTGGATCCGCAAAACGGTCCAGCATGTCCTCGGCCGCCGCGGGACGGGAGACGCTGCCAGGCGAGATGAAGGACTGGGGGTAGACGAGGGCGGGCAGGAGGAAACTCAACGCGCCGGCGATAGCGGCAGGCACACAGGAACGGGAGCAGGAAAGCATTCGTCCGGATCGCGCCAACAGTTGATAAATGACAGAGCCCTACATGGCTATCGACAAAATGACTGTATCGCAACAGGGTCTGGCAGGTCAATGGGAAAGGCCCGGGCGGGGCCTGGATTTTCCAAGGTGGCGGGAGCCGCAGAGGTATTATTGTATGGCCGGTTCGGGACCGAGAGTGGGCGGATCGTCTCGCCACCGCCCGGCGTCTGAATTTGGGCGGATTGGCTAATGGGTGGAGGCGCAGCCCGAGGCGGGACGCTGTCGCTAGCTGGCCGGCGCGCTGCGGTGAGCCTGGACGCGGCCGCGCGCGAGGCAAGCCCTGCGGTCGCCTGGCCGCTGTAGCTACCGGAGGAGTGGGCGCGAGCCGCCGAAAGCCGCCGATCCCTCATTGCGCAGCGTCGCGGGCACGGCGGCCGTTCGGGAGGATCTGAGGCTCGCCGACGCTGTCAGGATGTGATCGAGGTGCGAAAAAAAGCGCCAAAATCCGTATATATTTGGTGAGGATGCTAACGATGAAGACTGGGAACCTCCTTCGATTTGCCGTGCTGCTGTGCCTCGGGCGCCTGACCTGGGGCGGGGTCGTGTTTTCAGAGAACTTCGATCCCGTCTCCAACCTATGGTTTGCAGGGGCGGGGGGAGCATATTATGGATGGAACCTTGCCGGCTGCGGCATGACCGCAAACTATACCGGAGGGTCTGGAGACGCCTTCTGTGCCCAGAGTATGAATGCGGGGCCGGGCGTGTACTACATGCTTCTGTATTCCCCGATTCTCGATCTTTCCGGGGCCAGCAGCGCGACGTTGACCTACCGGGCCAATTTCCAGAACAGTGGCAACGACATTCTGGACCTGAATGTCAGCACGGATGGCGGCCTTAACTGGAGCAACGTCCTTCGCTGGCAAGAACCCCACGGCGGTTCTTACGCTCTGCCCGGGGAACTGGTCACGGTGGACCTCACCCCTTATCTTTCCCCCAGCTTCGCCATGATGTGGAGCTATTACCAAACGATTCCCCAGGGAGGGGAATGGTATGTCCAGCTCGACGACATCCAGGTGACGACACCGGGCAACGGGCCGGCGGAAGTCCCGGAACCTGCTACGGCTGCGCTCCTGTCCGGTGGACTCGCGCTGCTGCTGAGACGCCGCCGCCCCCGCTGAACCCGCCTCCGCCGGGCGCCCCCACCGTTCACACTTCGGACATTCCGCCGAAATGCCCCGCGGGGCAGATTTGGAGGGTATCTTAGAGATTCCTCGGGGCGCCCGTTCTGTCAGACAAGGCTGACGAATTCAAGTAGGCCGTTCAGGCTGCGCATCCGCTCGCCTGCCAACAGCCTGAGCGACCGCGGCAGCTACCCGACCCGCTGGAGGACGCGCATTGGGCCTGACGGACGCAGGCCTCTGGGGCGTTGCTAGCCGGGTGGGCCGCCTGCTGGTCACAACCGACAGGGGTTTCACGGAATGCCGTGCGGCCAGCCACTCGGGCACCTGCATTGCGCGGCTGCGCCAGCCCAACCACCTGAGGATCCATCCGTCCGTGATGCCCGGAATCGAGCGGTTCGGCGACGCAGTGATCCGGGACGCGACCATGAGCCCATTTCGCGCGGGGGGGAGTCCCGTCGAGCGGTAGTTCCGGCTCAACTCGTCCTCTGGGGGCGCCGCTCGCCATCCACCTGGGGCAGGGAAGCGTGCCGCCCTGAGATTGGGTGCAATGGCTCGTCTTCCGCGGAACAGCGCCGTGGCGACCCAGCTCGAGCAGGAGCGGCGGCAATGGCGCGCGCTGCGGCGGGCGGAAGCGCTCCGCGAGCCTTGGGCTGGCGCAAGCTGGCGCTCTTGGTGCTGCACCCTGCATTGACCGTGGCCACGTTGTCGCCGGCGGCCGCGGCGGGAGCGCGAGGCGCGGGGCCGGTCACTCCGCCTGCACGGGCGTCAGCCGGCCGTAGCGGTCTTCCACCCGGCCCTCGACGATGCCGAAAAACGCCTTCTGCAAGCGCTCCGTGATCAGGCCCCTTGTGACGCTGCCCACCGGAATGCGGTCCACGCTGCGCACCGGCGTCACCTCGGCCGCTGTGCCCGTGGAGAAGATCTCGTCGATGTAGAGCATCTCGCGCGGAATGTTCATTCCGACCACCGCGATGCCTGCCTCGCGCGCCAGCGCCAGTACGCTGGCCCGCGTGATGCCGGACAGCACGCTCGCGGCCGGCGGCGGCGTGTGGATCCTGCCGTTGCGGGTCACGATGCTCTCACCCGAGCCTTCGCTCACATAGCCGTCCAGATCGGCCCGCATGCGGATCAACTGCGAGTTCAGACAATTGCCGCCCGCCTTGGCCAGCGCGGGCAGAGTGTTCGGCGCCATCCGGTTCCAGGACGACACGCACACGTCCACGCCCTGCGTCATCGCCTCTTCGACCAGATACCTGCCCCATTCCCGGCAGGCCGGGAACACGCCGGTGGGATTGCCGTTGGGCATCACGCCCATCGCGCCGTAGTCCCGCAGCACAATCGGCCGGATGGAGCAGGAGCGCAGCCGGTTCACCCGCGCCAGTTCCACCTGCGCCTCCATCAACTGTTCCAGCCCAGCGCGACTGGAGTGTCTTTCATGCGCCTCGCCGACGGGCTCACCGCGCCCTCAAAGTCACTCTGTTGTGAGCCGCGACTGGAGCTCGCCGGGCAAGGACGAGCCAACGGAACCGACATCGCGGCGCCGCGCCTTGCGGCTGTGTCCGGGATCCGCTCGTTTCCCAGGCCTACGGCCGCATCCGTGGCGGTTCGGAAGGAGGTGATGGTCAAGGCAGGCGGCACAGTCCGCGAGGATTCGCATCTGGGATAATGAAGACAGGTGGCGGTGGAGTCCGCCCTGAACCGCCGTTCCCAACGGCCGATGACTCCTACCTGATGCCCGCGGCGCAGGCCAGTGGCCGGCGCGGCGGGCGGATTCCAGGAAAGGCGACACTCGCATGGAACGCGCGGTGAGCGGCAGGGCGGAAATCCCGAAGCAGATCCCGCATTCTTTCTCCTCCCCGAGTCTCCTGCCGGCCGGGACTTCTGCCCTGTTGTTCATGCGCATTTGCGGGTGGCGCCTGCCCGTCAGGACGCGGAAGGTCGCATCATGATGCAGCCCATTTCCACGGAATCTGGAGCAAGCAACGGAACGGATCCCTCTGCGGCGCTGGAGCGCATCGGTTCGCTGGTTGGGAAATACCGGCTGGAAGCGCTGGACGAATTTCTTGAAAGCACGCGCCGTTTTGCTGCCGAAAAAGCCGTAAATGTCGCCATTCTCGGCCGTTTCAAAGCCGGGAAAACGACGTTTCTGAACGGCCTGCTCGGCCGGCCGCTGCTGCCGGTAGGGGTCATCCCGGTGACCAGCGTGGTGACGGAAATCGAATATGGCCGTGAGGCGAGGGCCGAGATCGAGTTTGCCGGGGGGCGCCGCGAGACCGCGCCGCTGGAGGCGCTGGCGGAATATGTCGACGAAAGCCGCAACCCCGGCAACCGCAAAGACGTCGCGCGGGTCCGTGTCTGGCTGCCCGAAATGGAGCGCTGGCGCGGCATCCGGTTCGTCGACACGCCGGGCATGGAAAGCGTCTTCGCGCACAACACGGAAGCTTCGCGCGAGTGGCTGCCGAATGCGGGCCTGGCGCTGGTCGCCATCAGCGTGGACCCGCCGCTCACCCGGCATGATGTCGAGCTGATCGCCGAGCTTTCGCGCTACACACCCCGCATCGCGATTCTGCTGACCAAGATTGACATTCTTGATGAGGACGGCCGCCGCCAGGTGGAGGAGTTCGTCCGCCGCCAGTTGGCCGGGCACTGGGAAGGGGGCCTGCCGGTCTATCCGTACTCTGCGCGGTCCGGCTTCGAGGCCCTCCGCCAGCGGGTGGAGAGCGAACTGCTCGATCCGCTGCGCCGCGACGGCGCCGCGCAGTGGGAGGAGATTCTCCGCCATAAAGTGGATTCCCTGGCCGGAGAGACCGCCGAATATCTCCGGGTGGCGCTGAAGGCGGCCGAGCGCGCCGAGACGGAACGCGAGCAGCTGCTGCGGCGCGTGCTCGGCGAGAAGGCGGCGCTCGATGATACGCGGCTTGGGCTGGAGCTCGTCGTGCGGCACGCCACGGCCACTTCGCGCGCCTCCATCGAGAGCCGCCTGCGGCCGCAGGCGGCCGAGATCACCCGGCGGCTTGTGCGAGAGCTCGAAGAGAACTTCCCGCAGTGGAGCTCGAGCCTGGCGGCGGCGATGGACGGCTTCGAACAATGGCTGGCAGAGGCCTTGCGGCGGGAGCTGGCGCGGCTATCCGCGGCGCACCGCCAGGAGTTTCTCGAACCGGCGCGCCGCGTGGCGCGGCGGCTCTCGCAGTCCTTGCAGGACTTCCGCAACCGCCTGTCGGACCGGATGCTGGAGGCGCTGGGCGTTCCGCTGAAGACGTCTCAGGTGGAGATGATGGTGGCCGAGCCGCGCGAGCCGGACGTCCGCGTCGGCAAAATCTTCGACCGCAACTGGGAGCTGCTGAGCTGGGCCATCCCGATGACGCTTGTGCGCGGCATCGTGCTCGCCCACTTCCGCGGCAAGGTCGAGCGGGCGGTGGAGATCAACCTGGCGCGGCTGACGACGCAATGGAACGACGCCATTGCCGCGGCCTGTTCCTCGGTGCTGGCCGAGGCGAGGCGCCGGCTGGAATCGCTCATTCACACGGTGGAGCAGGTGCTGCGGACCACCGGCGGGCAGGCGGAGGCGATCCGCGCCGATCTGGAACAGCTCGAACGCGCGCGGGCGGCGTGGCGGCAGCCGTAGCACAGGGGACCGGCATCGCCGCGGCGGCTTCGGATCGAATAGACTGGAGCCTTGACAGGAAGGCTGGAGCTTCCCCGCGTTTATCCGATTGTCGACACCGGCGCGCTCGCCCGGCGCGGCCGCGATCCGCTCTGGTTTGCCGAAGCGCTGCTCGAAGGCGGCGCGCGCATCCTGCAACTCCGCCATAAGGGACATTATTCCCGCGCCATGTTTGAAACAGCCTCGCAACTGGCTGTTTTCTGCCTGCGCGCCGGCGCGCGGCTCATCATCGACGACCGGGCCGACATCGCCGCGCTGCTGGATGCCGGCGTGCATGTCGGGCAGAACGACCTGCCGCCGGCGCTGGCGCGGCGCGTGCTCGGCGAGGCGCGCATTCTCGGCTTTTCCACGCACAATGAGGAGCAGCTCCGCGCCGCCGCGGCCGAACCCGCCGACTACCTGGCCATCGGGCCCGTTTTCGAAACGCTTTCGAAGGAGAACCCCGATCCCGCGCTCGGGCTCGAGCGGCTGGCGAAGCTGCGGGCGTTGACGGAGCGGCCGCTGGTTGCCATCGGCGGCATCACGCGCGACTATGCCCGCGCGGTGCTGAACACCGGCGTCGATTCAATTGCCGTGATCGGAGACCTGCTGCCCGAGGAGATGACCAAAGCTACTGTCAGGGGGCGGATGGAAGAATGGATCGCACTGACACGGTGACACAGCCGGCACTGGCCGAACGGCTGGGCCTTCTCGAGGCGACCACCATCGTCATGGGGTCGATGATCGGCAGCGGCGTCTTCATCGTTTCGGCCGACATCGCGCGGCAGGTGCAGTCGCCGGCGCTGCTGATGGCCACCTGGGTGGTCACCGCGCTGCTGACGATGACCGCCGCGCTCAGCTATGGCGAGCTGGCGGCGATGATGCCGCGCGCCGGCGGCCAGTACGTTTACCTGCGGGAGGCCTTCGGGCCGCTGTGGGGATTTCTGTACGGCTGGACGCTGTTCACGGTCATTCAGACGGGGACGCTGGCGGCGGTGGCGGTGGCGTTTGCCAAGTTTCTCGGCGTCTTCGTGCCGGCGGTGTCGGCCGACGCCTGGCTGGTGCGGCTGGGGCCGGCGGGCGTCAACACGCAGATGCTGGTGGCGATCGCGCTCATCCTGCTGCTCACCTGGCACAACACGCGCGGCATTGAAGCCGGGGCCCGGGTGCAGAACATCTTCACCATCGCCAAGGTAGGCGCGCTGGCGGGCCTGATTGTGGCGGGCGTCCTGTGGGGGCGGCAGCCGGAGGCGATGGCCCGCAACTTCGGCCGCTTCTGGGAGGCGCCCTGGTCTGGATGGGACGCGCTGCGGGTGACGGCCGTGGCGATGGTGGGCGCGCTGTTCAGCTCCGACGCCTGGAACAACGTCACCTTCACCGCGGGCGAGATCCGCAACCCGCGCCGCAATCTGCCGCTGTCGCTCGCGCTCGGGGTGGGCATTGTGTCGGTGATTTATCTGGCGTGCAACCTCGTCTACCTGATGGCGCTGCCGCTGGAAGCCATCCAGCATGCGCCGGAAGACCGCGTGGCCACGGCGGTGATTTCGAGGATCCTCGGCCCGGCGGCCACGCAGGTGATGGCGCTGGCGGTGATGGTGTCCACTTTCGGCTGTCTGAACGGAATGATCTTCGCCGGAGCGCGCGTCTACTACGCAATGGCGCGCGACAGGCTGTTTTTCGCCGCCGCGGCGCGGGTCAACCCGCGCACGCGCACGCCGAACCACAGCCTCTGGATGCAGGGCGCCTGGGCGGCGTTTCTCACCCTCACGGGCCGCTACAGCGATCTGCTGGACTATGTTATCTTCGCTGTTTTGCTCTTCTACATGCTGACGATCGCCGGGCTGTTCGTGCTTCGACGCACGCGCCCCGGCGCCGAGCGCCCCTACCGCGCCTTCGGCTATCCGCTGCTGCCGGCCGGTTACATTGCCGCGGCGGCCTTTATTGAACTGATGCTGCTTCTGTACAAACCCAATTACACGTGGCCCGGGCTGCTGATCGTGCTCACCGGGATTCCCGTCTATGCAGCCTGGCGGAAGCGGCGCCACTCCACATCGAGGTCCGAGGCATGAGTCTCTTCGCCCGTAAGCCCCTTGAAAAAATCCTCCAGGAATCCGGCGCTGACGCGCACGGCCACTCGCTGAAACGCACGCTCACCGCGACGCAACTGATTTCGCTGGGCATTGGCGCCATCATCGGCGCCGGCATTTTTTCGCTGACCGGCGTGGCCGCCGCGCAGCACGCCGGGCCGGCCGTGGTGCTCAGCTTCATTCTGGCGGCGATCGCCTGCGCCTTCGCCGGCTTCTGCTACAGCGAGTTTGCAACGATGATCCCGGTGGCCGGCAGCGCCTATACATACGCTTACGCCACCATGGGCGAGCTGCTGGCGTGGATCATCGGCTGGGCGCTGGTGCTCGAATACGCCATCGGCGCCGCCACGGTGTCGGTGTCCTGGTCCGGCTACATGGTGTCGATTCTCGAATCGTTCGGCATTCACCTGCCGCAGCCGCTGATTCATTCGCCGTGGGATCCGGTGCCGGGCGTGATCAATCTGCCGAGCGTGCTGATCATCTGGATCATCTCCACGATCCTGATCATCGGCATTCAGGAGTCGGCGCGCTTCAACGCGCTGATCGTCGCCGTCAAGCTCAGCGTCGTCATCCTGTTTATCGGCATCGGCTACTTCTTCATCAACTACGAAAACTACCGCCCGTTCCTGCCCGAGAACACCACCGGCGAGTTCGGCCGCTACGGCTGGACCGGCGTGCTGGCCGCTGCCGGGCAGATCTTTTTCGCCTACATCGGCTTTGACGCGGTGTCCACGGCCGCGCAGGAGGCGCGCAATCCGAAGCGCGACATGCCCATCGGCATCGTCGGCTCGCTGGCCATCTGCACGGTGCTGTATATCCTCTATGCGGCGGTGCTGACCGGCGTGGTCAATTACCGCGAGCTCAACGTCGCCGCCCCGCTGGCCGTGGCGGTGGACCGGATGAAGAGCATTCCGTGGCTCGGGTTCCTGATGAAGCTGGGTTCGCTGGCCGGGCTCACCTCGGTGATGCTGGTGATGCTGCTCGGCCAGTCACGCGTGTTCTATTCGATGTCGCGCGACGGGCTGCTGCCGGAGATGTTTTCCGAACTGCACGAGCGCTTCGCCACGCCGTGGAAGTCCAATCTGCTGCTGATGATCTTTGTGGGCGCGCTGGGAGCGTTCACGCCCATCCAGCAGCTTGGCAACCTCACGTCGATGGGGACGCTGTGGGCGTTTACGCTGGTCTGCGCGGGCGTCATCATCATGCGGCGCACGCATCCGGACACGCCGCGACCGTTCCGCACGCCGATGGTTCCGCTGGTGCCGATTCTGGGGATGCTGTTCTGCCTGTTGTTGATGTTCAGCCTGGACCGCATCACCAAGGTCGCCTTCTTCACCTGGATGACCGTCGGGCTGTTCGTCTACTTCGGCTACAGCCGGTCGCGCAGCCACCTGCAACTGGCGATTCAGGAGGCCGCTTCGCACCGCTCATGAGCCAGGTCCGCCTGACCGAAATCGACTGGCCCGACTTCGGCGCCGCTGCCGGGCCGCCGGCCTGGCGCGTCTCGCGCGACGAGTATGCGGCGCGTCTCAGCCGGCTGCGCGAACGGATGCAGGAGCGCGGGCTGACGCATTTCGCCGTCTACGGCGACCGCGAGCACTTTGCCAACCTGCAATGGCTCACCGGTTTCGATCCGCGCTTCGAGGAGGCGCTCCTGCTCGTCGGGCTGGAGGGCAAGCCGCTGCTGCTGGTCGGCAACGAATGCATGAATTACGCGCCGGCATCGCCGCCGATGGCCTGCGGCGACATTCAGCTCGAGCGCTACCCAGAGTTTTCCCTGCCGGACCAGCCGCGCGAGGGCGGCCGCGCGCTGGCTGAGATCTTTCGCGAGCTGGAAATCGACGCGCATTCACGCGTCGGCGCCGCAGGGTGGAAGCCGCTGTCTCCCCCGGAGCGGCTTGACCTGCCGGCCTTCATCGCCGACGAACTGCGCTTCGCCGCCGGCTACGAGAACGTTGTCAACGAGACGCGGGTGCTCGTGGAGCTGCGCCAGCAGGCGTCGCCGCAGGAGATCGCCTGGTTTGAGTGGACGGCGACGCTGGCCAGCGAGGGCATGAAGCGCGTTCTGCGCGCGGTGCGTCCCGGCGCGCTCGACTATGATCTGCTGGTCGAGGCGCGCTATAACGGCGTTCCGCTGGGCTGCCACATGACGCTGAAGTGCGGCGACAACCGCGCCAGCCTCTCGAGCGCCTGCGGCGAGCGCGTGGTCCGCGGCGGGCGCTTCAGTTGCGGCATCTGCTACTGGGGCGCCAACTGCTGCCGCTGCGGCTGGGTGGTAGAGTCCGCGGCGGAGCTGCCAGAGGCGGCGCGGGCCTATGTGGAAGAGTTCGCCGGGCCGTACTTTGCGGCCATGGGGGCGTGGTTTGCGGCGCTGCGGATCGGCGCCACGGGCGGCGAGCTCTGGCGGGCCATTCATGAGCGGCTGCCCCGGGAGAAGTTCGGTATTTTCCTGAATCCCGGCCACCTGATTCACTTCGAGGAATGGCTCTCGGCGCCCGCCTATGAAAACTCGACCGAGCCGCTGCGCAGCGGGATGGTGATCCAGTCCGATGTGATCCCGTCCCATCCGGTCTTCTACTCGACGCGGATGGAAGACGGCTACCTGCTGGCCGACGCCGCGCTTCAGAATGAACTGAGCGGGCGTTGGCCGGACCTGATCGGGCGGTGCCTGCGGCGGCGCGATTTCATGAGAGACGTGCTGGGGCTGCCCGTCCACGACGACCTGCTGCCGCTGTCGAATCTCTGCGGCATTGTGCCGCCGTTCCTGCTGCGGCCCCGCCTCGTTTTTGCGCTATCCTGAGGCAAGCCCCGTTTGGAAAGGAAGGGGCCTTCCGATGATGAGACGTCTGTTTGTTGCCGCCGCGCTGGCGGCGTTCTGTGTGTTTGGCCTCGCGGCCGCCGAAAAGCCGAACTTTTCGGGAGTGTGGAAGCTGAACAATGCGAAGTCCGACTTTGGCCCCATGCCGGCGGGGCCGGAAAAATTCGAGCGCACCATCGACCACAAGGACCCCAGCCTGAAGATGACCACGGTTCAGGCCTTTCAGGGGCAGGAGCGCACCAACGACGTGGAATATACGATCGATGGCAAGGAAAAGACCATCGAAACGCCGAT
Organism: Bryobacteraceae bacterium; assembly: GCA_049969655.1. Lineage (GTDB taxonomy): Bacteria > Acidobacteriota > Terriglobia > Bryobacterales > Bryobacteraceae > JANWVO01. Next base: position 36,698 of record JBMFOK010000007.1, read on the forward strand.
GGGGCCGGTGAAGGTGACGCCCGTATGGAAGGGCGACAACCTGGAGATCACCGTCAGCCGCGAGATCCAGGGCAACCAGATCAAATCGGTGGAGACCTGGAGCCTTTCCGAAGATGGCAAAACGCTGACCGTCAAGACGGACATCAGCACGCCACAGGGCGACTTTGCGCTGAAGTTCGTCATGGACAAGCAGTAGTCGCGCCCCGTGTTCCTGATGCCGCGGGGCGGCTTCGATCATCTACTTTCGTGTATGGTGTCACCGGCCCGCGGCGCCAACCCCTTCGTTCGCCCCCAGCACTCCTTCCGTTACTTCGACACGCTGGTCGTCGTCTTCGTCACCGTTCTGCTGGTGTCGAACCTGATCGGCCCGAAGATCTGCGCCATTGGGCCGTTCCGCATCAGCGGGGCGCAACTGCTGTTCCCGATCACTTACATCTTCGGCGACATCTTCACCGAGGTCTACGGCTACGCCGGCTCCCGCCGCGCCATCTGGCTGGGTTTTTTCGGTTCGGCGCTGATGGCGCTGTTCGGCATGATCGTTGTCTGGCTGCCGCCGGCGCCGGACTTTCGCGATCAAAAGGCCTTTGAAGTCGTCTTCGGATTTGTGCCCCGGATGGTGGCGGCCAGTCTGCTGGCCTACTGGGCGGGCGAGTTCGCCAACTCGTATGTGCTGGCAAAGATGAAGGTGTGGACGCGCGGCCGCGCCCTGTGGATGCGCACCATTGGTTCGACGGCCGTGGGCCAGCTGGTGGACTCGATGGTGGTGATGACGGTGGCCTTCGCCGGACGCGAGACCTGGGCGACGATCGCAAACCTCATCGTCAGCGGCTATCTGGGCAAGGTGCTCTACGAAGCCGCCATGACGCCGGTGACCTACCTGGTGGTTAATACCCTGAAGCGCGCCGAGGGCGTCGACGTCTACGATGTGGCCACTGACTTCAGCCCCTTTGCCACGGGAACAGAGGGCGAAGAATTCGTCCTCCTGGATCTGCCGGGGCAGCCGGAACCGGACACCGGCGCCGCGGACTGAGCCGGGGTGAAACGGAGCGGCCTGTTTGGGCATCCATTGCCAAGAAGTTGGGTTACACTGAAATTGGTGCAAGCTCTGGGAGTCGTGATCACAGGCCGACGAGTGGGGAGTCTGTCATGAGGCGGTCATCCATCTACGCCTTTGCCATGGCGCTGGCCCTGCTGGCCCCGGTGGGGGACACGGCCTCGGCCCAGCGGAGGAAACAGTCTTCCGAGAACGGCCAGCGCGAGACGCTGGCCCGCCCGATGACGGAAAAGGAACGCCGTAGGCAAGAAGAGCGGCGGAGGAAAGAGCTCGAGTCGCCTTACCGGAAATGGCTCGAAGAGGACGTCGTCTACATCATCACCGATGAGGAGCGGCGCGCCTTCAAGAACCTCCAGACCGACGAAGAGCGCGAGCAGTTCATCGAGCAGTTCTGGCTGCGGCGCGACCCGACGCCGGACACGGTCGAAAACGAGTACAAGGAAGAGCACTACCGCCGCATTGCCTACGCCAACGAGCGGTTCGCGTCCGGCATTCCGGGCTGGAAGACGGACCGCGGCCGCATCTACATCACCTTCGGCCCGCCCGACGAGATCGAGTCCCACCCTTCGGGCGGAACCTATGAGCGGCCCTGGGAAGAGGGGGGCGGCACGACGTCCACCTATCCGTTTGAAAAGTGGCGTTACCGGTACCTGGAAGGCGTGGGCATGCAGACCGACATCGTCATCGAGTTCGTCGACAAATCGATGACCGGCGAATACCGGATGACGATGGATCCGAGCGAAAAGGACGCGCTGCTGATGGTGCCGGGCGCGGGCCTCACGCTGATGGAGCAGATGGGGCTGGCCGACAAGGCAGACCGCTTCAACCGCACCGACGGCACGCGGCTCGGCGTGGGGAACTCGCCGCTGCCGGCGCGCATGAACCAGTTCGAGCGGCTCCAGCAGTACGCCGATCTCCAGAAGGCGCCCAAGATCAAGTTCCGCGACCTGGAGGCGCAGGTCAACTCGCGCATCCTGTACAACCTGCTGCCCATGCAGGCGCGCGCGGACTTCTTCCCGACGACGTCTTCGACGGTGCTCACTTCCATCACGCTCCAGTTCAACCGCAAGGACCTCCAGTTCAAGCAGGAAGGCGAGATGTCGAAGGCGATCGTCAACATTTACGCGCGCATTACTTCCATGACGCGCCGCGTGGTGAACGTCTTCGAAGACGTGGTCTCGATCGACGTGCCGACGTCGATGCTCCAGGAGGCGGCCAAGGGCGTTTCCATCTATCAGAAGTCCATCCCGCTGCCGCCGGGCATGTATCGCCTCAACGTGGTGGCCAAGGACGTTGTGGGCGGCAACATGAACAACTATGAAATGGCGCTGAACGTGCCTCGCATGGAGGATGACGTTTTGTTCGCCAGCTCGCTGGTTCTTGCCGACGTGCTCGAGAAAGTGCCCACGCGCAGCATTGGCACGGGCCAGTTTGTCATCGGCACTTCGAAGGTCCGCCCGCGGGTCGGCGAGACGTTCCGGCGGAACGAGAAGATGGGCATTTACATGAAGCTGTATAACTTCCAGCCGGACGAGGCCACCGGCAAGCCGAAGGGCGAGATCGTCTATGAGATCGTCCGCGATTCCGACAACAAGCCGGTGCTTGAGTTTACTGAAGACGCCGCCGCGTTGGAGGGTTCGGCCTCGCAGTTGACCATCGAGAAGCTGCTGCCGCTGGCAAACTTTGAACCAGGAAAGTATACTCTGAAAGTCAAGGTGACCGACCGGCTCAGGAATGCGAGCCTGACCCAGTCGGCCCAGTTTACGGTTCTGTAGTGGTCGGCGTCCGGCCTGCGGCCGGGCGCGGGAAGCTCGATGAAGCCGATGTGCCGCACCACCGTGCTGGCGCTTGCCGCAGTGCTGGCGAGCCTTCTGCCCCACGCACAGGGTGCGGAACTGGCACTGTTTGGCGCGATCAGCGGGCAGGTGCGCAACAGTGCGGGCGTTGGGCAGATGGGCGCGGCCGTCGTCGTCCTGAACCGGGCCGAGCGCGTGGTGCAGCGCGCCCTGACCGGGCCGGACGGCTGGTTCCGCTTTGAAGCGCTGCCGCCGGACACTTACACCGTTCGGGTCTCGCTGGCCAGCTTCGTTCCCGCGGTGCGCAATCACATAGTGGTGCGCCCCGGGGTGGAGAGCTTTCTCAACATTCAGCTCGCGCAACTGTTCAGCACCATCGAGCTGGTCTACATGCCGCCGGGGCAGTCTGGCCTGCTAAGCGAGGACTGGAAGTGGGTGTTGCGTTCGTCCACGGCAACGCGGCCGGTGCTGCGACTGCTGCCGCAGGAGCCGCAATGGCAGGCAGCCTCCGCCGGCCGGCACACGGGTCCGTTCAGCGCGCTGCGCGGGATGGTGCGGCTATCCGGCGGCGACGGCTCCGTGGCGCCGACGCTGGGCAGCGAACCGGATCTGGGAACGGCCTTCGCGCTGGCCACTTCGCTGTTCGGCAACAACGAGGTGCGCTTCAGCGGCAATGTCGGATATGCGTCCACGTCCGGCACGCCGACGGCGGGATTCCGCACAACGTACTCACGGCAGGGCGAGGGTTTGACACCCTCGCCGGAAGTCGAGCTGACGGTTCGCCAGGCAGCGCTGCGCCAGGCCGGCGAGGGGTTCCTGCACGGGCAGGGGGCGCCGGTGGAGACGCCGGTGCTGCGCACGATGTCGGTCCGCGTGGGCGACCGGATGGAGCTGGCGCCAGGGCTTCAATTGACCTACGGGACCATGCTCGAATCGGTCGTCTTTATCGACCGGCTGAACCTGCTGAGTCCTTACGCGAAGCTCACCTGGGACCTGGGCGAGCTGGGCGTGATCGAGGGCGGCTTTTCCAGCGGGGCGCCCGCTTATGAGCTGATCGCCGGTGACGATTCCTTTGAAAACAGTCTGGCCGGTCTGGCGCTCTTCCCCAGGGTCTCGCTGCGCAGCGGCGCCGCGCGGGTGCAGCGCACGCAGTCCCTGGAACTGGGCTACCGCAAGAACACTGCTACGAGAACCTTCGCGGCGGCGGTTTTCCGCGAGTCCTTGCGGGATGCGGCGCTTGTGGCCACAGGCGGCGAATTCCTGCCGACTTCCGACCTGCTGCCCGACCTGGCCTCGTCGAGTTCCGTCTTCAACATCGGCGATTACCGCAGCTTTGGTTACATGGCCTCGATCACCCAGCAGCTCTGGGACGCCTGGTCGGCAGGCTTCGCCGCAGGCGCAGCCTCCATGCTGGCCTATGACGCAGGGACGCCGGCAGCATCTGCTGCAAGCATCCGGGCCGGAGTGCATCCAGTTCGGCGGCCCTGGGCCTCTCTACGGGTGACGGGCGTTGTGCCAGGAGCGGGAACGAGGTTCGTGACGACCTATCTCTGGACTACGTCCGGCACGGCCGGCCCTGGCCACGCGTTCCTGACTCAGCGCTGGCAACCGCAGCTCGGCCTGAACGTCCAGCTTCGTCAGCCGCTGCCCCTCGCCGCGGGACCCGGCCGGCTGGAGATCAGCGCCGAACTTCGCAACCTGCTGGCGCAAGGTTATCTGCCCATCACTTCCCCGGACGGCCGCCGCCTTTGGCTCATCCAGATGCCGCGTGCGGTCCGCGGCGGCATCAGCTTCATCTTCTGATCCTGCTTCCTTGTGGGGCGGGCGGTCAAGAGGGGCCCGATTTCTCTTGATAAGTTCTGGCCGTTCTGGTACCATCAAGCCGATTGGTTGATTGGCGGCTGGCAAACATTCCAGTCCGGAAGAGGACGCCAGCCAAAGGAGGAGACAAGCCAGTATGAGAATTGTCGCAGCGGCGCTCATGTTTACCGTCGGGCTGTGCCCGGCGGCGGTGATCACCCTGAACAATCCAGGCTTTGAGTCGGGCGACACGACCGGGTGGGTTACCACAGGATCAATGACAGTGGGCGGGGCCACGACCATTGGCGCTTGGACGATCGGCCCGGCCGGCTCCTACATGGGGCATCTCGACAATAACGGGATTTCTGTGGCCGACCTGGAGACGTTTCTCGGCGTGACTCCGGGATTGTTGTCCGGAGGACTGCCGCCGGGAACGGCCACCAACGGCTCCGCCATTTACCAGGACTTTTCGGGTAATGCCGGGGATACGGTCACCGTGTATTGGGCCTACGTGACCGAGGATTACACGAATTTCAATGATCCAGCGTTTGCGGTTGTGTCCGGGCCAGCGGGTGAGCAGCTCACGGTGCTCGCCAGCATCTGGAATGGAGGGATTCAGGTCGACGACTTTGGCGCCACGGGCTGGCACGCCTTCACCTATGTGTTGCCGGCGCCGGGCAGCTACCGGCTGGGATTCGGCGTCGTGAATACCGAGGACGAGGAGGTGTGGAGCCACCTTTTCCTGGACGGCGCGCCAGGCACCCTTACTCCTGAGCCTTCTACCTTCGCCCTGCTGGGCGCGGGACTGCTGGGCCTGTCCCTTCTGCGGCGGCGCTGAAGCCGAGCTGCACACTCTTCACGGCACGCTCTTTCAGCAAGGGGGCGCCTTCCGTGTCTCAAGCCTGTCCCGTGCTTCATGCGGGTTTCTTTCGTCTCTCAAACTGCCCCGGCGCATGCCTCGAGGCGGCGAGTGCGTGTTCCATCTTTCCATCTTGACCAAAGCATGCACTCAGGTTAAAATTTCTCCGCTGCGTCTCGGTGCAGCTTGGTGCCTCAATGCCAAAAGGAGGAGAAAAACGTGAAACCTTCCATTTTTCTCACCCTGATGATTGGGATCTGCCAGGCGGCGGTGATCAACCTGAACAACCAGGGTTTCGAGTCTGGCACCACCTCCGGGTGGACGACGGCAGGACTCGTAGCTGCCGCCACTGGACCTGCCACCATCGGAAGCTGGACAGTCGGGCCAGCCGGCTCGTTCATGGGGGCGCTCCTTTCCGGTGGAATCTGTGAAGGCGACGTCTGCCTTGACGGAATTCCTGTCACGTCTCTGGAGACATTCCTCGGAGTGACACCGGGCTTGTTGGCTGGCGGACTCCCGCCAGGCACTCCGGGCGCAGGTTCGGCCATCTACCAGGATTTTGTCGGCAGTGCCGGAGACACCGTGACGATGTATTGGGCATACGTCGCCTACGATCAGACCCCGGCAAATAATCCGGCGTTTGCCGTTGTGACCGGACCGGGCGTCGAGCAGCTCACGATCCTGGCGAGTATCTCGACCGGAGGAGTGACCGTCGGCGACTATGGCGCCACGGGCTGGCACGCCTTCACCTATGTGCTACCTGTTGCCGGGACTTTCCGGTTGGGTTTCGGCGTGGCGAGTGCCCCATTTTCCAGCGGGCCAGCGTTCTTGTACCTCGATGATCAGCCTGGGACCGGCAACTTCGTCTCCTCACAGATCCCCGAGCCTTCTTCTTTCGCCTTGCTGGGCGCGGGATTGCTGGGCGTGCTTCTTTTGCGGCGGCGCTGAGCCCTGGCCGGGTTAACCAGCGGCCAACGGCACAACCTGAACGGCCGCTCCCGACCGGCGACGGCTTCCTCCGCTCGCCCGTCGGGCTCGTGTCGCGGTTCGGTCTTCAGGGCCGCGAGTCAAGCAGTCCGAAGCGATGCGAGCACCAGCGGCCATAGCCCGGCCAGAATGCGGGCTGCGGACCGGTGTTCACTCCTCGCGCCCGTTCAAGTCTCGGAGCAGAAGTATGCAGGCGCGCCCTTCATGTCCTCGACTTCGCGCCACAGAATCTGAGATAGAATTCCCGGAGACGGGGAGGATGAACCTATGAACGGGCGCCGCGATTTTCTCAGGGCCGCTCCGGCCGGGCTGCTGCTGGTCTCATCCAGAACGGCCTTCACCTATCAGGCCAATTCCACCGTGGAAGTAGGCCTCATTGGGTGCGGAGGCCGGGGCAACTGGATCGCCCCCTTCTTCCCCGAATTCACCGGCGCCCGCATTGTGGCCCTGGCCGACGTGCAGCGCGCCAATCTGGAATCAACCGCCGAAAAGTTGAAGATTGAGCCGGGCCGCGCGTATTTGGGACCGGACGCTTATCTCCGGCTGGCCGAGTCAAAGCTCGATGCCGTGGTCATCGAGACGCCCACCCTATATCACCCGGAGCAGGGGCTGGCCGCGGTGCGGGCTGGCAAGCACGTCTTCATGGCAAAGCCGGTGGCGGTGGATGTTCCGGGATGCCGGACGGTGCTTGAAAGCGGCCACCTGGCGCGGCAGAAAAAGCTTTCCTTCTGGGTGGACTTCCAGAGCCGGGCGCGGGACGCCTACAAGGAGGCGGTGGAGCGGGTGCGGCGCGGCGACATCGGTAAACCGGCGTTTGCGCAGGTGCTCTACTACGCGGGCCGCCCCTGGCGCGACAGGGGGACGCCGGGCATGGACCCGGAGCAGCGCCGCATTCTGAACTGGTTCGGCGACCGCACGCTCAGCGGCGACATCATCGTCGAGCAGAACATTCACGTCATCGACATCGCCAACTGGCTGCTGGGGAGCCGGCCGCTGAAGGCGCACGGGACCGGCGGCCGCACGGACTGGCGCGGCACGCCGAACGATTACGGCGACGCCTGGGATCACTTTGCGGTGACTTTCTGGTATCCGGACGGCGTGCACGCCTCGTTTTCCTCCCATCAGCTCAACGGCGCGCTGTCCGATCTCTGCGTTCGCGTCTATGGCATTCACGGCTGCGCGGACACCCACTATGGCGGCGTCATCCGCATTCTCGGGAAAAATCCCTGGACTGGCGCGGAAAAAGACGACACATTCCGCGGCGGCGCCATTCAAAATGTGAAGGACTTTATTGCCTCGATCCGCGAATCGAAGCCCATTTATAATTACGAGGTCTCGGTCGAATCCAACCTCACCGCCATCCTCGGACGCACGGCAGCCTACCGGGAGGCCACCGTCACCTGGGACGAAATGATGGCCGCCAACGAGCGCTGGGAGAAGCCGCCGCTGCGGCTCAATTATTGAGCCGCGTCACGGTTTTGCCGGCTGCGGACGCCGCGGTCCCGGCGGTGAAACCCAGCCCGGCGGCGGATTGTATTCGGGACGCGTTCTCGCCTCCGTTGCGGTGGGGAAATCCGGCGGCACTTTCTGCGTCACCCGGCCGGTGGCGGCCCATTCCGTTCCGCGCTGGAAGGTGGTGATGAAACCGACGCAGTTCATCGCGGCGATATCGTGCCCCAGCGTGGTGTGAAAGACGCGGCCCTTGCCATACTGGATCGCCATCAGGATCGGCTCCTCCCGGCCCGTGCCGCGGTTGGAGGGATCCGAGTAGGCGACCGAGAGCATCGTCATGTTTTCTCCGGGGCCGCGGAGCTGCGCGTAAAGTTCATCAGCCACATGCATCCACTCCTCCGGCAGGCCCTTCGTCACCGGATGGTCTCTGACGAGGTTGCGGATGCGGAACGGGAGCCGCGCGCCATGACTGCCTGCGGGGCCAGGCGCCGGATCGCTGACCACCTTGCCGTCTTTGACGTACCAGTAGGGCCCGCTCTTCTCATTCCGGCCCCGCCAGCCCCCGATGCCGATCATCAGGTTGTACTCGCGCCAGTTGGGAAAGGCGTTGTCGGCGGCATGGACGGAAACAAAGCCGCCACCATTGCGCACGTAGGATTCAAACGATGCCTTCAGCTCATCCGGCCAGCGCTCATCGGGCGCGTCATAGTTGCCGACCACAACCCTGTACCTGTTCCAGTCCGGCCGGAAGGTGGAAAAATCGCCGCCTTTGGGCGGGGCGATGACCACGGTGACATCAAACAGGCCCGTCTCCTCAAGCATTCGCTTCAGGTAGGGCGTGGTCTCTTCCCAGGCGTGGTAGGGTCCGCCCTGCTCGCCGGTGAGGATCATCACGGGAATCTTCCCGTCAGCAGCGATTCCGGACGGCGATACAGACACAAGCGCTGCGGCCAGGCACAACAGGGAAAAACGTTTCATGGCGGACATCCTCGACTCGCCTTGATTCTACACGCACCGCGAGCGCGCCGCACGCCTGGAGGCGCGAATTGCGCCAGGCCGTGCTCAGCTCCTGCGGCACGCCCTCCAGGCGCAGAACAGGAGCACGGCGGCGATGATGGCAATGGTGCTGGGGTCCGGCAGGTCGAAGCGCCAGGGAAAATATGGGACGAGCAGCAGCCACGCACCCGCCAGGGTCCAGGCAGCGCCGCCAGCGCTTCGGTCGTTCTTTCCGGGCCGTGCTTCGGTCAAATGGTCCCAGGGGCGGGTGGGTGAATCCTGCCTGCCTGCCGTGCTGATGCGGCGAGGATCCACACAATGTGCCCTGGCTGTGTGCCCAAGTCGCGGGGTTGCTTCCACCTGTTCCTCCTCCAGGCGGTCCTGTTGGTAGTGTATGGCCGGTTGGCAGCGCGGGCAAGCCGTTTTTCCGGCTGCGGCCCTCCATGCCTGCTATACTGCGCCCGTGTTCGAGCACGTTCTGGTGGCCGACTGGAGCGCACGGTCCCGCCCGGCGCCTGCCCGGCCAAGCCGCGATGCCCTCTGGTGGCACGCCACATGGCTCGAGGGGCCCCGGTATTGCCGGACGCCGGAGGAGGCGGAATCGGGCATTCTGGACGCACTGCGCAAGGCTCCGGCAGTGGTGCTCGCCGGCTTCGATTTCTGCTTCGCACTGCCCGCCTGGGCGATGCACCGGCTGGGCGGCTGGCGCGCCCTGTGGCGGTTTCTCGCCGGGTACGCCGGTAGGCCGCAGGCAGAGACCGCAATGCGGCTCAACCGGCTGCTGGGGGGTGGCGCTGACGGACCGTTCTGGGGATTCGCCGCCCAGCCCTCGAAGCCGCGTCCGTATCTCTGGACGGAATTCCGTGCGTGCGAGCTGCGGCTCAAGGGCGCCGGTCTGCAACCCAAGCCTGTTTTCCAACTCTGCGGGGCCGGCGCCGTCGGGGCGCAGACCCTGGCTGGCGTCCCCGTCCTGGAACGGCTACGAAGTAAGTTGCGGGCGCGGGTGTGGCCGTTTGAGCCAGTGGAAGGAGCGCAGGTGGTCCTTGCGGAAGTCTGGCCGGCGCTGCTGGGCCGCCCGCCAGCGGGAGAGCCGATTCCGGATCGTTGGCAGGTCCGGACGCTCGCCGCGGCGCTGCGTGGCTGGACACCGCCAGAGACGCCGGCCATTGCCGCCGTGGAGGGCTGGATCGCCGGCCCTTCGGCCGGATGGGCGCATCAGGGATCCGCTACACTGAATCTAAAGTCATGAAGGCGCATGTCTATGTCACGTTGAAGAAGACCGTGCTCGACCCGCAGGGCGCCACCATCGCGCGCGCCTTGCAGGGCATGGGGCACCGGGAAATTGCCTCAGTGCGCCAGGGAAAATTCTTCGAAATTGAAGTCGACTGCGCCGACCGGCAGCAGGCCCGGATGCTGCTCGAACGCATTGCCGAGGAGGTGCTGTCAAATCCCGTCATCGAGGAGTTCCGCGTCGAGCTCGCTGGAGAGTGATTTTCCGCCGGAGGAGCCTGCCGCGCCGCGGGTCTGGCGGCTCAGGAGAGGAGGGCATTTCCGTGTGCGGCATTATCGGCTACATCGGCCAGCGCAAGCCGATGCCGATCCTGATGGAGGGGCTGCGGCGGCTGGAATACCGCGGCTATGATTCGGCCGGCGTGGCGGTGATTGATGAAAGCGGGCGTCTGGAGATCCGGCGCGCGTCGGGCAAGCTGCACAATCTGGAGGAAGCGCTGCGGCGAACGCCGGCCGACGGCTGGTATGGCATCGGGCACACGCGCTGGGCGACGCACGGGCGGCCGACGGAAGAAAACGCGCATCCGCACCGCGACAGCCAGGGCAATATTGTCGTCGTTCACAACGGAATTATCGAGAATTATCTCGATCTCAAGACGGAGCTGGCCTCAAGGGGCCACGTGTTTGAAACCGAGACGGACACGGAAATCATTCCTCATCTGATCGAAGAGTACTTCCAGGGCAACCTGGAGGAAGCCGTCCGGTGCGCCCTGGGGCGTCTCCGCGGCATTTTCGCGATCGCTGCCATCACCCGGCTCGACCCCGGCAAGATCGTGGCCGCGCGGCAGGGTCCTCCCATTGTTGTCGGGCTTGGCGAAGGCGAATATTTCGTTGCCAGCGACATCCCCGCCATTCTGAACCACACCCGCGACGTCTTTTTCCTGGAAGACGGCGACATGGCCATTCTTACGCCTGCGGGGGTGCGGCTGACGGATTTCGAGGGCCGGCCGGTGCAGCGTCGGCTCACGCGGATCCTGTGGGATCCGGTGGCGGCTGAAAAAGGCGGATACCGTCATTTCATGCTCAAGGAGATTTTTGAGCAGCCGCGCGCCTTCAGAGACACGATTCTGAACCGGATCGGCCAGGAAAGCGGCCGGATTTTTCTCGACGAGATGCAGATTTCCCCGGAACAGTTTTCCTCGTTCCGGGATGTCAGGATCGTCGCCTGCGGCACAAGCTGGCATGCGGCGCTGGTGGGCAAGTTCATGATCGAACGGCTGGCGAGGCTGCCCGTGGAGGTAGACTACGGCAGCGAATTCCGCTACCGGGACCCGCTGGTCGGTCCGGAGACGTTGACCATCCTGATTTCGCAGTCAGGCGAGACGGCCGACACACTGGCGGCGCAGCGGGAGGCGAAGCGGAAGGGCTCGCCAACGCTGGCCATCTGCAACGTGATGGGAGCGATGATGGCCCGCGAGGCGGCGGGCGTGCTGATGACGCATGCCGGACCGGAAATCGGGGTCGCCTCCACCAAGGCCTTCAGCGCGCAACTGGCCGCACTGTTCCTGCTGGCGATGTATCTGGCCCAGGTGCGCGGCGAGATCAGCGCGGAGTCTTCGCGCGCGCTGGCCCGCCAGGTGCTGCTCGTGCCGGCGAAGATGGAGCGGCTGCTCTCCGCGGCCGAGCAGATCGCGGAGCTCGCGCACCAACTGTTCCGCGCATCCAATTTCCTTTATCTCGGCCGTGGCATCCATTATCCGATTGCTCTGGAGGGCGCGCTGAAACTGAAAGAAATCTCCTATATTCATGCCGAAGGATACCCGGCGGGCGAAATGAAACACGGGCCGAATGCGCTGATCGACGAGACCCTGCCCGTGGTCGTCATCGCCACGGCCGACCCGGAGGACCCCGCCAGCATGCTGCGCTTTGAAAAGACGCTGGCCAACATCGAAGAGGTGAAGGCGCGCGGCGGGCGCGTGCTGGCCGTGACGACCGAAGGCATGGACGCGGCGGCCGCGCGCAGCGACTTCGTGATCACGGTGCCGCCGGCGCCTGAGCTGCTGCTTCCGATGCTCGAGGTGATTCCCTTGCAGCTTCTCGCCTATCACATCGCCGTACGGCGCGGCTGCGATGTCGACCAGCCGCGCAACCTCGCCAAGAGCGTGACCGTCGAGTAGAAATGCGGCAGGAGCAGACGGAATTCCGCATCAGCAGCCGCGGGCCCGGCCTGTATGAATTCACCGCCGAGGTGGAGGCCTGGGTGCGGCGCACCGGCATCCGCGAAGGGCTGCTGACGCTGTTCTGCCAGCACACATCGGCCTCGCTGCTCATCCAGGAGAATGCCGACCCCGACGTCCGCACCGACATTCTGCGCTATTTCGCCCGCCTTGCGCCTGAGGATCCGCACGCCTACGTCCACACCATCGAAGGGGCGGACGATATGCCGGCGCACCTGCGGACCGCGCTCACCCAGGTGCATCTGTCGATCCCCGTGCGCGCCGGCGCGCCCGTGCTCGGCGCCTGGCAGGGAATTTATCTGTTCGAGCACCGCCGCGGCAGCCACACCCGGCGCGTGGCCGCCCACCTGCTGGGCGAGTGAGCGCGGCGATTCTGCGATAGGATACGGGCCATGGAGCGCGCGATGGAATTCACACGGAGGCAGTTTCTCACTTACGCCGCCGCAGCCGCGGCGGCAACCGAAATCGACGCCGCCACCGGCATGCCCATGCGCCCGCTGGGCAGCACCGGGGAGAAAGTTTCACTGCTCGCTTTTGGCGCCGGCAGCCGCTGGTTGATGTACAAGTCCGAGGACAGGGCCCTCGAGGCCCTGCACCGTGCCCTTCAGGCGGGCATCAACTACGTGGACTCGGCCGCCAGTTACGGCGACGGCCAGAGCGAGCGGTGGATTGGGCAGTACCTGAAGTCGCACCGGAAAAACTTTTTCCTTGTCACCAAGCTTGGCGGCGACCGGACTTACTCGGGGACGATGAAGCTGCTCGAGCGGTCGCTCAGGAACCTGGGCGTCTCCCGGGTGGATCTGCTTCACATCCACTCTCTGGGCAGCCAGGAGGACCTGTCGCGGATTGAAGCGCCGGAAGGGCAGCTCAGGGCGATGCTGCGGGCAAAAGAAGAGAAGATGACGCGCTTCATCGGCGTCACCTGTCACACCGATCCGGCGGTGCTCAAGACGGCGCTCGAGCGGCACCCGTTTGACTCGGTGCAGATGGCGCTCAATATCGCCCAGATTGGCGCCGCGCGCCCGTCGGACCGCGCCGGCGAAGGCATGACCGGGCCGTCCGGCTTTGAGGCCGTGGCCCTGCCGGTGGCGCTGAAGAAGAAGATCGGGCTGACCGCGATGAAAGTGTTTGCCCAGGAGAAACTGCTCGGACAGGCGCCTCCGGACATCCTGCTGCGTTACGCGATGACGCTGCCGGTTTCGGCCTGTGTGGTGGGCATGCCGTCGCTCGAGCACATTGAGTTCAACGTGAATGTCGCGAAGGATTTCCGCCCGCTTTCGGAAAATGAAATGAAGGAGCTCCCGCGGAAGGTTTCCGCCGCCCTTAGAGCTTCCATCGAACGCTTTTTCGCCGATCATGTGGATGCATAACAGCCGACGGGAGAGAGAAATGCCGCACCCGAATCGGCAGGGAATCCGGGAGCATTGCGGAAAAATTAGGGACAACGATGAAGCCTGAATCGTCCACGCATCCCCGCCACCCGGGAGTGCGCAGTCCCGAACAGCTGGAAAGATACCTTCAGGACGCGCGCGACTATTGGTTCCATCTCTACCGTCCTCGCGAGGGAGACGTGATTGTGGACATCGGCGCCGGCCGTGGCGAGGACGTTTACGCATTCTCTCTCGGAGTCGGCCCGAAAGGCCGCGTCTGGGCGATTGAGGCGCACCCGGAAAATTTCCGCCACCTGGTGGAGTTCTGCGACGCCTACGGCCTGACCAATGTCGTCTGCCTGAATCTCGCCTGTACGGACCGGCCCGGCCAGATGCAGGTGGAGACGCTGCCGGTATGGGAATCGAATTATGTGCGCGAGGGCCCGCCTTCGCCCACCTCATACCCGGTGGAGGCCATCCCGTTTGACGCGGTGTGCCGTCGGCATGGCATCGGCCGGATCGATTTTCTGAAGATGAACATCGAAGGGGGAGAGCGCACAGCCCTGCCGGGCTGCCGCGAGGCGCTGCGCCGCACCCGATACTGCTGCGTCGCCGCCCACGATTTCCGTGCCGACCGCGGCGAAGGCGAGCATTTCCGCACGCGCACATTTGTCTGGGACTTCCTCTCGGAGGCGGGCTTCACGCTGGTCACCCGCGACGACGACCCCCGCTATTACGTGCCCTACCACATCCACGGCTACCGGCCGGAGTAGCCGGACCGGGCGCGGGCGCCCGGCAACGCGCCAGCGGCTGTTTAGGCCTGCTGCCCGCGGTATCGGCGGATCTCTGCCCGGAAGATTTCCAGCAGCTCCTGCAACGGATGCTCCCCCCAGTAGACGTGCTGGTAGCCGATGGCCACGCTGTGCATGAACATCACCGCCACCCGGACGTTTTCTTCGTGCCGCCGAAAGGCCCAGCGGTATTCGCCGCTCGAAATCAGCCAGACGCACCCGGCGGCGCCGGTGGCCTCGAGCTCGTCGAGCGCGGCCGAAAGGTCGGCGAGCGCGGTTCCGGCGTCGGCGGCCCAGACGGAATGCTCATCGCCCTCGCCGCCAATGCGGCATTCGAGCCTGCCGAATTCGTCCTTGCCCAACCGGAAGCGCATGCAACCATGATAATCGAGTTCGGCATGTGCTTGTCCGAAACCAGGACAAGACAGGAAGGCGGAATTTCATGAAGCCATTTTGCCGCCGTGGCGACCATTTCGCTCAGACACAGCCTGCGTGCCGGGTGGGAAGAAGTCACTGGAGAAATTGGGCCGGCGCAGCATCGTGCGGGACAAAAGAGGGAAATCTGCCGAAAATGGGACCTGCCAAAAATCCGCTTCAACAGAAGAAGGTCCGCCGCCGAAAGCTCCAGCGGCGCCGGTTTTGAACCGCAATCCGCGTCAGCGTTGACCCACATGGCCGGGTACAGTCCGGCCGCGGACCCTGTCCGAGGCAGAGGAACCGCTCCTTCCGCCCGCCCGGACGGGCTCGCTTCGGTCGCGGCTCTGAAGAGGGCGATTTTCGTCCCAGGAGGTCACTCAGACCAGAGAGGCTCATTCTGTCGCGGCCAGGCACCGGCGGACCGTCTCAAGCAGTTCGGCCGCGTGGATCGGTTTCGTCAGGAAGGCCGCCATGCCACGCTGGCGGCAGAGGTGCCGGAGCTGGACGGACACTTCCGCTGTGAGAGCGAGCACGGGCGTGCGCTCGTAGCCGGGAATCCGGCGCAGCCGTGCGAGGGTTTCCAGCCCGTCCATGCCGGGCATGAACAGGTCCATCAACACCAGCCCGTAGCGTCGTTCGGCGGCAGCGGCGAGAGCGGAGGGGCCGTCGGCGCAGCAGTCCACGCGATAGTCGCCTTTGGCGAGAACAGCCCGCAGCACTCGCTGGCTCACCGGGTTGTCATCAACCACCAGAATCAGGTTGTCTGGCTCCGGGGCGCCGGCATGTTGTTCATGGACGCGCGCCTCGGGCAAGCGGACCGGGACGCGGGCGGTGAGCCGGACTGCCTCGGCCGCCTCCTCAAAATCCAGCCTGCCCCGCATGAGCAGAGTGACGCGGCGCGCCAGCGCCAGGTCGAGCGCCAGGCTGTGGAACTGGCCCACGGAGCTGGCCTGTTCGGCCTCGAACTCCTCGACCAGCGTGCGGAGCGCCTCCACCGGCAGCCCGTTGACGCACTCCAGCGTGAGGGCGACCTCGATCTGCCCGGCCTGGCTGGACGGCTCCACTTTGGTGCCGACGAAGACGCCTCCGGAGGAGACGGTGCGCATGGCATACCGCAGCAACAGATGCAACAGTTGCGCCAGGCGCCGTGCGTCGCCGTGCACGATGCGCGGCAGGATGGGGTCCACAATCCAGCGCAGGTCGAGCCGTCGCTGCTCGGCCGTCGCAAGAAATTCCGCCATCACGCCCTGAAGCGTCTCCTGGAGATCGAACTCCGCCTCGTCGAGCTGCGAACAACCGTTGACCAGCGACGTGTATTCCAGCGTATCGTTCAGCAGGTTGAGCAGGCTGTTGGCGGACTCGCGCGCCATCAGCGCGTAGTCGCGCTGCTCGTCGTCGAGCTTCGTTTCCAGCAGCAGGTCGATCGCGCCGAGTACGCCGCTCAGCGGCGTGCGGATCTCGTGGTTGAGGCTGGCCAGCAGTTGCAGTTTCTGTCCGCCGCCCCCCCCGGGCCGCGCTTCAGGCTTCGGACTCAGCGTGCCGGACGTCTCCATGTCCTTCTGCATCATGCAGGGCGCGAGGCTCCTCTTTCCACATCGGCGCGGAATGAGGCGAACTTTATCCCGGACGCCGGCGGTCCGCCGACGCAGGCGCCGCAGGCCCGCCGGTTAGTCCTCGCTGCGGAAGAAACCGCCCAGTGACTCCAGCGGCGTCCGTTCGTCGCCGCCGGCCTGGCCCGGGGCCAGCTCGCGGCGCAGCTTTTCGAGCGTCAGGCTCTGGATCACCACGCGGCCCGGTCCCCGCAGCGTGGCGAGGAAAAGGCCCTCGCCGCCGAAGATGGCCGTCTTGATGCCGCCGGCGAACTGGACATCATAGTCGACGCCCTCGTCGAAGGCCACAATGCAGCCGGTGTCCACCTGAATCACCTCGCCCGGCCCGAGCTGGAACTCGATGAAGTCGCCGCCGGCGTGGATGAACGCCACGCCGGGCCCGGTGATCCGTTCGAGGATGAACCCCTCGCCGCCGAACAGCCCCGCGCCGATCCGCTTCACAAAGGCGATATCGACGCGCGTGCTCGCCTGCGCGCACACGAAGCTGTCCCGCTGGGCGAGGATCGACTGGCCCGCCTTCAGTTCGAGGGCCTGAATCCGGCCCGGATACGAGCCGGCAAAGCCCACCTCGCCCGGCGCGGTGGCGCGGAAGTAGGTCCAGAACAACGACTCCCCCATCAGCTTCCGCTTCAGCGCGCCCCAGAGCTTCTCTCCCAGGGACTGGCCGGACATCCGGCTCTCCCACTGAATCGAAGCCGTCTTGTAGACCATCTTGCCCGCCTCGGCGTAGACTTCCTGTCCGGGGCGCAGCCGGATGCGCACCACCTGGAGATTGTCGCCCTGAATCGTATAGTCCAGCGGCTCCGCCGTCTCGTAGCCGAACGGATGCGCCGGCGCCGGGGCGCCAGCCACGGGCGCGCCGCAGCGCGCGCAGAAACGTGCGGTTTCCGGCGCCTCCGCTCCGCAACTGGTGCAATATGGCATGAGAGAACCTCCCGCTGAGAGAAACTGGAACTAGGGTACCGGAGCGCAACGCCCGCCCGGCAGCGCCCGTCCATGAGTCGAACGCCTATGATACGCAAATCCAGGCTTGCAAGTTCCCTGGCCGTCTGGCTGGTGTTTGCCCTGTCGGCGGACGCCCGCACGGTGGCGGCCGTTTGCGGCACCGCCCGCAGCCTGCGCTCCATTGTGCCCGCCGAGCACGTGGCCCAGCAGCGCCTGCTGCGCCGTGCAAAGATGGCCGCGCGCGAGGCGGCCGCACCGCAGGCGCGCGACTATGGCCACATCGCCGTGATGGACTCGCGCGGCGGCGTGGTCATGGAGCCCAACCCATTCAACCTCGTGGGCCGCAGCATCGCCTTCGAACCCGCCGGTTCGCAGCCTGCTTCCTACCGCGTCACCACCGCTCCGCAGGCCTTCGACGCTCAGGCCGCCGCGGCCGGCCAGCCGCTGGACGGCCTCGGCGACGACGACTTCCGCGCCGTCGACCTGCCCTTTGACTTCCCGTTTTATGGCCGGACGTACCGCCGACTGCTGGTTCACTCGGATGGCAACATCACCTTCGGCCGCGCCGACGCGGAATCGTCGTCGCGCAGCCTGGGCCGCTTCGTTGCCGGCCCCCCGCGCATTGCCCCGCTGTTTGCCGACCTCGACCCGACGCGTGGCGGCACGGTTTCGGTGAGGCTCGAGGCCGGTCGTGCCGTCATCACCTGGCAGGACGTCCCCGAATACCGCGACTTCGGCACGGGGCCGCGACAGAGCGTGCAGGCGGTTCTCATGAGCTCCGGGCGCATCGAGTTTCACTACCTGCTGGCGTCGCCCTCGGCGGCTGTGGTGGGCATCGCGCCGGGCTACCTGCAAGGGTCGGTGGAGATCGTCGACTACGATGCCCCGCCTTCGGGGCAGGTCGCCGGGGCAATGGCCGAACGCTTCGGCAGCGAACGCGCCCTCGACGTCGTGCGCATCGCTCAGCGTTTCTATGAGACGCACGAGGACGCCTACGACTACCTGGTGATCTTCAACTCGCTGGATGTGCCGGCCTCTTCGGGCGCGCTGGCCTACGAAGTCACCGTCCGGTCCAACACCACCGGCATCGGCGACACGGCCACGGATCAGGGATACATGTATGGCTCACCGTGGCGTCTTCAGGCGGTGATGAACATGGGGCCGCTCAGTCAGTATCCGCGCGACCCCAACCAGACGGTAGGCCTGCGGGGCCGCATCACCGGCGACACGCCGCTTTCGATCCTGGGCCACGAGGCGGGCCACCTCTTCCTGGCCCTGGCGAGCGTGCGCGACCCGGCTTACGCGCCCGACGAGCGCCCGATGCTCGGCGCGCAACTGGCCCACTGGAGCTTCAAGTTCAACTCGGAGGCGTCGCTGCTGGAAGGCAATCGCATCGCCGACAATGGCAACGGCACGTTCCTGACCACTGCCACGGTGGAAGGCTATTCTCCGCTGGACCAGTATCTGATGGGGTTGAGAAACCCCGCCGAAGTGCCGCCGTCGTTCTATGTGGATGACCCGGGCGTCAGCCGCACGAGGCTGCCTCAGGCGAACGTCCCGTTGCGTGGCGCGCGTCGGGACGTGACCCTGGAAGCGCTGATCGCCGCCGAAGGCCGCCGCACCCCTGACGAGACCGTTTCCCAGCGGCTGTTTCGTTTCGCGTTTATTCTCGTGACGCCGCCGGACGCGGAGCCGACGCCGGAACAGCTCGAGCAACTGGAGACGTACCGCACGGCCTTCGAGCCGTATTATCACCGTGCCGCCGGCGAGCGCGCCTGGGCGGGCACGACGCTGCACCGCATGCTGCGTTCGAGCCTTTGGCCGGCGGCCGGCGGCGTTGTTGGCGAGCCTGTCCCGGTGAAGGTCTCCATCGCGCGGCCGCTCGACCGCGACCTGCGAATCGGCGTTTACGCCTCCAGCTTCATCAGCGCTCCGCCGGACATCGTGATTCCCGCCGGAGAGACTTCCGTCGAATTTGCCTTGCTGGGCGCCGACGCCGGCGTGGCCGATGTCTACATTTACGCCGACGATCCGGGCTTTGAGGTCTCTCACCAGAAACTCGACATCAAGCGCGCACGCTCCGACGTGCAACTGGTCGACTACTGGCGCGGAGAGGGTCTGCTTGTGCTGCGGACCACCGATCAGAACCGCATCCCATATCCCGGACTGCCGGTGCGGATCGAAGGCATCGACAAGCCGGTGATCACCGATCGCGGAGGCTTCGTGTGGCTGACGTGGGACGAGGCCACGCCCATTGCCGCCTGGATTGACGGAGCTCCGTCCACCCGCATCATCGTCAGGCCATAAAATCAGGGTGCGGCCGCGTTTTTCTCTGCCCGCCCGCGCTACCGTTTGATGCTGATGGTGGCTGTCTGCCGGTACGTCTTGCCGTTCAGCACCAGATTGTTGCTCGACATGCTGCGGTAAATGACGGCAAAGCCGTAGTTGCCGTCAGCCGGCACCTGCGGCACGCGGATCCTTACGCGCCAGAGTCCCGGCTGCTCGGGATCGAGCGTGGAACTCACCACCGGAGCGGCAACGGCGCCAGACTGGAGCAGCACAAAGGCCTGGGCGCCCGGCACGGGAACCTCTCCGCCAGGAGCCTCTCCATCTTCGGGTAGCCCGTCGATGCGCCCCGTGCCTGTCAGCCACACGGTGAGCTCCTGGCCCACGGTGGCGGGATTCGATGCGGTGTTGCCCGCGCCATTCTGATTCACGGCGCGCGCCTGGCCCTGCGGGGCGGGCGCGGAATCCTCGATCAGTACCGCGGGCGAGGCGTTGAACATCGCCACATATCCGTGGGAAAGGATCTCCTCCGTGGAGTGCCGCCTCACGAGGAATTCGGCCACGCCGGCCGAAGGGGCGTCTTTCGGAACCAGCAGGCGGATGGTGCCGCCATCCACGCGGAACAGCGGTGCCGGCGTGCCGTCGACCAGTACCTCAATATCGCCCAGCTCCCGGGGCAGCGGCGTTCCTGCAGCGGCCTGGCCGGAATCCGCAAAAGTCACGCCCGGCGCTGAAAGCTGCACGATCGTGTTCGGGGCGACGCGCGGGAAGCCGTTGGCGCCATTGATCACGTCGTGGAGCGGGAAGTGCATCGTGATGCGGTGGGCCGCGTCGGCCACCATCAGGGATCCGTTCCGGCCGAGCAGCAGCGAGCGCGGGCCATATGTGGTGAACCCGTAATTGAAGGCCGCGTCGCCGGTCAGCGCGAGGATTTCAAACGCCGGGTAGCGAAGCACCCGGCTGAGCTGCCCATCGGCGATCCAGATCTCGCCGTTGTCCCGGTTGACGGTGACGGCCACGGGCGCGACACGGCGGTTGTTGGCATTCAGGTCGAGCGCCAGGCCGGGTCCGCTGCCGTCACTGAGAAACTCGGCCCGGTCGAAGACAAGCAGGCGGCGGTTGTTCGTGTCGGCGACGTAAATCCGCTCCTGGCCGTCCACGGCCACGCCCATCGGAAGGTTCATTTGCGTGAGCTCGCTGCCAGGCGTAGCGGATCCTGCGTCCGGCTGGCCCAGCACCAATGCGGCGTCCTGACCGCTTTCGAACGGAGGGTTGAAGACGAGCACGCGGTGGTGGGCGAGGTCTGCCACCACCAGGCGGCCGTCGCCAGTGAACGCCAGACTGACGGGCCGGTAGAGCCGGTTCCGCTTCGGCTCGCCGTTGGCCGGTGTCTCAAAGTCCGGCTGGCCGAGCACGAGATCTGCCGTCTGGCGCTGATCCCAATGGTCGAAGGGGCGGGGGAAACGAAGCACGCGGCCGTTGCCCGTGTCGGCCACCCAGACGTTGCCTTGGGCATCCACGGCCACCGAGGAGGGCAGCAGCAGCCCTTCGGCGGACGGCGTGGCCGGATTGTTGGTCGGGGAGTTGATCAGGCTGCGCGTCAGTCCCACCTGGCCGATGACGAGGTCAGCGGTCTGCCCGAACTGGAACCGCCGGGCGTCCCAGAAGCCGAGCACCCGGTTATTGCCCGTATCGGCAATGTAGAGGTGTGGCGGCTCGTCGGGGTTGTCCGGGTAATGGATGGCCATCGCCGGGCCAATGCCCAGCTCGACTGCCTGGTTGCCGGCCAACAGGCGGATGGAGCCGGCGCTGATTTCGCGGCCCTCGATGAGGTTCGGCGACCGTAGCGCGAACTCGAGCTGACCCAGCACCGCTTCAGCCGGCAGCGGCGTGTGGTTGTCCGCGTCGTAGGGATGGACCAGCACGCGGTGGTTGCCCCGGTCGACGAGGAACATGCGGCCCGCAGCGAACGTGCCGCCCGCCGGGCCCTGGAAGGACTGGTTGGTCGGTTCGGCGTAGCCCCAGCGGTTGGGCGTGCCGTGATTGAAGTCGTCCTGGCCGAAGACGGCCGTCATCGGCGGGGAGATCTGGCCTGCCTCGGGGTCCTCCGGCGGCCAGGCCGACACCGGATCAAAGCGGACAACGCGGTTGTTGTAGGTATCGGCGACAAACAGATGATCGTCGGCCACCCACAGACCCTGCGGGCCGCCCGCCAGGATCACCGTGGATCCGCTCACGGCGAGGTTGAATCCGAACGTGTAATTGTTCACCGTGGGTGGGGCGGTATCGCCCTGGCGCAGGATATAGATCCCCAGGATTCGCGAGGCCGCCTTGCCGTTCTCAAACGGCGGCTGCCAGACGAGGATCCGCGCCAGGTCGTCGGCAAAAAAGAGATTCCCCTGCGAGTCGAAGGCCAGCGGCCCGCCGAAACGGATGCTGGCGCGCTGGAGCCGGTCGCCGCGTGCCGGGTCAGCTCGGCCGGGATTGGCAGTAGCGGTGGTGAAGTCCGGTTGCCCGAGCACCAGATCGGCGGCGATCTCCGCCCCATCGCTGCCTATGTTGGATGGGCCGCTGACAGCGGAGGCCGGGTAGCGGAGGATGCGGTGGTTGCCCGCGTCGCTGAACCAGAGGTTGCCCTCGGCGTCAAAGGCGAGCGAGACATTCTGGACGCCGCCGATGGAGGCGGCGTTGGTCTTGATGGTGGCGGCCGAAGGAGCGGCGGTTGCACTGCTGCTGCGGTTGGCCAGGTTGCTGCGCAGGTTCGGCTGACCGATGACGAGATCAGCGACAACGGGTTCGCCCTCAGGCTGTTCAAACGGCTTCGGGTAGCGCAGAATCCGATTGTTGCCCGCGTCAGCGACGAAGAGGTTTCCATTGCGGTCCACCGCCACGGCAGTGGGGGCAAACAGGGCGCTGGAGAAAGCCTGCGAAACCGTGATGTTGATGGCGGCGGTGGAGGAGAAATCTTTCTGGCCAATCACGCGGTCGGCCGGTGCGCCGGTGGTGAGTGCCGTCGCGTCCCGCCAGGCAAGAACGCGGTTGTTGCCGGTGTCGGCGACATAAAGGATGGGCGGATCGGCAGATACGTCAACGGCAACGCTGGTGGGCCGGAAGAGGCCGCGCGCATCCGGCAGATTCGGCGTGTTGGCCGAAGGGGCGGCAAGCGCGTCGAGACTGCGGGGCAACTGCGCCTGCCCAAACACCTTCGCCGGCAGCGGGTTCGTCACCGTCTGCCCAGGAAGGCTCGACACGAGCATCGACAGCGCGGCCAGCGTGAATGCCTGAGCCACTCGTTCCATTACACCCGTCCTCCTCCGGTTCTGGTTCAAACCCACCATATCACGGATTACTCAATCTCTGTCAGTAACTTTCGGCCCATTCGGGTCAGAACTAAAGGAATGGTACACTCGTACTTGACCCACCGGGAAACGACCTTGGGCATACCGCGCATCTGCGCCGTCAGCTACCTGAACACGGCCCCGCTGGTCTGGGGCCTGCTCCACGGCCCGCAAAAAGGGCACGCGGAACTCTCCTTCGCCGTACCGTCTGAGTGCGCCCGGCGCGTGGTGGCCGGGGAGGCGGATCTGGGTATCGTCCCCGTGGTGGAGATGGATCGTCATGGGCTCCAGCCCGTGGGCGATCTATGCATCGCCTGCCGCGGCGAGGTGCGCAGCATTCTCCTTTTTGCCCGGCGTCCCTGGGCCGAGGTTCGCTCGCTGGCGGCCGACACCGGTTCGCGCACTTCCGTGCAGCTTGCCCGGATCATTCTGCGCGAGCGGTTCGGCGTGGATCCGGAAATTCAGCCGATGCCGCCGGAGCTGCCGGCGATGCTTGCTGCCGCCGATGCAGCGCTGCTGATCGGCGACGCCGCCCTGACTGTGGAGCCTGAATGCACCGGCGCGGCCTGGCTGGATCTCGGCCAGGCGTGGCTGGAACTCACGGGTCTGCCGATGGTTTTTGCCGTCTGGGCCGCGGGGGCGCCGGGGCTTGAGTCGGTGGCAGGGATCCTGGAGGGATCGTTTTCTTACGGCCTGGCGCATTTCGACGATATCATCAGGAAAGAGGCCGCTTCGCGCGGCCTGCCGAGGGAGCTGGCCGCACGGTACCTGGAGCGCAACGTCACCTGGCGGCTCGGCGTGGAGGAGCGCGCCGGCCTCCAGCGTTTCCTTTCCGCAGTGCGGGCGCTCAACGGAGGGTGCGCCGGGGAGGTAGCCGATGATGACGCAGAAAGAAGCCGCCGAGCTGTTCCGCAGCGATGATCTGATCGGCATCGGGATGGCCGCCGACGCGGTGCGCCGCCGGTGGCATCCGGAGGGCGTGGTCTCCTACATCATCGACCGCAACATCAACTACACGAACTTCTGCACGGAGTATTGCAGCTTCTGCGCCTTCTACCGGCCGATGGGCCACGCCGAAGGCTATGTGCTGGACACCGAAACCATTTGCCAGAAGATCCAGGAGAC
Source organism: Bryobacteraceae bacterium (assembly GCA_049969655.1). Taxonomy (GTDB): domain Bacteria; phylum Acidobacteriota; class Terriglobia; order Bryobacterales; family Bryobacteraceae; genus JANWVO01. The sequence continues at coordinate 60,991 of JBMFOK010000007.1, forward strand.
GATTGACCTCGGCGGCACCGGGATCCTGATGCAGGGCGGGCTGAACCCGGACCTGAAGATCGAATGGTACGAGAACCTGCTGCGCGCCATCAGGCAGCGGTTTCCGCGCATCTGGCTGCACTGCTTCAGCGCGCCGGAGATCTGGTGCATCGCCGAAGCCAGCGGCCTCACCGTGCGAGACACCATCGCGCGGCTGCGCGACGCGGGGCTGGACTCGATCCCCGGCGGCGGGGCGGAGATCCTTCACGACGACGTCCGGCGCCGCATCTCCCGGCTGAAGTGTACGGTGGACGAGTGGGTGGAGGTGCACCTCACCGCCCACCGGCTCGGCATGAACACCACCGCCACGATGATGTTCGGCTGCGGCGAAACCATCGAGCAGCGGGTGCATCATCTGGAAGTGGTCCGCCGGATCCAGGAAGAGACCGGCGGATTTACGGCATTCATTCCCTGGACATTTCAGCGCGAAAATACCAGCCTTGGCCGCTTCGTGAAAGAGGAAGCCACCGGCGTGGAATATCTGAAAACGCTCGCCATTTCGCGGCTTTATCTGGAAAATATTCCCAATATCCAGTCGTCCTGGGTGACGCAGGGGCTGAAGGTGTGCCAGGTGGGCCTGCGGTTTGGCGGCAACGACGTCGGCTCCATCATGATCGAGGAAAACGTCGTCAGCGCCGCCGGCGCCCGCCACCGCGCCACCGAAGAGGAACTGCGGCGCATCATCCGCGACGCCGGCTTCACGCCGAAGCAGCGCGACACCCTCTACCGGACCTACTTCCTCAACTGAGCCGGCGCGCGCTCCATGGCCCGCAGTGCGCTTTCGGCGCCGCCGGCGTGAAGCAGGCCGGGGACGAAAAATTCCTTTTCGAGCCGCGCTTCGTCTTCGTCAAACTCCTCCGGCGAGGCGTCAAAACGAACCGGCACGCCCGCAATGGCCGCGCCATACAGCGCCCAGCGCCGCGCCGCGCCGGAGGCGCGCAGCTCGACGGGCTGCTTGGTCCGCCGCCACAGCTCTTCCAGCGCCACCGCCACGTCCTGCACCCGGCCGGCGTCGTCGCTCACGTTGAAGGTGAGGAAGTGGCGGTGCGAGCGGTCCCTGGGCGCCATGGCGGAGCCGGTCTGGAACGCATCGAGAAGCATCACCGCGCGTCCGGCGGCGCGCAGCTCGCGGAAGTCCTCCGTCCTCTCCGCTTCAGCCATGCCCGCCGGGTGCAGCACCAGCGCGGCCGGCGCGCGCCCTTCCAGGTAGCGTGCCGGCAGCGTGTCGAAGGCGGGCCGCTGCTGCCAGGCGAACGCCATCCGCAGCCGCTCGCGCGCCTCGGCGGCGCTCATCCGGCGCGCGGCGGCGCGCGCCGCACGCTTCCACCACGCGAACAGTTCGTCGAAAGAGACGGCGCCTTCCGGCAGCGGGCGGCCGTGGAACACGAGCACGTCCTGAAGCTTTTCCACGGCGACGCCGCGCTCTTTCCACGGCGTGCGCTCCGGCGACAGATGTTTGCGGAAGAATTCGTACACCGCCTCGCGGCTCTGGCGGTTGTAATTATGGGGTGCATCAAACTGCACCACCTCCAGATTGTCCGCTCTGCCGAAAAGCTGCCACACTTTCTGCATCGCCGGATATTCGACTTTGGGGACCTCGCGCGTCCAGTCGCCGGTGGCTGAGACAAGCAGCATCGGCTTCGGGGCAAACAGCGCCGCAATTTCGATGTTGTTCGTGCCTATGCGCAGGCCGGGCGCGTTCTCGCAGATGCAGCCTCCCTGCATCAGGCCGCTTACCATGTTCACCGGGGCCGCGGCCGCGATGCGGTCATCCACCGCCGTCAGCAGGAACGTCTGCGTGCCGCCGCCGCTGGCGCCGGTAATGGCCAGCCGTTTGGGATCAGCGTCGGGCAGCGACAGCAGGAAATCCGCGGCCCGCATGGAATTCCACAGTTGCAGGCCCAGCGGAGTGAAGTTCCAGAGCTGATAGGCAGGCCCGGTGAAATCGTGCGCCGCCTGCACCGTGTCGTTGTAGCCGAGCATGTCGTAGGCGAAGACCAGGAAGCCGTTGCGGGCGAAGTTCACGCCAAGCGCCGGCGTGGAACACAATTCGCTGTTCTCGAGCCGCCCGTAGGGCCAGTGCCCGTGCGGATGGAGCACCGCGGGAAACGGTCCGGCGCCCTTCGGCCGATACAGGTTGCCGCCCAGCCAGAAGCCCGGCAGAGTCTCGATGGCGGCTTTTTCGATCGTGTAGTCTCCGCGGTCGATGCGGCCCGCGAACAGAACCCGCAGAGGATGTTTCGGTGGCGCCGGCCACAGCCCGGCCGCGGCCAGAATCTGCCGGCGCAAAAGCTCACGCCGCGCCTGCCAGTCCTCGAGCCGATCCGGCGCCCGAAACGTCATCCGCGTGTCCGTGTTTGGCGTCTCGGTGTTGCGCCGGTCGGCGGCCGGTGCGGCCAGGACGAGCGAGAGAACCAGAAGGAACCGCATATCATGCGATTGTATCGTCCTGGCCGTCGCTGCGCCGGCGGAAGTCGTGGAACTGGATCCGGCAGAAGGGGCAGTACAGCAGCGGCGCGCCCAGCCAGCCCCACAGCGTGCTGAGCGGGCCGCGGTATTTCTTTTCAATCGGGTCCCGCCGTGCCAGCATGCGGAGCTGCGTGGACGAGCAGTGCGGGCATCGCGCCACGCGGGACAACTGCGGATAGAGCACCGTCAGCGGCACGGCGGCTTCAAACCGGCAGGATGTACAACGGTAAATCGCCGCGTGCCGGAATTTCTCCGCAAACGTTCTTTTTCTGCGGACCAGGGATTTGTTGCCGCAGATCGGACACTGGTCAAGGCGGAGTGAGTTCATCCTGGGCAGATCGGGGTAGGCCAAAGCAACACTATACCCATTGGAGGAAGTCATGCAATCGGTCCGAGTCCGGTGGCGTTCTCCCGCCTGCGGCCGGAAGAGAGCGCGGCCGGCATCAGGTCGGCCGTGGCCTGCCGGCCTGTGAAAAGAGGATCGGCTGCCGGTAGGATGAATTCGGAACGGAGGCGCGCGCCGATGCGGGCGCCCGCCTCGGGAGGATACCGGAATGATCACACGCAGAGCCGTGCTGGCCGCGCCCGCCTTCGTCCGGGCGCAGAGCCGGCCTGAAAAGATCCGAGTCGCCCTCATTGGCGCGGGCAACCGCGGCAGCTTCCTTCTGCGCCACCTGCTGGAGCTGGAAGGCGCAGAGGTTGTGGCCGTCTGCGACATCCTGCCCGAACGGGCCGACGCCGCCGCCACGCTGGTGGCGCAGAAGGGCGCCTCGGCCCGCACGTTCACTGACTACCGCCGGATGCTCGACGAGGTGAAATCTCTCGACGCCGTCATCCAGGCCACGCCCGATTTCACCCACCGCGAAATTGACATCGCCGTGCTGGAGCGCGGCCTGCATCTCTATGCCGAAAAGCCGCTCGCGCTCACCGTCGAGGACTGCCGCGCCGTGCGCGACGCCGCCCGCCGTGCGAAAGGCATCATGCAGGTCGGATTCCAGCTCCGTCACGACCCGGCCCGCGCGGCCGCCATGCGCTGGATTCACTCCGGCCAGGCGGGCCGCGTGCTGCTGTGCCACGGCATGCGCCACGGCGGCGATCTGCCGCGCGACATCCCGTGGTACTTCGACCGGACCCAATGCGGCGACATCATGGTCGACCAGGGCATCCACATCCTCGACCTGTTCCGCTGGGCCATCGGCAGGCCGCCGCTGCGCTGCTATGGCAGCGGCGGCACGACGCTGTTTGTGGACACGCCGCCCGGGCGCACGGTCATGGACCATTACAGCGTTATCTTTGAGTTTGAGGGCGGCATTCAGATCAACTTCAGCCACCACTACTTCGATCCGCCCGGCTTTTCCGGCATCCAGGAACGCGTCTTCCTCAGCGAAGGGGCCGTCGACCTGGCTCGCGCCGAATTCCAGCCCCGCGGGGAGAGGCAGAGGACGAAGCTCGAAGTGCCGGACGCCGGCCAGGACGCCACGCGCCTGTCGCTGGCCGCGTTTCTCGACAACATCCGCAACCGCCGGCGCCCGCTCAATGACGTCGAAAGCGCCTTCGAGGCCACGCTGGTGGTGCTGATGGGGACGCGCTCGATTTATGAAAAGCGCGTCGTCACCTGGCAGGAAATGCTCGGCTGAGGAGGGCGCGCCGCCGCTGCCCCCCGGCCGCCGAATTTGCAGGGCGGCAGCGCGCCCCTGCGCTAGAATGGAAGCAAAGCCCCTTCTATGATTGACACCCTTCTGGCGAAGATTTTCGGCACCAAGCACGAGCGCGAAGTAAAAAAGCTTCGGCCGCTCGTGGAGGCCATCAACAGCCGGGAGCCTTCGCTCCAGAAGCTCTCCGATGCCGAACTGGCCGCCAAAACCGCCGAGTTCAAACAAAAGCTGGCCAATGGCGCCACGCTGGACGATCTGTTGATCGACGCCTTCGCCGTCGTGCGCGAGGCCGCGCGCCGCGTGCTCAACATGCGGCACTTCGACGTGCAGCTGATCGGCGGCATCGTGCTTCATCAGGGCAAGATCGCCGAGATGAAGACGGGCGAAGGCAAGACGCTGGTGGCCACGCTGCCGGTCTACCTCAACGCCCTTACCGGCGATGGCGTGCACGTGGTCACCGTCAACGATTACCTTGCCCGCCGCGACTCGGAGTGGATGGGCAAGGTCTACCGCTTTCTCGGTATGAGCGTGGGCCTGATCGTCCACGGCCTGGACGATGACGAGCGCCGCGCCGCCTATCACTGCGACATCACCTACGGCACCAACAACGAGTTCGGCTTCGACTACCTCCGCGACAACATGAAGTTCCGGCTGGAGGACTGCGTCCAGCGGGAGCACAACTACGCCATCGTCGACGAGGTGGACTCGATCCTGATCGACGAGGCGCGCACGCCGCTCATCATCAGCGGCCCGTCGGAGGAGTCCACCGACAAGTATTACCGCGTCAACGCCATCATCCCGAAACTGGTGCGCGGCGAGGTGATCGAGGGCCGCGAGCCTGGCGAGAAATACACCACCGGCGATTACACCGTCGATGAGCGCAACCGCACCGTCGCGCTCACCGAAGAGGGTGTCGCCAAGGTGGAGCGTCTGCTTGGCGTCCCCAACCTGTACGACCCTGAATACATCGAGCTCAACCACCACGTGCAGCAGGCGCTGCGCGCCCACGTGCTTTACCAGCGGGACCGCGACTACATCGTCAAGGACGGCGAGGTCATCATCGTCGACGAGTTCACCGGACGCCTGATGCCCGGCCGCCGCTGGTCCGACGGCCTTCACCAGGCGATCGAGGCCAAGGAAGGCGTCAAGATCGAGGCCGAAAACCAGACGCTGGCCACCATCACCTTCCAGAACTATTTCCGCCTGTACAAAAAGCTCGCCGGCATGACCGGCACCGCCGACACCGAGGCGGCCGAGTTCAACAAGATCTACAACCTCGATGTCGTCGTCATCCCGACCCACCGGCCGATGATCCGCATCGACCACAACGACATCGTTTACCGCACCGAGGCCGAGAAATGGCGCAACGTCGCCAAAGACATCGCCGAGCGTCACAAGAAGGGCCAGCCGGTGCTGGTGGGCACGATTTCGGTGGAAAAATCCGAAAAATTGAGCGGGATTCTCAAGAAAATGGGCGTCCCGCACGAAGTGCTGAACGCCAAAAACCACGAGCGCGAAGCCTACATCGTGGCCCAGGCCGGGCGCCTCGGCGCCGTTACCGTCTCCACCAACATGGCCGGCCGCGGCACCGACATCCTGCTCGGCGGAAACCCGGAATTTTTGGCGCAGGAAGAGGCTCTGCGGAAAAAAATCGTCGAGACCATTCCCGAAGAGCTCTACAGCACGATCGCCGACAGCAATTACTACTATTTCATGCGCGGCGATCTGCATTACCGCGTTCCCATCGAAAAATGGCGCGAAATTTACTCGCGCTTCAAGGAGCAGTGCGACGCCGAGCATGAACAGGTGGTCGCTCTCGGCGGACTGTGCATTCTGGGCACCGAGCGCCACGAATCCCGCCGGATCGACAACCAGCTCCGCGGCCGCGCCGGCCGCCAGGGCGACCCGGGCGAGTCGCGCTTCTATCTGTCGCTCCAGGACGACCTGCTGCGCATCTTCGGCGGCGACCGCATCCAGAACCTGATGCTGCGGCTCGGCATGGAAGAGGACGTGCCCATCGAGTCGCGGCTCATCACCAAGCGGATCGAGGCGGCGCAGAAGGCCGTCGAGGCGCAGAACTTCGCCATCCGCAAGCACGTCAAGGAATACGACGACGTCATGGACAAGCAGCGCAAGGCCGTCTACGGCCTGCGCCGCCAGCTGCTCGAAGGCCGCGACATGAAGGAGCGGCTGTTTGAAATCGTCGATGGCATTCTCGCCTCCTTCATCGACGCGCGCTGTCCCGAAGGCGAGGATCCCTACAAGTGGGACCTCATCGGACTTCAGACCGACATCAATTCCCAGTTCGGCGTCAAAATCCTCCCGGCCGAGATCCAGCACATGTCGCGGATCGAGATGGAGGAGTACATCCTCGAGAAGCTCCGCCGCCGCTATGAGGAAAAAGAGGCCCTCGTCGGGCCCGAGGTCATGCGCGAGACCGAGCGCATGGTCTGGCTGAGCGTCATCGATCAGCAGTGGAAGGACCACCTGCTGACGATGGACCACCTGAAAGAGGGCATCGGCATGCGGGCCTACGGCCAGAAGGACCCGCTGATCGAGTACAAGAAGGAAGGTTTCCGTCTCTTCCAGGAGATGATGGACCGCATCGAGGACGAGACGGTCCGCTTCCTGTTCTTCCTCCAGCCCGTGGCCGAGCGGCCGCGGACGGCCGTGGAGGCCGCCTGGGACGAAGACTCCGGCGGCGACGGCGCCGAGCCAGTGCCGGCCGCTGCGGCCGACCGCAAGGCCGCCCAGTCCTCCTTCGTGGACCTGACGCGCAACATCCAGCGCAAGAAAGAGCGCGAGCTCGAGATGCTTCAGTTCGCCGGCGGCGAAGCTTCCAGCGCCCCGAAGACGCAGGTCATCAAGGGCACCAAGGTGGGACGCAACGACCCCTGCCCTTGCGGCAGCGGCAAGAAATACAAGAAATGCTGCGGCGCCTGATCTTTTTCTGCCTTTGCGCCGGCATCGCCCAGGCGCAGATCTGGCCGGAGACCTGGTACGGATCGAAACGGGTGAAGGTCTCGCCAGTCGAGCCGGAAGATCCGATGCTTTGGGCCGAATACGGCGGCGAAGCCGCAGAGCGCGCCCTCTACGACGGCCCCGTGGGCCGCTTCGCCGCCACCGCCTGGCGGCTCCAGGACGCCACCGGCGCTCTGGCATGGTATCAGGCCAACCGCCCATCAAAGTGCACGCCGGTGCGGGACTCCATCACCCGCTGCGTGACGCCGGGCGGCCTGATGATGGTCCACCAGAACTACGTCTTCTACTTTGACGGGTGGCGGCCGCTCGAAAAGGAGCTTCAGGAGCTGTACCGGGTGGCGCCGGCGATGCGCTCCGGCGGAGGACTGCCCTACCTGCCCGGCTATCTCCCGGAAAAGGGCCTCGTCCGCAACAGTGAGCGCTACCTGCTGGGCGTGCATTCCCTCAGCCGTTTCCTGCCATGGGTGCCTGCTTCGATTGCCGGTTTTGAAAACGGCGCCGAGGTCCAGGCCGGCAGGCTGGAGCTGGGCTCCGCAGTCACCGATTACGCCATTTTTTACTACCACACCCCTCAACTGGCCCGGCAGTATGAACGTGAGTTCCGCAAGCAGCCGGGCTGGCTGGTGAAGCGCTCCTATGTGCTTGTGGCCGTCTTCCCCGCCGGTGTGCCGGAGACGCTGGCCAGGCCGGTTCTCGACGCCCTGGAGTGGAAGGCCGAGGTGGTTCGCAATGAAGCCACGACGCCACCCCCTCCGCCGAACGTGGCCGGTTTGCTGATCGGGATCTTCAAGCTCACCGGCGTGCTGCTGCTGATCTGCTTCGGGGGAGGATGCGTTTTCGCCTTTTTTGCGGCCATGCTGCGGCGGCGGCGGATCCGGCTGTATGGCAACGACGACCCGATGACGGTGGTCCGGATCGATTAAGTCTCCTTTTATTTCATTGATATTACAAAGCTTATATATTTGCAGGGGGATGCTCGCCGCCATCGGTTCAGGCCGGACCCGTGCTCTGGGCGCGCCGCGGGAAGGCCGCCGACCGGATCGAATAAGCCTCGGGGTTTCTCGAAGTTAGACCGGATGGCGGCGGCTCAGGGGACGGGCGGCGGCGGTGCGCATGCCACGGACTGCGGTCTCTGTCAAGTCCTAGATCTCATTCATTATGAGTGAATTACGGAGAAATTTGGCCCGCACGGATTTTTTCTTGACAAGCCCTTTTCGAGGCACTACTCTCAAATCACATACAGGTTTCCCGGTCGCGAGACCGTCGAATCTGTTCTCCCATTGAACATCAGAATGGGCCCGCCCTTCCGGGGGCGGGCCCTTTGCGTGTTAGCCTTGTAGTTTCAGGAGTGTCCTCCCCCGCCAATGGCTGAAAAGCAGCTTCAGGTCATCCCGCTGGGCGGCCTGGGCGAGTTCGGCATGAACTGCCTCGCCCTCCGCTACGGCGACGACATCATCGTGATCGACGCCGGCATGACGTTCCCGGACGCGGAACTGCTGGGCGTTGACATCGTCACGCCGGATTTCACCTACCTGGAGCAGAACCGCGAGCTGGTTCGCGGCCTGATCCTGACGCACGGCCACGAAGACCACATCGGAGCGGTGCCCTTCCTGCTCAGCGAAGTGAACGTGCCCGTTTACGGCACGGAGTTCACCCTGGCGCTGGTGGAACGCCGCCTGGAAGAGCATGAAATGGCCGACCAGGTGCGGCTCCATCGCATCAAGCCGCGGGAAAAGGTCGTCCTGGGCCCGTTCGAGATCGAGTTCATTCACGTCACGCACTCGATCGTGCAGGCCGTGGCGCTCGCCATCCGCACCCCTCTGGGCGTCGTGATCCACACCGGAGATTTCAAGATCGACCCCACGCCCACGGATAACGAGCTGTTCGACCTGCACACGCTGGCCGAATACGGCCGCCGCGGCGTGCTGCTGCTGCTTTCCGACTCGACCAACGTGGACCGGCCGGGCTACACGCCCTCGGAACGCGCCGTGCTGCCGCGCTTCGAGGAGATCTTCAACCGCGCCCAGCGCCGCATCGTCATCACCTGCTTTGCCAGCTCGGTCCACCGCATTCAGCAGATCCTGGACATCTCGCACGCTACCGGCCGCAAGGTGGCCTTTCTGGGCCGCAGCATGCTCTCTTGCATGGAGATCGCCCACGGCCTCGGCCTGCTGAAGATCCCTGACAACCTGCTGCTGCGGCCGCAGGACATCATGAGCGCGCCGCCGCACCGCGTGGTGGTCATCGTCAGCGGCACGCAGGGCGAGCCGATGTCGGCCATGAGCCGCGTCGCGGTCGACAACCACAAGCACCTGCGGCTGGAGCGCGGCGACCTGGTGGTTCACAGCGCCCGCATCATTCCGGGCAACGAAAAGGCCATCGGCCGCATGATGAACCATGTGGCCCGCCGCGGGGCGGAGGTCGTCGCCGGCCAGATGAACCCGCCGGTGCACGTCTCCGGCCACGCCTCCCAGGAAGAGCTGAAACTGCTGCTGAACCTTGTGCGGCCGCGCTACTTCGTGCCCATCCACGGCGAGTTCTGGCAGATGTCCAAGCACGCCGCGCTGGCGGCGCACCTTGCCGACTACGGGCTCGAAGACACGTTCGTGCTGGAAAGCGGCCAGACGCTGGTGATCGACGAGGAAGGCGCGCGCCGCGGCGACAACGTTGCTGTGGGCCGCGTCTGCATCGACTCGGGCTCCATTGACGAAGTCGTCGAGGACATGGTGATCCGGGACCGCCGCCACCTGAGCGAAGACGGCTTCCTCATCCCCATCATCGCCATCGACAAGCATACCGGACGCGTCGAGGGTCTGCCGGAAATCGTCACCCGGGGCTTTGTCAGCCCCGAGGAACGCGCCGACCTGCTGGCCGCCGCGCGGGACGTGGTCGTCCGGACCATCGAAAACAGCACCAGCGAGGAGCGCTCGGACTGGGGCGTCATCCAGGAAAAAATCCGCGCCGATCTCAAGCGCTTCCTCAACAAGCAGACGCAGCGCCGCCCGCTGGTGCTGCCCGTCATCCTGGAGGTCTGAGCCGTTGACGGTCGTCGAGGACGCCTCCGGTTATCAGGGCTACGCCGACTGCATCCTCGCCCCGCAGACCGTTGAGGAGCTGGCCGCCGCCCTTCAACGGGCCTCCTCTCTCGGCGTTGCCGTCACGCCCTCCGGCGCGGGCACGGGGATCACCGGCGGCCGCTGCCCGCAAGGCGGATGGCTGATCTCGACCGAACGCCTGCGGCGGCTGGAAGTGGATCGCGGGCGCGCCACGGTGGGCGCCGGCGTCCTGCTCAGGGATCTCCAGGCCGCGGCCGCCCGCACGGGACAGTTCTACGCGCCGGACCCGACCGAGTGGACCGCCAGCCTGGGCGGCAACATCGCCACCAACGCCAGCGGTTCGCGCAGCTTCCGCTACGGCTCCACGCGCCGTCACCTGCTGTCTCTCACCGCGGTCTTCATCGATGGCACGGTTCGCACCTTTCGTCGCGGTGAGCCGCTGGATTTTCCCTACGAGCCCGTGCGCCAGCCCGCGACCACGAAAAACACGGCCGGCTACCATCTGCCGGAGGGCGCTACCTGGACCGGTCTGTTGTGCGGCAGCGAAGGCACGCTGGCCGTAGTGGCCGAGGCCGAGGTCTCGCTGCTGCCGCAGCCGCAGTCGCTGCTGGCCGGGGTCGTGTTTTTTGAGGATCAGGATGCCGCGATCGCCTCAGTGGAGCGCTGGCGCGCGGTGGCGCAGCTGAACATGCTCGAGTTCATGGACGAAGCGTCGCTCAAGCTGCTGCGGAGCGACGCGGCCGCGCCCGTGCCCGCCGCCGCGCGCGCCTGCCTGATGATCGAACAGGAGCTCGACGGGCTGGAAGGCGACGCCATTGACGCCTGGCTTGAGCGCCTGGCCGGCGCCGGCGGGATGGAAGAAAGCTGGTTCGGCATGGACGCCGCCGACCGGGAGCGCTTCCGCGCTTTCCGCCACGCCCTGCCCGAGGCCGTCAATGCGCGCGTCCGCAGCCGCGGCTTTGAAAAGCTCAGTTCGGACTTCGCCGTTCCGGTGGAGCGCAACGCGGACATGATCGCGTTTTACCGCCGCGAGCTGGAGCGGCAGTTTCCCGGCTGCTACACCATCTATGGCCACATCGGCGACGCCCACGTCCACGTCAACATCATTCCGGACAGCGGCAATACCGCCGCGCGCGGCCGCGCCTGGATGCAGGAAGCCGCACGCGAGGCTGTTCGCCTCGGCGGCACCGTCAGCGCCGAACATGGCCTCGGCAAACGCAAACGGGAGCTGCTGGCGCTCATGTATACGCCTGACGAGATTGCGCGGATGAAGCAGGTCAAGACGCGGCTCGACCCCGAATGGCGGCTCAGTCCGGGAACGCAATTTGCAGATCCGAAAGTCACCATTTGACCGGGGCTGCATCATTAGATAGGCATGGAGTGTCGGCGTGATTCTCCCGCCACGAATTTCATCCGGAGGTGCGAATGGCACAAAACCGTCTTCTTGTAACTGATGAGCGTACCGGCCGGCAGTACGAGCTGCCCATCACCGATGGCACGATCCACGCTCCAGACCTGCGGCAGATCAAGACCTCGCCCGACGATTTCGGGCTGATGAGCTATGATCCGGCTTTCCTGAATACTGCAAGCTGTCGCAGCTCGATCACCTACATCGATGGCGACCGGGGCATCCTGCGCTACCGCGGCTATCCGATCGAAGTGCTGGCCGAACACTGCTCGTTCCTCGAGGTCGCGTATCTGATCCTCAACGGCGAACTCCCCACGCAGGAGGAGCTCGACCAGTGGGTGGCGCTTGTGAAGAAGCACATGCTGATCCATGAGACCACCAAGAAGTTCCTCGAGGGCTTCCGCTATGACGCGCATCCCATGGGGATGCTCATCTCCACCGTGGCGGCGCTGTCCACCGTCTATCCGGACGCGAAGAACGTCCGCGACCCGAAAGTCCGCCGCAAACACATCGTCCGGCTGATCGCGAAGATGCCGACGATCACCGCCTACTGCTACCGGCACAGTTTCGGGCTGCCCTACGTCTATCCGGACCCGGATCTCGGCTACACCGAAAACTTCATGAACATGCTCTGGCGCCTGATGGAGCCGAAGTACATCGCCAACCCCGTCCTGGCCCGCGCGCTGGACATCCTCTTCATCCTCCACGCCGACCACGAGCAGAACTGCTCCACCAGCACGATGCGGGTGGTCGGTTCCTCGCTGGCCGATCCTTATGTCTCCGTTGCCGCGGCGGCCGCCGCCTTGAGCGGGCCGCTCCACGGCGGCGCCAACGAGGAAGTCCTCCACATGCTCGACCAGATCGGCGACGTGAAGAACATCCCCGCCTATATCGAGCGCGTCAAGAAGGGCGAAGTGCGGCTGATGGGCTTTGGCCACCGGGTCTACAAGAACTATGATCCGCGCGCTAGGATCATCAAGCGGACCGCCGACGAGGTCTTCTCGGTCACGGGCTACAATCCGAAGATCGAGATTGCCAAGGAGCTCGAGCGGATCGCGCTGTCCGACGAATACTTCATCAAGCGCAAGCTCTATCCCAACGTCGATTTCTACTCGGGCATCATTTACGAAGCCATGGGCTTCAAGCCGAGCCTGTTCACCGTGCTGTTCGCCATCCCGCGCGTCGTTGGCTGGCTGGCCCAGTGGGAAGAGATGCTCAATGACCCCGAACAGAAAATCGCCCGTCCACGCCAGGTCTATGTCGGCCACGGCGAGCGCCAGTTCGTCCCGATCGAAGAGCGCAAGAAGGCCGTCGCTGCGGGTTGACGCTCCGGCGGGGCTTGCGTCCGGGAAGCGCTTCCTGTACCCTTGTGTTCGGATTCCCCGGGAATCCGAGTCAGAGGGAGGGATGCGATGAAAAAAGCAATCCTGGGCGTGTTGCTGCTCGGCTTCACCGCCCTGGCGGGCGAGTGGACCGGCTACATCAGCGAGGACAAGTGCGGCGCGAAGCACCAGTCTGGCTCCGCGTCCGATGTATCGTGCGTCAAGGCCTGCATCAAGGGCGGCGCCAAGCCGGTGCTGGTCACCGGCGGCAACGTCGTCCGGCTGGCCAACCCGGAAAAGGTGCCAGAAAGCCTTTACGGGCTGAAGGCGAAGGTCACCGGCGAGCTGAAGGACGGCGTCCTCCACATCGCCAGCATCGAGAAGGCGGAATGAGGGCGGCCGCGCCGCTTGAGGGTTCACTCGAGCGGCGCGGCTGAGCTTTGCCAGACGGCGTTCAGGACCAGGCGGAAGGTGCCGAACGTCTGGCCGCGGAACTGCGGGCGGAAGCCGAACAGGATCACGCGGCCCTCGCCGAGCGGCGCCTCCACGGCGGCGGGCTTGCCAGCCACGACGCGCTCGCCCGATACCCACCCACTCGCCAGCAGATTTGATTTCGCATACCAGACGAAGGCGCGCGGCCGGCGCTCGGCCGCCGACTCGCGGATCTCGAAAAACTGGCCGCCGGTCGAGGTCGCGTAATGTTCCGCCGGCATGCCGAAGGCGAGCGGGTGCTTCGGATCGGCCGTCATTCGCAGAACGGAGCCAGGGCAGAACCACCCGCCGGCCTGCTCCTGCGGCTGGCCCTCGCCTCCGGCCGCGGAGCGCAGGCCGCCACGGACATTGATGGGAAACAGCGTCAGCGGAAGCTCCGTTGCCTGGTCGAACGCGATCAGCGTTCCACCGGCCCGGACAAATTCCTCGAGCTGCCGCGCCCCTTCCAGCCCGATTCCTCCGGTGTACTCGGGCCGCTGCCGCGCCGTTTCGCCCGCGCGGAGCTGCACCACCTCCGGCGTGCCGTGAAGGATCGACTGCATCGTCTGCTGCGCCAGCACAATCACGTCAAAACGCGCGCGCAGTCCGCCGCGCCGGATGTCTTCGTTGCGCAGCACTTCGTGAGGCGTCTGGAACTGGTCGAACAGCCACTGCGTCCAGCCGGCGTCCATATTGGCGGTCCAGGGCACATAGAGGCCGGCGCGCGGCAGCTTCAGCTCCCAGCCCGCCGAGGGCCGATCCAGGGAGAGCTGGCCCTCCTGGGTCAGGTACACGCGCCGGCCTGCGCGCAGGGTGGCGGCAATGGCCAGAAATGAGGAGTTCTGGCGCAGGTCGAGCGCCGGCTCCGGGATCGGGATCCGCTCCAGCCTCTCCGTCCGTGCCTCAAATGGCTGATTGATCCGCTCTACGCGGACGCCCATCTGGTACGGGAGCGTCCATCCGGCCAGATCATAGGGCCTGCGCACCTGGCCGCCGGCGCCAGTACGCATTTCCGGGTACTTCTGCGGCTCCATCAGATCCGTCAGATAGCCCCGAAAGGGCTGGCCCGCGTAAAGGACGAAGGCGCCTTCCGGATAGGGCCGGCCGTCGGCGTTGAAGGGCGCGGTGGCGCGATGGACCTCGATGCCTGCCCAGTGGAGCCGTTCGAGCATCTGCGCCGCGCTCCAGGCGTCGTGCTGGTCCGGCGGCACGATCCAGGCGAACGGATTGCCGCGGCGGCCGGCCTCGATGTTGGCCCGCGCCATCTCCCACGCCTTCAGCAGGTAGTGCGCGCGGTTCTGCGCCGCCTCGGAAAGGATGGCGAAATCGGCCGTCAGCATGTAATCGACCGCATCGCGCAGCGCCCAGCGGCCGCCGGTCCAGGGCTTCGGATAAAAGACGGTCGGCTCGCGCGCCGGCAGGCCGTTTGAAAATCGTTCCGGAATTTCGGAGGTCCTGTATTCCTTGGGAGTCGCGTAATAATAAAGGGCTGTTTCGGTGAGAATTCCGTGCATATTATGGAATGCCGGCGCCGAGCGCAGTCCCCCGTTCCACCAGGCGTCGAAACTGAGGTAGGACACCACGCCCGCCTTGTCTTCGCGCAAAAAACGCTCCTTCATGATGCTGCCGAGACGGTTGATCCCTTCCATCACCGCCGCCGGAATGTTGGGGTTCAGCGGCTCGGCGTATGGAGGGATGAATATCCGCGCCGGAAATGGCGCCACCTGGTGCTGGTTATAGACGATTTGCGGGAACCATTCCTGGAAGAGCATCCGCCCGACGTGGCGTGTTTCGGCCAGGTTGTACATGAAATAGTCCCGGTTATTGTCGTGGCCGGCGTATTTCTGGTACAGCCAGGGCAGCGGCGCGATCTCGTACGGAGAACCGACATTGCGGGCGTACCAGCCGGCCACCATCTCCAGGCCGTCCGGGTTGATCACCGGAATCTGGATCAGCACGACTTCGGAGCGGATCCGGCGCGTCTCTTCCGATTCGTCGGTGATCACCCGCCACGCCAGGTGCGGCGCCTGTTGCACCGGGGCGACTTCGGTGGCATGGAGACCGGAGTCGATCCAGACAATGGCTTTCCCCTCGGCAGCCAGCTTCCGCGCCTCTTCGGCCGTGGCCTGCCCGAGCGCCAGCCGGCGGTTGATCTCCCGCAGGCGGTCGAGCTGCTTCAGATTGGCGGGGTCGCTCAGGAAGGCCGCATACATGGGGCGGCCCTCGCTGCTCGTGCCGAACTGCACCAGCCGGATTCGATCCGATGCGGCGGCGAGTTTCTGGAAGTAAGACACGATCTGTTCATAGCCGGCCAGCTTATAGTCGTCGCCGGGGTCAAACCCGAAGTGCTCGCGGGGCGACGGCGGCGCCGCCACCAGCGGCAGCGCGCACAGCAGCAGCCAGACACGGCGGGAAAGGAGCTTTCCAGAGGACATATGAAACAATCCTAGTCGATGCGCGGGCCGTTGCGGCCCTCCGGGCGGAACCGCCTCCAGGCAACCGGGAGGCGATTCAGGCGCACGGCGCTGGGGAATCTTTCCGCGGGACCCGAACGCACACGCGGCCGCGAGAAACGCGGCGGGTGCGTCCGTGCAGGAAGCGCCCAGGCGACTCCGATCAACCGCCTTCGGGGCTCAGGAGCAGGCACCGCCATTCGTCGCGCGCAAGCGTCTCCTTCACGGCGAATCCGTGCGCCCGCAGGACGCGCTCGAGTTCCGCTGCATCAGAGGCCGGGAAACCGCCGAGGATGAGCAGCCGCGGCCGCAGCCGCGCGTATTCCGGCGCGAGCTGGGCGTGCGTGGCGGCATTGATGTTGGCGACGACCACATCAAAAGCGTTGTCGCGCACGGCCCGCGCCGATCCGCGGAACAGATGGGCCTGGGCCCCATCGGAACGCAGATTGGCGCGCGCCGTTTCGAGCGCGGCCAGATCGATGTCACAGCCAACGGCAAGCGCCGCGCCCAGCAGGGACGCTGCCGAGGCGAGAATCCCCGAGCCCGTGCCCACGTCGAGTACGCGATCTCCGGGACGGATGTGCGCGTCCAGCGCTTCCAGGCAGAGCTGGGTGGCCGGATGGGCCCCCGTGCCCAGCGCCTGCCCCGGATGCACCACCAGCCTCAGCCTGCCGCGCGGCGTGGGACTCTCGTCCCATTCCGGCGCCAGATACAGGCGGCGGCCCAGCGTGAAGGCGGGCCACGCCTGCCGTGATGCGGCCTCCCAGTCGATCTCCGGCACCGCTTCCACGCGGCCGCCGAAAGCCGCAAACTCCTCCTCGAGCCCTGCCGCACGTTCGAAATACGCCTTCAACTGGCAGCGCCCGCCGGGCAGCGAAACCTCTTCAATGCCCATCGCGCCGCGCTCCCACAGTTCTGCGGAAAGCAGTTCCGCCTCCTCGCCAGCGCAGGTCAGCACAAGCAGATGCATGACGCCTCCGGGCGGCAGACAGGGCGGCCGAAGGGCAGAAGGCCGCGCCTCAGTAGTAGTCGGCGCAACTCATGAAATAGCCGCAGTCCGGGCAAAACAATTTGCATTTTTTCTGTTCCAGGCGCCGCGAGCAGACGGGACACCAGAGCATCGGCTCGGAGTCCGCGGCCGGCGCATCGCACTCACTGGCCCTGTCGGCCGTCTCCTCAGGCATGACACGAGTATAGAGCAGCTCTCACGCCGTCAGCCGAGGCGGCGGATCACCGTGCGCACCACGCCCTGGATGACCAGGTCCGCCCGCGGGTGCAGCTCCGGGTAGGCCGGATTCTCCGCCTTCAGATACCAGGCGCCGCGCACCTTGACCAGCCGCTTCAGCGTCGATTCGCCGTCGATGAGCGCCACGACAATCTGCCCGGCGCGCGGCTCCGGATTCGGCTCCACCAGCACCAGGTCGCCGTCGAGAATGCCCGCGTCCTTCATCGAATCGCCGCGCACCTTCAGCACGAAAGAGCCCGGCCTCGGACGAAAGCCCAGCAGCGCTTCGTCGAGCCAGGCCTCCCCCGCGGGCGCGGCGCCGCTCACCGGCTGTGGCGGCCCGGCCGGCACCGCGCCGTAAACCGGCAGCGCGCAGACGCGCGCCGGCGCGGCCTCCTGCTCCTGCGGCAAGTCGATGCGGCGCGAGCCGCGCTGCGACAGGCGGATGACGCCCTTTGCCGCCAGCGCCCGCAGGTGCCCGGCCACGCCATTCGGGCTATGGATGCCGAACTGGCGCTGGATCTCCGGGATCGACGGCGAACAGCCGTTCTCGCGCCGGTAGGCGAGGATGAAATCGTAGATCTGCTGCTGCCGCTCGGTGAGCCTCATACTGTAATTATTTACACGTCCACGCGCGGCGTCAATCCCTCCGCCGCCGCGCGAAAATGGGGCGGGAGGAGCGACGCTTGGAGAACCTGCCGCTGTTTGCCGGACCGCCGGCGCCGCGCGAACGCCTGGCGGCGCGGCTGCGCGAGCTGGCCGCCGAGGGCATCTACTTCGGCACGAGCTCCTGGAAGTACGAGGGCTGGATCGGTCAGATCTACACGCGCGAGCGTTACCTGACGCGCGGACGCTTTTCGCAGAAGAAATTTGCCGACGAATGCCTGGCGGAATATGCCGAGGTATTTCCCGCCGTGGGCGGCGATTTTTCGTTTTATCAGTTCCCTTCCAGATCTTACTGGAAACGGCTGTTTTCTGTCGCGCCGCGCCACCTGAAGTTCGGGCTCAAAGTGCCGGAAACCATCACCGTGAAGGAATGGCCCGGCCACGCGCGCTACGGAGAGCGCAGCGGAAAGCCGAACGAACATTACCTGGACGCGGAGCTTTTCCGCAAGGCGTTTCTGGAGCCGCTGGAAGACGAGGCGGACCGCATCGGCGTGCTGATCTTTGAGTTCGGCATGATGGGCAAGAGGCATTACGAAAATGTGGATGCATTTGCCGCCGATCTGCGAAAATTCCTGCGCGCTCTGCCGGGCGGGTGGCGCTATTCGGTGGAGGTGCGCAACCGGGAATATCTCGACGGGCCCTACTTTGACGCGCTGCGCGAGCGCGGCGTGGCGCACGTCTTCAATGCCTGGACCCGCATGCCCCCGCTCGACGAACAGGCGCGCATCGAGGCCGCCTGCACGGCGGACTTCCTGGTGGCGCGGGCGCTGCTGCGCTACGGCCGCACCTACGAGCAGGCGGTGGCGATGTTTGAACCCTACGACCGCCTTCAGGAAGTGAACGAGAGCGCGCGCCGCGGCCTGCGGATGCTTGCCGAAAGGGCGCGCGAACGCAGGCAGATGGCCTTTCTCTTTGTCAACAACCGTCTGGAGGGCAACGCGCCGGCGACGATTCAGGCGGTGGTTGACTCGCTTTCTCCGAGCTCCCAGTGATCGCCCGCAAAGTGGCCCATGTTTTCGTCCCAGATGCCGAATTTCGCCGCCATCTGGCCGCCGTCCACCAGCAACGTGGCTCCGGTGATGTAGGAGGCCAGCGGCGAGGCCAGAAACGCGATGGCCGCGGCCACCTCTTCCGGCGCGCCGCCGCGGCCGAGCGGAATGTGGCGAAAGTAGGACCGCAGCAGTTCTGCCTGCGCGAAGTGAGCCGCGGTGAGATCCGTGCGGATCAGGCCGGGGCAGACGGCGTTGACCCGGATGCCAAAGGGCCCAAGCTCGTTGGCCGCGGTGCGCAGCAGCCCCAGCAGGCCGGCCTTGGTGGCGTTGTAAGCGGCCAGATCCGCTTCTCCATCGAAGGAATTCGTGCTCGCCGTGAGCACGATGGAACCGCGCCGCCGCGGCTTCATCTGTCGCGCTGCCAGGCGCACCGTGTGGAAGGCGCCGGTAAGATTGATGTCGAGAAGGCGGCGCCATTCCTCATCCCGGGTCTCATCGAGCCGCCGGAAGATGGCGGTGCCCGCGTTGGCCACGACGATATCAAGGGGAGCGGCCCGTGCAAAGGCGTCTGTGAGCGCTGCCGGATCGCAGACATCCACGGGCGGGTCCGCCAGGATGTCGGCGATATGGACCTCCGCGCCGCAGGCGCGCAGCGCGGCGGCGGCCGCCGCTCCGATGCCCCGCGCCCCGCCCGTCACCAGCGCCCGCTGTCCTGACAGATCGATCCGCATGTGCCGAATTCTACCGCCGGAGCGGCCCCGCGGCTGTGGCACACTGGAAGGTTCGCATGGGAAACGTCAAGATCGAACTGGCGAGCCAGCGCAAGATCCGGACGCGCAACAAGCTGTACTACCGGTTCAACCACTGGCCCATCTGGATCTTCGTCTTCTTCCTGATCCCCGGGCCGATGGTGTTCCGCCTGTTTGAACAGGGCTTCGGCGGCAGCATGACCTGGTGGCTGGCGGCGGTGCTCATTGGCACGGGCATTGCGGGGCTGCGCGGGAAACTGCCCGGCTGCGAGCCCGCGCCGTACATCATCCGCTTCACCGAGGACAAGCCCAACCCGCTCTACCGCCGCATCTGTTACACGTTCGCCTGGGGCGCGGCCGTCACTTATGCACTGTTGAACCTGGTGGGCCTTGTGGTGGCCGTCGTCACCGGCAAATGGATGCTCAAGCAGATCTACCACTACGGATATTTCCCGGTGGTGATCCCCATCTGGATCCTCGGCCTGCTGGGCAAGCTCCCGCGTGTGAAGCCGTCCACGGCGGGCGAGGGCGACGAGCGGCGCTATTTCTACGGCACGGTGTGGGCCGTCTGCATCGCGCAGCCGGTGCTGTGGATTCTGTGGAAGACGCTGCCGATCAACCGCACGACGGACGTTCTGAAACTGGTGGTCTTCCTCGGCACGCTCGCCTTCGTTGGTTATCTGAGTTACCGCGGATATCTGCCGCGCACGCGCAAGATCGTGCCGGGCGAGATCGCCGCGCTCGATTGAACCTTCAGGCGAGCGCGCGCTCGACCAGCGCGCGGGCTTCCTCGACAAGACGCGCCAGATGCTCTTCGCTGCGGAAACTCTCGGCGTAGAGCTTGTAGATGTTTTCCGTCCCTGAGGGGCGCGCGGCGAACCAGCCGCCTTCGGTGACCACTTTCAGGCCACCGATGGGAGCGCCATTGCCAGGCGCCGTGGTGAGCCGGGCAAGGATCGGGTCGCCCGCCAGGACCGCGTCCGTTACCATGCCTGCATCGAGCCGCGCCAGTTTCGCTTTCTGCTCCGGCGTGGCCGGCGTGTCGATGCGGGTGTAGTAGGAGCGTCCGAGCTGCTGTTCGATTTCGCGGTAGTGAAGGGCCGGGTCGCGGCCGGTCACCGCGGTGATTTCGCAGGCCAGCAGCCCCAGTAGAATGCCGTCCTTGTCGGTGGTCCACACCGAGCCGTCGCGCCGCACGAAGCTGGCGCCTGCGCTTTCTTCGCCGCCAAAGCACAGCGAGCCGTCGAACAGCCCCGGCGCAAACCACTTGAAGCCGACCGGCACTTCGCACACCTCGCGGCCGATGCTGGCGGCCACGCGGTCGATGATGCCGCTCGACACAAGCGTCTTGCCGATTTTCGCCGCCGCCGGCCATGCCGGCCGGTGCGTGCCCAGGAAGCGGATGGCGGCGCAGAGATAGTGGTTCGGGTTCATCAGCCCCCCGGTCCGGGTGACGACGCCGTGACGGTCGGCATCAGGGTCGTTGCCGAAAGCGACGTCGAACTGGTCCTTCAGACTCACCAGGCCCGCCATCGCGTACGGGCTCGAGCAATCCATGCGGATGCGGCCGTCGTGGTCGACCGTCATGAAGGCAAAGGCCGGATCCACGCGCGGGTTGACCACCGTGAGGTTGAGTCCATAGCGTTCGGCGATGCGCGCCCAGTAGTGAACCGCCGCGCCGCCGAGCGGGTCAACGCCAATGCGAAGGCCGGAGGCGCGGATCGCTTCCATGTCGAGCACCATGCCGAGCTGCGCGATGTAGTCGCGCGCGAAGTCGGTCTCCCGCACCAATCCCGTGCGCATCGCCTGTTCGTAGGGGAGGCGGCGGACCTCGCGGTTGCCACCGGAGAGCAGCTCATTGGCGCGCCGTTCGATCCAACCGGTGACATCGGAGCCCGCCGGCCCGCCATCCGGCGGGTTGTACTTGAAGCCGCCGTCGGTGGGCGGATTGTGGCTGGGAGTAATGACGACGCCATCGCTGACGGCCTGCCCGGCGCGGTTGGCTTCGAGGATCGCGTGCGAGATGACCGGCGTTGGCGTGAAGCCCCCGCCGGCCGGAATGGCCACGTGCACACCGTTGGCGGCGAACACCTCAATGGCGGTGCGCTCGGCAGGCGCCGACAGTGCGTGCGTGTCCCTGCCGAGAAAGAGCGGTCCCGCGTAGCCGCGTTCGTGGCGGTAGTCGCAGATGGCCTGCGCGATCGCCAGGATGTGCGCCTCAGTGAACGTGGCATCCAGTGAAGAACCCCGATGGCCGCTCGTGCCGAAGGCGACGCGCTGGTGCGCATCGGCCGGGTCCGGCCTGTTCTGGTAATACGCGCTCACCAGCCTGTCCGGATCGATGAGAATCTCGCGGGGCGCCGGTTTGCCCGCCAGCGGATGTAGTGCCATACCAGACAGCATATCCGCGCCCTTGACTCACGCGCGGAGCTGGAATAGAAACGGGACGTGGACATCTGAATCAAGGAGCAGCCCATGCCCGCATCACGACGCGAGTTTCTTCTGAGCGCGGCCGCCGCGCCCGCCGCCGCGGCGCAGCCTGCGCCGCTTCCAAAAGTGAATTTTGGCGGCCGGCACGAGATCACGCGTCTCGTGCTCGGCACCAACCCGATGATGGGCTACTCCCACTTCAACCGCATTCTCGACCAGTGCATGCGCGAGTGGATGACGCCCGAGCGGAGAATCGAAACGGTGCTCGCGGCCGAGCGCGCCGGCGTTACCGCCTGGCAGCTCCACTACCAGAAAGAGACCATCGAGACGCTGCGCGCGGTGCGCGAACGCGGCTCGAAAATCCGCGTTTTTCTGCTGAGCGACTTCGAATTGCAAAACGATTTCTCGATGATCCCTGAAGTGGCGAAGCTCGGATTTCTGGGCATGGCTCACCACGGCAACCGCACTGACACCGCCTTCCGCGAAGGGAAAATGGACCGGGTGTATGAGTTCGTTCAGCGGGTGCGCGACACCGGCGTGATGGCGGGCGTCTCCACGCACAATCCGGCGGTGGTGGAGTGGATCGAGGAAAAAGGCTGGCCGGTGGACTATTACATGACGTGTTTCTACCATGTGACGCGCACGCCGGAGCAGGTCCGCGCGCTGCTGAACGGCGAACGGCCGCTCGGCGAGCCGTTCCTTGAAAAAGACCCGGAGCGGATGACGCGCGTCATCCGCCAGACGCGCCGGCCCTGCCTTGCCTTCAAGATCCTCGGCGCCGGACGCGCCGGCGGAAGCCGGGAGCAGGTGGAAGCCGCGTTCCGCTTTGCCTTCGCCAACATCAAGCCCGGCGATGCGGTGATCGTGGGCATGTGGCCGAAGTTCAAGGACGAGATCACTGAAAATTGCGACATCGTCCGCCGCCTGCACGCCACCTAGCGCTGCCCGCGGCTGATTGTCAGAATAGGGCCATGTGGCGAACAGGAGCGAACGTGCCGGTTGTTCTTGTTCTGGCGGCCTCTCTGACGGCGCTGCCCGGCCTTGCCGGCGACTGGCGGACTGCGGCCGAGGAGCGCATCGAGCGCATCCGCAAGGCCGAGCTCATCGTGCAGGTGACGGACCGCGACGGCCGGCCGGCGGCGGGCGTGCCGGTTGAAGTCCGCATGACGCGCCACGCCTTCGGCTGGGGCTCCGCCGTGGCCGCACGCATGCTGCTGGCCGACGGAGCCGATGCGGAGCGCTACCGCCGGACCATCCTCGACAACTTCAACATGGCCGTGCTCGAAAACGACCTGAAGTGGCCGCAGTGGGAACGCGACCGCCAGCCGGCGCTGGGGGCGCTCCGCTGGCTCCACGACAACGGCATCACCCGGGTGCGCGGCCATACGCTCGTCTGGCCCGGCTGGCGGTGGCTGCCGCCGGACCTGAAAGAGTTTGCCGGCGATCCGGCCGCCCTGCGGCGGCGCCTGCTGGAGCACATCCGCGACGAGGTCTCGGCCACGCGCGGGCTGCTCGTGGGCTGGGACGTCGTGAACGAGCCCTATACGAACCACGACCTGCTGGACATCCTCGGGCGCGAAGAGATGGTGGAATGGTACCGGGCGGCGAAGGAATTCGACCCGGAACCGGTCCTGTTTCTGAACGATTTCAACATCATCGAGGAAGGAGGGCGCGACGAAAAGCACCGCCGGCACTTTTACGAAACCATCCGCTTCCTGCTCGACCGCGGCGCGCCGCTCGGCGGCATCGGCATTCAGGGACACTTCCGCGAACCCACTCCGCCGGACAGAATCCTGCAAATTCTCGACATGTTTGCGGAATTCAACCTGCCAATTCACATTACGGAATTCGATTTTGAGACGAAAGATGAGCAATTGCAGGCTGAATTCACCCGGGATTTTCTCACCCTCTGCTTCAGCCATCCGCGCGTCGACGCATTTCTGATGTGGGGATTCTGGGAAGGCCGCCACTGGCGCCCCGGCGGAGCGATGCTGCGGAAAGACTGGTCCGAAAAACCCGCCTGGCGTGTCTGGCGGGAGCTCGTCCATGGCCGATGGAAGACGGAGGCCACAGGCGCCACCGGCGCGGACGGCACTTATCGCCTGCGCGCATTCCGCGGCGATTACGAGATCCGCGCCGGCAACAGGACGGTCAAGGGCTCCTGCCCTGGCATCGTACGCATCCGGCTCAACTGACGCGGCGGCTTGAAGGATGCGGGCGCGATTCGATATCCTCAAAGTTCCCGCCGCCCAATGGATGTCTTCTCATTGACCCGCGAGCTGGTGGACATTGAGTCTGTCACCGGCAACGAGGAACAGATCGGCGACTATCTCCACGCGCTTCTGGGCGCGCTGGCGGAGCGCTTTGGCGGCAGTGTGGAAAAGATGGAGGTGGAACCGCGGCGGAACAACATTCTGGCGTGTTTCGGCCAGCCGGTGGTGACGCTGTCCACCCATCTCGACACGGTTCCTCCGTTCATGCCGTCGCGGGAGGATGAAGAGTCCATCTGGGGCCGCGGCGCCTGCGACGTCAAGGGCATCATCGCCGCCATGATCTGCGCCGCCGACCGGCTGCTGAATGCAGGCGTGCGAGATTTCGGCCTGCTGTTTGTGGTTGGGGAAGAAAAGAACAGCGCCGGCGCCTTCCACGCGGCCCGCCACCCGCGCGGCAGCCGCTTCCTGATCAACGGCGAACCGACGGAAAACCGCCTGGCGGTGGCGAGCAAGGGCGCGTTACGGTACGAGATCCGCGCCACCGGCCGGATGGCGCATTCCGCCTATCCCGAGCTCGGCGAATCGGCAATCGAGAAGCTCCTCGATGCGCTCGCGCGCATCCGCGCCATTCCGCTCCCCGAAGATCCGTTGCTGGGACGAACGACGCTCAACATCGGCCAGATCAACGGCGGCCGGGCTCCAAACGTGATCCCTGATTATGCCGAGGCATCCCTGATGTTCCGCCTGGTGGGCGACCCCGCGCCGCTGCGCGACGCGGTGGCGCGCGCGGTGGCAGGGCTGGCCGAAGCCCGCGAGATCCTGTGCATCCCCGCGCTGAAACTGGGCGCGATGGATGGCTTTGAAACCACGGTGGTGGCCTTCACCACCGACATTCCGGCGTTCGGCGGCACATGGGGCGAGCCGTACCTGATCGGTCCCGGCTCGATTCACGTTGCTCATACCAGCGAGGAACGCGTTCCCAAGGCGCAATTGGCCGAGGCAGTCACCATTTACGAAACCCTGGTCAAGCGCCTGCTGACCGCCTGAAGCCGGACGAGACTCCCTCCGGCGCGGCGGCAGACCCTCAGGGGCCACGTCCAGCCGGCCGGAGCTGAACAGAAGTGAGGCAGAGATGAAGAAGATCGAAGTCGGCGTCCTGGGCGCCACCGGAATGGTGGGCCAGAATTTCATCCAGTTTTTGCAGGGACACCCGTGGTTCGAGCTGACCTGGGTAGGCGCAAGCGACCGCTCCGCCGGCAAGCCCTACGCCGAGGCCACCGCGTGGCGTCTGGACGGCTCGATGCCGGAAAGCGTGGCGAAGCTTACCGTGCAGGAGTGCAAGCCGGAAGCAAAGGCGCCCAAACTTGTTTTTTCGGCGATGGACGCGAGCGTCGCCACCGAAATCGAGCGCGCCTTCGCCGAGGCGGGCCACTATGTCGTGTCCAACTCTCGTAACCACCGCATGGAGCCGGACGTGCCGCTGCTCGT
Organism: Bryobacteraceae bacterium; assembly: GCA_049969655.1. Classification (GTDB taxonomy): domain Bacteria; phylum Acidobacteriota; class Terriglobia; order Bryobacterales; family Bryobacteraceae; genus JANWVO01. Next base: position 86,609 of record JBMFOK010000007.1, read on the forward strand.
GCCGGAGATCAACCCGGACCACCTCGGCCTTCTGGCGCACCAGCACCGGCGCGGCTGGAAGGGCGCCATTGTCACCAACCCGAACTGCTCCACGGTGGCGCTCACCATGGGGCTGGCGCCGCTGAAACCCTTCGGCATCGAAACGGTCCTCTGCACCACCATGCAGGCGGTTTCCGGCGCGGGCTATCCGGGCGTGGCCTCGTTTGATATCGTCGGCAATGTGATTCCCTTTATCGGCGGCGAGGAGGCGAAAATGGAAACCGAAACGCTGAAAATTCTCGGCGAATTTGCCGGCGATCATGTGGAATTTCTTCCTGCCAGAGTGAGCGCCCACTGCAATCGCGTTCCGGTGCTGGACGGCCACACCGTCGCCGTCAGCGTGGCGCTCCGCGAAAAGCCGCATCTCAAGGATCTCATCGAGGCTTATGAGAAGTTCACCGCCCTGCCGCAGAAGCTGAAATTGCCAAGCGCGCCGCCCAGGCCGGTGCTCTACCTTCATGAAGAGAACCGCCCGCAGCCGCGGCGGGACGCCGGGCGCGGCAACGGCATGACGGTGACCGTGGGCCGGTTGCGGACCTGCCCGGTGCTCGATTTCAAGTTCGTGTGCCTGGCTCACAACACCATCCGCGGCGCGGCCGGCGCGGCCGTCCTCAATGCCGAACTCATGCATGCGCAGGGCCTGTTGAAGTAGCGTGCAGTCATGATCGTCATGAAATTCGGCGGCACCTCGGTGGAGAGTGCCGCCGCCATCGAACGCGTGGCCGGCATCGTCCGGTCGCGCCTGGACCGCCACCCGCTCGTGGTCGTTTCCGCCATGGGCAAGACCACCAACCGCCTGCTGGCCGCGGCGGACAAGGCGGCCGCCGGCAATCTGGCCGACGCGCTGCGAGACGCCGAGGAACTGCTCGCCTGGCACCGCCGCGAAGCCGGCGCGCTGGTGGCCGCCGCAGACCGCCCGAAGATGGAGGCGCTGCTCGATGAGCACTTCGCCGGCCTGGAAGCGACGCTTCAACGCATCGCGGAAGCCGGCCAGGTGACGCCGCCGCTGTGGGACGAGAGCGCCAGCTACGGCGAGCGCCTCGCGTCGGCGCTCATCGCGCTGATCTTTCCGGCCCTGGGCATCCCCGCGGTCCATGTGGATGCGCGCGAGGTGCTGGTCACTGACAGCCGGCACACACAGGCGCTGCCGTTGTACAGCCGCACCTATCCGCGCTTCAAGGAAAAGGTGGCGCCCCTGCTGTCGGAGCGCGTGGCGGTGATGGGCGGCTTCATCGGCGCTTCCGCCAACGGCGAAACCACGACGCTCGGCCGCGGCGGCAGCGATTTTTCCGCCGCCATCGCCGGAGCAGGAATTGGCGCGGAAGAGATCCAGATCTGGACGGACGTGGACGGCATGCTCACCTGCGATCCGCGCGTGTTGCCCGGCGGCCGGCTGGTCAAACGGATCTCGTTTGCCGAAGCGGCCGAGCTGGCCTATTTCGGGGCGAAGGTGCTGCACCCGGCCACCGTGCAGCCGGCCATTGAGAAAAACATCCCCGTGCGGATTCTCAACTCGCGCCGCCCGGAGGTGGGCGGCACGCTGATCGTGGCCGAGACCGTCCGGTGCCGCAACCCGATCAAGTCCATCGCCTGCAAGCGCGGCATCACCGTCGTTGAAATCCGCAGCCTGCGCATGCTGATGGCGCACGGGTTCCTGCGCCGGATCTTCGAGGTGTTCGACCGCTATCAGACGCCGGTGGATCTGGTCACCACAAGCGAGGTCTGTGTCGCCGTCACCATCGACCAGCCGCGCCATATCCGCGAAATTGAGCGCGAGCTGTCGCGAATCTCCGATGTCTGCGTAATCCCCCACCAGTCGATCGTCTGTCTGGTGGGCGATGCGCTGCGGGAGACGCCAGGAATCGGGGCGCGGATTTTCACCGCCCTGCGGCAGATCAACGTGCGAATGATCAGCCAGGGGGCGAGCTTTAATAATGTCAGCCTGGTGGTGCGGGACGAAGATCTTGTGCCCGCCGTGGCCGCCCTGCACGAAGAATTTTTCCGTGAGGTGGATCCGGAGGTGTTCGAGTGAAGCTCGCCATTGTCGGATACGGAAAGATGGGACGGCTGATCGAGCAGCTGGCTCCGTACTACGGGTTCGAGCCGGCGCTGATCCTGGATGTGCACAACAATGCCGGCGGAGCGGGCCTCACCGCGGAGAACTTCCGCGGCATGGCTGCCGCCATTGAGTTCACCGGACCGGAGTCGGCCCCGGAGAACCTGCTCCGGCTGGCGGCGCTGCGCGTCCCGACGGTGTGCGGGGCGACCGGATGGTATGCGCGCCTCGGCGAGGTGAAAGAAGCCTTTGAAAACAGCGGCACGGGCCTGATTTATGGTCCGAATTTTTCCATCGGCGTGAACATTTTCGAGCGCATTGTCACGGAAGCTGCGCGGCTTTTCAGCGCGCAGCCGGACTATGAAGCCTGGGCCTGGGAGATCCACCACAGCGCAAAAAAAGACGCTCCTTCCGGCACGCTGCTGAAGCTGGTGGAAGCCATGAGGCGGGCCGGCTATGGGGCGCGCATCGACACGGCGAGCAACCGTGCGGGTTCAATCCCGGGCACGCACGAGATTGGCTTCGACTCGGCGGCCGACACGGTGACGTTGCGTCACACCGCGCGCAGCCGGGAAGGTTTCGCGCGCGGGGCCCTGTGGGCGGCGCGCCGTCTGACCGGAGGCCTCAAGGGCTGCCACGAATTCAGCGAGGTGCTGTTCGGCGGGGCGGTCCGGGAAGACAATGAACAGGAGGCGTGAATGAGCCAGTTCATCGGATGCGGCACCGCGCTGGTTACTCCCTTTCGCCGGGACCAGTCACTGGATGAAGACGCGCTGCGGCGGCTGGTACGCCGCCAGCTGGAGGCGCGCGTTCACTTCCTGGTGCCCTGCGGCACCACCGGAGAGAGCCCTACTCTCACGCGGCAGGAACACCTGCGCGTCGTGGAAATCACGCTCGAAGAGGCCAAAGGCCGCTGCCCGGTGCTGGCCGGCTGCGGCGGCTACAACACCGCGGAGGTCGTCGCTCTGGCCCGGGAGCTGGAAGCGATGGGCGTGGACGGGCTGCTGTCGGTGACGCCGTATTACAACAAGCCCACGCAGGAGGGCCTGTACCAGCACTACCGCGCCATCGCTGCGGCCACGCGCCTGCCCATCGTGATTTACAGCGTGGCCGGACGGACGGGCGTCAACGTCGAGCCGGCCACGGTGCGCCGGCTGGCGGAGATCGACAACATCGTCGGCATCAAGGAGGCCAGCGGGAACATCGCGCAGATGGCTCAGATCTGCGCCACCGTGCCGGAAGAATTCGATGTTTTGAGCGGCGATGATTCGATCACGCTCGCCCTGGCCGCGCTCGGAGGGCGTGGCGTCATTTCGGTCGCATCGAACGAAATTCCCGGCCCGATGCGCGAACTCGCGCAGGCCTGCCTTGATGGCGATTTCCCCACGGCCCGCAGGCTTCAGAAACAGTGGCTGGCGCTGATGGAAGTGAATTTTGTCGAGTCCAATCCGATCCCGGTGAAGGCGGCGTTGGCCCGCATGGGACTGCTCGAAGCCGTCTGGCGCCTGCCGCTTGTGCCGCCGTCGCCCGCAAGCATGGCCCGTATTGAGCAGGTTCTCTCCCGGGCAGGTCTGATCTGATGCGCAATCTGCAACAGGAAATCGAAACGCTTTTCGACAACCCGCCGGAAGAATATACGGCCGATCATTTTGCCCTGTTCGCCGCATTTAAGGATGCGCTCAACCGCGGACTGGCCCGGGCGGCCGAGCCCGATCCTGCCGCTCCCTCCGGCTGGCGCGTGAATGCGTGGGTCAAGAAGGGGATCCTGCTGGGATTCCGCATGGGCGCGCTGGTAGACATGTCCATTGATGCGTCGCGTCAGCCCTGGTTCGACAGGTCCACCTGGCCTGTGCGCCGGCTGTCGGCTGCCGACGGCGTGCGGATCGTGCCCGGCGGGTCGTCGATCCGCGACGGCGTCTATCTGGGCCGCGGCGTCACCTGCATGCCGCCGATGTACATCAACGCCGGTGCGTGGGTCGACGACGGCACGATGGTGGACTCGCACGCGCTGGTCGGTTCCTGCGCGCAGGTGGGAAGGCGCTGCCACATTTCGGCAGGCGCGCAGATTGGCGGCGTGCTGGAGCCGGTGGGCGCAATGCCGGTCATCATCGAGGATGAAGTTCTCGTGGGCGGCAACTGCGGTGTTTACGAAGGGACGGTGGTGAAGCGGCGCGCGGTGCTGGGCGCAGGCGTCATTCTCACCCGCTCGACGCCCGTCTACGACCTCGTGCATGGCGTCGTTTACACCGCCTCCGATGAGCAGCCGCTGGTCATTCCGGAAGAGGCGGTCGTCGTCGCCGGCTCACGGGCCATCAGCCGCGGCCCGGGCAGGGAATGGAATCTGTCGCTGTACACGCCGGTGATCGTGAAATACCGCGACTCAAAGACGGACGCGCGCCTTCAGCTGGAAGATTTCCTGCGATAGGCGTCTTCGAGCACGGCGAGCGTTTTCCGGGCGGCGCGCTCCCAGGTGAACTCGCGCGCCCGCCCCTGGCCGCCCGCGGGCGCCTCGCCGCGCAGAAGACGCCTCAGGGCGTGCAGCATGTCTTCGCTGCTGTGGGGATCGAAGAACAGGGCGCAGCCTTCGGCCAGCCACCGCAGCGGCTCGATGCCGCTGCACGCCACCGGGACGCCAGCCGCCATCGCCTCCAGCACGGGCATGCCGAAACCTTCAAACAGCGATGGATAGACGAAGCCACGGGCGCGGCGATAGAGCTCCAGAAGCTCCGCGCGCGGCACCCAGCCCCGGCATTCCACGGCGTCCCGCAAACCAAGCTCCTCAATTGTCCTTTTGACTTTGTGGTCGGTGAATCCCGGCACGCCGGTCAAGACGAGCCGCAGGGCCGGCTCGTCCTGCCGCAGGCGCGCGAACACGCGAAGGAGCCGCTCGTGGTTTTTGTGCGGATGCGTGGTGGAGGGATAGAGCAGAAAATCGCCGGGCTCGCGGCGCGCCGACAGCTCGAAGAACGCCTCTTCCACCCCGTGCGGCACCACGGCGGCGTCACGCCCATAGTAGTGCAGAAGATCCTTCCGGACCGGCTCGCTCACGGCGATCAGCCGCGTGGAACGCATCGCCGAGCCCCACAGCAGCAGCCGCCAGAAGGGCAGGTCGAACCAGCGGAAAAATTCCGGATGGCGCTTGTGCTGGAGATCATGAAACACGGTCACCTGCGGCAGGCGCCCAGGCAGCGGCGCGGTAAAGCCGGGGTTCAGCAGGACGTCGATGCCATGCCGCCGCGCCGCCACGGGCAGCGCCGCCTGCTCGTACAGAATGCGCCATGCCCGAAGGCGCGCGCGCACCGGCAGCACCGCGCAACGTGCGCCCAGCGGGCCTGTCTCCCTGTTGGTGAAGACCACGATTTCGTGATCCCGCGCCACCCGTTCGAGGGCTGCGACAAGACAGCGCAGATATGTTTCCGTGCCGCCGACGCCGCCGGGGATCAGATACAGTGCGTTGATGCCGATGCGCATGGCGGCCTAGCGGCTGCGGGCCAGCGCCGCCAGCGCTGCCTGGCGGCCCTTGAGCGCTGCCGTGTCGCCCGGGTTGAGCCGCAGCGCCTGTTCATAGTCGGCCAGGGCCGCGGCCGGATCGCGCCTCAGCATGTGAACATTGCCGCGGTAGGAGTAGGCGTTCGGGTCGGCAGGATTGATGTGAAGGGCTTCATTGAGTGCTTTGAGGGCGCCCTCCAGATCGCCCTTCTGCGCCAGGATTCTTCCCTCGACCACCCAGGCATGGGAATGACGTTCGAGCTTCTTCGCCCTTTCAAGCTGCGCGATCGCTTCATCCAGCTGTCCGGCGCATTGCAGTGCCAGCGCCCAGTCAACCAGAAGCTCGTAGTCGGGGCGGCGCTCCTGTGCGGCGCGCTCATAGGCGCGCACGGATTCAACGCAGCGGCCCTGTTCATAGTAGGCAAAGGCGAGGTGAAACCATGCGCGGCCGTTGCGGGGGTTGACGCGGGTGGAATTCTCCCACATCGACACGGCGCTGGTGTAGAGATCCGCGCGTTGGGCCGTCAGCCCGCACAGCGACAGCAACACCGCCGCCAGTGCAGCGCCCGTTTTCCAGAACGGCTGCAACCGGCGCAGAAAATCGGCGGCGATCATGGCGATGCCCGGGGATCCCAGATACAGCCGGCGCTCGGCCATGGCGTCGTCGATGGGGACAATCGAAGAAGTCGGTGCAAGCAGAATGAGCAGAAACGCGAAGCCGAAAAAGGCGATGGGATAACGGGGGCGCAGCCGCCAGAACGCCGCGGCCAGCATGCCCAGTGCCAATAGGCCTGTCCAGGTCCACAGGGTGCCAGGCCACTGGACAACCGGATAGGCATGATCAAGGTTCTGGCCAAACGGCAGGATGACCAGCCGGAAATAGCGCCAAATCACCTCGAACTGTGTCAGCAGATAATCGAGCGGCTTGTGCCTGGCCGAGACGCCGGCAGTGCCCTCGCGACTCAGCGTGAGAAACAGCCTCGTCCCGAGGATGACAGCGGCGGCCAGCAGCGGCGCATAGAGCCTCCAGCGTTGGAGAAGCGGCCGCAGCCGGGGCTTTTCCGTGAAGGTCAGGTCATGGACCACAAACACGCCCGCCATGGCGACGCCCGGTTCCTTGCTCAACGCGCTCAGTCCGATGAGAACCGTGGCCGCAATCGCACGGCGCCAGGTCATTGGTTGATCTGGGGAACTGCCCAGGAAAACACGAAAGGCCAGATAGGCGAACATCGCGCAGAGCACTTCCGACCGGCTGGAGATATAGGCCACGGCCTCGGTCTGCAATGGGTGCAGCAGATACAGGCCGGCGCCCGCAAGCGCCGCCATCCGGTCGCCGGCGCTGCGTTCGCCGTGGCGGGCCAGAAGCTCTTCCAGAATTCTCCAGACGAGGAATCCGTTCAGCAGATGAATGGCGATGTTGGTCAGGTGAAATGCCGCGGGGTTGGTACCGGCCAGCCTGCTTTCGGCAAGCAGGCTGAGATTCGTCACCAGCCGCGCCAGCCGCTCCAGCAGGTTGCGCAGGGAGGGAGGCGATTCGAAAAACGGCATGAGACTCCGGTCGTCGAACAGGAATGGCCCGCGCACTGCCGGAAGGTAGGCGATGAGGCAGCCGAGGCAGATGGCGATAAAGAACCACCGCCACAGCGATGTTCGCGCCGGCTCTGGCGCTGCGGAGGAAGCCGTCCTGGAGCCTGCCTGTACGCCTCCGCTACGCTTTTTCATCTTTTTCTCTCAGCCGGAATTCAAGAATCGCCACACGCTGCGTCAGCGTAATATTCATGTCTTTCAGCTCGGATACGATCCGGGAGAAACGGTAAAAAACTCCGAGAAAAACGATCAGGATCATGGAAAGCAGCAGCACGGCCGGATCCTGGACGCCGACGGCCGCGGCCCCCCTTTCCAGAAACTTGCCGCTGCGGGAAAGCAGGAGAAGAGCCACGGCGGCGGCCAGCCAGCTTACCGAATACTCCACCCGGATATGTTCGCGCCGGATGGCGCGCAACACGATCAGCAGAAGCACGGCGCTCAGCAGCGTGAGCAGGTCAAGCAGTTGGATCATCGGATGGATCCTCCAGTGCACGCGCAGCCCGTCGCGCGTCCATGCGGAGAACATTGACGAAAACGCCCAACAGGACGTGAACCACGTAATAAATGGAGCGCACCGGCGTAATGGTGCTCCGTCCAGCCAGCCGCGGCCGCACCGGGCACGGCACCTCCACAAAGCGGAACCGGCGCCGCTGAAGCACCACAAGCGTCTCGATCTCAGGATATTCGAGAGGGAAACTCCGCGCGAAAACTTCCAGCGCCCGCCGGTTTACGGCCACAAATCCGGACGTCGGATCCGACACGGGCCTGCCCAGAATGAGCCGGAGCAACAGGCGGAAAAAGAGGATCCCCATCCGCCTGACGGGAGATGTCGTGACTCCACCCAGCGACTGGCGGCGCACGCCGATTGCCATCTCGCAGTCGAAGGTGCGCAGCGCCTCCAGCAGCACCGGAATGTAGCGCGGGTCGTGTTGACCATCACCATCGATACGCACGACCTCTTCATAACCAAGTTCAAAAGCGAGCCTGTAACCGGCCTGCACGCACCCGCCAAGCCCCAGATGGCAGGGCAGGGAAAGGACCCGCGCGCCGGCTGCTCGCGCCACATTGGCGGTGGCGTCGCTCGAGCCATCGTCGACAACGAGCACCGGCACGTCAGGAAGCGTCTCGCGAACTTCCCGGACAACCGCTCCAATGGCGTCCTCTTCGTTGTAGGCGGGAATGAGAACCAGCGTCCGGGATCCATCTACCATAAGGCCACCTGCCGAACGGGCATCGAGAAGCGGCGAAGCACGGCCTTGAATTGGCCTGCGCGCACTCTTCGTTTCGCGGCAATCTCCCGGCGCTGACGTAGCAGTTGCGGCAGCGAAATCGCAAGGTGCACGTGCGCCTTCACGACCAGCCATGGAAGCCGCCACGCGCCCCCCTGCTGGCGGCGGAATTCTGCCGCCTTGCCGTCTCCGGTCAGCAAGTCAAGCACGTGCCAAAAGTACCGTGCGGCCGCCCAGAGGAAGCTCATTGCGACCATCGAAGCGGGAAAAACCCGCAGGACCAGCCGGAGCCGGTTGCGCTCCACGAGCCAGGCCTTCAAGGCGGAGGCTCGTCCGGCGCTTGCCGAGTAGCGGTGCACGACGCGCGCCCCGGGCACGAAAATGCAGCTCCAGCCGGCCCAGCGCGCCCGCAGACCCAGGTCCGTGTCCTCGCAATAAAGAAAAAAATCCTCGGGAAAGAACCCGATTTCGCACAGCATTTCCGCACGATACAGCGCGGCACAGCCGCTCGGCAGCAGCACTTCGCCCGGCTCGTTGTAAAAATGTTCCGGCTCGCCGTGGCCGCGCTGCCGGCTGCTTCCGTCCGGAGCGATGTTCATGCCCGCCGAGTCAAGACGGTCGGTTCCTGCCAGCAGGATCTTCGGCGCGGCCATCCCGGCGGCCGGGTTCTCTTCCAGCTCTTCCACGAGGCGCCGGATGCAGTCCGGCGCCGCCACGGCATCGTCGTTGATCGTCCCCAGATAATCGGCCGGAAACTGCTCAAAGCCGCGATTCACCGCGGCCCCAAAACCGGCATTGGAGGGCATCCGGATCACCTTTACCCGCGGTTCGGAACCAAACATCGCGGCCGCCTTTCCAGCGCCGCTGTTGTCGGCCACGACGATGGTCAGCTTTTCCCAGTCCTGCCCGAGCAGCGATGCCACACAGTCCCGCAGGTTGGCATCGCAGGCCAGAGACGGAACCACTACCGTTACGCTCGGTTTCAAAGACACATTCTAGCCAACAGCAGGCTGCGCCCGTCCCGGCATGAGGCCCCGGTTTCAGTAGAATGACCCCCATGGGAATTTTCACAACCGTGGTGGGCAGCTATCCTGTGCCCCATTGGCTCCTGGGCGATTCTTCCCGGACGACGCTGCGCGACGCCGTCATGGTGGTCCTGAAAACGCAGGAGCTGGCCGGTATTGATGTCGTCGCCGATGGAGAACTGAACCGCTTCGATCCATCTCACCCCGAAACCAACGGGATGATCGATTACTTCATCTCGCGCATGGACGGCATCCGGACGCGGTTCTCGCTCGAGGACGTCGAAGAGTTCCGCCGCGATGCGGGACTCGCCTACCGCACCGATCCGGCGGGCATCGTCATTGGCCCTGTCGGGCCGGGCGTTCTCAATCTGCCGCGCGATTTTGAATTCACCAGGAAGCTCACGGACCGGCCGCTGAAGTTCACCTGCACCGGGCCGCACATGCTGGCCAAGGTGCTCACGGACCGCCACTACGGCTCGCGCGCCGGGCTGTGCATGGCGTTGGCCGATGTGCTTGCGCGCCAGCTCTCGCTCATCCAGGCCGATGTCATCCAGCTCGACGAGGCCAACATCAGCGGCCACCCCGAAGACGCCGAGTGGGCCCTGCCCGCGCTGAACCGCGTTCTCGATTCAATCCAGGTCACCCGCGCCATGCACATCTGCTTCGGCAACTACGGCGGCCAGACCATCCAGAAGGGCTTCTGGAAGGACCTGCTCCCCTTGCTGAACGGGCTGCACGTCGATCACTTCGTGCTCGAGTTCGCTCGGCGCGGCTACGGCGAACTGGAAGTTTTCCGGGACCTCAACCCGCAGATCGGCCTCGGCCTTGGCGTCGTCGACATCAAGGATAACGAGGTCGAGTCGCCGTCCCTGATTGCGAAGCGCATCGAGCAGGCGGCGAAGGTCCTCGGGCCGGAGCGCATTCACTACGTGCATCCCGACTGCGGCTTCTGGATGTTGCAGCGCAGCGTCGCCGACCGCAAGATGCGGGCGCTCGTGGAAGGCCGCAACCTCTTCGAAGGCCGCTCCTGACGCTACACTGGAATCATCAAGACCGGGGAATCATGTTTCGTTGTCTGACACTCTCGCTGTCCCTCTGCCTGCTGGTCTTCGCCCAGCAGCGCCCCGAGGGCCCTCACCTCGCGAATCTGAAAAAGCTGACGGACGGCGGCCAGAACGCCGAAGCGTACTGGTCACCCGACGGCAGGCGCCTCATCTTCCAGTCCACGCGCCCGCCTTTCCGTTGCGACCAGATCTTCGTCATGAACGCCGACGGCTCAGACCAGCGGCTCGTCTCCACCGGCAAGGGCAGGACCACCTGCGGCTACTTCCTGCCTGACAACCGGCACATTGTCTACGCATCGACCCACGAAGACTCGCCCGAATGTCCTCCGCCGCCTGACCGCAGCAAGGGCTATGTGTGGGGCGTTTTCCCCGGATATGACATTTATCTGGCCACGGATGAGGGGAAAATCGTCAAAAAACTGACCCGGACTCCCGGCTATGACGCCGAAGCCACGGTGAATTTCCGCACTGGCAGGATCGTCTATACGTCTCTGGCTTCAGGAGACCTCGAGCTGTGGACGATGAACAGCGACGGCTCCGGCAAGCGGCAGCTCACCCGGCGCGAAGGCTATGACGGAGGCGCCGTCTTTTCCCGCGACGGAAAAAAGGTCGTCTGGCGGGCGACCGCACCGGACAACCCCCAGGCGATGCAGCGCTACCGTGAACTTCTGAAAGAAAACCTGACCGAACCGATGCGGATGGAGCTGTTCATCGCCGACGCCGACGGCCGCAACGTCCGTCAGTTGACGCACACCGGATGCGCGGCATTCGCTCCCACCTTCACCCCGGACGGCAGGCGCATCGTTTTTTCCTCGAATCTCCACAACTGTGACGGCCGGCGGTTCGAACTCTACATGATCAACACGGACGGCACGGGCCTCGAGCGCATCACATTTTTCGACGGTTTTGTTTCATTCCCCGAGTTCTCGCCCGACGGCCGGAGGCTCGTCTTTTCCTCCGACTGGCAGGCGCGGAGCCGCTACGAATTCAACATCTGGGTGGCGGACTGGCTCGACTGAGCGCCGCGCTCTGATAGACTCGATGGCGAATTCCACCCATGGACAGACGAATCTTTCTCTCCTCTGCGGCGGCCCTGACGGCCACCGCCCGGCAGCAGAACAGGCCCGGCTGGCGCACCGCGCCGCTCGGTTATTCCGATACGCCGATGTTGCCCGGCCAGCCGTGGAAGGTGCATGACATCAACCGGCCGCGGCCGCCCGTGGTCACTCCCGGCGCCAGGCCCGGCGACCCGCCTTCGGACGCGATTGTCCTGTTCGACGGACGCGACCTGTCTCACTGGTATCACCGCGGCCGCGGCGCTGACCGAGGCAAAGAGCTGCCCGCCCGATGGAAAGTGGAGAACGGCTACGTCGAGTGCATCGGCGGCGCGGGCGACCTCGTCAGCCGCGATAAATTCGGTGATGCACAGTTTCACATCGAATGGGCCTCGCCCGCCGAAATCAACGGCGACTCGCAGTGGCGCGGCAACTCCGGCGTGGTCCTCATGGGACGGTATGAAATCCAGGTCCTGGACTCCTGGGAAAACCCCACCTATGCCGACGGCCAGGCTGGCGCCATTTACGGCCAGTGGCCTCCGATGGTGAACCCCTGCCGCCGGCCCGGCGAATGGAACGTGTACGACATTTTCTTCGAAGCGCCCCGCTTTGAGAGCGGAAAGCTCGTCCGGCCCGCCTACGTCACCGTGGTCTTCAACGGTGTGCTCGTGCATCATCATCAGGAAATCATCGGGCAGATGGCGCACCGCACGATTCGCCCGTATGAGCCGCACGGGCCCGAAGAGCCGCTCGTGTTGCAGGACCACGACACGAAGGTCCGCTACCGCAACATCTGGGCGCGCCGCATCCGCGGCTACGACGTCAGGACCTGACGCCACCCGCGCCCGGTGATAGACTCTCCGGATATGTCAGAGAGCCGGAGAGCCTTTCTGGGCGCGATGACCGCCGCTTCCTGGAACCGCGTGGCCGGAGCCAATGGCCGCGTAAATCTGGGCTTCATTGGCTGCGGGCTGATCGGACTGCGCCACCTCGAAGATTTCCGCAAGTTGGCTGATGCCCGCATCGCCGCCGTCTGCGACGTTTACCAGCCCCGCGTCCAGCAGGCCCGCGCCCTCTGCAACGGCGAACCGCGCGGCTATGCCGACTTCCGCCGGCTGCTCGAGGATCGCGAAGTCGATGCCGTGGTCATCTCCACGCCGGACCACTGGCACGCGCTCCAGACCATCATGGCGTGCGCGGCGGGAAAGGATGTCTATGTTGAAAAGCCGATGACGCTGTTTGTGCGCGAGGGCCGCTGGATGGTGGACGCGGCGCGCCGCCATCAGCGCATCGTCTGCGTCGGCACGCAGGGCCGCAGCGGGACGCACATCCCCGAAGCGCTCGAGCTCGTCCGCTCCGGCGCCGTTGGCCGGATTCATTCCATCCGCTTCGGCGCCTACCGCAATATCATGCCCGGATTCGGGCGTCCCGCCGACGGCGCGCCGCCTCCGGGGCTCGACTACGACCTCTGGCTCGGTCCGGCGCCGCAGCGGTCCTACAACCCGAACCGCTGTCTGTATCATTTCCGCTGGTTCTGGGACTATTCCGGCGGCCAGATGACAAACCTCGGCGCGCACGACATTGACCTCGCCCATTATGTGCTTGGCTTGCACGCGCCGCGCAGCGTCTATTCCGCCGGCGGCCGCTACGCGCTCCAGGACAACGGCGAAACACCGGACACGCAGGACGCCATCTGGGAGTATGACGGCGTTTTGATGGAAGGCTCATTCCGCGAAGCGGGCGGCTCGCGCCGCGCCAACACCGGCACGGCTTCGAGCCTTGCCGGCGTGCAGCTCATCGGCACCCAGGGGATGCTGGTCGTCTCCCGCGGCGCTTACGAGTTCATCCCCGATCTGCGCATCGTTCCCGAAAGCGCCATCCCGCCCTGGTCGAATCCGGCGGGCCATCCCCAGGCTGTCCGCCAGGAGCCGAGGCCTTATGCCGAGCCGCGCTCCGCCAAAAGCGTTTCGCCCGAGCCGATCGATCTGCACGCGCGGCATTTCCTCGACTGCGTGAAAGACCGCCGCCGTCCGGTCTCCGATGTCGAAGACGGACACGAAGTCTCCATCGCCTGCCATCTGGCCAATCTCTCGATGAAACTTGGACGGAAGCTGGCCTGGGATCCGCGACGGGAGGAGGTCATCGGCGACCGCGAGGCCAACGCCTTGCTGGAACGCCCGTACCGCAAGCCCTGGGACTCGGTGCTGCGGAGCCTGATCCGATGAATCGCCGTCAATTCATCGCATCCGCATCGGCCATGATCCAGACGCCGGCTGAACGCACCACGCTGGGCCTCACTCCGGACTCGTTCGCCGTGCGCCGGCCGCAGCGAACCGCGCTCGAGTTCCTGGAGCTGGCCCGCGCCCGCGGCTTCGGCGGCGTCCAGGCCACGCTGCCGGCAGACGCAGGTCCGGATTACCTGAAAAATGTCCGGGACTTCTGCGAACGCAGCGGCATGTATTGGGAACTGCTCGCTCCGTTGCCCGAAGACGACCCCGCACCTTTCGAGCGCGCCGTGCGCGCCGCAAAAGAGGCGGGCGCCCTGTGTATCCGGTCGGTGTGCCTTACGGGGAGAAGGTACGAGACGTTCCGCACCATGGAGGAGTGGAAAGAGTTCGTGCGCCGTTCACACCGCCGGCTGGCGCTGGCCGTCCCGCTGGCGGAAAAACACCGGCTTCCGCTGGGAATCGAAAATCACAAGGATTTTACCGCCCGGGAAATGCCGGAAATTTTCCGGAAATACTCCAGTGAATATTTCGGCGCCTGCATCGACTTCGGCAACAATCTGGCGCTGCTCGACGAGCCCATGGAGCTGATCGAGGCGCTCGCTCCGTGGGTCGTCAACACGCATCTGAAGGACATGGCCGTCCAGGAGTATGCCGATGGTTTCCTCCTGTCCGAAGTCGCTCTCGGCCAGGGGATCGTGGACCTGCGCCGTGCCATCGCGGTCCTGCGCTCGAAGCGGCCCTCGGTCCGGTTCACGATGGACATGCTGGTGCGCGACCCATTGAACATCCCCTGCCTCACCGAACAATACTGGGTGACGTTTGAACAGCCGGACGCGCGGCGGCTGGCGCGCATCCTGCGCCTGGTGCGGGCGCACCCGCCCCGCGGACCGCTGCCTCGCGTCACCGGGCTGTCGCGCGCAGAGGCGCTGGCGCTGGAGGACCATATCCTGGACGAATGCCGCCATTATGCCAGGGCGGCCCTCGGCCTGACCTGACCAAAGAGACGAAGGGAAAAGCCGGGCCCTGCGCCGTCGCTCCTGATCATGCCGTGGCCGTGTGTTGCGGTCACGCCGATGCCGCTTGTTCCCGCACCGCTTCGCGCCCTGCAACTGCGGCTTCGAAAGGCGTGATTTTCGAAAGGAGCTGTTCCTTGCTCGGGCGTGGACCGGGCCGCTGGCGGCTCGTTGCCGCGGCCTGCGGCCGCTTCCCTTGCAGCGCAGAAGCGCTTCGTCAGATGCTGATGGAGTGTCGGTCAGGACGCCGCCGGCCGGGTCTCCTTCGAGCGAATCTCTCGCACCGCATAAATGCGGCGGCCCTGGCTTTCGAAATACGTGCGCATCAGAATCTCGCCCAGCAGCCCCGTGGTGAACATCATCAGCCCGGCCAGCAGCAGCAGGCCGCCGGTGAACAGCAGCGGCCCGTGGGCCATGATGATCTCATAGCCGAGAATCTTCTTCACCAGCAGGAAGGCAAGAATGGCCCCGCCCAGGCTCACGCTGACGAGACCAATGCGTCCAAAGAAGTGCATCGGGCGGGTGAAATACTTCAGCAGAAAACGGATCGTCAGAATATCGAACAGCACGTTGAACGTACGCCCCAGACCGTAGTGTGAGGCTCCGCCCGCACGCGGCGGGTTCTGGATGGGCACCTCGGCGATGCGCGCGCCGTAAAAACTGGCCAGCGCCGGAATGAACCGGTGCAACTCCCCGTAGAGGTTCACGTCTTTCAGGATCTCCGCGCGGTAGGCCTTGAACGTGGTGCCGAAATCGTGAAGCGGGACGCCGCTCACCTTCGCCATCAGCCAGTTGGCGATGCGCGACGGGATCTTGCGCAGCAGCAGATGATCGTTGCGCTGCTTGCGCCAGCCGCTGACGATGTCGTAGCCCTCGTCCAGCTTCTCCACAAGCGCCGGCAGATCCTCGGGCGCGTGCTGAAGGTCGCCGTCCATGGAGACGACCACGTCCCCACGCGCCTCGTCGAATCCCGCCGACAGCGCCGCCGTCTGCCCGAAGTTGCGCCGCAGACGCACGACGCGCAGCCGCGGGTCCGTCTCCACCAGGTTGGCCAGCAGCTCGAAGCTGCGATCCGTGGAGGCATCATCGACGAAGATGATCTCGTAGGGCCGTCCCAGCCGCTCCAGCACGGCCGTCAGACGGTCATACAGCGGCAGGATGGCCTGCTCCTCGTTGTGGATCGGGATGACGACGGAAAGCATTGCCCTGTCTCGAATTATAGCAAAAGCCCCGTAAATTCAGGCATTTTGCTAAAATGAAGGGAGATCATGTCCACACCGCAGCCTCCTGAGAATCAGCCGCCCCAGCCGGGCGGCGGCGAACTGTTTCCGCACGGTGACCGCAAAAACATCGTCCCGGTCAACATCGAAGACGAGATGCGCCGGTCGTATCTCGACTATTCGATGTCGGTGATCATCGGCCGGGCGCTGCCGGACGTGCGCGACGGGCTCAAGCCGGTTCACCGCCGCATCCTGTACGGGATGAGCGAAATGGGGCTCACCCACAACCGCCCCACCCGCAAGTGCGCCAAGATCGTCGGCGAGGTCCTCGGCAAATACCATCCCCACGGCGACAGCGCCGTCTACGATGCCCTCGTCCGCATGGCGCAACCCTTCTCGATGCGCTATCCGCTCATCGACGGCCAGGGCAACTTCGGCTCCATTGACGCCGATCCGCCCGCCGCCATGCGGTACACGGAAGCGCGGCTTTCCCGGATCTCCTCGATGCTGCTCGAGGACATCGACAAGGAGACGGTCGATTTCCGCCCCAACTACGACGACAGCGAGGTGGAGCCCGAGGTCCTGCCGGCGCGCTTCCCCAACCTGCTCGTCAACGGCAGCGAAGGCATTGCCGTCGGCATGGCCACCCGCATCCCGCCGCACAACCTCCGGGAGATGATCGACGCGGCCATCGCGCTTGTCAATGACCCCGCGACGCCGGTGCAGAAAATTCTTGAGCTCGCGCCCGGCCCCGATTTCCCCACCGGCGGCATCATCCTCGGACGGCAGGGCATCATCGATTACTACTCAAAAGGCCGCGGCACTTTGAAGGTCCGCGCCCGGGCTTCCCGCGAGAAGATCGGCAAGGACAGGGAAGCGATTGTCATCACCGAGCTGCCGTACCAGGTGAACAAGGCCCGGCTCGTCGAGCAGATCGCCCAGCTCGTCAACGACCGCAAGATCGAGGGCATCGCCGACGTCCGCGACGAGAGCGACCGCGAGGGCCTGCGCGTCGTGCTCGAGCTCAAGCGCGGCGAAAACGCCGAAATCGTGCTGAATAACCTCTACAAGCACACCCAGATGCAGGTCAATTTCGGCGTCATCATGCTGGCCATTGTCAACGGGCAGCCGCGCGAAATGGGCATCGTCGACGCGCTGAAGCGCTTCATCGACCATCGCGTGGAAGTCGTCCGCCGCCGCACCGAGTTCCTCCTCCGCAAGGCCCGCGAGCGCGAACACATCCTGCTCGGCTTCCAGAAGGCGCTTGAAAACCTCGACGCCGTCATCGAAACCGTCCGCGCCTCCCGCACCCCCCGCGAGGCCCGCGAAGCCCTGATGGGCCAGACGCAATTCCCGGACAATCCGGCGCTCGAGCAGGTGCTTGCGAAATGGGCCCCCGGACTGCGCTGGAACGGACAGCCGCTGTCCAGGTTCGACTTCAGCGAAAAGCAGGCGCAGGCGATCATTGAGCTCCAGCTGCAACGCCTCACCGGCATGGAGCGCCAGAAAATCCTCGACGAGCTGGCGGAAATCCAGAAACAGATTGCGTCCTACCTGGAAATTCTCGGCTCGGAAAAGGCGCTTCGCCGCGTGATCGTCAACGAACTGAAGGAGGTCCAGAAGGACTACGGGGACGACCGCCGCACCGAGATCGTCGACGACGAGGGCGAAATCAACCTCGAAGACCTCATCAAGCGGGAAGACGTCGTCGTCACCGTCACGCGCGGCGGCTATCTCAAGCGCACATCGCTTGACACCTACCGCCGCCAGGGGCGCGGCGGCAAGGGCCGCATCGGCATGGCCACGCGCTCGGAGGACGTCGTCGAGGACCTCCTGATCGCCAACACCCACAGCTACCTGCTGATTTTCACCTCCAAGGGCAGGCTCTACTGGTTGAAGGTTTACAACATTCCCGACGCCCAGGCCGCCGGCCGCGGCAGGCACATCAAGGGGCTCGTCAACCTTCAGGAGGACGAAGAGCCGCGCGCTTTCCTCCCGGTATCGGAATTTGAGCCCGGGAAATATGTGGTGATGGCGACCAAATTCGGCGTCATCAAAAAGTGCGAATTGACTGAATTTGACAACCCGATGTCGAAGGGCATCATCGCCATCAACCTGAAGGAGAACGACGAGCTGGTGCGTGCCGCCCTCAGCGACGGCTCGAAAATGATCTTCCTCGCCACGCGCGAAGGCATGGCCATCAAGTTCCCTGAAACCGACGTGCGGCCCATGGGCCGGCCGGCGGCCGGCGTCACCAGCATGAAGCTCGCCGAAGGCGACTGGATCGTCGGCCTGGAGGTCGTCACCGACGACGACTACATCCTTTCGGTGAGCGAGCTCGGCTACGGCAAGCGGACCCAGGTGAGCGAGTACCGCCTTCAGTCCCGCGCCGGCAAGGGGGTCATCAACATGAAGGTGACCAACAAGAACGGCAAGGTGGTGAGCGTGCTCGCGGTGAAGGAAGACACCGACGTGATCGTCATCAGCCGCGAGGGCAAGATCCTGCGCACCGAGGCGGAGAGCATCCGGCGCGTGGGCCGCCCGGCCATGGGCGTGCGCATCGTCACCCTTGAGCCTGGCGACACGGTGGCCGCCGCCTGCGCGGTCAAGGAAGCCGACGGGGAAGGCGAGGCCGACGACCGCCAGCCCGAGCTGCCGCTCGCCTGAGTCTGGGGCGGGGCCGCAGGCCCCGCCCGCGTGCGCTCAGCGCTTGTAGCCGATCTTCCGCAGCAGCGAGTGCCGCCACGCAACGTCTTCCGGGCCCTCAACGCCTTTCGGCGGAAAGCCGTCAATCACGCCCAGCACGCCGCGGCCCTGTTCCGTCTCAGCGATCACCACTTCCACCGGGTTCGCCGTGGCGCAGAAGATCCGCACCATCTCGGGCACGCTTCGCACGGCGCCGAGAATATTGATCGGATATCCGTCCCGCAGGCAGATGATGAACGTGTGGCCGGCGGCCACGGCCTGAGCATTCTCTACCGCGATCCGCCTCAGTTCTTCGTCGTTTCCCTCCACGCGGATCAGGCACGCGCCGGAGGCCTCGCAGAAGGCGATGCCGAACTTCATCTGCGGCGCCGTGTTTACGATGGCCTCATAAAGGTCTTCCACCGTCTTGATGAAATGCGACTGGCCAAAAATGATGTTGCCGTTTTCGGGTATCGTCAGCCGGACCGTCTTCAGTTCCATGGCATTCCTCATCCTAACGCGTGCTGTATGCTGGCATCATATGCGAGTGCTGGTTGCCTGTGTGGCCGCTGCGGCGCTGCTGTGCGCGCAGGAGCGCGTCGATCTGGACACCATCGGAAAGATCCGTCAGCAGGCCCAACAGCGTTCCGAAGTCATGAAGCACCTTCAGGTGCTCACGGACCGCTATGGACCGCGCCTCACCGGGTCGCCCAATTATGAGGCCGCGGCGCGCTGGGCGATGAGGCGGCTGGCCGAGTGGGGGCTTCAGAACGCGCGGCTTGAGCCGTGGGACTTCGGCCACGAAGGCTGGTCGAACGAGCGCGCCACCGGGCATCTCGTGAGCCCCGTGCGCGACCCGCTCGTCTTCGAAGTGATGGCCTGGACGCCCTCCACAAACGGGACAGCCCGCGGCGAGGCTGCCCTGCTTGTCCCTCCTTCGTCGCCCACCCAAGAGGAGCTTCAGGCCTGGCTGAAGGAAAACGCCGCCCGCGTGCGCGGCCGCATCGTCCTGCTCGGCAAACCGCGCGATCTTCCGGTGAGCTTCACCGCGCCTGCCAAACGGCTGGACGAGGAAGCGGTGAAGCGGCGGCTCGAAGCGCGCATCGGCCCGCCGCGGCCGCCCGCGCCAAAGGCAGAGCCCGGCAGGCTGACGCCGCAGCAGGTGAACGCGGCCCTCGATCCCTGGCTCGTGGCCAACAGGGCGCTCGTCAAGGTCCTCGACGCCGGCATGCCGCACGGCATGATCCGCGCCTTCCAGAACCGCACGTATGATGTGACGCAGTCCGTGCCTGCCGTTTACCTCCGCAACGAGGACTACGGCCGCGCCGCACGGCTCATCGAAAACGGCGAAAAGGTGGAAATGGAATTTGAAGTGGTCAACCGCACGTATCCCGGCCGCATCACCTGGAACGTCCTGGCCGACATCCCGGGCGTGGAAAAGCCCGAAGAGGTTGTCCTCATCGGCGCTCATCTCGACTCCTGGCACGCGGCCACCGGCGCCACCGATAACGCCGCCGGCGTCGCGGTGATGATGGAGGCCGTGCGCATCCTCACAGCGCTTGGGCTCCGGCCCGCGCGCACCATCCGCATCGCGCTCTGGAGCGCGGAAGAGCAGGGCCTGCTTGGGTCGAAGCACCATGTGCAGGCCAATTACGGCACGTTTGAAAGCCCGAAGCCCGGATTCGCCAGGCTCTGTGCCTATCTCAATCTCGACAGCGGCACCGGCCGCATCCGCGGCGCCAGCGTGTTCGGCCCCGAAGAGGCCGCCGCTGTCGTCGCCGCCGTACTGGAACCTTTCCGCGACCTCGGCGTCGCCGGCGCCGCCGCTTCTTCCAGCCGGCGCGAAGGCGGCACCGACTCCACTTCTTTTTCGAGCGCCGGCCTGCCCGCCATCGGCTTTTTCCAGGATCCGATCGAATATTTCCAGCAGACCTGGCACACCAATCTCGACACCTATGAGCGGGCCGTTCCCGACGACCTGAAGCAGGCCAGCGCCGTCGTCGCGGCCGTGGCCTGGCATCTGGCCACGCGGGACGAAATGCTGCCGCGCTTCACCGCGGACAGGATGCCCGCGCCCGCCGTGACAGCGCCTCCGGTCACGCAATGAAAGAGCAGGACATCCTCGACCACATCGCCCGCCTGCCGCACGGCAGGGCCACGCTCCGGCAACTGGCCCGCGAGCTCCGGCTGCGCGGCGACGAGCGCGGGCAACTCGAGCGGCTGATGGAACGGCTGGTGAAAAAGGGCGCGCTCATTGAGCTTCGCGGCGGCCAGTATGTGCTCTCCGGCCGCACGCAGCAATTCGCCACCGGCCGCCTCTCCATGCACCGCGACGGCTATGGATTTGTCACTCCCTCGAAGCCGGCGCCGGGCGTCGAAGGCGACATCTTTATTCCGCCGGAGGCGGCCCGGCACGCGATGCACGGCGACACGGTGCTTGCGCGCATCACGCGTGTCGGCGCCGACGGCCGCGCCGAGGGCGAGGTCGTGCGCGTGCTCGACCGCGCGCATCCCACCATCACCGGCGAGTTTCGCGTCGGCCGCCGCGAGTGCTACGTCGTGCCCTTCGAGTCCCGCATTCAGCAGTGGGTCGTCATTCCGGAAGGACTTGAGATTCCGGGACGCGGCGCCAACGTGGACCGCATCGGCGCCGCCGCGCCGGACGTCCGCGACCCGCGCGAAATGCACGGCATGATCGTCGATGTCGAAATTCTGGAATACCCGCACGAGGCCGGCGAAGCGGCCGTGGGACGCGTCATCGAGATTCTCGGCCGCCCCGATGATTTCGGCGTCGACGTCGAAATCATGATCCGCAAGCACCATCTGCGCCACCGCTTTCCCGCCGAGGTGCTCGAACAGGCACAGTCGATCCCGCTCACGCTTTCGCAGGCTGACCTGGCCGGCCGCCGCGATTTCCGCGGCATGGACGTGGTCACCATCGACGGCGAAACGGCCCGCGACTTCGACGACGCCGTCTGGGTCAACCGTCTTCCAGACGGCAATTTTCTTCTCCACGTCCACATCGCCGACGTCAGCCACTACGTCAAACCGGGCACGCCCATCGACGTCGAGGCCTATCAGCGCGGCACCAGCGTCTATTTCCCGGACCGTGCCGTCCCCATGCTTCCCCTGGAGCTCTCCACCGAAATCTGCTCGCTCAAGCCGAACGTGGACCGGCTCTGCCTTTCGGCGCTGCTCGAGATCGATCGGCAGGGCGACGTCGTCCGCCAGGAGTTCTGCCGCGGGGTCATGCGCAGCGTGGAGCGCATGACGTACACGGCCGTCCACTTGATCCTCGAAGGCGACCCCGGCCTGCGCGAACGCTACGCGCCGCTCATCGGGCGCTTCGAGCTGATGAAGGAGCTCGCTCTCATCCTCTACCGGCGGCGGATGAAACGCGGCGCCATTGACTTCGACCTGCCCGAGCCGCTGCTCGTCTTTGACGAGAAAGGCATGATGACCGGCATCGAACGCACGCCCCGCAACATCGCCCACCGGATCATCGAAGAGTTCATGCTCGCGGCCAACGAGGCCGTCAGCCGCCACCTCGAAGAGAACCTGCCGGAAAGCCTCTTTCGGGTGCACGAGCCGCCGGACGTGCAGAAGGTCTACGAATTTGAGCAGATCGCCGCGCGCTTTGGCTACTCTCTGGGCGTTCCGGCGTTTCCGGCGCGGCGTTACCCGGTGGTGACGCGCACCAGCGACGGACGCAAACTTCGCCGCGACATCGTCCGTCTGGAAGAAAGCGTGAAAATCACCTCCCGGATGTACCAGAAACTGGTCGAAAAGCTGGAGGGCAAGCCAGAGGAACGGATTCTGAATTATCTCATGCTCCGCTCGCTCAAGCAGGCGCGATATTCGGAAAAAAATATCGGCCATTTCGCGCTGGCGGCGAAATCGTATACTCACTTTACCTCGCCCATCCGCCGGTACCCGGATCTCGTCGTCCACCGCCTGCTGGGCGCCTGGCTGGACCGCCGCGAGCCGGACGTCGGCGACCTGCACGAGATCGCCGAGCAGTGCTCGGAGACCGAGCGCCGCGCCGCCGAAGCCGAACGCGAGCTGCTCGAGTGGAAGAAGGTGAAGTTCATGACCGAGCGAATCGGCGACGAATTCGACGCGCTCATCATTTCCACGACGAAATACGGATTCTTCGTCGAGCTGCATGACCTTTTTGTGGAGGGCCTTGTTCCGATCGACGTGCTTCCTGGCGGGCGCTGGACGTATCAGGAGAACACGCGCAAAATCGTCGCCGAACGCAGCCGCCGCGAATACAGGATCGGCGATCAGATCCGCGTCCGCCTCGACAGGGTGGACGGCGTCGAGCGCCGCCTGTACTTCTCCGTGGTCGAGCCCGAGGCCACGCGCCCCGCGGGCCCATCCAGGGGCCGCGCCGCCCGGAAGCGGCGCGGCTGACCTGCGAGACGGGCCCTGAACAGGTCCGCCGGGAGAGCCCTTCTCGGCTCTGGCGGCGTCAATCCGGGCGTTCATCCCCAACGCTTTCGGGCGTCTGTGCGGATTCGGTCCCGCATTCGGAAGCGCGCGGAGAGTGGGGCATTCGCTCTTCTTCCGGATCTGCACCTGGAAGGGAGAGACGGGACGGACCTGCAAGGGGGGGCGCTCAATCTTCACCGCGCATTCACGTTTCAGTGCGATAATGCCACCCATGTACTGTCCACTCAGGTTGCTCGGTTTGCTGATCGCCGCCGCCTGCATGGCGATGGCGCAGTCGGAGGCTGGCGCAGGAACGATCGCCGGGTCGGTGGCGGACCCTTCCGGGGCTCCGGTGGCGGGTGCGCGGGTGAGGGCGACGGCCGCAGCGACGGGACTTCAAAGGATGACCCAAACCACGGAGGACGGCATTTTTACGCTTGTGCGCCTCCCGGCGGGCGTCTATGAAGTGACGGTGGAGAAACAGGGATTCAAGCTGCTGCGGCGCGGCAGCGTGGTCGTCAACGTCGGGTCAGTCACACCGCTGGATGCGCGGCTGGAGATCGGATCGGTGAGCGAATCGATCACGGTGACCGGAGAGACGGGCGCGGTGGAAACGAGCCGGTCGCAGACGTCCACCGTAGTGGAAGAGAAACTTGTGCGGGACCTGCCCATCAACGGGAGGAATTTCCTCGACTTCACCACGTTGACGCCTGGTGTGGTGCGGGACCCGCGCGGCGGCGATCTGTCATTCGGCGGGCAACGGGGCACCGTGAACAGCTTTCTCATCGACGGTGCGGACTCGAACAACCTCTTTTTCGGCCAGTCGACGGGAAGGCAGGGCGTTCGCAACCCTTACGCAGTGAGCATGGATGCCGTCCAGGAATTCCAGGTAAACACGAACTCGTTCGCGCCGGAGATCGGAAGGGCCGCCGGCGGGGTGGTGAACGTCGTGACAAAGTCAGGGACCAACGAGCTCCACGGTACTGGCTTCTTTTTCTACCGCGACACGAACCTGAACGCCAACAACGCCATCAACAAGGCGAACAACCGGCCCAGGGCGCCATACAAGTTCCGGCAATTCGGGGGGAACCTCGGCGGGCCGATCGTCAAAAACAGGGCGTTTTTCTTCTTCAACTACGACGGGCAGCGCAACTCCGAACCGGTGGTTCTGGTCCCGCCCCCCGGCGTGGTGGCGGCGCTGGGGACGCTGCCGGCGGAGGCCCAGGCAGCCTACAACGAACTGACCACGAAATACTACAAGGACTACTCGCGGGGGCTTGACAATGACGTCTACCTGCTGAAAGGAGACTTTCTGCTCCCCGGCGGTCAGACCCTGAACCTGCGATGGAACGCGAACCGGTTTACGGGGCGGAATTTCGAGAACGCCGGAGCACAGCGGGCGTCGGAAGCCACCGGCGACAGCAAGGTCAACACCGACAGCCTGGTGGCGGCGTACACGCGCACGGTGGGCGCGAGCCGGCTCTGGGAGGTGAGGTACAACTACACCCGCGACGATGAGCCAGGCACAGCGAACTCTTCGTCTCCGGAGACCACGGTGCAACAGGGCGGGCAGACGGTGATTGTGTTCGGGCGCAACAACTTCAGCCCGCGCTACACGAACACGAAGAGGAACCAGACGGTGTCCACGTTCACCTGGACTTTCGGGCGTCACACCGTGAAATTCGGGGGAGACCTGAATTTCGAGCGGATCGAGAATTTTTTCCCAGGCCAGTTTTCGGGAGTATATCTCTTCAGTTCCCTGCTGGATTATGCACAAAAGAGGCCGGCAACGTTCCAGCAGGCGCTGCCGGGACCGGAAACAAGAGGGCCATTTTCCAACCCAAACCTGAATGAATATGCTTTTTTTGTTCAGGACCAGTGGCGGGTGAACAATCGCCTGACGCTCAACTACGGTCTCCGCTACGACCTGTTGGACGCTGATCCGCCGCCGTTTTTGAACCCCGACCCGGTTCTCGGGCAGAATGGCATCCGCACCAATCGGCTCGACCTCGACAAGAACAATTGGGGTCCGCGGTTCGGTGTGGCCTGGCGTGTGTTTGACTCGGACCGGCTGGTGGTACGCGGCGGCTGGGGGCTTTTCTACGGCCGCACGCCGGCCATTCTGACCGGCACGGTACACACCAACAACGGGGTGCAGGTCCAGAATTATCTGTTTTCCGGCGCGGCAATCCCGGTGAGCTATCCCAATATTCTGAATGCGATTCCGGCAAGCGGCAGAACGCCGGTAAACATCTTCCACTTTGCCCCGGACTTCCAGCAACCGCAGAGCCAGCAGGCCAGCCTGAATATTGAAGGACGGGCGGCCGGCCTGCTGGTGACCGCGGGATATCTGGGCGTGTTCGGCCGCCATCTGAACCGCTCGCGCGACATCAACCTGGCGCCGATGCAGCCACTGACCGGACTTCTGTGCACCACAAGCGTCGCGTCAGCGCCATGCAATGCGAGTGCGCCCTTTCCTTTCTTCCGGCGCACAGCGCCGAGACCGATTCCGGGCTATCAACGGATCACGCGCGTGGAGGACACCGGCGAATCCGATTACAACGGCCTGTTCATCCAGGCCAGCCGCCGCGCGGCCCGGGACCTCACGTTGCAGACTTCGTACACGTTTTCCAAGGTGATCGACACGGCGCCCGAGGGCACCGCCGTGCTGCCCGGCAACTTCGGCGACGACGCCAAAATCGTGTGGGATCCGCTGAACATCGCGCTCGACCGTGGCCTTGGCGATGCCGACATCCGGCACCGCTGGGTCCTGTCCGGCGTCTGGGACATCGGGTACGCCAACCGGGTGCAACATCCCCTGATTCGCACGGTGTTGGGGCAGTGGCAGTTATCGACCATCATCCAGGCCCAATCGGGCCGGGTGTTTTCCCCTCGCATCGGCCAGGATCTGAACAACGATGGCAACATCGCCAACGAGCGCGTCCCGTTTGCCGCGCGAAATTCGCTGCGGCTGCCGTCGTTTGCGACCCTCGACCTCCGGCTGGCCAAGGACATCCCGCTGTGGCGGGAGTCACGCGCGCGCCTGAAGCTACTGGGAGAGGCGTTCAATCTCACCAACCGGGCCAACATTACCGGCAAAAACGCGGTTCGATATAACGTCAACGTGACAAATTTCGAATTTCGCCCCAACGCGGCCTATCTGTTCGACACGTCGGCTGGCGACCCGCGCATCTTGCAGCTTGCCCTTCGCCTGACCTTCTGAACACATGCCCAAGCCGCAGGCCGCCCGCACGGGACGGTCTCGGCTTAGTAGTCCAGGCTGAGAATGCGGCCGGAGGTAAAGGAAAAGAACTTCGTCTTGTCGGCCACCTGAATGCCGGGGGCGAGGTCGGCGGGCGATTTGCCGGCCGCCTTCAGACATCCGGGACAGGCCATGATCGTCACGCCCCTTTTGAGCAGCTCGGCGAGCTGCGTCTTCAGCGAAGGGAAATGGGCAAAGCGAACGTCAGGCGAGTCCTTGAGAACCGCCTCGACGCCTTTGATGTCAAAATAGACGAGCACCGGATGATCGGCCGCCATCATGTGGGCCATGTTGAGCGCCATCAGCAGCCGGTGAGGATCCTCCGGGCCGTGGCTGATGTGGATGAAGACGCCGTCGCGGGTCTCCGCGACGGCGCAGCCCGGGGCGGCGAAGGCCAACAGCGCCAACACGGCCAGAATTCCCTGGAGCCAGGCGAGTCTGTTCAAGCGCTTTTCTCCTTTGCCTTTCAAGAGTCGAAACTCTTATATCATACTCGGGCTTGCCGGCTGCCGGAAATCGAGGTGCAAGCGTTGAGTCCTACCGTCCTCCTCTCGCGCTTTCCGGAGATTCTCCGCATCTCGGGCACGCTGTCTCAGCCGCGAGTGAAGCCGCCTCCGGACGCGATGACGAGCGTCACGGTTCACGCCGCGCCAGAACGCAGAACGGCTCCTTCCGCTCGCCCTGACGGGCTCGCTCCAGTTGCGGCTCAGACGGCCCTGCTTTTCTGGAGCACCACGCGCGGCCGCGTCGGCGCAGTCAGGCCCACGGGTGGGCGGCAGGCAGTCCTTCCCGTCCCCTTCAGTCTTTGGGCGCGTAGTAGCCTTTGCGGACCTGGACGCGATAGTCGCGGTGTTTCGTCCTGACCTCAATGCGGCGGAAACTGCCGTCGCGGGCCTGGTTGGTGGGTGCGTACGCGATCGAGTACTGGCTGCGCAGCTCGGCCTGAATCGTGTCGTAGATATCGTCAAGCGACTCGCGCCGGCTCACCCGAAACACGCGCCCGCCGGTCTCTTCCGCCATCCGCCGCATCGCGCCTTCTCCGGAGACGCCGCCGTACTGCCACGACGTATAGCGCGGGTCCTCGAACAGGATTACATAGACAATCGCGTCGGCCCGCTGCGCCTCCTCGATCGCCTCCTCCAGCTTCACCCGGCTGCCGACGTCCACGCCATCGGTGATCACGACCAGCGCCTTTCGGCCCACCTCCCCGCGCAGCTTCTCCCTCGCCGCCAGCCACACCGCGTCATACAGAATCGTCCCTCGCGGTCCGCCCGGCAGCGGCACGGGCGATCCCGTCGGGGACATTCCCCTGACACCCGCGTTGAGCCGCAAACGCTCCAGCGCCTTCGCCAGCAGCACTGGCGAGCCCGTGTGGTCCTGCAACAGCTCGGCATCCACACCGAAGCTGATCAGAAAAGCCATGTCCTTCTCTTTCAGGACACGTTCAAAGAATCGGGCCGAAGCCCGCCGTTCCACCTCGATCAGCGCCTCCTGACTGCGGCTGACGTCCACCAACAGACCCAATGTGAGTGGCTGGTTTGTTTCGCGGGAAAAATACCGGATCCCTTGCGGCTTGCCGTCCTCGTAGACGATGAAATCTTCCTTTCCCAGGCTGGAGACATAGCTGCCCTTGCGGTCCCGAACGCTGAAGAAGAGGTTCACCAGGTTGACCTCCACCCGAATGACCGGTTCTTCGGGCTGCGCCGGCGGCTGCCTGGGCGGTTGCTGCGCGACACAGGAAACGGCGGCAAACAGGGCCAGAAGCGACTGAATGTTCATTGCGCTATTCGAAGGATGCCTCCGCCGCAAGTCCTGTTACAACCAGGCGCACTGCCTCAGGCTGAAGGTTCCGAGTGTCTCCATGTTCCTGGCCACATGGCGTCGAAAATCTCTGCTTCAGAGTGCCGACTCTGGATCCGTGGAAGATCCCAACAGGCCGTGTTGCGGGTTTCTACACCAGACGCAAGTCTCTGACTCACGGCATGTTATGCATGTATCCGACGTTAACATCCGAAATCAGGTGTTGAAAGTCTCAACATCGCGATGGGCCAGCCTGAAAGAGATTCCTTTGGCAATCAATCAGTTAACCGCAGGGCGCGCTTTGGCACGCGGCGTGCTCTCGTATGGGTGCGGGCCGGCCATCAAAGAGGCAGGCCGGCAAGGAATTTCTAGGAAAAGGAGAATCATGATGGTCGTCCTACTCGTTATCGTTACCTTCGCGGTGTTCATCGCCATTGATCTGCTGCTGAGCCGCCAGAAGGTTCCCGTGGTGGCCCCCGTGGCTCAGGAGGTCGAAATTCCAGCCCTGGGGCAGGAGGTGCTCAGCGGGTTCCACGTTCCGATGAACCTGAAATATCATCCGGGCCACACCTGGGTGCAGAAAGAGCGCAAGAACGTTCACCGTGTTGGCGCCGACGAGCTGGCGGCGGTGCTGGCTGGCCCGGTTGACCGCATCGAGCTGCCCAAGCCCGGCCAGTGGGTGCGTCAGGGTCAGAAGGTTTTCGCCTTCTACCGCGGTGATGAGAAGATTGAGATGGTCTCGCCGGTCGAGGGCGAGGTTGTGGAAGTGAACCGCGAGATCGCCGAGAATCCGCGCCTGCTGCTGGAGGACCCCTATGGCCGCGGCTGGCTGATGACGGTGTTCTCGCCCGATGAGGAGTCTCCGACCCGGAATCTGCTGCCCAGCTCGCTGATCCCGGCCTGGATCCGCGAGTCCGCCGAGACCTTCTACAGGTTCCAGCCCCAGCCGGCCGGCGCGACGGCCGCTGACGGCGGGCGCGCGTCGAAGGATGCAACGGCCGCGCTGCCGGTGGAGCGGTGGAAGGAAGCGGCCCGGGCCCTGCTGCTCAGTTAATTCGCCTCCATTGTTGAAAATCAGAACACAAGACCTGAAAGTCGGATATAGAATGAAACTGGAGGCGACCAGGCCACATGGCGAGAGGACTCTTATACGACAGCACCCTCTGCATCGGCTGCCGGGAATGCGAGCGGGCCTGTTCGGAAGGCAAACACCTTCCTTATGACGAAAAGATCGCGCAGGAAGAGCAGACCTCGGCCCACAAGCTGACCGCAATCCGGACCCACGGAGAGCGCTTTTCGAGAAAGCTGTGCATGCACTGCCTGGATCCGGCATGTGCTTCGGTTTGCCCGGTGGCGGCGCTTGAGAAGACCGCCGCCGGGCCGGTCATTTATCATCCCGAACGCTGCATGGGATGCCGCTACTGCATGGTGTCCTGTGTCTTCGGCGTTCCGACCTACGAGTGGCACTCCCGCCTGCCGTATGTGCGCAAGTGCGACGGGTGCGCCGACCGCGTTCCTAACAATGAGCCGACGCGCTGCGCGGAGGCCTGTCCGACCGGCGCGACGCTGTTTGGCGACCGCGACGAGCTCATCGCCGAGGCGAAGAAGCGCCTGGCGGAGAAGCCGGATGAGTATTACCCGCGCATCTATGGCATCGAGGAGGCCGGCGGCACCTCCGTGCTGATTCTCTCCGCAGTCCCCTTCGATCAGATCGGCTATCCAGTGAACATCGAAAAGGTGGCCCTGCCGCAATACACCTGGGCGGCGCTGAAGCACGTTCCCGACGTCGTGGTGATGGGCACGGTGCTGCTCGGCGGCATCCACTGGCTGACGCACCGCAAGGAAGAGGTGGCGAGGAAGGAGGGCCGGTCATGATGGAAGGGATCAGAAAATACTTCTGGCGTGCTCTGTTTGTGGTCATCATGGCCGCCGGCGCCTGGGCCACATACCTTCGCTTCTGGGGTGGGCTGGGCGCGGCCACCAACCTCAGCGACCGCTTCCCCTGGGGCATCTGGATCGGCTTCGACGTGCTGTGCGGCGTCGGTCTGGCGGCCGGCGGTTTCACGCTGGCAGCGACGGTGCACATCTTCAACATCAAGTCCTATCGGCCGGTGGTGCGTCCAGCCATTCTCACGGCTTTTCTGGGATACCTGCTGGTGGTGGTGGCGCTGCTGTTCGACCTCGGCCACCCCTACCGCATCTGGCATCCGCTCATCCTGTGGAACCCGCGTTCGGTGATGTTCGAGGTGGGCTGGTGCGTCACGCTCTACACGACGGTGCTGTTCCTCGAGTTTCTCCCGGTGGTGCTCGAGAAGCTGAAGTGGCACACGGCGCTGAAGGTAATGAAGGCGGCGACGCTGCCCATCATCATCGCCGGCGTCATTCTGTCCACGCTGCATCAGAGCTCCCTGGGCAGCCTCTTCCTGATCATGCCGAACAGGCTCCATCCGCTGTGGTGGACGCCCCTGCTGCCGGTGCTGTTCTTCATCTCGGCGGTCGCCACCGGGCTGGCGATGACGATTTTCGAGTCCTGGCACAGCTCGAAGGCGTTCGGGCGGCAGCTCGAGTACGGGCTGGTGTGCCGCATGACGCGCGTTCTTGCGGTCATCACCGCCGTCTACCTGACGCTGCGCTTTCTCGACCTCAGCCACCGCGGCGCGCTTTCGACGCTGAACCAGCCGGGCCTCGAGCGCTGGATGTTCGGCCTTGAGATCGTGCTGATGGCTGTGCCCATGCTCATGTTCTTCCGAGAGAAGACACGCCGGCATCCGCTGGCCGTCTATCTGGGCGTGGTGATGTGGCTGCTGGGATTCGTCACCAACCGGATGAACGTCAGCGTCACCGGGCTGGAGCGAAGCTCGGGCGTGCACTATTTCCCCAAGTGGAGCGAAATTGCAGTGACGCTGGCGATCATCGCCGCGGGCTTTGCCATTTTCCGCCTGGCAGCCCATTACCTGCCCGTGTTTGAGGAAGAGCACGAAGAGGAGGAAACCACTCCGGCAGGGCCGGGCCGCATCCCGACGCTCGAAGCGGCCCGCGCGTCGGGAGACTGAGAGAACCTTGACGCTCAGCACCGTCCGCCTGCCACGATTCGGCCTGGCGGCGAAGCTCGCCGCCTGGCTCACGCTGGGTGTCGTCATCTGTTTCTTCCTGTTCGGATACGCGCACCAGCGGCTCGAGCAGCGCCACCTCGAGTCGCTGGTGTCGCTTTCGGCGCAGCGGGTGGCCGACGTGATCCACTTCTCCGCCTGGCAGGCGATGCTGCGCAATGACCAGCAGATGCTGTACACGATGATCCGCGACATCGGCCGCGAGCCCGGCATCCGGCGGCTGCGGATCATCAACGAGGTCGGCATGGTGCGCTACTCGACCGACGCGGCCGAGATCGGCACGATGGTCGACAAACAGGCCGAGGCCTGCTACGCCTGCCACGCGCAGGCGCAGCCGCTCGCGCGCCTGCAACGCAAGGACCGGACGCGCATCTTCCGCGGCGACGACGGCCACCGGGTGCTGGCGGTGATCCTGCCCATTGAAAACCATCCCGATTGCAGTACCGCCGCCTGCCACGCGCATCCGCCCTCGCGCCGCATCCTCGGCGTCATTGACGCTCATCTTTCGCTGGACGCCGTCGACCAGCAGCTCGCCGAGCACCGCACGCAGATGCTGGCCTTTACGATCGGTACGGCCGTCATCGGCTGTCTGATGGCCATCTGCTTCGTGTGGTTCTTCGTGCACCGCCCGGTGCATGACCTCGTCGCCGGAACCATGCGGCTGGCCCAGGGCGACCTGAGCTGCCGCATTCAGGTGCGCTCCCGCGACGAGCTTGGGGTGCTGGCCGAGTCCTTCAATCAGATGGCTGAAGACCTCGAGCGCACGCACCAAGAGCTGAAGACGTGGGCCGAGACGCTCGAGGAGCGGGTCCGGCAGAAAACGGCCGAGCTTGAAGCGGCGCAGAAGAGCTTGATCCACACCGAAAAAATGGCGTCGCTGGGGCGGCTGGCCGCGACCGTCGCCCACGAGGTGAACAATCCGCTGTTTGGAATGCTCACCTACGCGCGGCTGGTGCTCAAGGACATCCAGAAACCGGACCTCGACGAAGCGACCCGGCAGCGCATGATCGACAATCTGCGCATCATCGAACGCGAGAGCCGCCGCTGCGGTGACCTGATGAAGAACCTGCTCGCCTTTGCGCGCCAGTCGACGCCGCAGCGCCTCCGCGTCCAGCTAAATCAGGTGGTGGAGCGCGCCGTGAAGCTGGTGGCGCACCAGTACGAACTCAGCCAGATCGCGCTGCGTGCGAAGCTCGATCCGGACCTGCCGGAAATCGACTGCGATCCCGGCCAGATCCAGCAGGTGCTCATCGTTCTGTTGGCCAACGCGCAGGAGGCGCTCGGCCGCGGCGGCGAGGTGGTGGTGGAAACGCGCCGCCGGGCCGACGGCGTGGAGTTCATTGTCCGCGACAACGGCCCCGGCATCCCGAAGGAGCTCCAGTTGCAGATCTTCGAGCCCTTCTTTTCAACCAAGGACGACCCGCACCGCACCGGCCTCGGCCTTGCCGTGGCCAAAGGCATCGTCGAGCGCCACGGCGGCACCATCACCCTGAACTCCGAGCCAGGCCGCGGCGCCGAGTTCATCATCTTCCTGCCCTTCGAGCCGCGGGAGCTCAAGGGCGAAGAGGAAACCGTCATGAAGGGAGAAGCGTGATGGCAGCCCCGAGCATTCTCATCGTCGATGACGACATTGTGGTCCGCGACTCGCTCGGCAAGTGGTTCGAGAGCGAGGGATTCGAGGTGTCGATCGCGCCTGGCGCGGCCGCCGCTCTCGAGATGCTCGCCACCCGCCGCTTCGATCTCGCCCTTGTGGACATCAAAATGCCGGGCGTCGATGGCATCGAGCTTCAGGCCAAACTCCGCGAGATCGATCCGTCGATGCCGGTCATCATCATGACCGGCTTTGCCAGCGTGGAGACCGCGGTGAAAGCGTTGAAGAACGGCGCCTACGACTACATCACCAAACCCTTCGACCCCGACGAGCTCGTCCACCTGGTCAACAGGGCCATCTCGCACAAGCGCGCCGAAAAGGAGGTGTCGCGGCTGCGGGAGAACCTTGAGCACATCTTCCCGGAGACGAAGCTCATCGGCCAGAGCCCGGCGATGAAGCGGGTCATCGAACTGGTCGAAACCGTGGCGCCCACCGATGCCACCGTGCTCATCACCGGCGAAAGCGGCACCGGCAAGGAGGTGGTGGCGCGCGCCATTCATGCGCTCAGTCCGCGGCGCTACAACCCGATGGTGGTCATCCATTGCGGGGCGCTCACGGAGTCGCTGCTTGAAAGCGAGCTCTTCGGCCACGAGCGCGGCGCCTTCACCGGCGCGCAGGCGCGCAGAAAGGGCAAATTCGAAGTGGCCGATGGCGGCACCGTCTTTCTCGACGAGATCAGCGACATCAGCCTCAAGGTGCAGACCGAGCTGCTGCGCGTGCTCCAGGAAAAAGAGATCGTCCGCGTTGGCGACACCATGCCCATCAAGGTGGACTTCCGCGCCATCGCCGCCACCAACAAGAGCCTGGAAAGGCTGGTGGAAGAACGCCTCTTCCGCCCGGATCTTTATTACCGGCTCAACGTCTTCACCATCAACCTGCCGCCGCTGCGCGACCGGCGCGAGGACATCCCCCTGCTGGCGAATCATTTCCTGGAGAAATTCGCCCGCCAGATGAACCGGCCGGTGCAGCGGCTGGCGCCGGAGACGCTCGAGCTCTTGATGCGCTATGACTGGCCGGGCAACGTCCGAGAGCTGGAGAACTCGATCGAACGCGCCCTGCTGATGCGTCGCGAGGGCGACCTCAAGCCCGAAGACTTTCCCTTCCAGTTGCATCCCTCCGGGCCTCTCATCGCCACCGGGCAGCGGCTCGAGGACGTCGAGCGCGCCCACATTGAACGGATCCTTGCCGAAACCAACTGGAACCTGTCGAAGGCGGCGCGGATCCTCGACATCGACCGCACCACGCTCTACAACAAAATCCGCAAGTACGGCCTGCGCGAACCGGCGGGCCGTTGAGAGTCGCCGTGGTCGAGCGGATCCATCTCGTCCCGCTGGGGCTTGCCAACGCCAACGGGATTCCTCCGCTCGAGCTGCTGGACCGCCTCGCCGCCCGGGCGGCGCAGTTGCTGGGCGCGTCCTGCCACGTTGATCCCGCGCCATTGGACGTCACGTTCGGCTTTGATGAGCTGCGTCGGCAGGTGTGGTCGACGCCGGTGCTCGCGCGGCTGGCCGCGCGCCCGGTTCCGCCCGGAGCGGTCATCGTTGGCGTCACCACGCTGGACCTGTTCGTGCCCGTATTCACGTTCGTCTTCGGCGAGGCCCAGGCGCCCGGTCCGGCCGCCGTCATCAGCGTGCACCGCCTCCGCGAGGAGTTTTACGGCCTGCCGCCGAATCCGGAGCTGCTGCTCGAGCGGCTGATGAAAGAGCTGCTTCACGAGCTCGGCCACACCCGTGGCCTGCGCCACTGCGCTGACTGGCGCTGCGTGATGAGCAGCGCGCACACGGTGGAGCGCATCGACGTCCGCCAGGCCGCCTTTTGCGCCGACTGCGCCCGCCTGCTCCACAACCGCGCCCGCCTCTGAGCGCGCACAGCCATTTTAGGACTCCTGTGGTTGAATGGGAGCATGGCAGAAACGGCAATTCTGATCGCAAACGGAGACCTGCGCCTCTCGGCCAACCAGGTCTGCTGGCCCGCCCAGCAGGAAGTGGAGCAGAAGGTCATGGAGGCGGTCCGCAGCCTCGGCCATGCCATTGAACGCGGCCATCCGTATGACGAGAACAAAAAGCACGGCTTCATCGACAGCCAGAAGTACGGCATGGAGGTGTTCCGCCGCATCCCGCCCACGGCCCCGCTGATCGTCGTCGAGGCCGTCTGGCAGTATTCCCATCACATCCTGCACGGTCTGTACACCCATCAGGGACCAATCCTGACCATCGCCAACTGGAGCGGGCAGTGGCCGGGTCTGGTGGGCATGCTGAACCTGAACGGGTGCATGACCAAGGCGGGCATCCCGTATTCGACGCTCTGGAGCGAGAATTTCAGCGACGAATTCTTCCTGTCCAATCTGAAGCGCTGGCTGGAAGGTGAAAGGATCGTCCACGACACGCGCCACGTCCGTCCGCTGGCCGCCTTCCGCCTGCCGCCCGACTGCGAGGAGATGGGCGCCCGGATGGCGCGCGAGCTCTACCGCAACAAGGCCATCATGGGCGTCTTCGACGAGGGCTGCATGGGGATGTACAACGCCATCGTCCCCGACGAGCTGCTGCACCGCACCGGCGTGTTCAAGGAGCGGCTGTCCCAGTCGGCGCTCTATGCCGAGATGCTCACCGTCAGCGAGGACGAGGCGCTTGAGGTGCGGCGCTGGCTGGATGCGAAGGGCATGCGGTTCCTCACCGGACCCAACCCCGAAACCGACCTGACCGAGGCGCAGATCCTCGATCAGTGCCGGATGTACATCGCCGCCCTGCGCATCGCCGACGACTTCGGCTGCGACACCATCGGCATCCAGTACCAGCAGGGACTCAAGGACCTTGCGCCGGCTTCCGACCTCGCCGAGGGGCTGTTGAACAACGTCGACCGCCCGCCGGTGAAGGCCCGCGGCAACGGGCGCATCCTTTACGAGGGCAGGGCGCTGCCGCACTTCAACGAGGTGGACGAGTGCGCCGGGCTCGACGCGCTCGTCACCAACCGCATCTGGACCGCGCTCGGCTACGATCCGGAGACCACGCTCCACGACGTGCGCTACGGCGAGCCGTACGACGGCGAATACGTGTGGGTGTTCGAGATCAGCGGCGCCGCGCCGCCGCAGCACTTCATCGGCGGCTACGCCGGCGCGGTGAGCGAGCGCCAGCCGCCCATGTATTTCCGCCTCGGCGGCGGCACGCTGAAGGGCATCTCCAAGCCCGGCGAAATCGTCTGGAGTCGCATCTTTGTCGATGCCGGCGTCCTGCGCGCCGATCTGGGCCGTGCGAAGGTGGTCGAGCTGCCCCGCGAGGAGACCGAACGCCGCTGGCAGATGACCACGCCGCAGTGGCCCATCATGCACGCCGTGCTCTACGGAGTCACGCGCGACCAGATGATGGCGCGCCACAAGGCAAACCACATTCAGGTGGCCTACGCGCCCGATGCGGCCGCGGCCAACCGCGCGCTTGCCGTCAAGGCCGCCATGCTTCGCGAAATGGGCATCGACGTCAACATCTGCGGCACGCGCCACGGGCTGGAGTAGCTGCCGGAGAATGGCCTCCTGTTGGCGGGGGCGGCGCGGAAGCGCCGCCCCCAGATGCTTTGTCCCGGATTTTCCTCCTTCGGCCGCCCTTGATGACCTAGAATTCGGAGAGGAGGGCTGCGGCGGTGATTGAGACAGGGCTGAACGGGAAAGTAATCATTGTGACCGGCGCAGCCGCGGGCATCGGCCATGCAACGGCGATGCGATTTTCCCTGGAGGGCTGCCGCGTGGCGGCATGGGACGTTCAACCCTGTGAACACTGCCCTCCGGACTGGTTCGCTCTTCAGGTGGATGTCGCGGATCCGGCAGACGTGGAGGCGGCGGCCCGCGCCGTGGCGGAGAAGTTCGGCCGCATCGACGTGCTCATCAACAACGCCGGTATCCTGCGCGACGGGCAACTGGTGAAGTGGCGCGACGGGGCCGTGGCCGGCAGGATGTCGGACGAGGATTTCAGCCGCGTGATCGACGTCAACCTGAAAGGCGTCTTCCACTGCACGCGCGCCGTCGTCCCGTACATGATCCGCGGCGGGGGCGGCGTGATCCTGAACGCCTCTTCGGTTGTCGCCCTCTACGGCAATTTCGGCCAGACGAATTACATTGCGTCCAAGGCCGGCGTGATCGGAATGACGAAGGTGTGGGCCCGCGAGCTCGGCCGTTACCGGATCCGCGTGAATGCCGTAGCCCCGGGCCTGGTGGAGACGTCCATCCTGAAGGACATGCCGGAGAAAGTCCTCGATGAGATGAAGCGCCGCACGCCGCTCGGCCGCCTGGGCCGGCCCGAGGAGATCGCCGAAGCTTACGTCTGGCTCGCCTCTGACGCCGCAAGCTTCATCACCGGCGCGGTGCTTTCCGTCGACGGCGGCATCGTGACCGGCACCTGAGGACCTGAAGACGATGAAAAAGATCTATATTGCCGCATATCATCAGTCAAAATTCGGAAAACTGATGGGCATGACCGTGCCCGAAATTCTCCGCGCCGCCGTTGAGGGCGCCTGCCGTGAAATCCGGGCCGAGCCGGCCGTGCTGGACGTGGCCAGCGTCGGAGCGGCCTGCAACCAGAGCCTGAACGAGCAGGGGCTTCTCGCCGGGCTGGCGGCCGAGGTCGGCGGCCTCGAGGGAAAGATGATCGAGAGCGTCGAAAACGCCTGCGCCTCCGGCGGCCAGGCCGTCCTGAGCGTGGCCTGGAAGCTCCAGCTCGGCTTTGGGGAAACGGGCATCGCCATCGGATACGAGAAAATGCGCGGGCCGGATGGAAAGGCCGACGGAAAACTGGTGGGGAAGGCGCTTGGTTATTATTCCCATCCTGATGAAAGGCCCGGAAAAACGTTCGTATTCCCGCACATTTTTGCGGAAATCATGCAGCAATATATGGCCGAATACGGCGTGACGGAAGAGGACCTGGCGCGGATCGCCGTCGAGGAATACGCCTGCGCGCAGCACAATCCCTACGCGCAGATGCAGGGCGTGGCGCTGACGCTTGAGCAGGCGCTGCGGATCGAGGGCGTCAACCGCTACGTCGTCGAGGGGCTGCCGCTGAAGACCTATGACTGCTCGCAGATCACCGACGGCTACGCGGCGCTCATCCTGGCCACCGAGGAGGGACTGGCCCGGCTGGGCGTGCGCCGGCAGGACTGCGTCGAGCTGGCCGGCTATGGCCAGGCCACCGACCGGCTGAGCCGCGCGGGCCGCGACGTGCTGCGGCCGCGCGGCGCGCGGCGGGCGATGCAGCAGGCCTATCAGATGGCCGGGCTCTCGCCGGCCGACGTCAACGTGGCCGAGATCCACGACTGCTTTACCGTCATGGGGGCCATCGGCACCGAGGTCATCGGCATGGCCGAGCCCGGCGCCGGGACGCGCTTCTGGAGCCACGGGCAGGCGCGCGTTGGCGGCCGCTGCGCCATCAACTCTTCCGGTGGCCTCATCGCCAAGGGCCATCCCGTCGGCGCCACTGGTGTGGCGATGATTGGCTGGTGTTTCTGGCAGCTCACCGGCCGCGCCCCGGCCGCGCTTCAGGTACCGTCGCCGCGCGCCGCGGCGACGTTCAACATCGGCGGCCCGGTCTGCGCCAGCGTCTGCACCGTGCTGCGGCCGGCCGCCTGATCGCCGGCGCCCCGCGCTAGACTCACGGTTATGAGGGTCTTTCTCACCGGGGCCACCGGCTACATTGGTTCCGCCATCTGTGATGCGCTTCGCGCCGCCGGGCATCAGGCCATCGGCCTGGCGCGTTCGGAGGACAAAGCGGCGCTGCTCGCCAGCCGCGGCGACCAGCCGCTGCGTGGCGCTCTTCAGGATCTGGACACGCTGAAGGAAGGCTGCCGGCAGGCCGACGCCGTCATCCACTGCGCTCTCTCCTTCACCCCTGATGCCGGCGAAGTGGACCGGGCCGCTGTCACCGCGATGCTGGATGCGCTGGCCGGATCGAACAAGCCGTTTATCTACACAAGCGGCGTGTGGGTTTACGGCGACACCGGCGACCGGATGCTCGGCGAGGTGGCACCGCTAAACCCGCCTCCGCTGGTCGCCTGGCGACCGGCCGTTGAGGAGCTGGTGCTGGAGTCCAAAGAGCGCGGCGTGCGCCCCATGGTCTTCCGCCCGGGCATGGTCTTCGGCCGCAGGGGCGGATTCCTGGCCGGCTTCTTCCATGACGCCCGGACGCACGGGGCGGTGCGCGTCATCGGCGACGGCAAGAACTACTGGTCCACCGTTCACGCCGATGACCTGGCGGATCTGTATCTGCGGGCGCTGACGCGGTCCGCGGCCGGGGAGCTCTTTATCGCCTGCGGAGGCATGCCGCAGCAGGTGAACCGTTTCGCGGAAGCCGTGGCCGAAACCTGCGGAAT
Organism: Bryobacteraceae bacterium; assembly: GCA_049969655.1. Lineage (GTDB taxonomy): Bacteria > Acidobacteriota > Terriglobia > Bryobacterales > Bryobacteraceae > JANWVO01. The sequence goes on from JBMFOK010000007.1 coordinate 125,901, forward strand.
CCCGGGCAAGGTGGAACACGTCCCGCTCGAGACCGCCAGGCAGCAGATGGGCCCCATCGCCGATTGCCTGGCGATGAGCTGCAAGGCGGGCTCGACCAAGGCGGCGCGCTTCTTCGGCTGGATCGTGCGTCGGCCCTCCGTGTTTGACGAGATCGCCTCGGGAAGCTATCTCTGAGAATTCCCGTCGGGTACCTGCAATTTTTTGTGAGAGATTTGTCGCGAACCTCCCACTTAAATTCTGGACCGATACAGATCAACACCTGGCTTCGCCTCTTCTTTGCCGGAGGCGAGCCGAGAAAGACCGTCGGAGAACGGGGAGGTTTGCCGCAGGATGACCGATCTATACTGGGATGATGAAGATGACGGTCAGGAGGGCCTATTGACCCGAAGGTCTTCCGAGCACTGCCTTTCGGAGCGGGAAATCGAAGACTTTCTGTTCAACCGTCTGTCCGGGGTGACCCGTGAGGCCGTGGAAGAGCACCTCCTCTTCTGCCAGCGTTGCCTCGCCAAGGTCGAAGAGGAAGAACGCCTTATGGAAGCGGCTCGTGCGGCGGCCGGGAAACTGGAAACTGAGGTGCTGTTGGGCGAGCCGCCGGGGGGCGGCAAAGAGGGCAAGGCCAGGCGAAGCCGGCGGTTGCCTCCGTGGCTGACGATGGCGGCGGCGGTCTCTCTGCTGGCAGCTGGCGGAACGGTCACGTATCGGTTGCTTTATCCCCCCGATGTTTTCGAGGTGGAGCTGCGGGTGGAGCGCAGCGGGGTGGACAAGTCCAGGGTTCCGGCAGCCGGTGAAAGGCTTCTGCTGATTCCCGACCTGCGCGGCCTGCCGCCGTTGCCGCAGTTTCACTGGAGCATCGTGGATTCGCTGGGCGCGCCCGTCGCCGAGGGCACGCTGGATGTACGCGGAACAACCGGCCGGATCGAAGTCGGGCGGGGACTGCCCGCGGGGATGTACTGGGTGAGGCTGCTCGATCCGCACAGTGGCGCGCTGATGCGGGAGTTCGGGCTGGTGGTTCAGTCGAAGGGCCGCTAGCTGGCCGCCGCCGCGGGGCGCTCTGTTCAAAAGACCCGCCGCTTGAGCCGCTCAATGGTAAATTTGGCCGTATCGGCCACGGCCATCACCGTCATCACCCCGGCCTGGACCGGGTCTGTGACCACCAGGTCGGCGGCCTCGGGAACGCTGCCGGCCATGTTGAGGCTGACGACCAGCAGTCCCTGGGCGCGCACTTCGCGCACGGCCTTCTCGATTTCACCGCCCATCAGGGACCCGGCCAGCACGAGCGCTTTTGCGCGCGGCAGCCGCGCCACCGCGCGCACGGCCGCAGCCAGCGGCTTCTCGCCCACCAGGGGGATCGTATCCACGCTGATGTGCTCGCCGCGGATGTTGTGGCGGTCGGCCTCGCTGATGGCGCCGATGGCCACCTGGCCCACCTGCGCGCCGCCGCCGATGATGATGATGCGCTTGCCGTAGATCTTCTGGAGGCTGGGCTCCTGGGCCGCGCCGACCACCGCGGGCACGGCGCGCAGCTCTTCAAGCAGCCGTTCCGGCTGCCGCACCTGATCGAGTTCGAAATAGATCCGCGAATGGCCGGCCAGGGCGCTGCCGAGCATCTCCACGCTGGCGATGTTGGCGCGGTGCCGGGCGATGACGCCGGTCAGCTCGTGCAGCACGCCGGGCTCGTCGCGGGCCTCAATGACAATGCCAATGCGTTCCTCGCTCATCGTGGCTCAGATCACTTCATAGTGGCGCAGAATCTCCTGCCAGCGGCCCTGCGCATCCAGAATCAGCTCCGTGGCCTCGCGCACCGCTCCGCTGCCGCCCGGCGCCGAGGTCACATAGTGCGCCATCGCCTTCACCTCCGGCGTCGCGTTGGCTACGGCGATGGCCAGCCCTACCCGTTTCATGAGAATGGCATCGGTCAGATCGTCGCCGATGTAGGCGATTTCCTCCGGCTGGAGGCCGGAATCGGCGAGAATTTCCTGGAAAATGGGCAGCTTTTCGGTATTGCCCATGTAGCAATAGGCCATGTGGCTCGTGCGGGCCCGTTCGCGCGTCGAATCGGCATCGCGGCCGCTGATGACGCCCGTCCGGATGCCCATCCGGTGCAGCCATTGCAGCGCGATGCCGTCCTGCGAATCGAACATTTTCACTTCGAACAGCCCGCCCTGCGGGCCTGGCACGTGGAAATATTTTCCGTCCGTCAGCACGCCGTCGACGTCCATCAGCACCAGGCGGACGCGCGCGGCGCGGCGGCGGATTTCTTCGCTGGTTTTCGGCGGCATTTCTCGTAAAGCAGTGCGGTCAAAAAAAATCGAATCTGGCCGTCGCCCCCGTCTGACCCGGATCTTTGCGGGCTGCATGCCTACAATGGAAACGGGTGCTCATCGAAAGAGTTCGAGGGACTATTCTCCGTTATAGCATGGCCCCGGAGGGCGCCCGGCTGGGCGTGGCCGTCTCCGGCGGGGCCGACTCGGTCTTCCTGCTCGAAGCGCTGCGGCGGCTGGGATACGAGCTGCACGTGCTCCATGTGAATCACGGCCTGCGCGGCGCCGAGTCGGACTCGGACGAACGCTTTGTGCGGGAACTCGCTGCCGCGCACGAACTGCCGCTGACGGTGCACCGCGCCCCGGCGCCCGCCGCTGACAATCTCGAGCAGGCGCTGCGCCGCATCCGGTACGAATTCTTCGCCCGCGCGCGCGCCGAGCACCGGCTGGAGCGCGTCGCCACCGGCCATACCCGCTCGGATCAGGCGGAAACGGTGCTGCTGCGGCTGGCCCGCGGCGCTGGCAACCAGGGACTGGCCGGCATTCACCCGGTCACGGCTTCGGGCATCATCCGTCCACTGCTTGAAATCGGGCGCGGCGAAATCCGCGAATGGCTCCAGTCGCAGGGCCTCGCCTGGCGCGAAGACTCCTCCAATGTCGACCCGCAGTGGCGGCGCAACCGTGTCCGGCAGGAGATCCTGCCACTGCTCGCCGCGGCACTGAATCCGCGAATCGAGGAGATGCTCGCGCGTTCGGCGGCCCTTGCCTGGGAGGACGAGCAGCAGTGGCGCCGGCGCGTGGCAGAACTCATGGAGGAGCTCGCTCCGGGCGAGCCGCCGGTAGTCGTGGAATCGGACTGGCTGCGCCGGCTTGGGCCGGCGCTCGGGCGGCGCGTGGTGCGGCAGTTGCTCTGGCTGGCGGCGGGCCGCAAGCCGGGTCTCGCCTTTGAACACCTGGACGCGGTTTGGCGGCTGGCGACAGGGCCGGAGGGGAAGGGAAGAGCCGTGGTTCCCGGGGCCGTGGCCTGGCGCTCGCATGGATGGGTGCGATTCCAGTCTGCGGCCCAGCGGCAGGGCCCGCATCCCGGCCCCGTCGTTCTGACCGCGCCCGGTGAGGTGGTCCTTGGGTGCTGGAGGATTGCCGTGGACAGAACGCCGGATCTGGCCGCCTCGGGCCGCTATAATGAGGTCAGCGAGCTGGCGCCTGCAGCGGCGGAGTTCCCTCTGACGGTTCGCCTCTGGCGGCCCGGCGACAGATTCCAGCCTGCGGGGCGGGAAGAGCCCGTGAAACTGAAAGAGTTGTTTCAACAATCGAGGATCCCCTCATGGGAACGGGCCGAATGGCCGATGGTGGAGGCAGCAGGCCGGATCGTCTGGTGCCGCGGCTTCGGCGCGGCGGCCTGGGCGGTGCCGGGGCGCGGCGAAGCGGCCGGGCTTCGCATTGCCGCCGCGCGGGAGAAATAAATTCCCGTGGCGGAAATGGTTAGGCGCGCATGCGATGAATCGGCGGGGCTCGCCGGTGCGTCTCAACTGGTGTAGAGTGCTGAAATAGGGGCCGCGGTGGCGTCTCCTGGAGGAACGGCGCTGGAGAAAGAATGAATTCCAACGTAAAAACCGCAATTTTTTGGGTCGTGCTGGTCTGCATCGCGGTGCTGTTGTGGACCGTGGTGAAGACCAACACGGAGCGTCAGGTCACCGATCTATCCTTCACTGACTTCGTGAAGCAGGTGGAGGCGGGCCGCGTGGTCGAAGTGACCATCTCCGGCACCGAGGTCAGCGGCCGTTTGCAGGGCAACACCGAGATCCGCACGGTGATTCCCGCCGGCTATGACAAGATCTACGACCTGCTGACGGAAAAGAACGTCATCACCCGCATCAAGGAGCCGAGCTCGGGCAACTGGGTCGCCATCCTGGTCAACGCCGTTCCTTTCGTTCTGCTGCTTGCCTTCTGGATCTTCATGATGCGGCAGATGCAGAGCGGCGGCAACAAGGCGCTGTCGTTCGGCAAAAGCCGCGCCCGCATGCACAGCTCGCAGCAGAAGAAGGTCACCTTCAAGGACGTTGCCGGCGTGGAGGAGGCCAAGGAGGAGCTTCAGGAAATCATCGAGTTCCTGCGCGAGCCGCAGAAGTTCCAGAAGCTGGGGGGACGAATCCCGAAGGGCGTGCTGCTGATCGGCCCGCCGGGCACGGGCAAGACGCTGCTGGCGCGCGCCATCGCGGGCGAGGCCAACGTGCCGTTTTTCTCCATCTCCGGCTCGGACTTCGTCGAGATGTTCGTCGGCGTCGGCGCCAGCCGCGTGCGCGACCTGTTCGAGCAGGGCAAAAAGAACGCGCCCTGCATCATCTTCATCGACGAGATCGACGCCGTCGGCCGCCATCGCGGCGCCGGCCTTGGCGGCGGGCACGACGAGCGCGAGCAGACGCTGAACCAGCTCCTGGTGGAGATGGACGGCTTCGAGTCCAACGAGGGCGTCATCCTCGTCGCCGCCACCAACCGGCCGGACGTGCTGGACCCGGCGCTGCTGCGCCCCGGCCGCTTTGACCGCCGCGTGGTGGTGAGCCTGCCGGACGTCAAGGGCCGCGAACAGATCCTCAAGGTCCATACGCGGAAGACACCGCTGGCCGATGACGTCGATCTGTCGATCATCGCCCGGGGCACGCCCGGCTTTTCCGGCGCCGACCTGGCCAACCTGGTCAACGAAGCGGCGCTGCTGGCCGCGCGGCAGAACCGCAAGGTCGTCACGATGATGGATTTCGAGCTGGCCAAGGACAAGGTGCTGATGGGCGCCGAACGCCGCTCGATGATGCTTACCGAGGAGGACCGCAAGGTCACCGCTTACCACGAGGCGGGCCACGCGCTGGTGGCGGCGCTGCTGCCCGACGCCGACCCGCTCCACAAGGTCACCATCATTCCGCGCGGCCGCGCCCTCGGCGTCACCATGCAACTGCCCACCGGCGACGTGCTCAACCGCACCAAGAGCCAGCTCGAGGCGCGGCTCACGGTCGCCATGGCGGGCCGCATCGGCGAGATGCGCTATACAAAGCAGCTCTCCACCGGCGCGCGCAATGACATCGAACAGGCCACCGAGCTGGCCCGCGCGATGGTGTGCGACTACGGCATGAGCGACCTCGGCCCGCTCAGCTTCGGCCGCAAGGAAGAGCAGATCTTCCTGGGCCGCGAAATCGCACAGCACCGCGACTACAGCGAGGCCACCGCCATCCGCATCGACGAGGAAATCCGCCGCCTTGTCGATAACGCACACCGCCGCGCCGAGGCGTTGATCGACGAATACAGTTGGGCGCTCGAAGAGATCGTCCGCACGCTGCTCGAACGCGAATCCATCGATGGCGCCGAAGTGAAGGCCATCCTCGAGCGCGGGCCGCGCAAGGCGGAAGCAGCGCCGCCTGCACAGCCAGAACCTGTGCCGGCGGCGGCCTCCGTCTCCGAGGAGACCCAGAAAGTGCTGCGGCCGGAGCCCCGCCCGCTGACGCCCGGGCTGATTGACGGAGAAAACCCGCAACCGGCGTGATCGGACCCTTCCGGCTGTATCTGTTCGACGTCGACGGGACACTGGTCGACTCGGCTGCCGACATCTGCGGCGCCGTGCGCGAGGCGCTGGCCGAGGCGGGCGTCGACGGCCTGAGCGAAGCCTACCTGCGCAGCTTCATCGGCCACCATCTGTTTGATCTCTTTCGCGAGGTTCTGCCGGGCTCCACCGCGGAAGAGCACGAACGGCTCCTTCAGCGCTACCGCCAGATCTACCTCGCCCGCCGGCATGCGTCGACGCGCGTCTACCCCGGAGTCCGCGAAATGCTGGCCGCGTTGCCCGGATGGAAATCCACCGCCACGACCAAGAGCAGTGAGACGGCGCGCCAGCTGCTCGAGCTGTTCGGGCTGGCCGCTTACTTCGACCATGTTCAGGGCACGGACGGATTCCCTTCTAAGCCTGCGCCCGACGTCATCCTGAAATCGCTGGAACAGTTCGGCGTGGCGCCCGAAGACTGCCTCCTGGTGGGCGACTCCGCCCCAGACATGGAGGCCGGCCGCCGCGCCGGCGTCCGCACCTGCGCCGTCGGCTGGGGCTACGGCGACCCGCGCGCCATGGCCGCCCACCAGCCCGACTACTGGATCGCCTCTCCCGCCGAGCTGCTATCATAGCGGCGGAAGAGACGACCATGCAGATCTCCCGCAGGACCCTGTTTTCCACGCTTGCCGCCGCGCCGCTGGCCGCGGCCGCCCCCGCACCCGGCCGCTTCAAGGTCTCGCTGGCTGAGTGGTCCATTCACCGCCTCATCCAGCAGGGCAAGGTAACCAATCTCGATTTCCCCCGCATCGCCCGTGAAAACGACTGTGAGGGGCTGGAGTTCGTCAACACGCTCTGGGGCTCGCCGACGGCCGGCTACATCGCGCGCCTGAAGAAGCGCATGGCCGAGACGAATACAAAAGCCGTCCTCATCATGGTGGACGACGAGGGCCAGCTTGGCCACTCGGATCCGGCCGTCCGCCGCAAGGCGGTCAAGAACCACTACAAGTGGGTGGATATCGCCGCCGAACTCGGCTGCCATTCGATCCGCACCAACATGCACTCCAACGTGACGCCGAAGACGCCGGCCGAAAACGAGACGGTGCTCGACTATTGCGCCGACAGCTTCCGCGCCCTGTGCGATTACGCGCGTCAGGCGGGCATCTCGATTCTCATCGAAAACCACTGGGGCCTGTCCTCCGATCCGGACGCCGTCATCACCCTGATCCAGAAAGTGAACCTGCCCAACTTCGGCACGCTGCCCGATTTCGGCAATTTCCCGCCCGAAATCGACAAGTATCAGGCCGTGGCCAGACTCGCCCGGTACGCCAGGGGCATGAGCTTCAAGTGCTACTTCGAAGGGCCGGAGGCGAGCGAGGACCGCTACGACTTCCAGCGCATGATGAAGGTGGTCGAGGATTCGCCCTATTCGGGCTACATCGGCATCGAATACGAGGGCAGCAAGCTCGGCGAGCTGGACGGCATTGCGCGCGCCCGCAAGCTGCTGCGCGAATACGGCATCTGAGTCCCGGCGAGCCGCTGAGATCCTGACTTGGCTGGCGCCACGCCGCCACCAGCCTGGCGCTTTCTTTTCAGGGTTCCCCCTGAATTGGCGCATAAATTTCCCCTAGATTGGCCGCGGATGCCGGCTTCAGTGTAGACTCTTCCCTCCGTTCCCGCGATAGTAGGGGCAGAGCATGTTCGGCGATGTCCGGAGTGCAGCCAGGCCGGGCAGGCATGGGCGCCGCCCGTGTCTGCCCGGTACAAGGGTTACTGTTCCGGCGCATCCGGCAATGTGCCGGCAATTCTGGCAAGGAGAGATTCCGATGCGGGACGTGAGGCTGAGACAGGCAAGGCGAAAGGGCTTCGCGCTGGTGATGACCGCCATCTGCATCATTGTTCTGATCGGGATGATGGGGCTCACCGTCGATCTGGGACGCGCCTTTATCGTGAAGAACGAGGCGCAGGCATTCACCGACGCGGCTGCGCTGGCGGCGGCCATCCAGCTTAACGGCAGTGCAAAGGGGATTTCGAATGCGCAGGCGGTTGTGGCGTCGATGATCAGCAGCAACAAGTGGCAGTTCAACAGGAAAACGTTTTCGAGCGTCCTGCTCGAGTTCAGCGCGGACAAGAACCTTTGGTATCAAAATCCTCCTTCCCCCGGCAACATCAAGTATGCGCGGGTGACGGCCACGGTCAACAACCTCCCTTCCTACTTTGTGCCGGTGGTCAATGCTTCGCGGCTGATGACGATCCGGGCCCGCTCCATGGCTGGATCTGAACTTCCCACCTCCTTCCCGCAGGGGGCGTTTCCCTTCGCGCCCATCGCCAAGAATGCGAGCGATCCCAATTTTGGCTACAACTTCGGTGATGAGTTGACACTGCTTTGGCCCTCGAGCATCGGCAGCAATGGGCCGGTGAAGATGAACAACCTCTGCAAAGCCGACCAGAATCTGGCATCGCTGGCGGCCGTGCAGGCCGGCATCACTGCCGATCGCGGCTACATCATGGAAACGAGCGCGTCCGCCATTGCCGCGGCCATCGAAGACGACCGTATGGATTACACGGTTTCACTCGGGATGCCGGTGAGCCGGTCCGGCGGCGTCAAGACCACTGACGTCAAGCAGAGCCTGGCCGCACGGGTTGCCCAGGACTCGCTGCCGAATGAGAAGGACTACAACAGGTATCTGGCCAATCATGATCCCTCGCCGATGCGCCGGGTAGTGATCGTGCCAATCATCGGCGACGCGGTGAACGCCGTTGTGGTCGGCTTCGCCAAGGTCTTTTTGCCGCCCACCCAGCCGCCCAATCCGAACGATGCAAAGTGCGCGATGTACATCGGTCCCCCCACCGGGCCCGTAGGCAACATTGCCACCGGGGCCAATCTGGTCCGGCTGCTGGAGTAAGGGGAGCCATGCGGAAGCGGGAAACAGGCAACGCCTTCATCGAATTTGCTCTCGCCGCCGGCATCCTGCTGCCGGTCATGATGGGCACTTTCCAGTTCGGATATACGTTTTACACTTACAACCTGCTCCAGTCGGCCGTCTCCAATGGCGGCCGCTACGCGGCCTACCGCACCTACCGCTCTCTGGCCGGGCAGACCGACGTGGCGAAGTTCAAACAGGCGGTACAGAACATGACCGTCTACGGCACGCCCTCGCCGCCGGCCTCGGCCGTGCCCGTCGTGAAGGGCCTCAAACCGTCTGACATCGAAGTCATTGTCACGCTCACGTCCACCCAGGTGCCTACCGCCGTGACCGTGCGCGTGAAAAGCTTCAGCGTCAACGGCATCTTTGGCAAGTACACTTTCAATGGCTATCCGACTTACACGGTGCCTTACCTGGGACGTTATGCGCCAGAAGAAGCAGAACCCTGACATCGGCCGCGCCAGGCGGGGCCAGGCGCTGGTGGAAGCCGCCCTGATCCTGTTCATCGTCATCTCCACGGTGATCGCGATCATGGACTTCTCCCAGCTTCTGTTCACCCACCAACTTCTGGTAGAGCGCTCACGCATGGCCTTGCGCTGGGGCATGATCCACAAGTGGGACGGCACGGGCGACCAGATTGCCAACCTGGTGGTGTATGGCAAAACCTCCGGCGGCACCGGTCCCGGCGTGCTTGGGCTCACCCGCGCCAACGTACGGGTGACATTCACGCCGGGCACGGTGAACAATCCCAACGACGCCCGCCTGAGCATTGCCATTGTGAATTACGATTACCGCTTCTTCACGCCATTCATCGCCGGCAAGTTCCGGAACAACTATGCGGTGATGGAGACCGCGCCATACCTGTACGTGGAGTGAGCACGGCCAGGCTCGCCGGCCCTTTGTCAGAGCTGCTACCCGTTCATTCCGTCGTGGCGCGCAGTTCGTCCCGGCGCAGGCGGATCTGAAGCTTCGTGCCCGGGGGCGCGTCGCGCGCCTCGCGGACGATGGTTCCGTCGGTCCGCTTCACGATCGCATAGCCGCGCCCGAGTACATTCAGCGGGCTGAGAGCCTCCAGCCGGGCCCGCGCCAGCGCCGCGCGCTGCTTTGCCCGGTCCAGATGCCGCTGCACGCTTTCGGGAAGGCGTGGCGCGAGTGTTTCCAGCCTCAGCCGCCACTCATGCAGCAGATGGCGCATGCGCTCGGCGGCGCGCCGGTCGAGCTGGTCCAGCGTGGCCCGCGCCGCGGAGAGCCGCGCTCGCGGGTCACCGCGCCGCAGGCGCTGGTCCAGTTCATCCAGCGACTGCCAGGCCAGCGCCACGCGGCGGCGGATGAGCGTGGCGGCGCGATCCACCCCGCGCTCCTGGAGGCGATGGCGCGCGCTGCTCCAGTGGAGCTGCATGGCGCGCCAGGCGCGCCGCAGCAGGCTGGCGAGGTTCTCGAGCAGGTCGGCGCGGTTCTTCACCACCAGCTCGGCCGCGGCCGATGGCGTGGGCGCCCGCAGGTCGGCGACAAAGTCGGCGATGGTAAAGTCCGTCTCGTGGCCCACGGCGCTCACCACCGGCACTGCACACGAAGCAATCGCGCGCGCCACCGCTTCTTCATTGAAGGCCCACAGGTCTTCGAGCGACCCGCCGCCGCGGCCCACGATCACCACGTCGGCCCAGGGGTGTTCGGAGAAGTAGCGGATCCCTTCGACGATTCCCTCCACCGCGCCCTCGCCCTGCACCACCGTCGGGTACAGCCGGATGTGCAGTCCGGGGAACCGCCGCCCGAGGATGTTCAACATGTCCTGAATCACCGCTCCCTGGGGCGAGGTGACAATGCCGATGCGCTGCGGATAGGGCGGCAGCGGACGCTTCCGCGCCGGGTCGAACAGCCCTTCGGCGGCCAGCTTCTGCTTGAGCTGCTCGAAGGCCACCTGCAAGGCACCCGCGCCCTGCGGCTCCAGCGAGGTGACGATCAACTGATATTCACCGCGCTCCTGCCGCACCTCCACCGCGCCCCGCGCCACCACCGCCATGCCATCGGCGGGCGTGAACTTCAGGTACCTCAGCACCTGCCGGAACAGCACGCAGCGGATCTGTGCGCCATTGTCCTTCAGCGTGAAGTAGGCGTGCCCGGAGGTCCACACCTTGTAGCCGGAAATCTCGCCCATCACGCGCACGTCATCGAAATGCGCCGACAGCACGCGGTGGATGGCCGCCGTCAGGCTCGTCACCGTGTAGATCTTCGGTTCGACTCCGAAAAGTTCCTGTTGCGCCATCCGTGTTAACAGCCTCTCACATCGGTGCGGCGGTTGCCGCACGCCCGAAGGCTTCAGTATGATTCCGTCAAACCAGACAGGAGGTGCGAGTCTGAAACGCAGAACGTTTCTGGCCGGAAGCGCCGTTGCCGTCACGGCTTGCGGCCGCAGGCACTCGGCCGCCCCCGGATACCGCTTCCTGACATCCACCGAGGTTGAGACGCTCGGCGCGTGGGTGGACACGCTGATCCCTCCCGATGAGGACCCGGGCGCGCTCGAGGCGGGCGTCGTCCGCTACATCGACATTCAGCTCACGCGCTGGTTCCGGAAGCATCAGCCCGACTACCGCGCCGCGCTCGCCGCCATCCACCGCTGGGCCCGCCAGGCTCGCTCGATGCCTTTCGCCTCGCTGCCGGCGCCCGCGCGCGAGCAGATGCTCGCCCGGATGGAGAAGGGCCAGGCGCCGCACGCCTATTTCGCCGACGGCGGCCGGGCGGCCTTTGAGCTCGTGCTCGCCCACGCCATGCAGGGCTATTACGGCAACCCGCGCCATGGCGGCAACCGCGGCTACGCTTCGTGGAAGATGATTGGCGTGCCGCCCATGCCAGTGCGCGGCCGCGAGCACTACACCGCCCAGGAGACATTCCCGGAGAAGAGCTGATGCCGCTGCCTGAAGTGGATGCCGTCGTGATCGGCGCCGGGGCGGCCGGCCCCATCGTCGCCAAAGAACTCGCCTTCGCCGGCTGGCGCGTCGTGCTGCTGGAGAAAGGCCGCTGGTACACGGCCGCCGACTGCCGCAAGGACGACCTGCGCAACCAGCGCAACGCCACCCTCGGCTACCCGTTCGGTCCGGAAGAGGAGGGCAACCCGCGGGTCATCGTCGAGCTGAACGGCCGCGAGCGCATCGTCAGGCCCTCCGAGCCCGGCTACAACAACAACGCCTTCTGCGTGGGCGGCGGGACGCTTTCCTATGGCGCCATGGCCTGGCGCTTTCATCCGAACGATTTCCGCATGCGCAGTGTTTATGCCTCCAGGGTGCCGCGCGCCTTCGAGAATTCGACGCTCGAAGACTGGCCCATCGGCTACGAAGACCTCGAGCCCTACTACGAAAAAGCGGAATGGGAGATCGGCGTCTCCGGCGACGTTTCCGGCGACCCCTTCAAGGGCCCGCGCCGCCGCGGCCTGCCCATGCCGCCGCTGCCGCCCACGCGCGAACACGAAATCCTCGAGCGGGGCGCGCGCCGGCTGGGGCTGCATCCCTTCTTCATCCCGATGCTCCGCAATTCGGTCCCCTACAACGGCCGGCCGGCGTGCATGCGCTGCCGCTGGTGCGTGGGCTTCGCCTGCGAGGTGGATGCCAAGAACGGCACACAGAACACGGTGCTGCCGGCGGCGCTCGCCACCGGAAATCTCGAGCTGCGCACGCAGTGCTCGGCAAAGGAAATTCTTGTCGATGAGCGCGGCCGCGCCACCGGTGTTGCCTACTTCGATCAGCAAGGCCGGCTTTGGGAGCAGCCGGCGCGCTACATCGTCGTCAGTTGCGGAGCCATCGAGAGCGCGCGCCTGCTGCTGAATTCGCGCTCGCGGCTGTTCCCGCAGGGGCTCGGAAACCGCTTTGACTGGGTGGGCCGCAACCTTCAGGGCCACACCTACACCGGGGCCAACGGCCTCTTTGAGGAGATCGTCTACGACGATCTCGGCCCCGGCGCCAGCATCGCCATCTGCGATTACAACCACGGCAATCCGGGCCTGGCCGGCGGTGCAATGCTCGCCAATGAATTCATCCGCCTGCCCTACCAGTTCGTTTCCGGCATCCGCGACCCCGACGTGCCCCGCTGGGGGCGCGCCCACAAGGAGTTCGTCCGGCACGCCTACCGGCGCATCATCCCGGTGCAGGGCCCCACGCAGGAGATCCCCGTCTTCGAGTCGCGCGTCACCGTCGACCCGCGCGTCCGCGATCGCTTTGGCATCCCGGTGGCGCGCCTGTCCGGCTACCGGCACCCGCACACGATCGAAGTCTCCGAGTACATGGCCGAGCGTGCCGCCGAGTGGCTGCGCGCCTCCGGCGCCGTCAAGGTCTGGCTGCGCCGCGCCGGCCGCGGCCTCAGCGCCGGCCAGCACCAGGCCGGCACCTGCCGCATGGGCGCGGATCCAAAGACCTCGGTGGTCGATCCCTGGTGCCGGATCCATGACGTGGATAACGTCTACGTCGTCGACGCGAGCGTCCACGTGACCAACGGCGGCTTCAATCCGGTGCTGACGATCATGGCCATCGCCTATCGCGCCGGCGAGCGCTTGGCGCGGGAAGGGAGGCGGGCATGAAGGCCGCCTCCGCCGCCCTCGTTGTCGCTGTCGCCCTGCTGCTGCTGGTTCCCGCGGCCAGCTTCCTCTACGAGGCCGGCGCGCCGGACGCCTGTGCCCGCTGTCACGAGATGGGCGCGGCCGTCGGCCCATGGCGCCATTCGACGCACCGCGGCGTGCCGTGCAGCGCCTGCCACGGCGATGCCCTCACCACAGACTTCCGTTTTCACCTGACCAACGCGCGCCGCCTCGTCGCGCACTGGCAGGGCCAGGCGGGCGAGCAGGCGCCACTGACGCCGGCCGACATCCGCCTTATGCTGCCCCGCTGCCGCCGCTGCCACGAACAGGAGTTCGCCTCCTGGGCGAGCGGCCCGCACTCGATCGCCTATCGCGGCATTTTCCTCGACGAGAAGCACAACTCAACACGGCATCTCATCGACGATTGCCTCCGCTGCCACGGGATGCACTTCGACGGCGGCATCCGCGACCTCGTCGAGCCACTCTCGCTGCGCGGCCCGTGGCGGCTGCGGCGGGCCGAGTTGGCCGAAGAGCCCGCCATCCCGTGCCTGACCTGCCACTCCATCCACCGCCGCGGCGCGCGGCTCGAACAGCGCCGCCTGGAGGCGAAAGTGTCCGGCCCGCGGCAGGAAAAGCACCGTCCTTCGCTCGCTTTCTTCGACCGGCGTTCGCAGATGCATGTGGAGCTGGCTCTGCTGCCGCTGCCGGTCATGCGCGAGAAAGGGCGCCGCGTCCGGATGAGTCCCGATCCGCGCCAGGCGCTCTGCTATCAATGCCACGCGCCGCTGAGCACGGCCGAGGTCTTCTCCGGCGACGACCGCACGCCAGTCGGCGTCCATGAGGGCCTGTCCTGCCTGGCCTGCCACGACAGGCACCGGCAGACGACCCGCGCCTCCTGCGCCAACTGCCATCCGCGGCTGTCCAACTGCGGGCTCGACGTCGAGACGATGGACACGACGTTCCGAAGCCGCAATTCGCGCCACAACATTCACACGGTCAAGTGCGCCGACTGCCACCCGAAGGGCGCGCCGCCGCGCCGCCCCCGCCCCGCCGTGTGACGGCCGGCGCCGGGTTACGGGGCCGGCTGGATGGGGCGGCGGCTCCGGGCGGCCTTCGCCTCTTCGATGGTCACGCCGTATTTGCCGAGAATCTGCGCCGTCTGGAGGTCGAGCTGCGTGCGCGCGCGCTGATAGGCGGCCAGGGCGGCGACTTCGTTGGCCTGCGCCTGCGCCAGGTCGCGCTGCGTCTGCACCACCTGGAACGCGGTCGACGCGCCGAGAGCGTATTTCTTGTTCTCGGCATCCAGGGTCTGCTCCTGGAGCCGCCGCTCCTTCACCGCCGATTCCCAGCGGGCCCTGGCCTGGATGACGGCGATGAGCGCGTTCTGCACGTTGACGCGGATGTCGTTGATCAGCCGCTGGCGGCTCAGTTCCGCCTGGCGCAGGCTGATCTGGTCGCGGATGTAGTCGGCCTGCGCCGTGCGGTTGCGGATGGGAATGCTCAGGTTGAATGCAACCGAATAATCGGGAAAATTCCGGCGGAAAAGCTGGGATAATGCGCTGCCATAACCGCCAATAAAGAAGGGATCCGGCGCTAGCGGACTGTTCGGCGGCAGCAGGACGTTCCGGCTGCCCGCCAGCGCATTGTTCTGAAGCGTTGCCGTCACATCCAGCGAGGGCAGTAACTGGCTCCGCGAGCCGGCGATGAGGATGCGGCTGTTGTCGAGACTGATGTTGGCCTGTTCGACGTCGGGCCGCGATCGCAGCGCCAGTTCCACCAGCTCGGGCAGCCGGTCCAGCCGCTCCGGCTCGGGCTCGGCCAGGCGGTCGGTGGGAATGATGCGGGCGTCGGCGATGGCCGGGCTGGCCACTCCGGTGCGGCTCAACGCGTTCTTGAGGATCGTCTCCTGTTGCAGCAGCGCCGTCTCGGCGTTGGTCAGATCCTGCTCGGCCTGGGCCACGCGCGCTTCGGCGCGGACGATCTCGATCGGGGCAAGCGTCCCGATGGCGACCTGCTTGCGGTTGTCCTCGTAGAATTTCTTCGCCACCTCGAGCGCCTTGCGCTTCACCTTCACGTCCTCGTTCAGACTGACGAGATCCCAGTACAGGTTCACGATTCCCGCCACGGTCACCATCACCTGCTGTTTGAACGTGAGGTCTCCAACACGGAGATTGTTTTTGGCCACGCGGATGTTGCGGCTGTTGACGGCAAGGCCGAAGCCTTGCAGGAGCCGCTGCGTGATCTGAAGCTGCGCATTGGGGTTGTAGCCGGGATTGATGCCCGAGTTGCGGTTGTTCGAGCGGAAATAGTTGTTGTTCCAGGCAAACGTGAGGCCGGTGCCGGTGAGAAAGTTCTGCTGGTAGCCAAAGTTGAACTGGCGCGTGTCGAACACCAGCGCGGTGGTGCCGGTGGTGACGATGTTGGACTGCGGCGAAGAACGGTGGGCGAGGTTGCCACTCGAAAAGAAGAACGGATCGAGCGTCGGCACGGCGACGCCGGTCTGCGTGATGACGGCGCCGCCGACCCCCGCGCCTTCCCCACTGAGCGCGGCCTGGATGTTGGTGACTCCCGCACCGCCCGTCGCCCCGCCGGTCACCTGCGCCTGCACGCTCTGGGCCGCGGCGCGCACCGCCGTGGGCACGCCGCGCAGCAGGCCGCCGGCGCGGGCGCGCAGCAGGTCGGCCTCGGCGATCAGCGGCGTGTAGCGGGCCACCTCAAGATCCAGGTTGTTTTCGAGACCGATGGCGATGGCGTCCTCGAGGCTCAGATACAGGATGCCGGCCCGCAGCAGCGATTCCAGCCGGCCCGAGTTCTCCAGCCTCACCGGCGGAACCTCAGCCCGCCGATACGGCTTCAGGAACCACGGACCGCCTGCGTGCGGCAGCTCAAAGCGGCTCTCCGGAGGCGGTCCGGCGGGCGTGCCCGGCTGGGCCGGGCCGGAGGCCGGCGCCGGAGGCAGCGCCAGTGTGGCCGAAAGCAGAACAGATAGACCGGGCCGCAACATTTTGACCAATTCCCGTTTTTGCATGACACAGTCTCGGCGTTTCACAGGGCTCACACTGAACAAGCGCTTCATGTACGGAGGAAGTTACCCGCGGCAACCTTCATCCTATCGCAGCCCGCCGCCGGTCCACCTTTCATCGGACGAGGGCAATCCGATAGAATCCCTTCCACGGAGGAAGGAATCTCCAGAATGCGGGAGAGAGTCCCATCCCGCGACCATTCGCCCGCCCGGATCGCCACCTGGAAGGGCATCGCCGCCCATCTGGGCGTTTCCGTGCGGACGGCCCAGCTCTGGGTGCGCAGCCGCGGCCTACCCGTGCACCGCCTGCCGGGCGGCCGGGGCGGCGTCTACGCCCTGTCCGAGGAGCTGGACGCCTGGATGAAGCAGGCGGGAGACGAGCTCGCGCGGGAGCAGCAGGGAAGCCGCAGGCGGCGCGCGCTGGCCATGGGCGCGGGAGTCGCCGCCATGCTGCTGGCCGCTGCCGGCCTGGGAGTGGGTTTCTGGAACCATCTTCGGCCCTGGTTCGCTTCGCCTGCCCTGGTTCGGGTGGAGAAAGAGGCCCTGGTGGCAATCGACGCCAGGGGACGCGAGCTCTGGCGCCACCTGCTGTTGCCTCCATCGGACCTGCCCGGCGCGCACCTCACTCATGGCCGATCCAGAGCCGTTCTGGCGGATTTGAACGGGGACGGCTCCCCAGAAGTGGTGCTGCTCGCGGTTTACGACGCGGACCATCCCGGCGGCGGATCCGAGTCCCGCATCCGGCTGGCCTGCCTGAACTCCCGCGGACGCCTCCTTTGGGAGCGACCGCCCGCATGTGATTTGCGGGATGCCAACGGCCGGCCTTTCGTGCAGGAGTGGGAGATTCATGACATGGCGACCGCCCGCGCCGGCGGCAGGGACCGCGTCTGGGTGGCGCTCGCCCACCACACGCGGTTCCCGGGCGTGGTGGGCGAGCTGCTTCCAGACGGAAGGATCCGCATGCTGTTTGCCAACCACGGCCATGTGAACTCGCTCGCCACGGTGCAGAAGGACGGGCGGCTGTGGCTACTGGCAGGCGGGGCGACCAACGCTCTGGGCGGCGCCTTCCTGGCGCTGCTCGATCCCGGCCGCGGTTTTGCCAAGGCGCCCGAGGGCGGCCCCGACCGCTACCGCTTTCAGACGCCCGCTCAGGCCGAGGTGCCGGTCTACTTCCACCTTCCGTCGCTCGATCTCACGTCGGCGACCCTGTCGGACGTGAACCATGTCTACATGTTCGAGAAGCGCCCGCAGGGCGGTGTCGCCAGAATCGCCATCGGCGGGGCTGAGGGCTGTGTCATTTATCTTGAATTCGACGATCCTCTCGAACCCAGCGTGGCGCGCATCACCGCCGCCTGCGGTATTATTCACCGGCAACTGGAGGAACGCGGCCTGATCGATCATCCGTTTGACCGCTGCCCGGACTTCCAGCAGCCGCTGCGGCTGCGCCGCTGGACGCCAGCCGCAGGCTGGAGCGAGGTGCGCGTGCCCGTGGCGACGATGAACAACACACTCTGAGCGAGGATGCAGCTGATGCGGATGAGCGCCGGTGCTGACCTCCCTGTCACGGGAGCATGATGAGCCTCTACAACCCACCAGGACCACCAGGCTGGCGCGATGATGCTGGCCCTGCTGCGCACGCCATCGCGCGGTCCCGTTCAGACAGACCGGAAACTCCCGCACTTGCCTCGTCGGCTCGGGCAGCCCGATCGCAAGGGGTCTCGCCCGCCTACAGGTTGCCGGCGCCTTGCCGATAAGCTCATCAAGCGGGGATGCGCGATGTCAGGCGCGACAGAAAATGCAGCCACTTCGAAAAGAGCAGGCTCGGGCCGGCGATTCGTCTGGCCCTCACGCACCGCCTGGATTGTGGCCGCTAGCGCAGTCGCCGGGGTGGCCTTGAGCTGGCTGCTGTTCGTACTCGCGATCGAGCGGGAAGAAAACCAGATCCTCAGCGAGCACGTGCGCCAGGCGCAGAGCCAGGTGGCGGCCATTGAACAGCAGGTCGCGGCGTGCCTGCACTTCGCCCTGGCCTTGCAGGCTCTGGTCGAGCAGGATCCTGAGGCGAACCGCCGCGTCCTGCGGCGCTTCTACGAAATGCTTGTACAGGCGAAGGACTCTCCTCACCGCCCGGCAGTGCGCCTGGTGGAGTGGCTGCGCCAGGTGCCGGCGAGAGAGCTGGAGGCGTTCGAGCGCCGGCAGCGGGTTCTGCGCGGTGACCCCGGTTACTTTGTCTGGCAGCCGGATACCCAGGACCGCCGAAAGCGGGCGTCGGGACGGCCGTTCTATCACGTGGTCGAGTGGATCGAGCCGGCCGAAAAGCACGGTTGGGTGCCCGGACTGGACTCGGGGCACTCGCCGGCCACGCAGGCGGCCATCTGGCGAGCGCGGGTGACGGGAAGGCTGACGGCGACGGCCGGCTTCCGCCTCGCGCAGGACCCGCCTGGCCGGACGAGCGTGATCGTTTATGCGCCAGTATTCGCGGCAGGCGAAACGGCTCGGGGCGAGTTGCTGGGCCTCGCGGCGATCGGCGTCAGCGTGCAGCCGCTGTTGGACGCGGCGATGCTGCCGGCGGCGCGGCCCGGCTTTGAGGTGCGGATCTACGACGAGGGCGTCCACGGCGACGAACGCCTCCTGCTGGCGGGGCGCAGCGTACCGGCGCGGGAGGAGGGCGCGTGGAGAACCGTCCAGACGCCGCCGTTCGAGCGCGCCATCCAGGTGGCGGACCGCCGCTGGCACATCGTCTGTTCGGGAACCTACCCGCTCCCCTTCGGCCGCACCTGGACGGCCTGGCTGTTGCTTACCGCAAGCCTGCTGATCACGGCTGGCGTGCAGTTCACGATCGTCAGCCTGCACCGGCAGAACGTCCGGATCCGGAAAGAGGTCCAGCTCCGCACCCGGCAGTTGCGCCGCGCCCTTCGCCTGGCCCGGGAAGGCATGGAGGCCAAGAGCCGCTTCCTCGCCAAGATCAGCCACGAGATCCGCACGCCACTCAATGGCATCCTCGGGACGACTCATCTGCTGCTGGAAGGCGGGCTGACCCCGGAACAGCGCGAATCGGCCGAGCTCATCCTCACTGCGGGCCGCCATCTGCTGGCCGTCGTCAACGACACGCTCGACCTGTCCAAGATCGAAGCCGGCAAGCTGGTGCTGGCGCATGAGCCCTTCCCGCTGCGGCAGCTCCTGCGGGACTGCGAACGCATCTTTCGCCCGGTGGCCGAACAGAAGGGACTTGAGCTCGCCGTGCAGGCCGCCGCGGAGCTGCCCGAATGGGTGGAAGGCGATGTGACGCGGCTGCGGCAGGTGCTGTGGAATCTCCTCAGCAATGCGGTGAAGTTCACCGAACAGGGCCGCGTCGAGTTGACGGCCGAGCCCGCCACGACGGCGCCACGCGTTCGCTTCACGGTGCGCGACACCGGCCCAGGCATCTCGAAAGACGATCTGACGCGACTCTTCGAGCCCTACTTTCAGTCGACCACCCCGGGCAAAACGGCCGAGGGCACCGGGCTCGGACTCGCCATCAGCCGCCGGCTGGTGGAGCTGATGGGAGGCGAAATGGGCTGTGAAAGCCAGTTGGGCGCCGGGAGCCTGTTCTGGTTTGAGGCGCCGCTGCCGGCCGCCGCTCCGGCGGAATCCCGGCCCGCCGGCGGAGGCCCGGGGAGGCTGCCGCTGCGCGCCTCGGTGCTGCTGGCCGAGGACAACCCGATCAATCAGATGGTCTCCCGGAAACTGCTGGAACGGCTCGGATGCCAGGTGACGCTTGCGGCCAACGGTGCCGAAGCGCTCCAAGCGGCGCAATCCCGTGCCTTCGACCTCATCCTGATGGACTGCCAGATGCCGGTGATGGACGGCTACGAGGCCGCGCGGCGCATCCGCCGGCTGGGGGGCCCGATGGAGCGCACCCCAATCCTTGCCCTCACCGCGCACGCGCTGGAAGACGAGCGCCGGCGCTGCCTCGGATGCGGCATGAACGACGTGCTGACCAAACCGGTGAGCTTCGAGGCGCTCCGGCAGGCCATCGAACGCGCTCTTTCGCCCGCACAGCCACAACCGCCACCAGAAGGCGGATCGTCCGGCGGCGCCGTTTTGCTACACTCGACCCGAAGCGATGCCGCTGAGCCAGAGCGAAGTCCTTGACCTGTTCCGCGCCACCGGCGCGTTCCTTGAGGGCCATTTCCGGCTCTCCAGCGGCCTGCATTCATCGAAATATCTCCAGTGCGCCCTCGTCCTTCAGCACCCGCGCCATGCCGAAACGCTCGGCCGCGCCCTCGCCGAACGAGTCCCTGCCAAAGTGGACCTCGTCGCCAGCCCCGCGCTCGGCGGGCTGATTATCGGCCATGAAGTGGCCCGCGCGCTCGCCGTGCGCCATGTATTCACTGAGCGGGACGCCGAACGGCGCATGACCCTGCGCCGCGGCTTCCGCATTTTGCCGGGCGAGCGCGTCCTCATCGTCGAAGACGTCATCACCACCGGCGGCAGCTCGCTGGAGGTGGCCGAAGTCGTGCGCGGACTGGGCGGGCAGGTGGTGGCTGCGGCCTCGATCATCGACCGGAGTGGCGGCGCCGCTGACCTCGGCGTTCCCCGCGCCGCGCTGGCCGTGCTCGAAGTGGAAAATTGGCCTCCCGACGAGTGCCCGCTGTGCGCGCAGGGCATTCCCGTGGAAAAGCCGGGCTCGCGGCCGGTGTAACACGCCATGCGGCGGATCCGCATTCTCGTCGCCTACGACGGCACGGAGTTTCACGGCTGGCAGGTCCAGCCCAACGTGCCCACCATCCAGGGCTGGCTGGAAAAAGTGGTCTCGGAGATCGAAGGCGCGCCCGTGAAGGTTCATGGCAGCGGGCGCACCGATGCGGGCGTGCACGCGCTCGGGCAGGTGGCGGCCTTTTCGCTCAACAACCGCATCCCTTGCGCGAACCTGCGCCGGGCGATGAACCGGCTGCTTCCGCCGGCGATCCGCGTGCTCGACGCCGCAGAGGCGCCGCCTGATTTCCACCCGCGCTATCACGCCCGCAGCAAGACGTACGAATACCGCATCTGGCGCGGCGAGGTCTGCCCGCCCATGCGGCGCCTCTATCTCTGCCACTTCCCCTACCCGCTCGACGAAGAGCGCATGATCGCGCTGGCCCCGCTGTTCGAGGGCGAGCACGATTTTTCAGCGTTCGCCGCCGCCGACGAGCGCGACGCGCTGGGCGGCTCGAAGGTGCGGACCATCTTCGAGTCGCGGCTCTGGCGCGAGGGCGAGGAGCTCGTCTACCGCGTCCGCGGCAGCGGATTCCTGAAACACATGGTCCGGATGATGGTGGGGACGCTGGTGGAAGCCGGCAAGGGAAACCTGGAGCGGAAGGATCTGGAGGCGCGGCTCGCGCCCGGCTTTGCGGGCAAGGCGGGGCCGGCGATGCCGGCCGGCGGGCTGTGCCTGATGG
Source organism: Bryobacteraceae bacterium (assembly GCA_049969655.1). Taxonomy (GTDB): domain Bacteria; phylum Acidobacteriota; class Terriglobia; order Bryobacterales; family Bryobacteraceae; genus JANWVO01. The sequence continues at coordinate 147,613 of JBMFOK010000007.1, forward strand.
GCGTGGAGTACGAGTCATGAAAAAACATATGGCCCTGATTTTGTTGTTTGCGGCGGCGGCCTCGGCCGCCGGGCCCGTGCCCGTCATCTATGACACCGACATGGGCAACGACATCGACGACGCGCTGGCGCTCGCGATGCTGCACGCGTTGGAGGCCCGCGGAGAGATCCGGCTGCGCGCGGTGACGGTGACCAAGAGCAACGTGTGGGCGGCGCGGTATGTGAGCGCGGTGAACCGATTTTACGGCCGCGGCGATCTGCCGGTGGGACTGGTGCGCGGCGGCGTGACGCCCGACGAGGGCAACTACCTGCGGCGCGCCCTGGAGCAGGGCGGCTGGCCGCACGACACGGAGTTCCCGGAAGCGGCCGATCTCCTGCGGCGCGTGCTCGCCGAGGACGCCGATGGCAGCGTCGTAATGATCCAGGTGGGTTTCTCGACCAACCTGGCGCGGCTGATCGACTCTCCCGGCGGCCGGGAACTGGCCGCGCGAAAAGTGCGGCAGCTGGTGATGATGGCGGGCGATTTCGCCGGCGGTGGCCCCGAGTACAACGTCAAGGAAGACATCCCTTCGGCGCGCAGGCTCGCCTCGGACTGGCCCGGCTCCATCGTCTGGAGCGGCTTCGAGGTCGGCCGCGCCATCCGTTTTCCCGCGCGCTCCATCGAGCGCGATTTTGCGTGGGCGGGCCGCCATCCGGTGGTCGATGGCTACAAACTGTACATGAAGTTTCCCTACGACCGCGAGACCTGGGATCTGACGGCGGTGCTCTACGCGGCGCGGCCTGACGATGGCTACTTCACCCTCTCCGGGCCCGGCTGGGTGCGCATCGACGAACGCGGCATGACGCGCTTTGAGCCTCACCCCGCGGGCCGCCACCGCTACCTGAGGGTGAACGACATCCAGCGCGCCCGGGCGCTGGAGGCGATGATATGGCTGGCTTCGCAACCGGTGCGGGGCTCCATGCGACACTAGAAACTGTCATGAGCGAGAAGCTGACCGCGCCCCTGCCGCCGCTGCCGCCGGCCCGGCAGTGGCTGCCGCCCGTCCTCATCGCCTGGCTGATCCCCGGCGGCGGCCACTTCTACCTCCGGCGCTACTACCGAGGGGCGATCCTCTGCGGCTGTACGACGATTCTGTTCCTGCTGGGCCTGCTGATGCGCGGCTACCTGTTTGAGCCGATGACGGGCGACCTGCTGACTACGATCATCTACGTCGGCGGCGCCCTCGCCGACCGCGCCACCGGCCTGCTCTACATCCTGGCCCGCGTCTTCGGCTACAACGCGCCGGACGTGGCCGGACACTCGGTCGACTACGGCACCAAGTTCATGGTCATCGCCGGCCTGTTCAACGTCCTGGCGATGGTGGACGCCTTCGAGATCGCCGCGGGCAGGAAGGACTGAGCCATGAAGATGACCCTCACGCATTTCGAGGCGACGCTCATCCTCGCCATCTTCATTTCGGCCGTGCTGGCCGTGGTCACGAAAAAAACCGACGAGGAGCGCTTCCGCTACGGCATGCGCGCGCTCGGCTGGTTCGCGGTCACCGTGTTCGGCCTCGCCTGGCTGATGTATCTGGGGCACCGCTGAGCCCTCCATCCGGATCCAACCCCTGAAGGCCCGCCGGTGCCGGCCACAGGAGCGGCTCCGTAAGGGAAGGCGCTCGACTCATCCGCACGGCTCGCATTGCGCTACGGCTGCCGGATTCTGGACAATGAGAGAGCTATGTCCCGGAATTGGTTCCTGTTGTTCCTCATGGGTCTCGGCGTGCTGCCTCTGGCCGGCCAGCCGGCCCGCCGCCGCGCGGCGCCGGCCACCGGCCCGGAGGCGCGCATCGAAAGTCTGCTCCGGCAGATGACGCTTGAAGAGAAGGTCGGCCAGATGACGCAGGTCACCATCGACGTCGTCTCCGTCCCCAATGCGGTCGGTCGCAATCACCGGCTGGATCCGCGGAAACTTGAGGAAGCCATCCTCAAGTGGAAGGTGGGGTCGATCCTGAACGTCAATGGCGAGGCCTACACGGTCGATCACTGGCACGAGATCCTCAACGCCATTCAGGATGTCGTGGAAAAATCCCGGCTGAAGATCCCGGTGCTGTATGGCATCGACTCGATCCACGGCGCGACCTACACGCTCGGTTCGGTCCTGTTCCCCAACGCGATTTCCGCCGCGGCCACCTGGAACGTGGACCTGGTGAAGCGCTCCGCCGAGATCTCGGCCTATCAGACCCGCGCCTCGGGCATTCCGTGGACGTTTTATCCGGTGATGGACATTGGCCGGCAGCCCCTGTGGCCGCGCTTCTGGGAGACCTTCGGCGAAGACGTTTACCTGGCGTCGCGCCTTGGCGTGGCCTATGTGCAAGGGCTCCAGGGCAAGGACATGGCGGCGCGCGACCGCGTGGCCGCATGCGTCAAGCACTATGCCGGCTACTCGATGCCGTTCAACGGCAAGGACCGCACCCCGGCCATCCTCGACGAACGAACCCTGCGGCAGGTGATCCTGCCCCCCTATGAGGCGGCGGTGCGCGCCGGCGCGCCCACGGTGATGGTGAACTCGGGCGAGATCAGCGGCGTGCCCGGCCACGCCAATTCCTGGCTGCTGAACGGCGTGCTCAAGAAAGAGTGGGGCTTCCGCGGCCTGGTCGTCAGCGACTGGGAGGACATCAAACGGCTCCACACGCGCGACCGCGTCGCGCCCACGCCCAAGGACGCCGTCTGCATGGCGGTGAATGCCGGCGTCGACATGAGCATGGTGCCCTACGACTACAGCTTCGCCGAGCTGCTGCCGCAGTGCGTCAAGGAGGGCAAGGTCACCATGGCGCGCATCGACGACGCGGTGCGGCGCATCCTCCGCGTGAAGATGCAGGTGGGCCTGTTCGACCATCCGCGGCCCGACCCGGCGATGAAGGCGGAATTCGACAAACCCGAATTTCATCAGGCCAATCTTCAGGCGGCGCGCGAGGCGCTGGTGCTGCTCAAGAACGACGGCCTGCTGCCCCTGGCCAAAGGGCGCCGCGTGCTCGTCACCGGGCCGAACGCCGACCTGCTGAGCGTGCTCAACGGCGGATGGTCGCTCACCTGGCAGGGCAACAAGGAGGAGTTGTACCCGAAGGACAAGCCGACCATCCTGAAGGCGATCCGCGAGCTCAATGGCGCGGCCAACACGCAGTATGTGAAGGGCGTCACCTGGGACAAGGAGGCCGATTTCAACGCGGCCGTGCAGGCCGCCAATGCCGCCGATGTCGTCGTCGCCGTGATGGGCGAGCCCACCTACTGCGAGACGCCGGGCAACATCGAGGACCTGGCGCTGCCGGAGGTGCAGATCCGGTTCATTGAGGCGCTGGCCTCGCGCGGCAAGCCGGTCGTCACGGTGCTGGTGGGCGGGCGCCCGCGCGTACTGCGCACCATCACGAAGAATTCGAAATCCATCCTGTGGGCCGGCCTGCCTGGCAATGAAGGCGGCCGCGCCGTGGCCGAGGTGCTGTTCGGCGAGGTCAACCCCAGCGGCAGGCTGCCGTTCAGCTATCCGCGCAACGTGAACGGCTTCACCACCTACGACTACAAGCCGGCGGAAAACACGCATGACAATCCCACCGGCTGGGAGTTCCCCTTCGGCCACGGCCTCAGCTACACGACGTTTTCCTACAGCGGCCTGAAGCTGAGCTCGAACGTGATGCCGCGCACCGGCAGCATCACCATCTCGGTGAAGGTCAAAAACACCGGCCCCCGCGCGGGCATGGAGGTCGTCCAGCTGTATGTGAGCGACCTCTACCGGCAGGTTTCGCCGCCCAACCGGGAGCTGAAGGGCTTCCAGAAGATCGAACTCGCGCCGGGAGAAGAGAAGACGGTTGAATTCCAGCTCGCCGCCAAAGACCTGGCTTTTGTCGGGCTCGACAACAAGTGGACCCTCGAGCCCGGCGAGTACAAGGTGCAGATCGCGAATCTGACGGACGGATTCACGCTGCGCTGACCCGCGCGGCGTGAGGCGAAACGCAGCGCGGAGGCTCTGGCCCTGCGCCTCCGCGCTGCTCAAGGCCCGCGCTCCGCACGGGCAGCCGGTTCAGCCCTGCCAGCCCTCGGCCCGGAGCGTCTCGCGCAGGGCGGCAAGCAGCAGATCGACGTTGTCCTCCGTCGAGCCGTAGCCCATCGTGCCGATGCGCCACACCTTGCCGGCCAGCGGGCCGAAGCCGCCGGCGATCTCGATTCCGTGCGAATCCATCAGCCGCCGGCGGACATTGGCATCATTGATGCCCTCCGGCACGCACGGCGTGTTCAGCGTCCACAGCCGCTCGCCTTCGGCCACGTGCATGCGGATGCCCATTTCGGCCAGCCCGGCGACAAAGCGTTCGTGATTGCGGCGGTGGCGCGCCCAGCGGTTTTCCACGCCCTCTTCCCCAATGATTGCCAGCGCTTCCCGCAGCGCGTAGAACATGGAAATCGGCGCCGTGTGATGATATCGGTGCGCGCTTTCGTAATAATCGAGCAGCAATTTCAGGTCGAGATACCAGGTGGCGGGTGGCGATTTCCGCTGCCGCAGATACTCGACGGCGCGCGGCGAACAGGAAATCGGCGCCAGGCCCGGCGGCGCGCCCAGGGCCTTCTGCGTGCCACTGTAGGCGATGTCGATGCCCGTTTCGTCCACCAGCACGGGCATCCCGCCCAGGCTGGTGACGCAGTCGGCGATCACCAGCGCGCCCACTTCGTGCGCGGCGCGGCAGATGGCCGCCCCCGGCTGGTGCGCGCCGGTGCTTGTCTCCGCATGCACGTAGGCGGCCACCCGCGGGCGCACCGCATGGATGAACTCCCGGGCTTCGGCGTCGGTAAAGACTTGCCCCCACGGCTTTTCCAGCCGCTCGACCCGCGCGCCGTGGCGGCGCGCCATCTCGGTGATGCGGTCGCTGAAATACCCGTTGGCAAAGACGGCGATGGTCGAGCCTGGCTCTACGAAATTCGCCACGGCGCATTCCATTCCGGCGCTGCCAGTGCCGGAAATCACCATGGTAAATTCGTTTTTTGTGCCGAAACACGAATTTAATCCGGCGCGGATTTCTTCGTTAATCTGGAAGAAATACGGGTCGAGATGACCGACAATGGGCCGGCTCATTGCCTCATAAATGCGCGGATGGACGGGCGAGGGCCCGGGACCGAACAGGAGGCGCCGGGGCGGTTGAACGGTGACTGCCATAGCTACAGTGTATATGTGGAGCGGCTTCCGGTAGACGGGATCCTGGACGAAGTGCGCGAAACGCTCCGGCGCTCGCCGTGCCTGGTCGTGGAGGCGCCGCCGGGTGCCGGCAAGACGACGCGCGTGCCGGCGGCAATGCTGGACGTGGTGGCGGGTCAGGTGCTGGTGCTTGAGCCGCGGCGGCTGGCCGCGCGGCTGGCGGCCGGGCGGGTCGCGCAGGAGCGCGGCGAGCAGGCCGGCGAGACCGTCGGCTGGCAGGTGCGCTTTCAGAAAGTGGCCGGGGAGCGGACGCGGCTCCTCTATCTGACCGAAGGGCTGCTGGCGCGCCGGCTGCTGGCGGACCCGCTGCTTGAAGGAGTCGGAGCGGTCGTGCTGGATGAGTTCCACGAACGGCACCTCGAAGGCGATCTCGCGCTGGCGCTTCTCCGGCGCCTTCAGCGGACCCGGCGGCCGGACCTGCGGCTGGTCGTGATGTCGGCCACGCTCGATGGCGCCGCGGTGGCGGCCTTCCTCGGTGGCTGCCCGGTGCTGCGCAGCCAGGGCCGGCTGCATCCACTGGAACTGCGTTACACTCCGCATTCTTCCGCGCCGCTGGAAGAGCTTGTGCGGGAGGCGGTGGAGAGCTGCCTGGCCAAAACGGAAGGCGACATTCTTGTTTTTCTGCCCGGGGCCGCCGAGATCCGCCGCTGTCTGGAAACGCTGTCGGCGCGGACCATCGCCCGCGAGGCCGACCTGCTGCCCCTGCATGGCGACCTGCCGCCGGAGGAGCAGGACCGGGCAGTGCGTCCCTCGGCGCGCCGCCGCGTGGTGCTTGCCACCAACATCGCCGAATCGAGCGTGACGATTCCGGGCGTCCGCGCGGTGGTGGACTCCGGACTCGCGCGGATCCCCTCGGACTCGCCCTGGAGCGGGCTGCCGCGGCTCGAGCTGCGGCGCATCAGCCGCGCTTCGGCCATTCAGCGCGCCGGCCGCGCCGCGCGCACCGGGCCGGGCGTCGCCGTCCGGCTGTATCCCCAGGACGACTTCCTTCGCCGCCCGGAGCAGGAAACGCCCGAAATCCTCCGCCGCGAACTCTCGCAGCTCGTGCTGCATCTGCATGCGGCCGGCGTGCGCGATCCGCTGGAACTCGAATGGATGACGCCGCCGCCCCGCGAGTCCGTGGCCGCCGCCGAACAACTGCTGCGGCGCCTGGAGGCGCTCGACCCGCGGGGACGGCTCACCGATTTCGGCCGGCGGCTGGCGCGGCTTCCGCTGCATCCGAGGCTGGCCGCGCTGGTGGAGCGCGGCGGCGCCCCAGCCATCCGCCTCGCGGCCGAGCTGTCCTCGGCGCATCCGGCACAGACGGCGCAGATCGAGCGGCAGTTGCGCGGGATCGCGCCCGCGCGCCCCTCGGCGACGCTGGAAGAGTCCGTTCTGCGGGCCTTCCCGGATCGCGTGGCGCGGCGCCGCCGCGGCCGCGAACTGCAATTGTCCAGCGGCGGCTCCGCGCTGCTGGCCGCGGATGCGGGCGTCGAAAAGGAAGAATTCCTGGTGGCGCTTGAGACCGAGGAGCGGCCCGAGCGTGGCCTGCCGGTGGTGCGCCGCGCCGTGGGCATCGAGCCGGAGCTGCTCGTGGACGTCTTCCCGGACCAGCTGCGCCAGAAGCGAACGCTCGAATGGAACCGCGAGGCCGAACGCGTGGAAGAAGTGTGGCGGCTGATGTATGACGCACTGGTGCTGGAGGAGACGCGCCGGCAGGAGCCGGATCCGTCCGGGGCGGCGGCGCTGCTCGCAGAGAAGGCGCTGGAAGCGGGGCTGGAGCGGTTTGCCGACGTGGAGGCGCTGCAAGAGCTGCGGCGGCGCATCCGCTTCGCCGGCCTCCCGGAGCCGGACCTCGGCGAAGTGCTCCGCGGGCTCTGCTGCGGGCTGCGGTCCTTCGACGAGCTGCGGCGCGCCGCCGGCGCCGGCGGCCTGGAGGCGGCGATGAAGGCGGCGCTCGGCGCGCGCGCCGCCGAGCTGGACCGGCTGGCCCCGGAATGGCTGCGGCTGCCTTCGGGACGGCGCGTGCGCGTGCGCTATCCCGAGGGAGCGCCGCCCTTTGTCGCCTCGCGGCTCCAGGACTTCTTTGGGATGAGCGAGACGCCTCGCGTCGGGCCGCGGCAGACGCCGCTGGTGGTGCAACTGCTGGCGCCGAACCAGCGCCCCGTGCAGGTGACGCAGGACCTGGGCGGGTTCTGGCAGCGGCTGTATCCGCAGGTGCGGCGCGAACTGATGCGCCGCTACCCGAAACATTCCTGGCCGGAATTGTAGCCGGCGGCTCTGCTACACTCGCAGAGGCGCGGACGATGCGTGTCCAACGGGCGCGGCAGATCCTTTCGAAATTCCCCGGTCTCCGCATCCTGGTTGCGGGCGACCTGATGCTGGACGAGTTCGTCTGGGGCGAGGTGAGCCGCATCTCGCCGGAAGCGCCGGTGCCGGTGGTCGAGGTGACCGGCGAGTCGTTCTTCGCCGGCGGCGCCGCCAACGTGGCCCGGAACCTGCGCGAGTTCGGCTCGCGCGTCAGCATGGCCGGCGTCCGCGGCCACGACGCGGCGGGCGAGCGGCTGGCGGCGCTGCTCGGCGAGTCGGAAATCGACGACGCGGCCGTGGTGGTTTCCCCCGCCTCCTCAACCATTGTGAAGACGCGCGTCATTGCCCGGCATCAGCAGGTGGTGCGCATCGACCGGGAACAGCGCCGCCGCATCCAGCCGGAGCTCGAGCGCGAGGTACTGGCCCGGCTGGAGACGCAGAAGGACGGCTGGGACGCGGTGATCTTTTCCGACTATGCCAAAGGCTTTCTCACGCCGGCGCTGGTCGAAGGGCTCTGCCGGCTGGCGCAAGGCCGCATCATTACCGTCGATCCCAGTCCGCTCAACCCGCTCCTCTGGCGCGGCGTCACCGCGGTCAAGCCGAACCTGCGCGAGGCCCGCGCCGCCGCCGGGCTGCTGCCGGAGGCCGGCGCCGAAGAGGCGGCCGCGCGGCTTCTGGAGATCTGGGACACGCAGATGGTGCTCATCACCCTGGGCGAGCACGGCATGCTCCTGCTGGAACGCGGCGGCCGGCCCTATCACACGCCGACGCGGGCCCGCGAGGTGTTTGACGTCAGCGGCGCCGGCGACACGGCGATCGCCGTCTTCACGCTGGCGCTGGCTGCCGGTGCCGCGCCGGCCGAGGCCGCCGAGCTCGCCAATCACGCAAGCGGCGTCGCCGTCGGCAAACTGGGCACGGCCACGGTGAAGCCGGAAGAGCTGCTGGACAGCGTGGCGCGATTGGGCCTGTGATGCCGCGCCGGAGGCTCACCGGATGATGAGCCACGCCAGCGCCACCATGCCCAGCGCGATAGCCCATCCCGCGGCGAAGCCCTGAAGATCGATGCGGTAGGCGCGCCAGAACGGCTCGCCCGCCGCGCCGCGCAACGGATGCAGCAGGTGCGTCAGCAGGAGCTGCTCGCCCCGGCGCGCCGCCTCGCGCTCCACCTCTTCCCTCGTCGCCGCCTGCTCCGGGTCAAGGTGGCTCGGCGTGCGGAGGCGGCGGAAAAACTCGTCGAGAGCGGCGTCAGGCTCCGCGGGCGTCATCACACTGACGAGGACGAAGGCGACCGTGCCGGCAAGCAGCGCCGCCAGAAAGACGTTCGGATCCCAGTGGTCGAAGCGCTGGCCCAGCCAGGAGTAGATGCCGAAGTTCGCCGCCATGGCCGCTGCGATGCCGGCCAGCGCGCCCCAGCGATTGGCGCGCCGCCAGAAGATGCCCCCGAGGACCGCAATGCCCACATAGGTGGCCAGCGTCTCGGTAAGGAGAAACGTGTTGAGCACCTTCTCGATGAGAAACAGAGCATAGAGCACGCCGAGCAGCGTAATCAGCAGCCCGCTCAGACGTCCCACCCACAGGTAATGGCGGTCGCTGCCGTGGCGCACGAGGTAGCGGCCGTATAGGTTGCGGGTGAACAGCGCGCCGGCGCTCACCATGTAAGCCGAGCAGGCCGCCATGTTGGCGGCCAGCAGGCAGGCTACCAGCAGGCCCTTGCCGCCGGGGAAGAGCAGATGCCGGCAGGCGAAGCCAAAGGCTTCCTCGGCGTCCTCGAGCCTGGTTGTGCCAAAGACGCCTCTGGCCAGCAGCGCCGCGGCCACCAGCCCGGTGAGCGCCCACCCCAGGGTGCAGAAGCGCTTGACGAACGTCCCATAAAGGAACCCTTCGCGGCAGGCGGCCTCGTCCCGTCCGGTGGCCACCATGCCCATGATGTGCGGCTGGCTGGTGATGCCGATGAGGCCGTTGATCGTCAGCATCAGGATGAACCACCCTCCGATGCCTTCCGGCGCGGTGAGGGTCAAACGCTCAGGGCCGAGCGCGTCGCGAATGCCCGCCATGCCGCCCACCAGTCCCCAGCCGAGCGGAATGAGCAGAAAGGACAGAACGATGATCAGAAAGCCCTGTACCAGCTCGGTCCACGCCGTGGCCACCTGCCCGCCAATGAAACTGTAGAGCAGAAAGGCCCCCGTCATCGCCATGACAATGGCGTTCACCGGAATGTCGCCGCCGGCCGTCTGGCTGATGACCTTGGCCGCGCCCTTCAGCATGCTGGCCATGTTGATGGTGAGGAAGGCGAGCGCAAAGACCATGTAGGCCGCGCCCATCCAGGCGCCGTAACGGTCTTCAAAAAACTCCGCAATGGTCGTGCGGCGCATGCGGCGGTACAGCGGCGCCAGCAGCCAGTAGAACGGCGTGGCGAACATGTTTTTCCACTGGAACCAGATGGCGCTGAAGCCGCGGGCGTAAACGGCTCCGGCCAGCGACACCGGCATGTCGGCGTGCGTGCCGGAAGCAAAACTTTGGGCGATCATCACCCAGCGGTTGAAGCGTCGCGCCCCCAGGAAATACTGCTCCGTGCGGCCCACGCGACGCCCGATCCAGACGCCCAGCAGCGCGATGCCCGCCAGATATGCGGCCAGAATCAGCCAGTCCAGCGTGGTGAAGGCGGCAAACGGGTGCATGGCGGCTTCCACTTTCTTGGGAAGCCATCCTATCACAGGCGCGGGTTCAACTGCGCCAGGCGAGCACCACGGTCTTGCCCTCGCGCTCGGTGTTGCCGCCGAGGGCGTGCAGCGTCAGACTGGCCCCTTTGGCGCTGAAGACGGCATCCACCCAGCCCACCGGCTCGCTGTCGTTGAAGTTGTAACCGAGCGCAGGCAGATTGATCATCTGGATCCCATCCCAGGCCAGATGCGCGTAGCGGTGCGAGTGGCCGAAGATGACGGCTTTTACCATGTTGCGGCCGCGGATGATGTCCATCAGCCGCGGCATGTCCAGCAGCGCGCTGTCACTGTCGTCGGGCGTGTGGTGCATGAACAGCACGGTGGGCAGCGGTGCGGCGCTATCAAGAAATTGCGCCAGCCAGGTCCGCTGGTCCTTGCCGAGCAGCCCCGGCGTGAAGTCGGGCAGGATAAGCGAGTCCAGCACAATGAAGCGCAGCGCCGGGCCTTCGATGACCAGCACGTGCCGGTTCTTCACCTTCTGCGCGCCCGGCTGTGAGCCGCCGAACACATCCAGGAAATTTTTCCGGTCATCATGGTTGCCCAGCGCGATCGCCACCGGCATGCGGCTGGCGAGGGGATCAAGCAGGGATTTGAGCATCCGGTAATCGCCCGGCAGTCCCTTCAGCCGGGCAGCGTCTCCGCAGATCAGCACACCCTGCGGCTTCGCCTCCAGCACCATCGGCACGGCCTTGCGGAGGTTGTCCACGGGCCGGAAGCCGCGGTAGGAGTCTTCCGGGTTTTCGGGGATATGCGTGTCCGAAAGCAGCGCCCAGTGCATCTCCGGCTCCCCGGCGCGCAGCAGCGCGGCGCCGCCGGCGAGCGAAAGCGAAAACGCGCGGCGCGTCAACAGATCGGGTCCCAGCAGTGGCATGGCACTTCCGATTGTATCCGTCCAGTGTGAAAACGCGGTGAAGCCGCGGGGATTGTGATAGAATCCCCGGCGTATGCGTCTGTCCGGTTCGGTGGATTCGCGGTTGGCCCGGCGCAGCTTCTGCCAGGCGCTGATGGGCGCGCCGCTCGTGCTGGATGCCGCCGGGCAACGGCAGCCAAATATCGTTTTGATTTATGCCGACGACCTCGGCTACGGCGACGTGAGCGCCAACGGCGCCCGCCACATCCGCACGCCGAACATCGACCGCATTGCGCGCGAAGGCGTGCGTTTCACCCACGCGCATTCCCCGGCTGCCACCTGCACGCCGTCGCGTTATTCGCTGCTTACGGGCGAATACGCGTGGCGCCGGCCCGGCACGGGCGTTCTGCCCGGCGACGCCCGGCTTATCATCGAGCCCGGCCGTCCGACGCTTCCGGCGATGCTGCGTTCGCGCGGCTACCGCACGGCCGTGGTGGGCAAGTGGCATCTCGGGCTGGGATCGGGCGACCTCGACTGGAACGCCGAGATCCGCCCCGGCCCGCTCGAGATCGGCTTCGACGATGCGTTCCTGATCCCCGCCACTGGCGACCGCGTGCCCTGCGTCTACGTCGAGAACCACCGCGTCGTCAACCTCGATCCGGCCGACCCCATTCGCGTCAGCTACACGCAGCCGTTCCCCGGCGAGCCTCTCGGCCGCACGCACCCGCACCTGCTGAGGATGTTGCCCAGCCACGGGCACGACATGGCGATCGTAAATGGCATCAGCCGTATCGGGTACATGACCGGCGGGACGAAGGCCCTGTGGAAAGACGAGGACATGGCCGACACCATCACGGCCAGGGCGCTGGATTTCATCGCCCGCCACCGTCAGGAACCGTTCTTTCTCTATTTCGCCACTCACGATATCCACGTGCCCCGCGTGCCGCACCCGCGCTTTGCCGGCCGTTCCGGCATGGGGCCGCGCGGCGACGCAATTGCCCAGCTCGACGGGTGCGTCGGCCAGATCCTCGCCGCACTGGACCGCCACGCACTCTCGCGCGACACGCTGCTGATCTTCACCAGCGACAATGGTCCGGTCCTCGATGACGGCTACCGCGATGATGCGGTGGAAAAGCTCGGCAATCACTGTCCCGCCTGCCCTTGGCGCGGGGGCAAGTACAGCATCTTCGAGGGCGGCACCCGCGTCCCATTCCTGGTCCGCTGGCCCGGCCATGCGAAGCGCGGCACAGAATCCCGCGCGCTGGTCAGCCAGATCGATCTGTTCGCATCCCTGGCTTCTCTCGTCGGTGTGCGCCTTGAGGATGACGCGGCGCCCGACAGCTTCGACATCTTGCCCGCACTGCTCGGCCAATCTGCGCAGGCGCGCGACCATCTGGTGGAGCAGGCCGGAACCCTGGCGCTGATCGAAGGACGCTGGAAATACGTCGCCCCGGGCAGGGGCGCGAAGGTGAGCCGCGAGACGGGCATCGAGCTCGGCAACGATCCGGCGCCGCAGCTATTCGACCTGGAGCAGGATCCCGGGGAGAGAATCAACCTGGCCGCTCGCTATCCAGATCGGGTGCTCACCATGGCAAAAAGGCTGGAGCGAGTCCGCGCCACGCCCCGCACGCGGCCATAGATGCGACGCTTCCTGCTTCCGCCGCCAGGCCTTCCCGGCGCTTGTCTGATCCGCGGCGGCAGAGGAAACGTGACGCGCCGTCGGTGACTGCGAAATCGCTCACGCTCTTCGCCCGCATGGACGTCAGATTCGACCAGGCAGGCTGTGCTGTCGCGGTCGAAGAACGATCACGGGCGGCTGGGAGGAAATGGCCAGATCACGCCGCACGAATCTGGCATGACCGCCAGGCTCTCCCGGCGCATGCCCTCAAGGGACACTCCCTACAGGTAACTGAGCCACTGGCTCTTCGAACCTGAGAAGCTGGGGCGGAACCCCTCCCTCCGCCCCTCTTGTAGAGCGAAACGGCGATTACTTCTTGGGCGCGCCTTCGAGCGTGCCTTTCTCCTTGTAGTACTTGCCGATCGCGTTCAGCAGCGGGTTCTCTTTGGTCGGCTTGCCCTTTTCATGGCAGGTAGTGCAGGGCTTCTTCTCCTTCTTGCTCATCTCCGGCGTGGCCAGTGCATGAGCGGCCAGGAACGTGAGGGCAGCGGCGCAAGCCGGCACCAGAAGACGCAGACGTTTCATACGCGTGGTGGTTCTCCTTGAAAAGATCTGGGCCGCGGAAAACGGCCATCGGCCAGAATATCACTTCCGAACGAATCGATGGACGCAAGCCGCCGCCCGGCCGTTCCGGCTCTCAGAGGCGCGGCGGCGTCGTCACCACCACGGCCCGGGCTTTTTCAGGCCCGGCAGCGCGGTAGGCGTGCGGGTGGGAAGCATCGAAATAAACGCTGTCGCCCTGCTTCAGCATCGTCTCCTCGCCTTCGTAGCGCAACACCAGGCCCCCGTCCAGCACCAGAATGAATTCCGCCCCATCGTGGACGTGGTCGGCTACCTGCCCGGGCAGCCGCGGCTCGAACTCGGCCAGGTAGGCCTGCATCGACTTCTCCTGCGCCGAAAACGCCAGCACCTCAAACCAGTAGGCCGGCGCCGGCGAGTCCGGCCGCTCCGGGAAGCGCATCCGCTCGCCGGCGCGAACCACCGCCAGCAGCCCGCGCCGGCGGCGGTCGCTGAAGAAGTAGTCCAGCCCCACGTCGAACACCATCGCGATCCGCGCCAGTGTGGGCAGCGTCGGCACCAGCTTCCCGTTCTCGATCTGCGACAGCAGCGACGCCGACAGCCCGGTGTGCTTGCCCAGTTCCACCAGGCCGAGCTTCTTCCGCATCCGAAGCCGGCGCAGCTTGGCGCCGATTTCATACGACGACAGCACCCGCTGAATCGTCTCCGGGCCAGACTCGGTGGGGAGAGACCCTTCTTCTTTTAGCATCCCTGAATCTCCCATTCGTATTTTTAGCAGTACTGAACCAAAATTTCAATAGCACTTGAAAAAATTTCAGCTTCGCCCTAAGCTTGAAGTGTCCGTAGAGGGGAACTCGTCTATGCCAAAGCCTGAAACCCGGTACAGCCGTCTCGAAGACCCCGAGCTCGTCGTGATGTCGCAGCAGGGTGACAACCTGGCCTTCGCCGAGCTCGTCGGACGGCATCAGGCCACCTGCCGCCGTCTGGCGCTCAGCATCCTGAAGAACTCCGAAGACGCTGACGACGAGGTGCAGAACGCGCTCTGGAAGGCCTTTGAACACATTGGGCAGTTCCAGCAGGACGCGAAGTTCTCCACCTGGCTGTCGCGAATCGTGGTGAACCAGTGCCTGATGCGGCTGCGCCGGGATCGGCGTGCCCGTCATGTGTCCATTGACGAACCGGTGGCGGCCGAGGAGAGTATCCGGCTGGACCTGCCCGACCTGACTCCGACCCCCGAGCAGGCGCTCGGGCAGGAAGAGATCGGCCGTGTGCTTCACACTGAGATCCGGCGCATTCCGCCACTGCTGCGCCAGGTATTCATCCTTCGCGACGTGGAAGAGCGTCCGATGGAAGAAGTCAGTCAGATGCTGGGCATCTCGGTCGCCGCGGCCAAGAGCCGGCTGCTCCGCGCGCGGCTGGAGCTGCGCAACCGCATGCAGAAGCATCTTGGGGCGATGGGCCTGGCCACGCTGACCGGTTAGCCGGCTTCCGGGATGGCCTGTGTGCGGTGCTCTCGCTGCGGGCCCGTGATATATTGAAAGCAGAATGACGGCCCAGGCCCTTGCTGGCGGCGTCGCTTTCGCCCCATGAAAGTACGCCTGCCTCTGATCCGCGGCCTTGAGAGCTTTTTCGGCACCCGGGACGAGAATCTCCGTCTGTTGGAATCCAGTTTCGGGGTCGCCACCCGCCTTACTTCGGACGCCTTTGAAATCGAAGGGGAGCCGGAAGCAGTTTCCCGCTCCGAGCGGATCCTGCGCGACTACATCTCGCTCACCGAGGCCGGCCACAAGCTCTCCGCCGGGGACGTAAACAGCTATCTCCGCGTTCTGACGGCGGACGACACCGTCACGTTGCGTTCGCTGTTTGAAAGCGGCCGCGCGCGCAATTTCGGCAAGAAATCGCTGGTCCCCAAAACGCCGAACCAGCGCGCCTACCTCGACGCCATCGAGCGCTACGACCTCGTCTTCGGCATCGGACCTGCCGGCACGGGCAAGACCTATCTGGCGGTGGCGATGGCCGTCTCGGCGCTGCTCAACAAGCAGGTGACACGCATCATTCTCACCCGGCCGGCGGTGGAGGCCGGCGAGCGGCTGGGGTTCCTGCCGGGCACGATTCAGGAAAAGGTGGATCCCTATCTGCGCCCGCTTTACGACGCGCTGTTCGACATGCTGGACACCGAGAGGGTGGAGAAATACATGGAGCGCAACATCATCGAGGTGGCGCCGCTGGCTTTCATGCGCGGCCGCACCCTGAATGACAGCTTCATCATCCTCGACGAGGCGCAGAATTCAACCGCCGAGCAGATGAAAATGTTCCTGACGCGGCAGGGCTTCAATTCGAAAACCGTCGTCACCGGGGACCTGACCCAGATCGATCTGCCTCCAGGCAAGCGTTGCGGCCTCAGCGAGGCGATCGAGGTGCTCAGGGGCGTGGAAGGGATCCAGGTGGTCTACTTCGACCAGCGTGACGTGGTGCGCAATCCTCTCGTGCAGCGCATTGTCCGCGCCTATGAACAATACAATGAGCTGATGGGGCCGGGCCGTCAGATGTCGCTGCGGCTGGACCAGCCCCCCGCGGCGGCCGAAGAGGATACGGCCGCCGCGCAGGCATGAAAGAAGACCCGTTATTGATCTTTGCCGTTCCCACACCCGGGCTCGACCGGAAGGCGCTGCGGGCATTCGCGCGCCGCCTGCAACAGGAGCTGGCCGGCGGACGTCCCTTCTGCTGCCGCATCACCACGGACCGCGAAGTCCGCGATCTGAACCGCCGTTTTCTCGGCGAGGACCGCGTCACCGACGTGCTCAGCTTCCCCTCGGGCGACGGCGTCGGCTCGCTGGGCGATATTGCGATTGCATATCCCTGCGCGCGGCGCCAGGCCAGAGAGATGGGGCATTCGGCCGGCGCCGAGCTGCGCGTATTGCTGCTGCACGGCGTGCTCCATCTGCTTGGCTATGATCATGAATCCGATGCCGGCCAGATGCGGCGCGCCGAGCGCAAATGGCGGCTGCGCCTGGGGCTGCCGCACGGTCTCATCGACAGGGCCGGGCGGCGGGGAGCGCGCCCATGATGTTTCTGCTGGCGCTCCTGTTCGGAGCGCTGCTCGCGGTGGTCGGCTTCGTGCAACTCCTCTATCTCGAATCGCTCCGGCTGCGCACGCGCGAATCGCGGGCGCTGGAATACTTCAAGGAGAGGCTCCAGGACGAGCTCGGCTACGAAACAGAACAGGGCGCTTTTGTTTTCTCCTTTATCAAGCACACGCTGCTGGTCCTGTGCGGCGCCTCGTTCGCTGCCCTCGCCCGCGGAGGCTGGCGCGACCGCCTGGAGGCTGCCGTCTCGGCCTGGCTGTTGATGGTGGCCGCCTCCTACGTCGGGCCGCAGTTGCTGTACCGGCGCAGCTCCGGCCGGTGGGTTTCCCCCCTCGCCAGGCCGCTGCGGCTGCTCGGGCTCGTCTTCCGTCCCGCCACCGTGAGTCTGGAGTTCCTCGAGAAGCTCTTCGAACTGGGCGAGCCGGAGCCGGAAGAATCCTCGGCCGACAGCGCCGGCGAGATCGAGGCGCTGATCACGGCCGGCGAGGAGGAAGGAATCCTGGAACGCGAGGACTCGCGGCTCATCCAGAACGTGGTCGCCTTCGGCGACAAGCGCGTGCGCGAGGTGATGACGCCGCGGCCCGAGATCGTCGCCATTGAGGTGAATTCCTCGCTGGAAGATCTGCGGCGCCTGGCCCGCGAGCAGCAGTTTTCCCGCATTCCCGTCTATGAGGGCGACATCGACCACATCATCGGCTTCATTCACGTCCGCGACCTCTATGAGCTCGATGAGGAACAGCGCCGCACGAAGACCCTCCGCGACCTGATGCGCCCCATCGAGGCCGTCCCCGAAACCAAGCCCGTCCCCGCCCTGCTGCGCGAGATGCAGGAGCGCGGCATCCACATCGTCTACGTTGTCGACGAGTACGGCCGGCTGGCCGGACTGGTGACGATGGAGGACCTCGTCGAAGAAGTCTTCGGCGAGATCCGCGACGAGCACGAGCCGCAGCATGATGTGGAACGAGGCGAGGACGGCTCGATCACCGTCTCGGGCACCTTCGACCTCGACCACCTGCGCGAGTACTTCGGCTTCCGCCCCGGCGACGACGTGGAGGCGACCACCGTAGGCGGGCTGGTGAGCGAATGGCATGGCTCGGTTCCGAAGCCGGGCGAGGTGGTCGAGCAGCAGGGGCTGCGCATCGAAGTGCTGTCGTCGGACGATTACCGCGTGGACCGCGTGCGCATCAGCGCCGCGCCGCCGCAGGAGAATCCAGAGCGTGAAGCTGAGCCGTAAAAAATCAGAATCGAAAAAATTTGTTTCGGGCTTCGTCTCCATTCTCGGACGGCCGAACGCCGGAAAGTCGACGCTGCTGAACGCACTCGTCGGCGCCAAACTGGCCATCGTCAGCGACCGGCCGCAGACGACGCGCACGCTTGTTCAGGGCGTCTGGACCACCGATTCGGCCCAGGTCGTCTTTCTCGACACGCCCGGCATCCACGACGCGGAGACCCGCTACAACCGCTGGATGATGGAGTCGGTGGCTGAGGCCTTGCAGGACCGCGACCTGTTGCTGCTGGTCATCGACGCCACCCGCAGACCGTCGCCGGCCGACGGGCGCACGGTGGAGCTGGTGAAGAAGGCCGGCACGCCAACGCTCGCCGTCTTCAACAAGGTGGACGCGGTGCGGCCCAGGTCGCTGCTGCTGCCGCTGATCGAGCAGTACCGGCAATGGCACGCCTTCGACGAGTACCTCCCCATCTCCGCCCTCACCGGCGAAGGACTGGACGAGTTGCGGGAGGCGATCCTGAAGCGCCTCCCGGAGGGACCGGCCTGGTACCCGCCCGACCACCTCACCGACCAGCCCGAGCGCTTCCTGGCCGCCGAAATCGTCCGCGAGAAGATCCTGCACCTCACGCGGGATGAGGTCCCGCATTCGGTGGCCGTGACCATCGACACATGGGAGGACCAGCCGAAGCTGTTGCGCATCCTCGCCACCGTGCACGTCGAGCGGCCCGGCCAGAAGGCGATCGTTCTCGGCGAAAAGGGAGCGCGGCTCAAGGAGGCCGGCACGGCGGCCCGGCTGGAGCTGGAAGCGATCTTTGGCAAGAAGGTCTACCTCGAACTGTTTGTCAAGGTCAGCGAGAAATGGCGCGAAAACCCGCGCTTCCTCAAGGAACTCGACTGGCGTTCGATGCGCGGTTCGGACGCGGCTGAACCGGCCGCTCCGGAAAGCTGATCCTTTCCGCCGGTTTCCGGTCCGGCCGGGCCGGCGGGCGGCACGCCCGCAAAAATTCTCACCCGGGCTCAAAGGGGTGAGCCACGGGCCCCGGCACACTTGAGGCGAAGGAGATTCCTTTCGCCCATGCAACGGTTCACCCGCAGAATCATCGTCTCCCTGGTTTTGACTGCCCCGGCCACGCTGGCTGGCGTTGGCAAAAATGAGGTGCGCTACCTGGGCGGCATGTGGAAGGACGTGCCGGAAGGCGCCGAAGGCTGGGTCCGATTGGAAGAGGACGCCGCCGTGTTCCTCTTTGCCGGCAAGGAGCACCGGCTTCCCTACGCACGCATCACCAGCATCGAATACGGCCAGAAAGTCGGCCGCCGGATCGGCGCGACCATCGGCTGGGG
>JBMFOK010000008.1:0-152741 GCA_049969655.1 Bryobacteraceae bacterium
GGAGCGGCAGGCGAAGCTGGAGGAGGCGGTCCGGCGAGCTTGGGCGGGGACGGAACAGGCGCCGAAGGTCGTGGCGATGGGAAGGCGGTGAGAGGTGCCGGGCTGCTTCAGAGGAAGAGGACTGGGCGAGGGTGCGGTGTTGCTGGGGTGGCGGGCGGAGCAGTGCGCTTGGTACAGCGTTGGTACAGCAAGCAGCGATGTATATCGTAATCTATTGAAAATAAACAGGAAATTCATGGTGGCGAAGGTGGGGGTCGAACCCACACGAACCCAAAGGTTCGCCAGATTTTGAGTCTGGTGCGTCTGCCAGTTCCGCCACTTCGCCAGTGGCTATTCCGAACCCCATTGTAACATCGCCCCGCTGACAAGGCCCTGCCAGGTGCGCGCCATGCAGCTTCCAGAGCGGCATCAGCTGCCGTACACTGGACGAGTGGGCGAACAGCAGCCGGAACGGAAGGGTCTGAGCCCTTACGCCAAGGCGGGAGCGTACGCGGGGCTCGCGTTTGTCACGCCGATAAGCGGGTGGGTCTGTTACAAGATCGGAGAATGGCTCGACCAGAGCTGGGGGACATCCTACCTTTATCTGGTCGGTCTCATTGTGGGCTGCGCTGCGGGCATGTATGAGACCTTCCGGCAGGCGGTCCGGATCGAGGGCCTGGACAGGAAGCAATGAAGGACCTCGAATACGGCCGCATTGTCCGCCGCATCGGCTGGCTCTGCCTGATCCTTGCGGCCGCCGGCGCCGCCGCATGGCGCCTGCTGGCGGATACGGCTTCCATGCTGAGTTTTCTCGGCGGGGCATCCATCGCCGGGCTCTCCTTCTTTCTTTTGCACCGGCTGGTGGACGATCTTCAGGCCGCGGCCGAGGGGAGGCCGGTGAAAAAAGTCCGTGTCCTTGTTCACGCCTTCCGCATGCTGATTCTGGGCGGAGCAGCCTATGTTATCCTCGAATTTTGCGGAGCCGGGCGCGTTGCGCTCGCTTCCGGCCTCACTGTTGCCGTGACGGCCGCCACCGTCGAAGTCCTGATTGAGCTTTTCTATGCACGAGCATGAGTTGTGGTTCACGGCGCTGCTGAACCGTTACCTGGCCGCGCCGGTCAACGCCCTCTATCAGCTTGTCGGCTATCACACGGAAGATCCCTCCCGGCCCTGGTCGAACTACATCGCCATGGAAGTGCTGGTGATCCTCCTGATGATGACGGCCGCGCTCGTGTTGCGGGCGCGGCTGAGCGTGGACCGGCCCGGCAAATTCCAGCTCGTCATCGAAGCCGTGTACAACTTCCTTGCTTCGCAGGCGCAGGACATCATCGGCCACGGCTACCGCAAGCGGCTGGCCTGGTTCGCCACCATCTTCCTGTTCATCCTCACGTCGAACCTGTTGGGCATCATCCCCACGTTTGAATCGCCGACGATGTACTATTACGTGCCGGCGGGCGCGGCGATTGCGATGTTTCTTTACTACAACGGGCAGGGCATCCAGGAGCAGGGGCTGCTCGGGCACCTGAAGCATTTCGCCGGCCCGGTGCTGCTGATCGCCTGGTTCATGTTCCCGCTGGAAGTGATCAGCCATCTGATCCGGCCGGTCTCTCTCACCATCCGTCTTTTCGCCAACATGCTGGCGGGCGAGCAGGTGACCATCGGTTTTCTGGCGCTGTTTCCGTGGGTGGTGCCGGTAGTGTTCATGGCCCTCCACGTCTTCGTGTCATTCATTCAGGCGTTCATCTTTACGATGCTCGGCATGGTGTACGTCGGCGAGGCCGTCGCCCATGAAGGGCATTAATACCTGGCATCATCGGCCTTCAGTGTGAGGCCCCGGCGTCCCAACGCACGGTGTGCAACCACCTCCTGGGGGCCAGTTCATAGCACAAGGAGAAACGACCCATGCGTGTTCGCAACCTTCTGATCCTCGCGGCGCTGCTCGTGATGGCTGCGCCCGCGTTCGCCCAGCAGAGCGGGCAGTCCAGCGGAGTGTTCGTGCTGCCGGGCGCGTTCGCCATGGCCATCGCGTCCAGCATCTGCGGCCTGGCGCAGGGCAAGGCCATCGCCGCTTCGGTGGAGGGCATCGCCCGGAATCCGGGAGCGGCAGGCGCCATCCGGATCCTGCTGATTCTGGGTCTGGCATTCATCGAGTCGCTGGCGCTGTTCACGTTCGTCAACATCGGGCGCTGACACGCGCGCGGCGCATCTGCGGCGAAGGGCCCGGCTTCTGCCGGGCCCTTCCGTCTTTTACGCTGGAAAGTGATGAAGCTCCAGGGTATCTTCCCCCCGATCACGACGCCATTCAACGCCGATGGCGAGATCTACGAAGCCAAGGTGGCACATAACGTCGGCAAGTGGAACCGGACGGCGCTGGCCGGCTACGTCGTCTGCGGCTCCACCGGCGAAAGCGTCCACCTGCTGTTCGAGGAAAAGCTGCGGATGTTTGAGCTGGTGGCGAAGCACGCCGCCCCGGACAAGCTGCTGATCTGCGGCACCGGCATGGAAAGCGTGAAGGAAACTCTTGAACTCACGCGCCGCGCCGCCGAAATGGGCTACCGGGCAGCGATGGTGCGCACGCCACACTATTACAAGAACCTGGTGAACAACGGGCCGGCGCAGGCGCTGTATTTCCGCGCCGTCGCCGACCAGAGCCCGATCCCGGTGATGATCTACAACTGGCCGCAGGCCACCGGCGTGGACATCCCGGCCGACACGGTGGCCGAGCTCAGCCATCACCCGAACATCATCGCCATCAAGGAAAGCAGCGGGAACATCGAGAAGGTGATGCAGATGATCCGCGAGTGCCGCCCCGGCTTCCAGGTGCTGGTC
This sequence comes from Bryobacteraceae bacterium, assembly GCA_049969655.1. GTDB lineage: Bacteria > Acidobacteriota > Terriglobia > Bryobacterales > Bryobacteraceae > JANWVO01. Next base: position 2,809 of record JBMFOK010000008.1, read on the forward strand.
GGCTCGGCGCCAACATTGGCGCCGTCGCTCGCCGTTGGCGCGTGCGGCGCGGTGCTTGCCTACGCCAACGCGGCGCCTTACTCGGTGATCGCCATCTGGGAGGCACACCGGCAGCGCGAATTCGAGGCCGCCATGGACTGGCAGCGGCGCATTGCGCGGGCGGCCGTGCTGGTCACGGTGAAGCACGGCATCCCGGGGCTGAAATATGCGATGGACCTCAACGGCTACTACGGCGGTCCCTGCCGGCTGCCACTGGCCCCGCTGAAGCCGGAAGCGAAGAAAGAAATCGAAGAGGTTTTTGCCGGATTGAATGGATAAATCCAGGCAATTCTCGAGTAAAATTTCCGGTGAATCGGTGATGTCTGGCGTGCCACGATGGATTCACGGCCTCAACGTTTCCGCCCCCGCGGCGGCCGCCCTGGAAGCGCCCGGCGAAGACTACGAAATGCCGCTCGTCTGCTGGCGTCCGGTGACAGGGCCTGCGGTGGACGCCCTAAGAGGCAGATCCGCCCCCGAACTGTTCCCGGGCGCATTCAGCCCCGAAGGCGCGTTGGCGGGCCTTTGGCTCTATTTGCAGGATTTCGACGCCTGTCACCGCGTGGCTCAGGATCTGCCCACGAAAGAGGGCAGCTACTGGCACGGGATCCTGCATCGCCAGGAACCGGACGACTGGAACGCCGGCTACTGGTTCCGCGCCACGGGCTCCCACCCGATTCACGATTCACTGTGCCGCGAGGCGCAACGCCTGGCGCTGGAGCACGGCGGCGCGCACTGGAAGCCCGCCTCCCGCTGGGATCCGGAAGATTTCATTCGTTTTTGCGCCCGCGCCCGGCGCGAGCCAGGCTCGGACGCCGAGCGGCTGGCCCGGGCCATCCAGATGACCGAGTGGCGACTGCTGTTCGAATGGTGCCTGGCGGGCGTGCGAGGATAGGGACAGTGTCTGGAAAGGATCCCGCCGCCCGATGAAACGCTGGATCGGCGTCACGGCCGCCATACTGGCCATCGCGGCCATTACACTCTTTCTCGCCCTTCGGAAGCCCTCGCCCCCCGAAGTGCCTTTCGCTCGCGCCCGCCAGGAGACGCTCGTCAGCATCCTCACGACAAACGGCAAGGCCGAACCGGCTTCCTGGGAGCCTGTCCGCACTGCACGGGCCGGCCGGGTCCTCCGCGTCATGGTCGAGCGCGGCGCCAGCGTCCGGGCCGGCACGCTGCTGGCGCAGTTGGACGACAGCGCCGCCCGCATGGAGCTGGACGCTGCGACGGCTCGCCTGGAGGCTGCACGCGCCGAAGTTCGCCTGCTGGAAAAAGGCGGCCGCACCGCCGAACGGGCGCAACTGGAAGGTCTGATCGAAAAGCTCACTCTGGAACTCGACGTTGCCCGGCGCGACGCCGCAACCCTTCAGCGCCTGGTGGACAAAGGCGCCGCGTCGCGCGCCGAACTCGAGCTGGCGCGCGACCGGGCGCGCGAGCTCGAGTCTGAGCTCAACTCACAGCGCAGGCGGCTCGCTGCGCTCGTGGCCGATGCCGACCTGGAGTCGGCGCGGGCGCGCCAGAAGGAAGCAGAGGCTGCCGTGGCAACGGCGCGCCTGCACCTCGATCAGTGTCAGATCCGCGCCCCGCGCGGCGGCGTGGTCTATGACCTGGCGGTCCGGGAGGGCGATTGGCTGGAAGCGGGAGCGTTGGCGGCGCGCGTCGGCGAACTGGATCGGCTCAAGATCGTGATCTTTGTCGACGAGCCCGAGCTGGGCCGCGTGCGCCCGGGCCTGCCCGTGGAGATCACCTGGGACGCGCTGCCGGACCGCAAATGGAAGGCGCAGGTGGAACGCATGCCGACGCAGGTGGTTCCGCTGGGCACGCGCATGGTGGGCGAGGTCTGGGCAATGTGCGAAAATCCGTCGCACGACCTCCCTGCCGGGGCCAACGTGAATGTACGGATCCGCTCGCAGGTAATCGAAGGGGCGCTCACCATTCCCAAGGCCGCGCTGCGGCGGCAGGGCGATCTCATGGGCGTCTTTGTGCTCGAAGGGAACCGCCTGGCCTGGCGGAGAGTGGAGATTGGCGCCACCAGCGAAGTGGACGCGGAGGTTCGCAGCGGCCTGAGCGCAGGCGAAGCCGTAGCCCTCCCGGTGGACCGCCCCCTGAGGGCGGGCATGGAGGTCCGGCCGGTCTTCCCGGGCAATGAGATCTGACACGAAGGCGTCGCGTCAGACCGTCCCTCTCGTTGCCGGAGCAGGCAGCAGGCGGTCGTCCACGGGCACCGGCTGTCGGCTGGCCCGTTCCTCCAGCTCTTCAGCGTAATCGACACCCGCGGCCGTAATCTGAAAGCGGTTGTTGTCACCGCGCGTCAGCAGCCCGCGCTCCTTCAGGTACCAGAGCGTGAATTCGAGGTGGTCGCGGGGGATTCCGAGCAGATCCTCAAGCTCGAAAATCGTCACTCCCGGCGCGTGCGGGTCCTGCTGCCGTTTGGCATACAGCGCGCGCAGCACGCCGTGACGCTTGCGCCGCTCGCTTTCGGGCCCCACGGCCGCCTGCGGCGACTGAAACACGCGCCACCGCGCATGGAGGAGCGAGGCGTAGCGGAGATCGTAGGCAGCGCGCTGTTCGGGATCGCTGAGTACGCGATAGGCCTCCACAATCTGGCGGAAGCGCTTCTCGTCGCCGGTCTCTTTGTTGTCCGGATGAAACTGCTGCGCAAGGATCCGGTAGACGCGGTGGATGGTCTCCGCCGATGCCTTCGGATTCACCTGAAGGATCTCGTAGTAGTCGGTTTCGGCCGGCTCGGCTTCCGGCGCCGGCTCGGCGGGTAAAAATTCGATGCCCGCCCGATAGCCGCCGCCTGCCGCCGGAGCGCACCAACGCACGGCGCCGCGGGCGCGAAGCTGTCCGCCAAAGACACCCTCGCCCGCGCATGTCTCCACAACAACCACTTCGCCGGGTTGCAACGCCATTTCCGACTTCAGGCCGATGCCTGTCTCGTGCGCATCGGTGATCCAGGCGTGAATCGGCAGGGATCGCCCCGGGCAACTGAGTCTTGCTTCCAGACGCCGCACCCGCGCCTGACGGCGGGCCCGCCGCCGCTCCTCCGGAACCGGATTCGTCACAGCCTGATTGTGGAAGGAAATGCGCCGATGGAGAATCCGCGCTTTTGCTCAACGCGGCGCAGGGAAATCCCTGAGACGCGGGTCAGGGTTTCGGCGGAGCGGACTTGGTCGCCTCGGCCGCGGGAGCCGGCTTGCCGAAATAGCTCTCATCGAGGAACACGCGGCTTTTCTGTTTCACCGATTCCATGGATTTCTGCGCGTTTTCGGTGGTCATCCGCCGCTCAATCTCCGCGCGCACCTGTGAAAGAGGCTGGACGGAACGCTCCTGCACCTGAATCAGGTGATACCCGAACTGGGTCTTCACCGGCTCGCTCACCTCGCCAACCGGGATTGTGAAGACGGCGCTCTCAAATTCAGGAATCATCCTCCCCCGTCCGAACGAGCCCAGATCGCCGCCGTTCTTGCCCGATCCGATATCGTCGCTTTCGGCCCGGGCCACCTCGGCGAAGTCTTCGCCCTTCAGGATCCGCTGCCGCAACGTCTGCGCGCGGGCGAGCGCCTCCTGCTCGGAGAGATCCTTCTGGCCTTCCTTGAGTGGCACGCGCGATCCCTGGAATCGCACCAGGATGTGACGCGCCTTCGCGGTTTCAAATTCCCCCTGATGCGCGTTGTAGTACGCCTCCAGTTGCTGGTCGGTCGGACGGGCCGTTTCCGTGAAATGCTGGTAGAGCAGCGAAGCGAGCGTGCTCTCCTGCTGGAGGAAGAGCTGCACCTGCACGGCCGGCTTTTCCGGCACCTGAAGGCGGCGCGCCTCAGCGGCATAGGACATGATTTCGCCGAGCTGTTCGGCGATCCGGCGCCGGTTTTCGGGCGTGTCCGGGCCCAATTGCTGACGGATGTTGTCCGGCAGATTCCGCATCAGGGTATCAAACTCGGACCGGGTCATCTTCTTCCCGCCGGCTTCGAAGACCACGGGATCGGTAGCGGGGGATGCCTGCGGCGCCTTGGCGGCCTGCGGCTGCCCCCACGCGAGTGCGCCGAGCATCGACAATAGAAAGAACTTCATTGTTCCATGGTACCGCGAGGACTGCCTCATGCCGAACGCACGCCGCGCCGGGCCCGCGGCGAAGCGTCCGCCGGGCCCATCGAGTGGAAGCGCGTCTGGCCTGACATCCGCGCGCTGCTCGTGCCGCGGCGCGGAGTGCTGCTGACCGGGCTTGTGCTTATCGTCATCAGCCGTCTCTGCGGACTCGTTCTGCCCGCCTCGACGAAATATCTCATCGATGACGTCCTCGTACGGCGCCGCGCGGAGCTGCTCGGGCCGATCGTCGCTGCCGTGCTCGCGGCCACCGCCATACAGGCCGTGAGCGGTTTTGCCCTCACGCAGCTGCTGTCGAAATCCGCGCAGCGGCTGATCGCCGAGCTGCGCATGCGCGTGCAGTCCCACGTGTGCCGGCTCCCGGTGGCGTTTTTTGACGCGCAGAAAACGGGCCAGCTCGTCTCGCGCATCATGAACGATGTGGAGGGCGTGCGAAATCTCGTCGGCACCGGCCTGGTCGAGTTCCTGGGCGGACTGCTCACGGCGGTCTTTTCGTTCTTCATCCTGATGCGCATCAGCCCGCTGCTGACGCTGATGGCGCTGGGCATTGTGGTCGCCTTTGGCATCATCCTGCGCTGGGGATTCCGGACGCTGCGGCCCATCTTCCGCGAGCGCAGCCGCATTACGGCGGAAGTCACCGGCCGGCTGACGGAGACTCTCAACGGAATTCGCGACGTCAAGGCCTACCACGCGGAAGAGCGCGAAGACGCCGTCTTCGCCGCGGGCGTGCGGCGCATTCTCGACAACGTCTTCCGTTCGCTCACCGGCGTCTCGCTGCTCAGCCTGTCGGCCACCATCCTGCTCGGTATCGTCGGTGCGCTGGTAATGTACGTGGGCGGGCGGCAGATCCTGGCCGGCACGCTCACTCTGGGCGGTTTTGTCACGTTTACCGCGTTTCTGGCGTTCATGGTCGCGCCGGTGTTCCAGGTGGTCGGCATCGGCACCCAGTTGACGGAGGCCATTGCCGGCCTCGAACGCACGCGCGAACTGCTGGACATGCCCACCGAAGAGGAGGACGTCTCGCGGCGAACGGAGCTCGGTCCGTTGCGCGGCGAGGTGCGGTTCGAAGACGTCTGGTTCCGCTATGAGCCGGGCAAGGAGGTTCTGCGCGGCGTGAGTTTCGTGGCCGAGCCGGGCACGGTGACAGCGCTGGCGGGCAGCTCCGGCTCCGGCAAATCGACGATCCTCGGCCTCATCGCTTCCTTCTACAAACCGACCGACGGGCGCGTGCTGGTGGACGGCGTGGACCTTTCCACGGTCACGCTGGCCAGTTACCGGCGCCAACTGGGCGTGGTGCTCCAGGAGACATTTCTGTTTGACGGCACCATCCGCGAAAATGTCGCCTTTTCGCGCCCGGAGGCGAGCGCGGAAGAAGTCCTGCGCGCCTGCCGGCTGGCGCGCGTCGATGAATTCGCCGAGCGGCTGCCCGACGGCTATGACACGCTGGTGGGCGAGCGCGGCGTGAAACTGAGCGGCGGGCAGAAGCAGCGCGTCTCGATCGCGCGGGCCATCCTGGCCGATCCGCGCATCCTGCTGCTCGACGAGGCCACTTCCAGCCTAGACAGCGAGACCGAAGCGCTCATCCAGGAAGGACTCGCGCACCTGATGCAGGGCCGCACCACGTTCGTCATCGCGCATCGGCTGTCCACGATCCGCCGCGCCGATCAGATCCTCGTCGTTGAAGACGGGCAGGTGATCGAGCAGGGCGCGCACGAAGAACTGCTCGCCGCCGGCGGTCGCTATCACGAGCTTTACACCCGCCAGCACGGCTTCGAGCGCAACCTGTTTCTCGTGCCGGGCGAGTCCGTCGAGCCGACCGAACAGGGCTGAGGCCACCAACGCGCGAAGGCCCGGGTTACGGAGCGGCCGGCTCGGTGATGCGGACGATGCGATCGGCAGCGACGTTTTCCAGCACCTGACGGATCCCCGAAGGCCAGCGGATCTCGACGCGGCGCGCCGAGGCCGCCGCGCCGAGCCCGAAATGCACGCGCGGGTCCGAGCTTGCCGCATATCCGGTGGACGTCGTGGCGTGGTTATACAGCAGGCGTCCGTCTGCCGTTTCCACGCGGATCACCGCGCCGAGGCCCATGCGGTTCGAACTACGCCCTTCAAGCTGGAACAGAAGCCAGTGGTTGCCGTTGCGGGTGACGTTGTGAAACAGCCGCACGGGCCCATTCAGCACGGTGACGACGGCGTCGATGCGTCCGTCGTTGTCCAGATCGCCAAAGGCGGCGCCGCGATGGGCAGCGGGCGACTGGAAACTCGCGCCGGCACTGGCAGAAACGTCTTCAAAGCGGACGGGCCTGGAGCCGAGATTGCGGAAGACGGAATTGGGCTCGGCATAAGGCCTGGAGCTGATCTGCTCAACGTTGTCCAGGACGTTGGAACGGGCGGCGAACAGATCCTTCCAGCCGTCGTTGTCGAGATCGGCGATGAAGTTCGACCAGCCGGACAGCGGCCGCGTGAGCCGCGCAAGGCCGGAGGTGCGGGTCGCATCGGAAAAGCCGGCCTGCGAATTGAGAAACAGAGGGAAGGTTTCGTATTCGAGCGCGGTGTGCCAGATGTCGGGCCGTCCGTCGTTGTCCACGTCGCGGAAGTCGGCGCCCATGCCGGACAGCACGCGCGAGTCCTCGGTCATGGCCACGCCGAGCAGCAGCGCGGACTCCTCGAAGCGCCGGCCGCCGATGTTGTGGAACAGGACGTTCGGCATGGTGTCGTTGGCGACGAAGACGTCGGTGTAGCCGTCGCCGTCATAGTCGGCAAAGGTCACGCCCATGCCTTTGCCCAGATGGCGGGCGATGCCCGTCTGGCCGGAGACATCGGTGAAAGTCCCGTCTCCGTTGTTGTGGTACAGCGTATTGGGCAAGGGCTCGTAGAAGCGCGGATGGCAGTAGGCGCGCACCTGGCGCGAGGGCCCGCAGAAGGGGTCCTTGTTCGGCTCCCAGACGCAGTAATTGGACAGAAACAGGTCCAGCCGGCCGTCGTTGTCGTAGTCGAACCAGCCGGCCGCCACTGTCCACATCTTGCGACCGTTGCGGACCCCGCCGGCCACGCCGGCCCGGGCGGTGACATTGGTGAACGTGCCGTCGCCGTTGTTGTGAAACAGCTCGTTGCCGTTGACATTGGCCACGTAGAGATCGGGCCAGCCGTCGTTGTCGTAGTCGCCGACGGCGGCACCCATGCCGTAGCCCGATCCGGCGACGCCCGCTTTTTCGGTGACGTCCGCGAAAGTAAGATCGCCGTTATTTCGGAAAAGACGGTTAAAATACTTCGGTGATTCTTTCTCCAGCGACGGAATGGCGGCGCCATTGACGAGATAAATATCCAGCCAGCCGTCGCCGTCGTAGTCGAGCAGGGCGACTCCTGCCAGCATCGTCTCCGGCTGGTTTTTGTTAGGCGTGGGGCAGGAGTCGGCGCGGAAATTCAGACCTGTTTTCGCCGCAATGTCCTCAAACACAATCGGCCCACTGGCGGTCTCCGCCAGCACGAGGGGAGCGAAAATCAGCGGCCAGATTTTCATGGAAGGCTGTCGAAGCCCAGTGTACAACCGCAGCGACGCGCCATCGTCAGATGTTCCTGCCCGGCGGCCGCCGGGAGGGAGGCGTCAACACGCGGTCCATGGCGCGGCGTATGGGTGCAAAGCTCATGAACCAGCGCCAGACGGCGCCCGTCTGCGCGTTTTCGGCCGAGAGCATCATGATGCCCAGGTCGATCCCGATCACGTCGGGGTTCGTCCAGCCATCGATTGGGTGAAACGCATCGACGAACCCGTAGCGGCGCCAGATTCTTTCGCCGTAGCGTTCGCGCATGGCTTCCAGAGCGCGGCGGCAGACGTCCGGCTCAAACATGAGCGAGCCGCCAGGCGCGCAGGGTACCAGGCTGCCGTCGATGGCCGGATGGGCCGGAGGGCCGCCCCAGGCCACGTATCCCTTGCGGCTATCGCTGGCGGTGATGCCCCATAGATCGGCCGAATAACAGCCTGGGAAGCGCGTCCTGCCCAGATCAATACAGAAAGCGCGGTGGGCCAGCGTCGCGGTGCGCGAGTTCTGGAACCAGTCAATGCCCTCGCCGGAGCGCTCCTTCCTGCCGCGAAAGTCCAGCCAGGCGTGGGAATACTGATGAACGAAGAGGGGATCGGCGCCGCTGACATAGCGATAGCCCGCGTATTCCATCCATGGCCTTCTCCAGGCCCACCAGCTTGCGTCCGGCAGCGGCCGGGTGCGCGAGGCCATGCCGAGGACGTAAAGAATTTGCAATTCGCAGAACGAGTCCCACCGGTTAGCCAGGAAGCCCGTCTCCGGCTTCCAGCCATGCGAAAGCAGGGTGGGATGGCCGTTGAGCATCCACTGGAAATCCACGCGGTCGTAAATTGCGTCCGCCAGGGCGGTGATTTCCTCGTCGCCGAAAAACTGCCGCGCCGTGAGGATGCCGCCCAGCAGCAGAGCGGTGTCGATGGAAGAGATCTCGCAGTTCCACACGCGCGCGCCGGTGTCGGCATCGACAAAATGGTAAAACCAGCCATGCTCGTGGACCGCGTCGCGGGCGTAATGGCGAAGTGCGGCCAGCACGCGCGCCCGCAGCGCCTCGCGGTCCATCCAGCGCCGTGCGGCAGCGATGCAGAAGGCGGTCAGACCGAAGCCGGTGGCGGCCGAAGAGGCCACCCGGCGAGTCTCGCCCCCATCGGCGGAGGCGCGGTCGAGCACCAGCCCGGTGGCCGGCGACGAGTTCTCCCAGAAGAACAGGAGGGCGCGCCGCATCACTTCCTCCGTCACACCGGGCGCAGTGGCGGCCTGCGTGCGGCCGCAAAGCGCGGCCAGCCCAGCCAGAGCCTGCCGGCGTGTCCAGCCCGTTGTGCACATGGCCTAGTGGACCCCCAGTTCGACGACGGCCAGCCCGTGGGCCGGCACGGTGACGGTCAGCTTTCCGCCCGCCACGGAGCAGCGCTCCGGCGGCGCAGGCGCAGCCACCGCCTCCAGCTCGCGTTGCTGCTCGAGGCTGATCGACCGGGGACCGCCCATCTGCTTCCAGCGTTCATAGGCCGAGCTGTGCTCTGGATCCACGCGGTGAATCAGGGCCGCGCCCGCTGGCGCTCCAGTCAGCGTGAAGGTCCGATCCGGTCCCGCCTGGCCCGGCTCGGCGTAGTTCCACAGCGCAACCACAATGCGGCCGTCGCGGCGCCGTGTGACCAGCGCATTGCCTTCATCGCCAGGAAGAAGTTCATCCCCAAGCAGGTGAAGCAGGCGAAAAACGTGAAATGAAGCCTTGGGAATTCCCAGGGGATTAATCAATCCAAACCCGCCATAAAAGGGGCTCTGAAAGATGCCCTGCTCCTCAAAATCATCGGAAAATGTCCAGAACGACATCAGCTCCGTCCTGCCCCGCGCCGCGGCGATGGTTTCCGCCAGCCAGGGGCCGATGTAGCTCGAATCGGTGACCTCCGGCTCATTCATATAGCTGGCGTTGAACTCCGACCAATGGATGGGCGTGGCAGGGCGGGCCGAGCGGCGGACTTCCTGATACACCTTTTCGAGAGCGCGCGGAAGCATGGTGCGGCGGTCCACCGGGCCGTCCACGCCGAAGACGTCGACGGGCCTGTCATTGGCGTAGACATGCGTGGAGACGAAGTCCGCCGGCAGGTTCCGCTGCGCGCACTCGTTCAGGAACCGGCCCGTCCAGGCCGCCTGGGCGGTGGCCGGCCCGCCCACCCGGAGCCGCGGGCTCACCCGCTTGAGCGCCGCCGCCGAAGCTTCGTAAAGCCGCATATAGGTGTCGAATTTCGGGTTGCCGGCCCAGAAATCCAGGTTCGGTTCGTTCCAGACCTCGAAGTACCAGCCGGCAACTTCGTCGATGCCGTAGCGGGCAACCAGATGGCGGGCGAAGGCCTCCACCAGGTCTCCCCAGGCGCGGTAATCGGCCGGCGGCGAGACGATGGGCCGGTACCAGAAGGGATGGAAGACCGTCGCGGCGGCGAGCTGCCGCGGCATGAAGCTGAGCTCGACATAAGGCCGGACGCCATGCCGGAGCAGGCCGTCGTAAATCCGGTCCGTCTGGTTGAAATTGTAGACGGGTTTTCCTTCCCTGTCCCTGGAGTAGACGCCATTTTCATCGTGAAAGATGGCGTGAAAACGGACGTATTCCACGCCGGCGGCGGCGCGCACGGCATCGAGATTCCGGCGCCAGGACTCGCGCAGGCTCAGCACGGCGCGGCCGGATCCGAACGCCTTCTCCCAGACGTGCGGGAAGGGCTCTGCCTTCGCGGTTGCGTCGATCCGCACCGTCTGCGCCGACGCCGAGGCGGAACAGAAAATGCCGGACAGGGCCGCCAACAGGGCCAGACGGGGAACAGTCATCGGATTCATGGCTCCTTTTCTTCGCGCGCCGGCCGGGCAGGTTCCGGCCCGGCGCCGCCGAGCTGCTGGAACATCCGGCGCGCGGCTTCGGCTTCCTGCGTTCGCCCGGCGCGCGCGTAAGCACGGGCGAGCTGAAAATACACCTTGGCTTCCCGCGGCGAGAGCCGCCGCGCCTCTTCGAGCTCTTTCAGGGCCGGACCGGTCTTTCCCAGATTGAGCAGGATCATGCCCAGAAGAAAATGGGCCTCGCCGAGATGCGGGGCCAGACGGACGGCCTTCTCGGCATACGGAAGGGCAAATTCAGGATCCTGGCCGGCGCGGGTGCCGGCGATGCCCAGGCAGGCGAGCACGTGGCGTGGATCGCGAGCCAGCTCGGCCTGGAACTCCTTCACCGCGGCGTCATCGTCGTATATCGAAAGAAGAAACCGGCCGTAGGCGAAATGAGCGTTGCGGAAACTCCCGTGATCGCGGAGAAAAACCTGCCAGAATTCCCGCGCCCTGTCCGTCTCTTTGCGGGCGGAGAAATACTGCGCCTGGCCGGCCGCTTCGGCCGCCGGCCGCAGGGCGGCCCGGGCCGCCGGCTCCGACGGCGGGACGATTCCCAGCGTGGCCATTCCGAGTGGCAGGGCGATTTCGCGTGCCGGCACGCCGTCGCGCGCCAGCGCCTCGAAGCGTTCCTGCGCCTGTCCGAAGGCGCCCTCTTCGAGCAGCAACATTGCTTCGTGATACCAGACGACGCGGGCGAAGGCGGCATCATTTCGAAGACCAAGACGCCTCCCCTGGCCCAGGTGCCGCAATGCCTGTTGCCGGCGGCCGAGCAGCGCTTCGCAAAGGCCGAGCATGGCGAAGGCGTCTCCCTTTTTCGGCGCCAGCAGCGTCACCCGGCGAAAGGCCTCTGCGGCCTCCGCGTAGCGGTCCATCTCGTACAGGAGCGATCCCAGCCCCCACCATCCATCCGCCCTTCGGGGGTCGCACCGCAACGCCTGTTCATACAGCGGTACGGCTTCCTTCAGACGGCCGGCCAGGCGTGCGGCCTCCGCCTCCTCGAACTGCCGGCTGCACGGCGAGGCCGGCTGGCCCGGCGTCAGGCCGGCGAGCGCCAGCGCGATCAGTGCCCATCTCCAGACCGTCCTCATCCTTTTCAGAGCAGCTGATCCGGCCATCCGGGGTCAAGGGCACGGTGGGAGACTGGCCCGGAGGAGGCATTCTGAACGCCTCCTCCGGCCAGACGGCGGACGTCAGAACGAGAACTTCACCTGGAATTCGATGATGCGCCCGGCCAGCGCGCTCTGCGCCGTGCCGAACAGCGGGTTGCTCGTGACGCCGTCATTGCTGATGGTCGTATTGACGTTGGTCAGGTTGAGCTTGTTGAACACGTTGTAGAAGAAGCTCTGGAACTGGACGCGGGCGTTTTCGCCGAAGATCGGGTTCTTCGGCAGCAGGAAGGACTTGGCCAGCGTTGCGTCCAGGCCAAAGTAACGCGGTCCTCGGAACATGTTGCGGTGGACGCTCGCGTCCGGCATCGGCGGGATGCCCACCGTCGGCCAGGTCGGCACGGTGAAGTAGGCCAGCGCCCCCTTCGGGAAGTTGCCGCCCGGCGTTCGGAAGGTGTCGTTGTCGAACTTCGACGTCGCCCCGCCGGAATAGCTGCCCGGGAAGACGCACCAGATGCCGCTGTTCGGGTAGCCGACGCTGCCGTTGGTGTTGCAGTAGTTCGGGGTCCAGGGGAAGCCGGAGTGCGCGTTCAGGATCCAGCTCATGCTCCAGCCGTCGGCCAGTCGCCGCAGCCAGGGATCCTTGTGCTTGAAGAAGCTGGGGGTCCACACGCCCCAGAACTTGAAGTTGTGGGTGACGTCGAAGTCTGACGGCCCCCAGTCGCGTGCCCGGTTCCAGGGATACATGGGCATGAAGTAGTCCTGCGAGCCCACGTCCTCATTGCGGCTCAGCCGGTACTGGAAATCGAACTCGAGGTCGCTGGCAAAACGGCGCTGCACCTGCGCAAGCATCGCGTTGTATTGCGCTGTCGCGTCGTTGGAATACCAGTTCAGATTCTGCACCCTCGGGTTGCGCTCATTGATGAAAAAGTAGTTGAGGTTGTTCTGGATGGTGTAGTGGCGGCTCTGGCTGCCCTGATAGCCGAGGCTGGCCATCCAGTTGCGGGCGAACTCGTACTGGACGTCGAACGAGTAGCGGTAGGTGACCGTGGAGGGCATGAAATCCGGGTAACCGGTGAGGTTCACCGGCGCGCCGCTCAACGGCAGCCCGGTGTTCGGATCGAACTGCTGCTTGGCCGCCGGATTCGAGGGCCAGCCCGTGTAGCTCTTCAGATCCGAGTTCACGCTGTAGAGGATGTCGTTGCCGAACAGGCTCAGGTCGACGACGAAGGGCGGATTGAAACGCCCGTTGGAAGTGATGGCGAGCTGCTGGAGGTTGTAACCGATGCCGAAGCCGCCGCGCAGGACGAGCTTCGAGCCGAGATCCCTGCCCAGCAGGGACGTGGGCGTCCAGGCGAAGCCGATCTGCGGGCCCCAGTTGTTCTTGCTCGTGCGGAAGAGGTCGCCGCCGCGGCGCATGCGCAGATCGAGCAGCGCGTTGGCGCCGTTGCCGAGCACCGGCGTGCTGATCTTGCCGTCGCGCTCGGTCAATGGGGAGAAATACTCCCAGCGGAGCCCGAGGTTCAGCGTCAGGTTCGGGCGGATTTTCCAGTCGTCCTGGAGGAAAAGTCCGATCACGTGAAACCGCAGGTTTTTCTCCACCGTGGTCGGCTGGCCGGTGACCGGGTCGAAATTGCCGCCCTCGCGGTAGGGAGCGTCATTGGCGAATTCCCATAGGTTGCGGAAGTCGTACGAGGGGCGCGCCGACCAGGGGGCCGTGTCGAGGAACAGGCTCTGTGAGACGTCGGCGCCGAATTTCAGCGTGTGGCTGCCCTGGATTTTCGTCAGCGTGTCGCGATAATTCAGCGTCTTCTGGTCGAAAATGCTGAATCCTGGCGCGCCGAAATTGGCCACGCCGATGCTGCCCATGCCCCACAGATTCGCCGTGGGCAGGCCCCAGGGCATCTGCGGGTTGCTCTCGAACTCGTTCCAGTCCCACCCGCTGAGGCCAAAGCGCGCCTCGTTGATCATCGTCGGCGAAATCGTGCGCGTGTAGATTCCGGTAAAGGAACGGGCGGTGGAATTGTGGTTGAAGAGGTTGTGCGAGCGTGCCGGACCGTTGAAAAACTTGTTGTCCACCGGCACCCAGTACACGCTGAAGGCCAGCGTGTCCTTCGACGTCAGGTTGTAGTCAAGGCGGCCGTTGAACTGCTGGTTGGTGACCTTGTTGGGCCCCTGGGTCTGGAGGAACATGGCGTCGGGGACGCCATCAAAGCCGCCGCCAATGCCGTACGGAGTGTTCGGCTGGCCGAAGGTGGGATCCTGGGATTTCAGCGGCAGCCGGAGGGGAGAGCCGAGATCGACACCCCCGGCCACGTCGCGGCACTGCGTGGAAGGCAGACCCGCCTGGGCGCAGGTGAGGTTGATGGTGGAAATGGCCACCGGCTCCACGCCCGGGTACGACATCAGTTGTCTGGCGATGCTGTTCGAGGGCGCCGCGTTCTGACGGAACTGGGGCGTCTCATACCAGCCGGTGGAGATGTTGACGCTGTCGTTGCGGATCGTCTCGTAGGAGAAAAAGGCGAAGAGCCGGTTCTTCAGGATCGGCCCGCCCAGGCTGCCGGCGAATTGGTTGAAGTCGTTCGTGTCCTTGCCCACGGGGCTGGGAGTGCCCGGGCCGTTCCAGCGCTGGTAGGCGTTCAGGTCGGGCCGGTGGAACTTGGCCACGAAGCTGCCGTGCGGGTCGTTGGTGCCGTTCTTGCTCACCACCAGCACCTGTGCGCCACTGTTCCGGCCGAGTTCCGCGCTATAGTTGTTGGCCACCACGCGGACTTCTTTCACCGACTCCTCGTTCGGCGTGATCACCGCCGCGCCGCCCCAGGAGGCGCTGTTTACCCCTACACCGTCGATCTGGAAGTTGTTCGAGTTCTGCCGGGTGCCGTTGGCGATGATCTGCGCGCCATTCTCCACCTTAAAGACGCTGTCGGTAGCGCCGGCGGCGCCCATGTTCGTGCCGGGCAACATACTCGACCCGCCGCCCGCCGTCAGCGCGCCGTCGCCAAACACGCCCGGCGCCAACCGCAGCAGTTGATACGGATCCCGGCCGAACGCCGGCAGGTTCTCCACTTCCTTCGATGTGATTGTTCCGCTGATGACGGCTGTCTGCGTATCAATCAGCGGCACCACGCTCTCACTCACCGTGACCGATTCCGTCGTCTGGCCGAGCGACAGGGTCACATCCACCGATTGCATCTGCTCGGCGGTGATCCTGACGTCGGCAAGGACCTTCCTGGCGAATCCTTCCTTCTCGACGGCCAACTCGTAGCTGCCGGGCGCGAGCGAGGTGATCGCGTAAACGCCCTCACTGCTGGTAGTCACCGTCCGCTTGGCTTTTGTTTCCTGGCTTGTGAGCGTCACTTTGGCGCCCGGCACCACCGCGCCACTGGGATCCCTCACCACTCCCTGAATCCCGGCCCGGAACTGCGCCTGCGCCAGCGGCGACACGACCTGAAGCAACAGGAGCACGGCCAGAGCCGCGCCCCACCTCGACAGACTTGTCTTCATGGACATCTCCCTCAATCAGCGTGCCTTTGCGCGATCCGGCGGACCGTGGCGGTTCCGCCGAACAAAATCGCTTTAGTTGGAAGTGTAAGGCAAGTTCCAGAATGGTGTCAATAAGAAAAATCGTTTTAGTAGGAGATTTTTCACTTCCCGGAGTCGCCTTCCTTTCGCCCCGCATCCGCCGGCTTCTGGACGCGGCCGGGGAGCCCCGTACCGGACCGGTCGGTTAGCTAAAGCGTTTTATTAAAGAGAAATCTTGCATCCGGCGCCCCGCCGTGAGATGATGCAGGGCATGGCCAAGGCGCCCACGAAAGACCGCGCCGAAGGTCCGGTCTCCCGCCCTGCCAGCCTGAAGGAATTGGCCGCCTATGTGGGCCTGTCGCCGTCCACTGTGTCGCTGGTGCTGAACCAGTCGCCGGGCAGTGAAGCCATTCCTCCGCAGACGCAACGACGCATTCTCGAGGCGGCGCGCAAGCTGAATTACCGGCCCAACTTTCTGGCGCGATCGCTGCGGTCGATGCGGACCTTTGCCATCGGCATCATGGTGCCGGAGCTCAGCGACGGCTATTCTTCGCTGGTGCTGAGCGGCATCGAGGATCGCCTGATGGAGGAAGGCTACATGTGCCTGGCCGCCAGCCACCGGCACTCGGAACGACAGGTCGAGCTCCTGCCCAGGCTTTTCTATGAACGCTGCGTCGACGGCCTGATCGCTGTCGATACCCCTTACTTTTTGCGATGCCCGTTGCCGGTCGTCTCGGTTTCGGGTCACCTCCGGGAACCGGGCGTGACCAATATCGTGCTCGATCACGACCGCGCGGCCGAGCTGGGTCTCGGCCATCTGTTCTCGCTCGGCCACCGGCGGATCGCGGTCATCAAGGGCCAAGCCTTCTCCTCGGACACGGAAGTCCGCTTCAACAGCATTGCGGAGGCGGCGCGCCGCCACGGTCGGCCCATCGAGGAAAGCCTCGTCGTGCAGTTGGAAGGCGACTCGCCTTCGCCGGAAACGGGCTACGTCGCGGCTCGCCGGCTGCTCGAACGGGGCGTGCATTTCACGGCCATTTTCGCCTTCAATGACGTTTCTGCTTTCGGCGCCATCCGGGCCCTGCGCGAAGGCGGCCTCGACGTGCCGGGCGATGTCAGCGTGCTCGGCTTCGATGACATCTGGGGCGCCGCCTTTCACGTGCCCGCGCTCACCACGATCCGGCAGCCGTTGCGCCGCATGGGTCAGTTGGCGGCCGAAACGCTGCTCGGCCGGATCCGGCAGGGCAGCGACGCCGATTTTCCGGCCCAGATCCAGGTGGAGCCGGAGCTGGTGGTTCGCGAGTCCACGGGGCCGGCGCGGAGCGGATCCGCGTGAATTCGCCGATGACGGTCCTGTGCGCCGGATTTCCGCTTTCCGGTCTGATGACCGTGCTGTTGGGCGTGCTGCTGCCCTTCCTGGCCAGGCTATATCACCTCGATGACGCGCAGGCGGGTATGTTTTTCGCCCTCCAGTTTCTGGCGGCGACGGCTGCCTCGGCGGCCTACGGCTGGACGGCGGGCCGCTGGCCGGCCGCCCGCGTGGTCGCTGTTTCCTACGCATGGATGGCAGCGGGCACTGCCTGCTTTCTGGTGGGCGGGCTCCAGGCGGCGCGGACTGGCGTTGCGCTGTACGGGCTGGGGCTCGGCTGGAACATCGCCTCGGTGAACCTCGTCGCCGCGCAGTTCAGCCACGGGACGGCCGTGCGGGCGCTGAATCTGTTGAACATGTTCTGGGGCGCAGGCGCCGTGGCTGGGCCGGCCCTGGCGGCGTGGGCGCTGCAAACGCGGCCGCTGCGCGTAGTGATGATGGCACTGTCGCTGATCCTTCTGGCCGCGGCCGCGGGTTCGCTCCGGCTGTGGAACACGCCAAGCCTCGTCGGCTCTCACGGTTCTGCCCCGCCAGCGGCCGGCAGTTCGCGGTTCCCGTGGGCTACGTTTCTGTTCCTGTTTCTGTATGTCGGCACGGAGAACTGCATCAGCGGCTGGGTGCCGACACTCGGCAACCGCCTGCTGGGGGCAGCGGCGACACTGTCGGCACTCGGCCAGTCCGCCTTCTGGCTGGCCATCCTGCTAGGCCGGGGTCTGTTGGCCGCCCGGGCCGTCCGGCGCGCCCACGGCTGGATGTTGGCCGGCCTCCTGCTGGCCGCAACCGGAACCGGCCTTCTGCTGCGCGCCCAGACTGCGGCGTCTTTCCTGCTGGGAGCTGCCCTGGCCGGCCTCGGCCTCGCGCCCCAGTTTCCTACAGCCGTGGCCCTGTATCAGCAACGGGCCGGGGCGGCAGCGGCAACGTGGTTGGGAATGCTGCTGGCTGGCGGCGGACTCGGTGGCGCGGTCCTGCCGCCGCTGGTCGGAGTTCTCGCCGATCACACGGGGGGCCTCCCCAGGGCCTCCAGCACCGTGCTTGTCGTGATGGCCGCGATGGGGGTTCTTCTGCTTTGGGAACGGCGGCGCGCCGCCGGATCTCCAGACGGAACGCTTGTCCACGGACGCAACTGAAGTTCCATCACTGCTCCGGACGCGCGTTCATCGCCGCCAGAGCCGGTCGCGGCGTCCCACCTGGATCCAGCCCCTGCCGATTCACCCCAGCCCGGGGATTGTTTCCACCGTGAGCCTGGCCGGCGGCGACCGCACACTGATATTGCAGCCGAGATTCAGAGGTGATAGTGTGATTCCGACCCCGAACGGGGATGCTGCCGGCAATGGCAGGAAAAGCTTAGGTGATGGAAAGGTGTTGCAGATGAAACATCGATTCGGGGCCGTACTGTGGACGGCCTTGCTTGTTGTTTTGGGGGTTCCGCTTGCCGCGCAGGTCGTGACGGGGTCCCTGACGGCAACCATCCAGGATCAGGCAGGAGCGGTCATTCCCAATGCGGAGGCCACGCTGACGAATCAGGCAACGGGCGCCTCCATTCCCTCGCGATCCAACGAGGCCGGCATCGTTCTGTACCCGAGCCTGGCCCCTGGCGTCTACACTCTGAAGATCACGGCTCCGGGGTTCCGCACCTATCAGGTCCGTGATATTTCGGTCACTGCCAACGAGCGCCGCAGCCTCGGCACGATCACGCTGCAACTGGGCCAGGTGCAGGAGACCGTGAACGTGGAAGCGGAAGTGACGCCGGTGCAGACGGCATCGAGCGAGCGCTCCGGCCTGATCGCCGGCGATCAGATCCTGAACATCGCCATCAAGGGGCGCGACTTCCTCGGCCTGCTGTCGACGCTGCCCGGCATCATCGATACCAACGTCGGTTCACGCGAGGTCGTCATGACAGGCAACATCCTCAACGGGCTCCACGTCAACGGCGGCCGCACCACCTCGATCATGTACGCACTGGACGGCATTTCAGCCGTGGACACGGGTTCCAACTCGAGCGTCCACAATGCGCCCAACATGGACGCCATCGCCGAGGTGAAGGTCCTCACCAGCAACTACCAGGCCGAATATGGCCGCAACAGCGCCGGCACAATCAACGTCATCATCAAGAGCGGCACGCAGGACTTTCACGGCAGCGCCTACTGGTACTACCGGCATGAGTCGCTCAACGCCAACAATTTCTTCTCCAACCGCACCGGCACGCCGCGGCCCATCTACCGGTTCAACAGCGGCGGCTATTCGATCGGCGGCCCCATTTACTACCCGGGCAAATTCAACAGCAACCGGGACAAGCTGTTTTTCTTCTTCTCGCAGGAGTTCGTGCGGCGCCGTCTGTATCCGGGCATCCGCTTTGTCACCACGCCGACGGCGCTCGAGCGGCAGGGCGACTTCTCGAAAACCTTCGACACCAACGGTTCTCTGATCAAAATCCGCGATCCGCTCTCCGGCACCTATTTCCCCGGCAACATCGTTCCCGCTTCGCGCATCAACCCGCTGGGGCAGGCGATCCTGAATTTCTACCCGCTGCCGAACTACACTGATCCTGACCCGAAGCTCGTTTACAGCCGCAATTACCGCAGCAATGTCAGCGGTCGCAACCCGCGCCGTCAGGAGGTGATCCGCATCGACTACAACGTCACTCCCACGCTGCGTGCCTATTTCCGCGGCATCCGCGACAACGACGACGAAGAGTGGCCTTACGGGTCCTGGGTGGCAGGCGATCTGAATTACGACCTGACCAACACGCTCCGGCCCCAACGTGGCCGTGGCGGCGTCATCAACCTGACGAAGGTCTTCAGCCCGACGTTAGTGAACGACTTCACCTTCGGGGCCACCAACCGCAGCCAGACGTTCAATCCGGTGGAACCGGAGAAAGTGGCCCGCAGCCGCATGGGCAACATCGGCCAGTGGTACCCGCAGTCGAACGAGTCCAAGGCCGTGCCGAACGTCACCTTCGGCGGCGTGCCCAACTACATCAACAACTCCCTCGGCAACATTCCCTACAAGAACCGCAACCCGGTATTTACCATCTCGGACAACCTCAGCAAGCTCGTCGGGCGGCATTCGCTCAAGGCCGGGCTCTATTTTGAGCGCATGCGCAAGGACGAGGTGGGCAGCCCCAACACGCGCGGCGCGTTCGACTTTGGCCGCAACGCCAACAACCCGCTGGACGCCAACTGGGCGTTTGCCAACGCCCTGCTCGGCAACTTCAATTCTTATTCGGAGGGCACGTTCCGGCCCTATTCGCACTACCGCTATTCGCAGGTGGAGTGGTATGTGCAGGACTCCTGGCGAGTGATCCCGAGGCTGACCATCGACGTCGGCTTGCGCGCCTATCACGCGCCTTCGGCTCACGACGACCGTTACGCCATCACGACGTTCGATCCCTCGCTGTATGACCGCAACAAGGTGGCCACGCTGATCGTGCCGGGCAAGGACGCCGGCGGCAAGCGCGTCGGCGTCGACCCGCGCACCGGCACGATTTACCCGCTGCCTTATATCGGGCTGTTCGTCCCCAACAGCGGCGACACCGCCCCGGGCATGGTGGTCGGCGGCAAGGGGTATGTAAGCACGCTCTATACGACACCCGCGTTCTCCTTCGGGCCGCGCTTCGGCATCGCCTACGATCTCACCGGCGACGGCAAGACGGCGCTCCGGGCCGGCTGGGGCCTGTTCTTTGACCGCCCCCAGGGCAACGTCTATTCGGGCACCAACGGCCAGCCGCCGGTCGCCTACACGCCGACGCTGTACTTCGGCACGCTGGACACGTTCCTCCAGTCCCAGGGGACCTACGGGCCGAGCAGCGTTAACGCGCCGCAGGTGGGCGAGCAGCCGCTGCCGCGGGTGATGAACTTCAGCTTTGGCATCCAGCGCGAAGCAGGCTTCGGCACGGTAGTGGACGTGAGCTACGTCGGCAGCCTCGGCCGGAACCTGCTCTACGTGCGGGACATCAACCCCATCCCGATGTACGCGCGTTTCGATCCCGCCAACAAGGACTGGACCACCGGCAGCCCGCTGCCGGACAACTTCCTCCGTCCGTACTACGGGCTCAGCAGCATCAACGTGCGCGGCTTCGGCGCCACCTCAAACTACCACTCGCTCCAGGTGACCGCCAACCGGCGCATGAAGAACGGCCTCCAGTATGGCGTCTCCTACACGTTCTCGAAGGCTCTGGGAGTCGGCGCCGGCGACTTCGACGGCGTCAGCCCGTACTTCTCCATGCGCAGGCGCAACTACGGCCTGCTCAGCTACGACGCCACGCACGCCCTGGTGATCAACTACACTTACGAACTGCCCAACCTGGCCGCAAGGTGGCACAAAGGCTTTCTCAACCAGGTGTTCGGCTACTGGCAGATCTCCGGCATTTCCACGTTCCAGTCGGGCTTTCCGTTCACGCCCACCTTCTCCACGTCGGACACGGTGGACCTGACCGGTTCCAGCGAGGGCGCCAGGATCACCGTCGTCGGCGATCCGCGGCTGCCCAAGGACCAGTGGACGTTTGACCGCACGTTCCGCACCGAAGTGTTCAAACGCACGCCCAAGGGCGACTTCGGCAACGCCGGCATCGGCCTGTTGCGCGGGCCCGGCATCGAGAACTTTGACATCAGCGTCACCAAGCGGTTCCCGATCACCGAGCAGCGCTATTTCTGGTTCCGCGGCGAGTTCTTCAACGCCTTCAACCACACGCAGTTTTCCGGCGTGTCGACGGCGGCGCGCTTCGACCCGGCCGGCAACCAGATCAACCTGAACTTCGGCGCTTACACGAGCGCCCGCGATCCGCGCCGCATCCAGCTCTCGCTCCGCTTCATGTTCTGAAGCTGTTGAGCACGGCCGGCGGCGGCCCGCCTGCCGGCGGGCCGCCCTTCGTGTCTTCAGGCGGCCCATCCAGGCCACGGAAAGCGGTGCCACTGGACCGGCTGCCGCAGGAGCGCCCGATCCTCGTTCTTCTCTGCGGCAGTTCCGGTTATCATGATGAGGCGAAATGACACGGAGGAGACTGCTTGCGGCCGCGGCCGCCTCGTGGCGGCCTGCGGCCGGGCGGGCGGAGCCGATTGCGGTGGAGCTGTTCCGGCGCTGGTTCTGCTGGGTGGCGGAGTCGCTGTACTTCATGCGACAGTTGCCGCAGGAAGTGAAAGACTGCTCCTCCCTGTTGCGGTTTGCCTACCGCGAAGCGCTGCGCCCGCACACGGCGGAATGGGCGCGCCAGTGGGGCTACTCGTGGCTGCCTCCGTGGCCCGAGCCGCGCCACAGGGCGGCCCCGCTGTTCCGGACAGGCAATGAATTTCGATATTTTGCCGACGCGCGCCACCTGATGCGATTTAATACGCAACGGATTTCCGGCCGCATTTCCGACGCACTTCCCGCGGATCTTTTCTTTTTTCGTTCTCCGGACGGAGACCGCTGGCACGCGATGGTCTTCCTCGGCGCCAGCCAGTTCGAAACATCTCCGGAAGAATTTGTTGTGTATCACACCGGGCCCGAGGGAAAATGGCCAGGAGAGGTGCGGCGGCCCGCGATGCGTTCGCTGCTCGCGCACCCCGAGCCGCGCTGGCGTCCGGTGGAAGGGAATCCGCATTTTCTCGGCGTATTTCGGTGGAAACTGCTCCTGGACGGGGGATAAACCATGCGCCTTTCCCTGCTGACCGCAATTTTCGCCGCCGCCTTTTTCGCCCTGCCGGCACAGATGGACGAGAGCCGTATTTATTTCTCCATCGCTGCCGACCAGACCGTGTTGCCTCAGGAGGAAGCGCCCGTCCGGGTCCAGAGCCAGGGCGTTTCCCAACTGGAATTCCGGCTCTACCGGGTCCGCGACCCGCGAGCCTTCTTCCTGAAACTCGACAGCCCGAACACGTTCGGAGCCCGCCGGGGACGGCTCTTCCGGCCCCGCACCCCCATCGAGCGGTTCGCCGACTGGAAGCGGCGCCAGTGGGCAAAACTGCGCGACCTTGCCCGCATGCAGTTCACGCCTGCCAACCGCGCCCGCATCCGCGCCTGGCGTCAAAAGAAACGACGCCCGAAATCACCCGCCGGGGCCGCGCCGGCCTACGCCGGAGTGCCGCTGCTGAACCCCGAGCAGCTTGTCAGGCGCTGGACGCAGACGGTCCAGGCA
Organism: Bryobacteraceae bacterium; assembly: GCA_049969655.1. GTDB lineage: Bacteria > Acidobacteriota > Terriglobia > Bryobacterales > Bryobacteraceae > JANWVO01. The sequence goes on from JBMFOK010000008.1 coordinate 25,456, forward strand.
CGCCAGCCCTGGGAAGCGGTCACCATCCGTGTGCCGCTCGCCGAGGAGGGCGTCTACGTACTGGAAGCCACGGATCAGCAGAATCAGGCCTACACCGTGCTGATCGCCAGCTCCGTGGCCGCCGTCACCAAGTCCCATCGCGGACAACTGGCGGTCCGCCTCGTCGACCGGCGCAACGGAGAGCCCATGCGCGCCTGTCCGCTGGAAGTGCTCGACGTCGCCAATGACCGTAGCCTGGCCCGCGGCGTTTCCGACGGCGATGGCAGCGCAACCTTCCCACTGGCGGCCCACGCGGAAGATGACGCCCTGATGCTGCTGGCAACCTGCGACCGGCAGGTTTCGGCGGTGGCGTTGCCGGGTTACGCCCTGTCCCCGGGCATCCGGCAGCTCGCCGGCGCCATTCACACGGACCGGCCGGTCTACCGCCCTGGACAGAAAGTGCGCTTCCGCGCCATCCTTCGCGAGGACCGCGGCGGCGAATACGCTTTGCCTGCAATGCGCTCGGCGCGCGTCCGCGTCGACGATGCCGAGGGAAATGCCCTCTTCCAGAAGACGCTTTCACTCACCCAATACGGCACTCTCAGCGGAGAATTTGATCTGCCTGAAAACGCTCCTCTGGGCTATTTCGGCATTCGAATCGGGCCAGATGATGGCAGCGGCTCCATCTATGGCGGGTTTTACGTTGAAGAATACAGAAAGCCGGAATACGAGGTCCGCGTGCGCCCGCCGGCCGGTCGTCTTCTCCAGGGCGGACGCGTGGAAGCGCAGATCGAAGCGCGTTATTACTACGGCGAGCCTGTGCCGGGCGCGGCGGTGGAATGGACCGTGCACCGCTACCGCTGGTACCCGGGCTGGTGGGAATGGGAAGATTCAGAGTCGGAGGAAACCGAAGAGGCTTTTGGCGGCGAGCAGATTTTAGAGCAAAAGGGACAGCTCGACGCGGACGGAAAATTGACCATCGCTTTTCCGGTCGAGCGTGGCGCTCATGATTTTCTGTACCGCATTGAGGCGCGCGTCACCGATGAAGCGGGGCGCACCATCAGCGGTTCCGGCAGTTTTGTCGCCACACGGGCCAATTTCCTCATCACGCAGCGTTCCGAGCGGTGGGTTTACGCCGAGGGGGAGACGGTACGCTGGCGCGTCAGCGCCACCGACTTTGACCGCCGGCCCGTTCCGGACGTGCCGTTCCGGGTGGAACTCTACCGGACGGGCAACGGGCAGCGCACCGGCAGCCCGCTCCTGAGCCGCACGGGAAGCACCGGCCCGGATGGCGAGGCCGCGGTGGACTTCCCTGCCCCGGCGCCCGGCCTGTGGCAGATTGTCACGACCGCAGGCCTGCCGCCGGCGCAGCTCGTCGAAGAGGGCTGGCTCTGGATTTCCGGGGATTGGAGCGGCGGCCCGGCCTCAGAACAGGTTCGTATCTCCCTGGACAAAACGTCTTACAAACCCGGGGAGACGGCCCGAGTGCTCGTCGTCACCGGCATTCCCAGGGCGTATGTGTGGCTGACCGCGGAAAGCGGGCGGCTGCACTGGTCACGCTTCCTCCTCATCGAAGGCGGCGCCGGCGTCATCGATGTGCCCGTACAGAGAGACTGGGCGCCAAACGTGTTTCTCAACGCCGTCTTCGTTTCCGGAAACCGCCTCTTCCAGGGCAGCCGGCTGATGCGCGTGCCGCCCGTGGACCGGCAGATCCTTGTCGAGCTGGAACCCTCCAGGCGCGAATTCCAGCCCGGCGAGCCCGCCTCCTTCCGCCTGGCAGCCAGAGACTCCGAAGGACGCCCGCTGCGCGCGGAGTTTGCCGTGAGCGTGGTCGACGAGGCCATCTACGCCATCCGCAGGGAGCCTCAGCCGGACCTGATGAAGCTCTTCTACGGCCAGCGCTGGAACAGCGTTCACACGGCCACGGGCCTCGAATTCTATTTCTGGGGCGAAGCCGGCACGCGCCGCATCGAGCTGGCGCGCAGGCCATCCGGGCCCTGGCGCGCCCAGCTCAAGCCGGAGCGGCCTGCCGCGCCGAAAGTGCGCCGGGATTTCCCCGACACCGCGTTCTGGATTGCCCACCTCGAAACGGACTCGCAGGGCCGCGCCGAAATTCGCTTCGCCTTCCCGGACTCGCTCACCACGTGGCGCGCCACCGCGCGCGGCGTTACCACCGACACGAAGGTCGGCAACGCCATCAGCCGCGTGCTGGTGCGCAAGGACGTCGTCGTCTCCATGGCCGCGCCGCGCTTCCTCAACGAAGGCGACGAAGTCCTGGTGCCGGTGCTTGCGCGCAACTATGCGGCCCAGCCGCTGCGGGCGCGGGTAAGCCTGAAAGCGGAGGGACTGGCGATCCTTGACGGCCGGGACACGGAGGTGGAGATCGGTCCGCGCGCCGAGGCGCGCGTCGACTACCGCCTCCATGCGCACGCGCCCGGCAAGGCCACGCTCACCGCCACGGCCGCGGGGCCCGCCGGCGGCGACGCCGTCGAAATTTCTCTTCCCGTGCATCCTTACGGAATTCCGATGAGCGCCTCCGCCGAGGCGCGGCTCGACAATACCGCCTCCACCGTGCTCGCCCACGAATTTCCGCCTTCGGCCGGGCCTTCGGGCCGCATGGCCGAAATCCGACTCGCGCCCTCGATGGCCGGCGCGCTGTTTGGCGCGCTCGAGTATCTGCTCGAATACCCGTACGGCTGCACCGAGCAGCTCATGTCCGGCCTGCTGCCGAACCTGGTGGTGGCCGAAACGCTCCGCCGGCTGAAGCTCGACACGCAGATCGACCGCAGGGAGCTCGACCGCAACGTCAAAGGCGGCATCGAACGGCTATACGGCCAGCAAAACGACGATGGAAGCTGGGGCTGGTGGCAGGAGGAGGCCGGCAGCGTGTTTCTCACCTCCTATGTCCTGCTCGGCCTGGCCCATGCGGAACAGAACGGCTACGCCGTCGATGAGGAACGCCGCAGCCGCGCTGAAGCCTGGCTTCAGGAACGGCTCTCGCCGCGCCGCCGGACCGAGCCGGACGAATGGGGCTACGCGCTGCTGGCGCTGGCGGCGCGCGGCCGCCTGAACACGGCCGTTGCCCGCCAGGCCTGGGACCGCCGCAACGCGATGACCGGCTTCGGGCTGGCCGCGATGGGCCTGGCCTTCGCCCGAACGGGCGATCCACGGCGCGCGGAAACGGCGGAGATGCTCATCCGGGCGGCAAAACAGGAAGGCGAAGAAATGTTCTGGCCCAGCCGCCGTGACCTCTTGTTCCTCCACGATGCCGATCACACCTTCGAGGCCACCGCCATGGCCGTGCGTTTCCTCGCTGCCGAAATGCCGGACAGCCCGGCGGTGGACCGCGCCGCACGCTGGCTCATGAATCACCGGCAGCGAGGCTACTACTGGGGCAACACGAAGCGCACCGCCTTCGTGATCTACGGCCTGGCGCCGCTCATCGAACGCACCGCCGCACTCAGACCCGATCTGACGGCGCGCGTCGTCGCCGGCGGCCGCGAGCTGCTCCGCCACCGTTTCACCTCCGCCGATATCCTGTCGCCGAAGCCCGTGAAGATCGCCGTCCCGGTGGCCGGCAGCCGCAGCGAGATCCGCGTGGAAACCGAAGGCCGCGGCACGCTCTACGTTTCGGCCAACTGGAGCTGGCGGCGCGCTGATGCCCTCGAGGCCGGCAGCATGCCGGAAACCTCCGCCCTGCGCGTGGAGCGCCGCTACTACCGGCTGCGCCGCGTGGACTCGGGCGGCCGCATGGAATACGACTTCGAACCGTGGACCGGCGTGGCGCGTCGCGGTGATCTGGTGGCCGTGCACGTCCGCGCCTGGGGCATCGACCGCATGAATGCCTACGTGATGGAGGATCCCCTGCCCGCCGGCGCCGAACCGGTCCCGCACGACCACGGCTTCCACCTGCGGCGTGTGCCCGGATGGTGGCGCTGGTGGTCCGGACGCCGCGAACTCCGGGACAACCGCGCCTCCTGGTTTCCGTGGTGGATTCCTGAACGCGGGTATGATGCCGTGTATCTGTTCCGCTTCACCAATGCCGGCCGCTTCCGCGCCGCTCCGGCGCGGCTCGAGCCGATGTACGATCCCGGCGTGATGGGCTGGAGCGAAGCGGCCGAATGGGAGGTGTTGCCGTGAGGATCTGGACCGGGGCCCTGCGCCTCGTTCTGGCCGGGTGGAGAAACTGGATCCTGGTCGCCTCGATGCTTGCGGGCGCGGGCGGCGTGGCCGTGCTCTGGCTGGCGGCGCCTCTTGCCACCGGAATGCACGTCGCGTTACAGGTTGTCTACACGCTCTGGGCCCTGGCGTTCCTTTGGTATGCACTGTGGCTGGCGCGGCGGCGCTTTGCGCCGCAGGGCATCCGCCTCGCGCGTGTGCTCCGCCGGCCGGAGCTCTGGGGCGGGCTCGTGCTGGCCGCGGCCGCAGGGCTGCTGGCGCCGTGGGCGCTGGCTCACTGGGTCCTGAGCTTCGAGTCTCTGGCCGCGCAGGCCGCCAGCGCCCTGGTCCGGTTCCTCATCGCCTGGGGCCTGTTTTCGGGCAGCGTGTGCTGGCTGGTGGCGTGCCTGGGGCTGCTGTCGAAGGAGGATTCGTGATGCAAAGGCTGTACCGGCTTCCCAACGGCAGGCGCATCCGCCTGGTGGAAGGCGATATCACGAAGATCCCCGCCGATGCCATCGCCAACGCCGCCAATTCCGCGCTGGCCGGCGGAGGCGGCGTCGACGGGGCCATTCACCGCGCCGGCGGGCCGGAGATCATGCGGGAACTCGATGAGATCCGTCCTCGCGTGGGCCGTGTTCCCGCCGGACAGGCAGTGGCCACCGGCGCGGGACGGCTGCCGGCGAAGTACGTCTTTCACGCCGTGGGCCCCGTCTATCGCGACGGCAAACACGGCGAGCCGGAGGCGCTCGCGTCCTGCTATCGCGTCTGTCTCGAACTGGCAGAAGAGCGCGGCTGCCGCACCGTCAGCTTCCCGGCCATCAGCACCGGCGTCTACGGATATCCGCCCGAGCCCGCCGCCCGCATCGCGCTCGCCGAGGTGCGCCGTTTCCTCGAAGAGCGCGCGAGTTCCGTCGAAGAAGTCATCTTCGTGCAGTTCGGCGAGGCGGCCTACCGCGTCTATGAGCGGTTACTCGGGGAGTCCGGTCTCGAGGAAGCGTAACACCGCCTCGCGCCCGTAACGGCGGATCAGCGCTTCCACCCGCGCCCGCTCGGCCGCGCGCCTGACGCCTCCGGCCAGAAACTCGGCCAGCCCCTCCTCGAACCACTCCGGCAGCGGCGCGCGGCGGTTGGCGTCGATCAGCACGTGCATCATTTCGTGAAGCAGCACCTGCACGAGCTCGCCCTGCGCGGCCAGCCGCGCCGGCCTGTGCACGTGAATCGTGCAGCCGCGCGTCGCCGCCGCTACGGCCCCGCTCGCCCCGGTCGAGTCGCGAAACAGCGCCGTGTCCGGATACTCGCGCACGCGGGGCCGGCAGGCGGCATCGAGCCCGGACCGCCGCCGCGCCTCCCGCCAGGCCGCGTCGGCGGCCGATGCCGACACCGGCGGGCCGTCTTCCAGCGTCCAGACTTCGGTCAGCTCGCCGCCGAGGCGGCGCCAGGCAAGCCCCTGCGCGTTGACGCCCGCCTTCGTTCCGGGAAAATAAAAGGCGAGAATTTCCCGGAAATTCGCCCCGCTTTTTGCCATTTCCACCGCGCCTTTCTGGCACAATCCGGCCCCATGACCCGCGCCTTTTCCCGAAAATACCGCCCCTTCCGGCGTGGGCTCCACCGAATAAACGCGGCTCCGCAGCAGGTTCCAGCCGAGGGTCCGGCCCACTCGCACGTGCAGCTCGCCCGCGTCCACCGGCCCGCGGTTGGAATCCAGCCGCAGCACCCGTCCCGACCCGCTGCGCGCGCTCACCGTCAGATGCCGCAGGCCGCGCCGCCCCAGAGCCAGCTCCAGCTGATCCCACCGCAGTACGGCGCGCCAGGCGAAAGGCCCGCCGCGGCTGCAAAACGGGTCCTCCTTCGATGGCAGGTAGGGCCGCGCCATCCCCGGCCAGAGCTCCCCGGCCGAAGCCGTGCGGCCGCCGCAGTCGCCCGAATGAAACACGTCGGCCGGCCGCCCCTGGTGCCAGAGGACCATCCCGTCGGTGTCTTCCACGGCCCGCCGGACCCGCTCGCTCACGCCCGCCGGATCCAGGCGCTGGCAGTGCGTCGTCTGGCAGAAGTCAAACCCCTCGCTGCGATGCCTGCCCATGTTCGTGCGCGCCCAGGTCCGCGCCACCACCGCCATCGCCCGCAGCGCTTCGGCTTCGCCCGTGCCCCCCAGCTCGCCCGCCACCGCCCAGGCGACATACATCTCCACCGGCGCGTCCTGCACCCGGCCCTCCACGCGGACCCTCACTGCGGCCTGCGGCGCAACTACGGCGGCAAGGGCTAGAGCGGATACGAGCGGAATGCCCATTCGAACAGCTCCCGCGCCAACGGCGCCGCATCGCGCGCGCCACGACCTTTGGGCTGGAAGACCACAACCACAAACCGTGGCGCCGATGCCGGCGCAAAGCCCGCAAACCACGCCCCATCGCCGCTCGTGCCAGTCTTGCCGGCGACCCCGACGCCCGGCGCCTCCGCCGCCTGCGCCGTTCCTTCCGTGACGGCCCGCCTCAGCCCGGCGCGCACCGCCACGGCCGTGGAAGACGCCAGCCGGCGCCAGGCCTGCGCCATCGCGAGCGGCGTGATGCGCACGCCTTCCAGTCCCAGCACCTGAAGCTGAAGTTCCTCGATGGTGGCCGCCCGCAGTGCTTCGGCCCCGCCCTCGCGCAGGCGGGCCAGCACCGCGTCCGGGTCGGCGGCGGCCGCCTGGGCGGCGAACCACGCGTTGCAACTGGCCGCCAGCGCCGTCTCGGCGTCCACGGGCGCCGCCAGCGGCGCGTGCGTACAGTCAAGAGCCCGCCCGCCGATCCGTAGCCGCAGCCTGCACGCGTGCAGCCGCCACGGGCGCAGTGCCTCCAGCAACCACGGCTTGAGGGCAGAGCCCGGCGCGGCCGCCTGCCAGCGGGCGGCATAACGATTGTCCATCCGCAACACGCGCCCGTCGTCCGCGCGAAGAACCACCGCCGCCCCCAGGGCGGAAAATCCGCCGGAAATGGCTGGAAAAAACGCGCGCCGGCTGATCATGAGATTCCAAAAATCGGGCGGAATTCTTCGGGAATTTTCACCGGTTTTCCGTCCCTGACAAACAGGTGCCGCGTGGCGCCCGTCGCCACCAGCGCGCCGTCGCCGCCGCGGCGGATCTCGTAGCCAAACTCCACCATCCGCGGGTGGGCACGTTCGATCCACGCCGCCGCCACGATTTCGTCGTCGTAGCGCGCCGGCTGGACGTAGCGGCAGCGGACCTCCGCCACCACCAGGTGCAGCCCGCTGCGCTCTTCCATCTCGCGGTAGCTGATCCCGCGCAGCCGGCACAGCTCCGTCCGCGCCACCTCCATCCACACCAGATAATTGGCGTGATGCACGATGCCCATCTGGTCCGTTTCCGCATAGCGGACGCGAAACCGCGCCTCGGACCGCACAGCCGTCTGGCCAGCCATAGCTCTCATGGTAGCCGGAGAGCCGGATGCTAGGATGGCTGTAGGTGAAGGTTCGCGCACTCTTTTTCGGAATGCTGAAGGACGCCGCCGGCTCGGCCGAGGCTGAGCTCGAACTTCCGGAAGGCGCCAGCGCCGAAGATGCCTTCCTCGCCGCCGCCGCGCGCTGGCCGGAGCTGGCCCGCCACCGCCGTTCCACCGTGCTCGCCGTCAACGAGCGTTACGCGCTTCCTTCCGACGCGCTTCAGGATGGCGACGAGGTCGCCTTCCTGCCTCCTGTCAGCGGCGGCCAGGACGGCTGGCTCCGCGCTGAAGAAGACCCTGCCGGCCACTTCTTCGCGCTCACCCGCCACCCCATCGACACGGCCTGGCTCCGCGACCGCGTCGCCCAACCGCAGGACGGCGCGGTCGTGCTCTTTGAAGGCATTGTCCGCAACCACAGCGGCGGCCGCCGCACGCTGCTTCTCGACTACGAATGCTACGAGCCGATGGCCGTTCGCGAAATGGCCCGCCTCGGCCGCGAGATCGCCGCGCGAGGCGCCATCTCGCGCATCGCCATCGTGCACCGTCTGGGCCGGCTCGCCATCGGCGAAGCCAGCGTCGTGGTGGCCGTCTCGGCGCCGCACCGGCAGCCGGCCTTCGAGGCCGCTCTCGAAGCGATCAACCGTCTGAAGAAGGAAGTGCCCATCTGGAAAAAGGAGCACTTCGAAGACGGCGCCGTCTGGGTGGAGGGAGAGTGGGATCCATCGATCGCCGGACGCTGATCGCCGCGCTGCCCGCAGCGCTGGTCCGGCAGCCCACGTTTCGCGTCGACGTGCGTCTGGTCCGCATCCTCGCCACCGTGCGCGACGCCCAGGGCGCACTCGCCGGCGGGCTCGAGCCGGCCGACTTCCGGATCACCGACAACGGCGTCGAACAGGAGATCGCCGTCTTCGAGCGCCAGTCCTCGCAGCCGCTCTCCATCGCCGTCCTCATCGACCGCAGCCGCTCCACCCAGCGCGAGCGCGCCTATGAGCTGGAGGCCATCGGCCGCTTCTTCCGCGCCCTCCTGCGCGAAGGCCACCCGCGCGACGCCGCCGCCCTCTATTCATTCAACTTCGAGGTCGTGATGCAGGCCGGCTACACGCGCCGGCTCGACCGGCTGGAAGCCGCGTTGCGCCGCCTCCGCAGCGAAGGCGCCACCGCCTTGTACGACGCCATCGAGCTGGCCGCGCGCGATCTCGAATCCCGCGATGGACGCCGCGTCATGGTCGTCGTCACCGACGGCGCCGACACCATCAGCCGCGCCACCTTCCACGACGCGCTCGAGGCCCTCCACCGCGCCGACGCCGTCCTCTACGCCCTTCTCCTTGTCCCCGTCAAAGGCGAAGCCGGCCGCAACCTCCGCGGCGAAAATGCGCTCATCCAACTCTCCACTGGCACCGGCGGCCGCCTGTTTTATCCATCAGAGAGAGCGTCGCTTGATCAGTCCTTCGCCGAAATTCTCCGCGACCTTCGCACCCAATACCTGCTCGGCTACTACCCGAAAAACGTGCCGCCCTCGCCAGACCGCTTCCACCGCGTCCGCGTCGAAGTGAAAAGGCCCGGCTACACCGTCGCCGCGCGCACGGGCTATTTCGCCGATGCGGTACCATAGAGGCAGCAAGGAGGCAGCCGCGGCGTGGCGAAAAAGGCTCCCGCCCAGACGTTCGAGGAAGTGCGCTTCCTGCGGAAACTGGTCAGCTCGAAGACTCCGGTCCGCATCAAGCTTCTCTCCGGGGAACAAGTGGACGGTTACATCGAGTATTGGGACCAGGCCTTCGTCCGCCTCACGCGCGAACCCGCGGCCCCGAACCTTTTCATCTTCAAGCACGACATCGCCTGGATCGCCGCCGAAGGCGAATGACCCGCGCGCGGCCGGCACCCGTGAGCCATGACCAGCTATCTGGAAACCGCAGTTGAGATCGCGCGCGAGGCCGGCGCGCTGCTTGCCCATTTCTTTGAACGCGGCATTTCGTTCGACCTCAAGGGCGAGTTCGACCTCGTCACCGAAGCCGACCGCGCCAGCGAATCGCTCGTCGTCGAACGTCTCCATGCCCGCTTTCCCACGCACTCCGTGCTCGGCGAAGAGGGCGGCCTGCGCGACCGGCCCGGCGAATATGTCTGGTATGTCGATCCCCTCGACGGCACCACGAACTTCGCCCACGGCTACCCGGCCTTCAACGTCACGCTCGCGCTCGAGCGCCGCGGAGAACTGATCGCCGGCGTCATCTACGATCCCCTCCACCAGGAAATGTTCACCGCCGAGCTCGGCGGCGGCGCCTTCCTCAACGGCCGCCGCATCCACACAAGCCGCACCGCCTTGCTCGAACAGGCGCTGCTCGCCACCGGCTTCCCGTCCCGCAAGCGTCATGAGAACGTCAACGTCCACTTCTTCCATCAAGTGGCCATGTCGAGCCACGGCGTCCGCCGCAGCGGCTCGGCCGCGCTCGATCTTGCCTATGTCGCCTGCGGCCGCCTCGATGGCTTCTGGGAGTTCGGCCTGAATCCCTGGGACATGGCCGCCGGCCTGCTGCTGGTGCGCGAAGCCGGCGGGCGGACGTCCAACATGAAAGGCGCACCTGCCGATCTCCGCGGCCCGCACATCGCCGCCACCAACGGCCCCATCCACGACGCGTTGCTCGCGCTCTTTGCCGACGTCTTCGCCGGCCGCTACCACTTCCCGCTTCCCGTCGTCAGCCCCCGCGACTGAAAAAAACGCCGGCCGCCCGGTTTGTGTTCCCCCGCCTCAGGGTGCTACCCTAAGCAATTGAAAATGCGAACCGTCGACCTCATCCAGCGCAAGCGCAACGGCGAAGAGCTCTCGCCGGAAGAAATTCGTTGGCTCGTGGACTCCTACACGCGCGGCGAAATTCCGGACTATCAAATGGCCGCCTTCCTGATGGCCGTATATTTCCAGAACATGACGGACCATGAGGTCGGCGCAATGGTCGATGCCATGATCGACTCGGGCGAGCGCATCGATCTGTCCTCGATCCCCGGCCCGAAAGTCGACAAGCACTCCACCGGCGGCGTGGGCGACAAAACCAGCCTCATCGCCGGCCCGCTGGCTGCCGCCGCCGGCGTCAAGGTCCCGATGCTCAGCGGGCGTGCGCTCGGACACACTGGCGGCACGCTCGACAAGCTGGAGTCCATCCCCGGCCTGCGCACCAACCTCTCCATCGACGAGTTCAGGGAAGTGCTTGCGCGCGTCGGCTTCGCCGTCATCGGCCAGAGCGAAAGCGTCGCACCGGCCGACGGCAAGCTCTACGCCCTGCGCGATGCCACGGCTACGGTCGAATCGCCGGCGCTGATCGCCGCCTCCATCATGAGCAAGAAGCTCGCCGTCACCCTCGACGGCCTCGTGCTTGACGTCAAGGTCGGCGCCGGCGCCTTCATGAAGCGCCAGGTCGACGCCCGCCGCCTTGCGCAGATGATGGTCGCCATCGCCCGCCGCAGGGATCTCCGCGCCCAGGCCCTCATCACCGACATGAACCAGCCGCTCGGCCGCGCCATCGGCAACGCGCTCGAGATCATGGAAGTCTCCCAGGTCCTGCTCAACTCCGGCCCCGAAGACCTCACCCAGATCTCGCTGGAACTCGCCGCGCGCATGATCTTCCTCGGCAGGATCACCGAAACTCTCGACGAAGCCCGCGACCTTGCCACCCGGCTCCTCGTCGAACGGCTCGGCTTCATGAAATTCCAGGAGATGATCGCCGCCCAGGGCGGTGATCCGCGCGTCCTCGATCGCTTCGACCTCCTGCCCAACGCGCAGCACAGCTACGAAATCGTCTCCCCGCGCTCCGGTTTCGTCGCCGCCATCGACGCCGAAGAAATCGGCCGCGCCTCGGCCATGATCGGCGCCGGCCGCAAGACCAAGGAGGATTCCATCGACCCCGCCGTTGGCGTCTTCCTCGAAGTCAAGGTGGGCGCGCGAGTCGAAGAAGGCAACGTGCTGTGCCGCATCCACTACAATGACACCGAAGGCCTTCAGGACGCCATCGACCGCATTGAGGACGCCTTCCGCATCTCGACCACCGAGCCCGAGCCGCGCGACCTGATCCTCGAAGTCGTCGGCTGACCCCGCCGCGCCAGGAGGCCGCATGGAGCGATTCACCGGGCTGCTGGGTCTCGTTTGCATCCTCGGCGGCTGCTACATCTTCTCCGCCAACCGCAGGGCCATCCGCCCGCGCGTCATCCTCTGGGGCCTCGGCCTCCAGTTCCTGTTCGCCTTTCTGGTGCTCAAGACCAGCGTCGGCATCCTGTTTCAGGCCGCCAGCGTCGCTGTCAACGCCCTGCTCGACTTCGCCGAAAAGGGCAGCGAATTCCTCTTCGGCCCGCTCGGCGTCAAGACCGGCGCTTTCGGCGTCGTCTTCGCCTTCCAGGTGCTGCCCATCGTCATCTTCATCGCCAGCCTGTTCTCGGTTCTGTACTACTTCGGCATCATGCAGCTCGTCATCCGCGGCATGGCGTGGCTGATGCACCGCGTCATGCATTGCTCCGGCGCCGAATCCACCGACGTCGCCGCCAGCATCTTCATGGGCCAGACGGAAGCGCCCCTCACCATCCGCCCCTTTCTGCCCCGTCTCACTGAAAGCGAGCTGTTCACCATCATGACCGCGGGCATGAGTCACGTCTCCGGCGCCGTCATGGCCGCCTACGTCAAAATCGCCGGCGTCGATATCAAACACCTGCTCACCGCCGTCATCATGACCGCGCCGGCCACCCTCATGCTCGCCAAGATGCTCATCCCCGAAACCGGCGAGCCGGAAACCGCCGGCGGCGTGCGCGTCGAAATCGAGCGCCCCGGCGTCAACGTCATCGACGCCGCCGCCCGCGGCGCCGGCGAAGGCCTGCACCTCGCCCTCAACATCGCGGGCATGTTGATCGCCTTCATCTCCCTCATCGCCCTGCTCAACGGGGTCATGGGCTGGGTGCACGGCCTCGCCGCCTGGTTCCCGGAATCGCTCCAGAAGCTGTTTGGCATCGTCTTCGCTCCCATCGCCTGGTTGCTCGGCGTCAGCTGGAAGGACGCCCAGGCCGTCGGCGACATGCTCGGCACGCGCATGGTTCTCAACGAATTCATCGCCTTTCTCCGCCTCGGTGAGCTGAAATCGACGCTCGATCCCCGCTCTTTCGTCATCGCCACCTTCGCCCTCTGCGGCTTCGCCAACTTCAGCTCCATCGCCATCCAGATCGGCGGCATCGGCGCCCTCGCCCCCAACCGCAAGTCCGACCTCGCCCGCCTCGGCGTCCGCGCCATGCTCGCCGGCACGATGGCCAATTTCATGTCAGCCTGTATTGCAGGGATCCTCTTATGATCCACGCCGCCGCCGCAGAACTCGCGTGCCGCGTTCCCACATGGCCCCCGGTCGCCATCGTCCTCGGCAGCGCCCAGGCTTCTTTCGCCGAAGCCCTCGAAGACCGCATGGTCATTCCTTACGCCGAGATCCCCGGCTGGCCCGTGCCGCGCGTGGCCGGCCATGCCGGCGAACTCGTCATTGGCCGCTCCGGCTCGCGCCGGCTTGCGCTCCTCTGCGGCCGCGTTCACCTCTACGAAGGCTGGACGCCACAGCAGGTCGTCTTTGGCGTCCGGGTCATGGGACTGCTTGGCGTCCGGGTGCTCATCCTGACCAACGCCGCCGGCGCCATCCGCGAATCCTTCCGCCCCGGCATGCTCGTCTTCCTCACCGATCACATCAACCTCCAGGGCGCCAACCCTCTCTGCGGACCCAACGACGACTCCCTCGGCCCGCGCTTCCCGGACATGAGCGAAGCCTATGACCGCGCCCTGCTCGACCTCGCCCGCTCCACCGCCCGCAGCCTCGGCATCGAAACCGGCGAAGGCGTCTACGCCGCCATGCTCGGCCCCAGCTTCGAAACTCCCGCCGAAATCCGCTTCCTCCGCACCATCGGCGCCGATCTGGCCGGCATGTCCACCGTCCCCGAGGTCATCGCCGCCCGCCACATGGGCATCCGCGTGCTCGCCATCTCCACCGTCACCAATATGGCCGCCGGGCTCCAGCAGCGCCTCAGCCACGAAGAGGTTCTCGAAACCGGCCGGGCCTCGGCGGCCGATCTGCGCCGCTTCCTTGAAGCCTTCCTCGCCCGCCTGGAGCTCTAGCCGTGGATCCCCTGGCCGCCGCCGCTCTCGATGCCCGCCAGCTCGCCCGCGCGCCCTATTCCGGCTTCCGCGTCGGCGCCGCCCTGGAGGATGAAGACGGCCGCATCCACACCGGCTGCAACATCGAAAGCGCCTCCTACGGCCTCACCGTCTGCGCCGAACGCGTGGCCGCCTTCCGCGCCATCGCCAGTGGCGCCCGCCGCTTCCGCCGCCTCGCCGTCGCCGCTGACACCGAGACTCTCACCCCGCCCTGCGGCGCCTGCCGCCAGGTCCTCTGGGAACTCTGCGGCGACATCGAAATCCTGCTTGTCAACCCGGCGGGAAAAACGGAATTTTTCCGCCTTTCTTCGTTATTCCCACGGCCATTCGATGCGACTTTTCTGGATTAGTCTCCTCCCGATTCTCGCCCTTTCCGCCGCCGAGCCCGCTGACCTCGTCGTCAGCGCCGGCGCCGTCATCACCATGGACGCCGCCGGCCACATCATCCCCAATGGGGCGGTCGCCGTCCGCGGCGGCCGTATCCTCGCCGTCGGCCCGGCCGGCGAAATCGCCCGCCGCTTCCACGCCCGCCGCCGCATCCAACGCCCCGATGCCTTACTCACCCCCGGCCTCGTCAACGGCCACACCCACGCCCCCATGTCCCTCCTGCGCGGCATCGCCGACGATGTCCCCCTCCAGACCTGGCTGGAACGCTTCATCTTCCCCGCCGAGGCGCGCAACGTCGATGAAGCCTTCGTCCGCGCCGGCGCCCGCCTCGCCATGCTCGAAATGATGCTCGGCGGCATCACCACTTACGCCGACATGTACTACTTCGAGCACGCCATCGCCGAAGAGACCCAGAAGGCCGGCATGCGCGCCGTCCTCGGCCAGACCATCATCGGCTTCCCTGCCCCCGACTTCAAGACCCCGCAGCAGGCCCTCGAGGCCGCAGAACGTTTCATCCGCGCTTGGCGCGGCCACCCGCTCGTCACCCCGGCCGTGGCCCCCCACGCCATCTACACGACAGACGCCGCCACCCTTGGCGCCACCCGCGATCTCGCCAACCGCTACGGCGTCCCCGTCCACATCCACGTCTCCGAAACGAAAAAGGAAAACGACGACAGCCTCCGCCAGCACCGCCTCACACCGGTCGCCTACCTCGATTCGCTCGGCTTTTTTTCCGGCCGCACCATCCTCGCCCACATGGTCTGGGCACGCTCCTCCGATCTCCGCCTGCTGGAAGACCGGCCGGCCGGCATCGTTCATTGCCCCTCCAGTAACTCCAAGCTCGCCAGCGGGCTGCCGGACTATCGCGCCTGGCTCGCCTCCCGCCTCCCCATCGGCCTCGGCACCGACGGCCCCGCCGGTTCCAACAATGATCTCAACCTCTTTGAGGAAATGGATCTCGCCTCGAAATTCGCCAAGGTCTCCACCGGCGATCCCACCGTCTTTCCCGCAGAAAAGATCTTCCGCATGGCCACCATTGAAGGCGCAAAGGTCCTCGGAATGGAAAAGGAAATCGGATCCCTTGAGCCGGGAAAGCGAGCCGATTTCATCACCGTCTCCCTCACCGCTCCGCACGCCATCCCCGCTCACGATCCCTACTCCATGCTCGTCTATAGCCTTAAGGCAGAAGACGTCCGCGACGTCGTCATCGAGGGCCGCATCACTGTGCTCGACCGCCGCCCGCTCACGCTCGACCCCGCCCGCATCGCCCGCGAGGCCGCCGCCTTCCGCGCCCGCGTCGCCGCCTCCCTCGCCTCCGCCCCGCTGCAAGACTGAAACCTGCCCGCGTTAACCTGCGTCCGAAAAAGTGGACGCAGAGATCCGGCTGGGTTTTCGGAAAGGGGGCGCCGGATCAGGGTCATCCTCTGCGCCATAAACTTCAGGAGTTGGCCGTAGCGAAATTCCTGTTTCGCACGGCGGGAGGTGAGAATCGCTTATGAAAGTGCGTGGGAGTTTGGTGTCTCTTCTCGCGCTGACGTTCGTTCTTGTCATGCCAGCGCTCGCCCAACAGAGCCTGGATGTCTACTTCGGCACAGTCACCAACACGGTCAAGGCGCGCGAAACGCCCATTGATACCTTCGGTACGGGCAGTCTGTTCGCCCCGCCGAAGATGACCGGCGCGTTCCCGAAATTCGGCGCCAATCTGAAACTGAATTCCTGGCTCGGCATCGGCGGCGAAATGAGCTGGCGCGCCTCCAAAGGCGGCTATGCCGGCCTGACCTACCGCCCCATCTTCTATGACTTCTACGCCATGTACACGCCGCCGGCGAAGTCGAAATGGTTCGTCCCTGAGCTCCAGGCGGGCCTCGGTGGCGCCAACTTCCGCTTCTACTATGACCAGAGGCTGTGCAACGCCTTCACCGGCTGCCGCACCTCGAGCGCTCTGGTCGGCACCGACAACAAATTCACCACACACTTCGGCGGCGGCGTCAAAATGTTTGTCTACCGCAACTGGTACGTTAGGCCGGAGTTCAAACTCCGCTGGGTGAATGACCTGTTCCAGTTCGGCCGGAACTGGGTGCCAGAATACGGCGCCTCCGTCGGTTACACCTTCGGCGGAAGATAATCATCCACGGCCCAACGCGGCCGCACATCCCACGGGTGTGCGGCCGCATTTTTCATCTCTATCGGATTCTCACACGGCTCTTGCCGCGCTTTGACTTTCTGTCTGATTCGCACCGTGGCCTTCCAGGAGGCCCCGGGATCAGCGCGCGCATCCTCCACGCCCTTCCTGGCCACGCTTCTTGGCCGCGGCTGAAGCCTGCCCGGCAAGAGCCGGCGCAGGAAGAGGACATCGGCCTGTGGCGGGCCTCTGGACGGTAGCGCGGCCGGCTCGTTCTCGCGGCCTCCGGCCACCCGAATCGCGGCTTTGTTACGACCGTCGGGATAGGGGCCGCAGTCGTGAGGTTCAGGCGCGGAAGATGGGGTCCCGGTTACGGGCCATGCGGGCCACTTCCTCCATCTGGGCGCGGGTCAGCGGCACGAAGGAAGACCCGATGGAAAGCGCCAGCTCGAACAGGACGGCCTCGCCGGGCGGAATGGCGGCGGTGACTTCCTGGGAGAGGGTCCAGCTCAGGGCCAGACGGGCCTTCTCCGGCTCGTCGAGCGGCTCGTACCAGCACTTCCGGTATTTTCTTTGGGCGGCGGGCAGGTCTTTCGGCCAGGTGGTGTGGGCCAGCCCCTTCAGCGCCAGCCGGGCGATCCTCTTTTCCCGGGCCTTTTCCAGAATCTGCGGACCGAAATGTCCTTCGTGCCAGCAGACAAAATTTACCGGGAAAAGCACGGAATCCACCGGGAATTGATCCATCAATTCCAGCGCTGCGCCGACGTGGTGGGCAGAAAATCCCAGGAATCGGACCCGGCCTTCCTTTTTCATCCTGAGGAAAAACTCTCCAGCGCCCCCTGGGGCAAGGATTTTCTGCACGTCCTCCATGGAGGAGACGGCATGGAACTGATAGAGGTCGAAGTAATCCGTGCGGAGCCGGCGCAGCGACTGTTCGAACTCCTGTTGCGCGCCGGCAGCGTCGCGGCGGGTGGTCTTGCAGGCGAGGAACGCGTTCCTGCGGTAAGGCTGGAGCGCCGGGCCGAGCCTGGTCTCCGCCTCGCCATCGCCGTAGGAAGGGGCGACGTCGTAGTAGTTGACGCCGCGGTCCCAGGCGGATGAGACAAGCCGGTTGGCTTCCTTCTGCTCATGGCCCATGACGACGATGCCGCCGAAGCCGATGATGGACAGTTCGACGCCATCTTTGTAAGCCCGCCGCGGCAGGGGCGCGGCGGCGCCGCGCGCAAGGGGGGCGGCGGCACTGGCAGCAACAAACGTGCGGCGATCCATGTCTTCAACTTTAGACGACCGGGGGCGGAAGTCCAGCCCCATCCGTTGCACCAGAACTCCCGCTCTTCGGAGCCGCGAGGGAAACGGCCGCAGGCCGCGTAGCGAGCGGACTGCGGTGCGGCCGAAGTCGCGCGGCGATTCTCGTCCCTGCGGATGTCCCGCAGACTCATGGATGCTCCCTTCAGAAGATGCGGCCGAGCCGGAAGAAGAGGCGGCGGTCGCCGCGGTCGCCCAGGCCGCCGCCGAAATAGACCACCCCAAACGCCGTTTCCCCCATGAGGCCGGCCGAGCCGCTGTAGCGGGGCAGGGGGCTTAGGCCTGCCCGCCAGGCGTTGCCGGCTTCCGCGGCCGTGAACAGGTAAAAGCGGCCAAAAAGGCCAAGCGATTCATTGGTGAGCGAACGCAGCAGGCGGAGGCCGCCGTAATAGAAGCGGTTGCCGGTCTCGCGGCCGCGGCCCAGGGCGTCTAGCCGGGCGACGCCGCCGACGGTGAAGCGGCTGTTGAGACCCTCGTCCCAGCCGGTGAAGCCCGCCTCCGTGCTGGCGAGCAACGACCAGCGTGCGCTGAATGGGCGGGCATGGCTGAACGAGGCTTCGGCCAGCGGCCTGCGGCCGTCCACGCCAGGATGGTTGAGCAGCCACGACGCGATCATTGACGCGCGCACGCCGCGGCGCGGCACGAGAGCGCTGTCCTGGCCCTCGTACGTCCAGCGGAGATGGAGGTCTGAAAAACGGCCGCTGAGGGGCTCCAGCAACTCGGGGCCCTTCGTGATGGCGATGCGCGCGCGGCCCGTCGAGACGCCCATGCGCAGCTCCTGAAAACGCCCGAAGGCGTAGCCGAGATCAAAGGCCGCGCCGCCCTGGCGGGTGAAAAAGTCGGCGATCTGGTCCTTGCCGCGGTACAGCGGGCGGGTGTCTTCGTGGTAAAAGGCGCGGGGCGCAAAAAACCATTTGCCGCCGGCGATGCGGTAATAATATTCGCTCGATGCGCGGTTGATCTGGCCAAGCGAGAGATCGGTGCGCCATTCCGAGGCAGGGCCTCCGAAATCGAGGAAGGTCAGGCGGCCCCCGATGCCGAAACGGAAACCTTCCTGGCGCGAGGCGTCCAGAAGAAACGCCAGATTCAGGAACGGCGGGCCGTGTGTTTTCTGGTGCGGCCGGATGATAATGCCCTCGGTATTTTCGCGGCGGAAAAGGGAATAAGATACGGAGTCATAACGGCCCATGCCGGCGATTTTGTTGAGCTCCGTCTCGAGGCGGCGCCGGTCCAGAGGCCGTTTCGGATCGGCTGCGATCGATTCGACCAGCGCACGCCGGCGCTTTTCGGCGAGCGCGCCCTCGATGACGATCAGCTGAGGCTTCACCGTTTCCGGCTGGAGGCGGCCGCGGCGCGCGGCGAGGTAGCGTCCGTATTCGCCGACAGGCACGGAGAGCTGTTCGAGCCACATGGCCTTGCGGGCGGCGGCCTCGCGGCCGCGCCGGATGAACTCATCCGCTTTGGCGTAATCGTCCGACTGAAGACCGGCGAGGTCCGGCATGACGACGAGGTCCGCCAGGCCCAGGCTCCGGCGCTCATTGGCCTCCACCATCACGCTGATGCTGCGGCTGGCGACGCCAAGCAGTGAGCTGATCTGATCCGCGTCGTAGGGCTTTTCCAAGGCGACGGCGATGACGATATCGGCGCCCATCGCTTTCACGACGTTCACCGGGAGGTTGTTGAGCAGACCACCATCGACCAGCAGCATGCCATTCATCTCGACCGGAGCAAACAGGCCCGGCAGGCTCATCGATGCCCGAAGAGCGAGCGTCAGCGGGCCATTCGAAAAGACGACCTCACGGCCCGCACGCAGATCCGTGGCGACGCAGCGGAAGGGCGTGGGAAGGTCGTCGAACGAGGCCAGCATGTCATAGGCGGCGGCAAAGCGGCTGATGGCGAGTCCGGCGCCGTGGCCGGGCGACACGCCGGGCGGCAGCCTCAGTCCCCTGCGAATGCCGAATTCGATGGTGGAAGGGAATTCGCGGCGGTCCTCCTTGCGGCGGAATGCGAGGTCCCGGAAGGGCACGGACGCGGCGAAGGCGGCGTTCCAGTCGAGTTCGCGGACGAACCGCT
Organism: Bryobacteraceae bacterium; assembly: GCA_049969655.1. GTDB lineage: Bacteria > Acidobacteriota > Terriglobia > Bryobacterales > Bryobacteraceae > JANWVO01. The sequence goes on from JBMFOK010000008.1 coordinate 45,074, forward strand.
CGATCTGGCGGCCGTCGTGGCCGGTGGCATAGAGTCCTCCCACAAGCGCGCCCATGCTGGTGCCGGCGACGTAGTCGATGGGGATGCGGTGCTCTTCCAGCCACTGGATGACGCCAATGTGCGCCAGGCCGAGCGCACTGCCGCCGGACAGAGCGAGACCAATTTTCTTCCGGGGCGAATGGGCAGGACTCTGGGCCGCGGCCACTGAACCGGTGAGCACCAGGGCGAGCAGGGCCGCGCGCGGAAGCCGCATGAATCCTACAATGCTACGCTAAAAACAAATGGGAGTTGACTGGTCGCCGGATTCGTGGCGGCGATTCCCTGCGCTTCAGCAGCCGGAATACCCGGATCCGGAGGCGCTCCAACGGGTTCTGGCCGAGCTGGCAGCGCTGCCGCCGCTGGTGACGAGCTGGGAGATCGTGGCTCTGAAGGAGCATTTCGCCCAGGCGTCCGCCGGCCGCTGCTTCGTCTTGCAAGGCGGCGACTGCGCGGAACGCTTCGCCGACTGCAATTCGCGCCGCATTGCAAACCAGCTCAAGGTGCTCATCCAGATGAGCCTCGTGCTCGTGCAGGGCACCGGCAAGCCGGTGGTGCGCGTCGGCCGGTTCGCGGGCCAATACGCGAAGCCGCGCTCGGCGGACTTCGAAGTGGTCAACGGGCAAAGGCTGCCGGCCTATCGCGGCGACCTGGTGAACCGGCCCGAGCCGACGCCGGAAGCGCGCCGGCCGGATCCGGCTCTGATGCTTCGCGGCTATGAACGCGCCGCGCTCACGCTCAACTTCATCCGCGCGCTCGTCAAGGGCGGATTCGCGGACCTGCACCATCCCGAATACTGGGATCTCGACTGGACGAAGCACTCGCCGCAGGCCGAAGAGTACCGCCGCATGCTGCGCTCGATCACCGAGAGTCTGCGCTTCATGGAAAACATCCTGGGGACGAGCGCGGCGGGCAGCGACCGGATCGATTTCTACACGTCCCACGAAGCGCTGCTGCTGCCTTACGAGGAGGCGCAGACGCGGCGCGTGCCGCATCGGCCGGGATGGTTCAACCTTTCCACGCATTTTCCGTGGGTGGGCATCCGCACGGCCTCGCCCGACGGAGCGCACATCGAGTACATGCGTGGCATCGTGAACCCGGTGGGCGTCAAGATCGGGCCCGGGCTCTCCCTGGACGACATCCTGCGGATCGCCGAAAAGCTGAACCCGGGCAACGAACCGGGCCGGCTCGTGCTCATTCACCGCTACGGCGCGGCGCGCATCGCCGACGAGCTGCCACCCGTGATTGAGGCGGTGCGGCGCGAAGGGCGCACGGTGCTCTGGATCTGCGACCCGATGCACGGCAACACGCGGCGTACCGGGAACGGCTTCAAGACGCGCAGCTTCGATGACATTGAAAGCGAGCTGAGCCAGGCGCTGGACATCCACCAGCGGTGTGGCTCCATCCTGGGCGGCATGCACATCGAGGTGACCGGCGAGAACGTCACCGAATGCACCGGCGGCGCCCGCGGCCTGTGCGAAGCGGATCTGGCCCGCGCCTATGAGAGCGAGGTCGACCCCCGCCTGAATTACGAACAGGCCCTGGAGCTCGCCCTGCTGGTGGCGCGCCGCTGGAAGACGAACGGGGCCCGGCGCGAGGCCGCCGGCCGGGTATGATGATGGCGTGCTGCTGGCCGCGCCTTTCCTTGCGTTCCTGGTGCTGACGGGCGAGACGGCGGCGCCCTCGTGCGCGCTGGCGCAATGGGCCATGGGGCGCGCCGCGCGGCCCGATGTGCTGGACGTTGCGGTGATGCAGGTCGAGGAGCGAGCCGCCGGCCCGGCGCGGCTGGCCTGGCAGGACCCCGACAGCGAGATCTGGCTGCGCCCGCTCAACGACGGCGAAACCGCGCTGCTGCTGGTGAACCGCACGGCGCGCCCGGTGAGCGTGGACGTCGTCTGGAAAGAGCTGGGGCTGGGCGGGACACGGGCGACCCTACGGGTCTTCGACGTCCTCCGCCGCAGAAATCTGGGCAAAATTCACGGCGGATTCGCGCATCGGCTGGAGCCCGGAGCCTGCGCGCTTTTCCGGGTTGAGCCATGAAACAATTCCCGCTGGTTCTGTTTTTTCTGGCCGCCTCCGCATCAGCGCAGCCGGACCGCGTGCTGCCGGTGTCGGTGTGGTACGGCGGCGGCAGGGCGCGTGCCCCGATGCTCGAACCTGATGCGCGGACAAAGAAGGAAGCCTGGCGCGCCGACATCCGCAGGATCAGGGATCTCGGTTTCCGCACGTTCCGCTGCTGGGTGGACTGGGCATCAGCGGAGCCCGAGCCAGGCCACTATGACTTTTCGACCCTGGACGTCCTGCTCGAGCTCGCCGAGGAAGAGGGCATGCGCGTCTTCGTGCAGGTCTACATGGACTCGGCGCCAGAGTGGGTGGGCAGACAATTCCCGGACTCGCTGTTCGTCTCCTCGAACGGGCAGGCCGTCCGGCCCGAGTCCGCCCCGGGCTACTGCCGCGACCATCCCGCCGTGCGGCGCGCCGACACCGCCTTTTACCGCGCGCTGGCGCAGCATGCGGCGCGCAGCCGGGCGCTGATCGGTTGGGACCTCTGGAGCGAGCCGCACGTCATCAACTGGGCCAATCCCACCTACATCCCCAACCCCGAGTTCTGCTTCTGCCCGCACACGAAGCGCCGGTTCCGCGAATGGCTGAAGAAGCGCTACGCAACGCTCGAGGCGCTGAACCGCGCCTGGTACCGGCGCTATCGCGCGTGGGAAGAAGTGGAGCCGAACCGCCTGTCCACCATCCTGAGCTACACGGACTACATCGACTGGAAAATGTTCCTCGCCGACAAACTGGGCGAGGATCTGCACGAGCGCCATGAAGCCGTGAAGCAGGCGGCGCCGCGGACGGTGGCCACCAGCCACGCGGCGGGCGTCGGGCTGTTCAGCTCGCCGCACTGGTGGGAAGGACAAGGCGATGACTGGATCATGGCGCGGCAGGTGGACTATTACGGCACCAGCTTCTACCCGAAGCATTCGGCGTTTGTCGACCGCGAACCGTCGTGGCGGGCCGCGCTGCTCGACTTTGCGCGGAGCTTCGGGTTCGCGGAAGGGCGGAGCGGTTTTGTGATCGGCGAATTGCAGGCGGGCTTCGGAACGGTGGCGCTGAACGTGAGTCCGGAGGTGACGGCGGCCGACATCCGAATGTGGGCGTGGTCGGCGCTGGCGCGCGGTGCGAAGGGCATCCACTTTTACGCCTTCTACCCGATGAGCACGGGTTATGAATCCGGCGGCTTCGGGCTGATTGGCCTGGATGGGACGATCACGGAGCGGGCACGGGAGGCAGGGCGCTTCGCGCAGGCCGTCGCGCGGCACGAGGATCTGTTTCTGGAGGCGCGGCCGCCGCGCGCGCAGGTGGCGGTCGTTTATAATCCGCTGGCCCACTTCGTCGGCGGCCGGCAGCGGCAGACGCCCTATGGCGGGCCGCAGGGCGAGGTGGCGGGTATCGAAAGGGACTCGCTGCTGGGCGTCTATAAAGCATTTTGGCCGGAAAATGTTCCGGTCGATTTTGTCCACGCCGGTTCACTCACGGCCGGGTCGCTGGCGCAGTACCGCCTTGTTTATCTCCCGTATCCGCCGATGCTGCCATCCGGTCTCGGGGAGGTGCTGCGCGCTTACGTCCGCGCCGGCGGGCGCCTTGTGGCGGAGGCCCGGGCCGGCTGGAACAGCGAGCTTGGGCGCGCGTCGGAGATCATCCCTGGCATGGGGCTGCACGAGCTGTTCGGCGCTCGGGAGGCAGCGGTGGAAACCGTGCGGGGACGGCCCGTGCTCATTTTCGAGGGTGGCATGCGGGTCCCGGGACGGTGGTTTCGCGAGGTGCTGGAGCCGGCGGGCGGCCGGGTGGTGGCGCGCTTTGAGGATGGGGCGTCGGCGGCGGTGGAGTCGCCCTATGGGAAGGGGCGGGCGCTGCTCGTCGGATCCTATGTGGCGGCGGCTTACGCCCTGAATCCTGAAGAAGACTCGAGGCGGTGGTTTGTCTCGCTTCTGGACTGGGCGGGCGTCGAGCGCCCGCTGGTGGCCGAAGGCGGCGTGGAGGCGCGGTGGCTGGAGCGGGGAGACGAGCGCATCGTCTTCGTGTTCAACCACGAGCGCGGGCAGAAGCCGGTGCGGCTGAGCTGGCGGGAAGCGGCGCGGTGGAAGATCGAAGACCTGCTGGAAGGCGGGCCCGGGCAGGCCGCCTTCCTGCTGCCGGGCCAGAGCGTGCGGGTACTGCGGTTCATGAAGTGAGGCCGCCGGCACGGGGAGCGGGCAGCGCCACGCGCGTTGCGAAGACGCCGCCTCGGGCCGTTCCCTGTCCCCTTCGTCAATTCGCTATGATGCCGCCTGAGGTGGCCTGATGACGCTGGACTGGGAGCGGATCCTGCTGTGGCTCATCCGGAAGGCGCTGCCGTGGGCGGCCCTGCTCGCGGCGCTGTGGATGATCCGGGAGACGGCATCGGGCCTGCTGGGCAGGGGCTCGACTGTGGAGGTGTGGATCGCCTGGATGTCCAACGCGCGCGTGACCCGGATCTCCGCGATCCTGTTCGGCCTGGCGGGCGTCGCTTATGGGCTCGAGCAGCGCGCCCTCCGGCGCGAGGTCGAAAAAACCCTGGCCGAGTGCCTGAAGGAGCGGCGGCGCGGATGAGCGAAGGGGGCGCGACCGCGGTCTCGTTCACGCTGATGGCGTGGACCCTTGTCGGGTGGCTGGTCTTCGAACTCTGGCCGGAGCTGCGCGCCGCGAAGCTCCGGCTGCGGCTGCGGCGCATCCAGATGGAACAAAACAGCGACGATTTGTTGGATCTGCTGGAGACCGCCGTGCGCCATGCCGAAGAATTCCGGTGGCTGCCAATGCGGTTGGCCGGAGAACAGGACCCCGCCGGAGAAGCGCAGGCGCGCGCGGCGTGGGAGATCGTCCGGCATGCAGCCTGGGGCGCGCCCTGGATGTGGCTCGAGCTGCGAAATGAAAAGGGGCGTCAGCGCTGGATGCGGCGGGCGTGGGGGCTGGTGCAGGCAGCACGCTCCGAACCGGCCGGCGCCGGGCGCTCAGCCCGGCCAGCGTGAGAGAACCGCCCACCCCGCGGCGCCCGCCACGAGGAAGACGCCTCCAACAAGGAACGGAATCCGGTAGCGGGTCTCCAACCCATGAAGCCCGGGCTCAAGGATGGCCAGTCCCGGCTTCCGCGGATGGCGGCGGGCCGTGACGATCGAACCGGCAGGATATCGGGCAATCCAGGCTTCCGCCTCGGCCTTCGGAAAATTCACCCGAACCGTGAGCAGCCGGTGGGAACGCCACCTTCGGCCGTCGGCCTCGTACTCGTACTCGATCTCCGGATAGTAGAAGTGCATCGTGTGCCCGGTAGACTGCGGCTCGCTGTCCAGCGCGGTCTGCTCCTCGTGCACCACCTCCGAGCGCAGCACCGTGGCCCGAACCGTCGGCCACTGGAGACTCTCCTCAGCCAGACGCCGCGCGCGCCGTGCGTGAACCAGAAGCAACGCGCCCAGGACGGCGAAGAACGCCGCCCAGAAGCGCAGCAGCGCGACAGCGCCAAGACGATGACTTGCCCAAACGTTCACCGCGATGAAAATCACCGCGAAAAGCTGCCAGGATTTTTCCCAGACTCGCCAGAACAGCCCGCCGGAACCACGGGCTGCGGCATTTTGCCGCGGCATTGTGTCCTCCCGGCCGACGCTATCGCCCGGCGAGACGGGTGTCAAGCAGCCGGTTCATCGCGTCGGGGCCGTTGGCGCGCCCGCCGATGCCGACGACGTCTGGAAAGACACGGGGATCTCAAACAGGGCATCCACCGCAACCCGAACCGCCCCGCGAAGGGCCGGCAGGAAAGTCCAGCGCGAGGCCGCTTCCAGCAGCGGACCGTTCAGGTCGTCATCGGGACTGTCCAGAACGCGCAGATCAGAGAGAAAACCGTCGGCGCTGATGACGGCGGACAACCGCAGCGTGCCGCGGATGAGGCGCGGAGAGCGGGAGGCGGGCCCGAAGGGATCCGTCTGGCGGAACGGGACGGGCGCATGCATCGGCTGGCCGCCGGCGGCCGTCTGGCCCCGCTCGGCGAACCACAGCAGAATGTCGCCCGTATAGTGGCGGGGATTCGGCTTCTCCACAAAAGCGAGGTAGACAGTGCGGTCGCCGAAAAGTTTTTGCGCGATTTCGGGCACCATCGCCAGACGGACGGGGACGGAGATATTGGCGCGGCGCTGCTCGATCTCCGCGCGCGTAAACATCACGGTTTGACTGACGAAGGTCGGCTTGCCTGCCTTGCCTGCGCCAGCGCCGCCGCCACTCGAAATGAGTTCGACCCCCGAGGTCGGCGACGGATTCAACGCGCCACCCCCGGAGCCGCGCGTGTCAGGTCCTACGGACACGCTGGCCGGGCGCTGGCCCTCCGGCAGCGCCGGCGGGGCGGAGGGAAACGGCCGGGCGCTGGCGACCACGGCAGTGATCTGACCCAGGGCCGCAGGGTTGGGCAGGGCATCAGCCGGGATGTCGGACAGCTCCACAGGTCGGGGTTTGCGGGGCCCAGGCGGCGGGGGCGGCGTGAAGGCGCGGACAGCAGGCCTCGGTTCGGGCGGAGCGGAAGGAGTTGCCGGCTCTGGCGTGGGCTGAGCAGCCCGAGGCGCCGCCGGCGCGGGCTCCGGGGGCGGCGTCTGAAAGGCGGCCATGTTGGGCAAAGGCGCCGGCTTGGGCAGGTCAGCAGGGGCGGATGGTTGGTAAATGAACTGGTCCTGCGCCCTGGCCCCTGGTACGGACGCCTGAATCGAAACCTCCCGGGACCTGACGCGCGCCCGCGGAGGCCGCTGGCCGTACTTCCTGCCGATGGATACGTCCGGCATCCGTGCGTCGAGCCGATACCAGACGATCTTGCGTTCGCTGGTCGGAGCAGGCAGAACCCGGTAATTCTCCAGTTGGAGGACGCGCCGGCCGGCCAACGGCACATGCAGCATGGCCCATACGGCCGCAGCGTGCAATGCAACGGAAGCGAGGAAGGATAGCGACCGCGGACGCGGCTGAACCTCAAGCAGCGCCGTGGCGAGGGGAGCGCGCAATGTGCCGTGTTCGAACCCAGCCGGACGAAGCTGCAACGAAAGAATTATACCGGGCCGGGAAATTGGGAGGAAATTGAACGCGAAATCCGACGCCGTGCAGCGGCACACGGTTTCATGGTCACCTCCAGGGCGCTCTTCTGCCTCTGGCTGTCTCGTTACGGTCGCGGGGGGAGCAGCACGGAGCGATGCGAGAACTCCCTCCGGAGTCAGTTCGCAATTCCGCAACCGATTGCCCGCCGAATGTTCCCCCCTGTTTCGCTGGCGGCGCCTGCCCGCCGTCCAAAAGCGTTGGAAACGGACCAAACTTCTCGGTCGGAGCTGGGAAAAAAGCCTCGCGGATTCCCCTCTATGAGGCCCGGTATAATACCGGGTGTTTATCATAGGAAATATCCTAGCTCTGATTGGGGACCCTTAGGATTAGCCTCAGGTGTAGATCTTAGGCCCGGCTCAGGGAAGGTACTGTCCTTTTCAATGGCCAGGGCCTTTCGGAAGGTGCATGTGATGAGGACAACAACTTTGTTGGTTGCCCTGGTTTGTGTTGTAGCGGGGAGCGTGGCTATGGCCGCAGTTCTCCCCTCTGACAACATGGTGGCCATTACTTCGTCGAGCCCGCTGGGCTTCGATCGGGAGATCCGTCCGATCCGTCCGCCCGACCCGTTGGGCTTCGATCGGGAGATCCGTCCGATCCGTCCGCCCGACCCGCTGGGCTTCGATCGGGAGATCCGTCCGATCCGTCCGCCCGACCCGCTGGGCTTCGACTGATCGACTGGTAGATCCCGTTCCTTCAGACGGGTAACAATTCAACTTCCAGGGCCCGGAAGCCTCTCGCTTCCGGGCTTCCTGTTTGGATCGCCCCGGCCAATTCGCCGGGCAGTTTCGAACCCGTCAAATCCTCCCGCGCCACCGGGCCACGTCGCCGTGCGAGTGGGGCTGCATGGGTTCCCGGTCGGGTGCGGGGGAATTTTACTTTCTGGCCGGAGTGGCAAATGGCGGGCCGGGTTTGATATATTGAGTCTCGTATGGCGCTATCGTCTAAGGGTTAGGACGGAGCCCTCTCAAGGCTCAAATACGGGTTCGAATCCCGTTAGCGCTACCACCCCTCAGCCTGCCTCTCCTGCCTGATTCAGGCTTGTTCCACCGCCGGTTTCCAGCCACGGCCATGGCGCGAATCCCATGCTCTCAGGGTTCCAGGTTGCACCTGATTACCCGAAAATGGAGCCATGAACCGCGCCCTGCCGGCCCTGGTGTTTGCCGCGATTGCAGGCGTCTGGATGCTTTAGCTGGGCAGGCAGGCGCCCGTCAGGCCCGCAGCGCCGGCAAAGAAGGCGTCACTGGCAAGCGAGGATCGCCCGCGGTCGCCCCAGGAATCCCTTCTGGAAGAGGCTGCCCGTCTGCGGCCGGAGGAAGTCAGCCGGATCCGCAAGGAAGTGGACGCGGGTGGGCAAGACCCCAATCGCCGCGCGCTTCTGATGGCCTGGCTGTGGCGCCGGCGCGGCACAGACTCCTCCCGGGAGCGCGCGGCTCATGTCCTCTGGCTCATCCGCAATGACCCGGCATCCGAATTCCTGGACTGGGCGCCGGCGCGCTTTGCCCCAGGAGAGCTCAGCCACAACCGCCACGCCACGATCCTGGACGCCTGGCGGGAGGCCGTTTCGAGGGCTCCATTCGATCCGCGCATCGCCTGGCGCGCGGCGCTGTGGGTCAAGCCCCACGATCCAGAGCTGTACCGCCGCTTCCTGGAATCCGCGCTGGAGGCTCAGCCCGATTTCGGACCCGCCGTAGAGGCCCTGGCAGCCTGGTGCGTGGAGCAGATGTCCGGACGGACGGCGCTGGCGGCCGGGGCGCGCGAGCTGCTGGACAAATCACTGAACCCGATGCTCCAGACCGCAGCGGCGCGGGAGTTCCGCGCGGTGCAGCAACAGCGGCACACATCCGGACCGGTGGATCCGCGTCTGGAGGCCGAGGCAGAGGCGTGTATCCGGCGGGCCCGCGCCATCAGCCCGCATCTTGGCGAAGAGGATTTCCGTCCGGCGCGGTCTTACGGGAACGCGAAGGCGGCTGCCCCGGCTCTGCTCGAACTGCAACTGGCCATCAACACCGGCTGGGGGCGGATGCGCCGTCTACCCCTTGATGCTTTCCCTGAGCTTCCGCCCGCAATCCGATCCACGCTCGGCGCGATGGGGTGCGCCATCCCGCAGCCCGAGGATCCGCCGGACGGGCCAAGCCCCTACAACCTGATCCACGGACGTTTTTCGGGCCCGGGCGGGGAGGGCTGGGCGGCGCTGTGCTCGGTTCAGGGCACCGTGCGGCTGCTGGTCTTCCGTGACCGGTTTGACATGCGGCCGGAGACGCTCGCCGGCGGCCTGGAGATCGCATTCTTTCAGATGCTGGCCGGCGGCCGGGCAGGGTTTTCCTGGATGATTACGGCCGCGGCCCCGGGCCTCATCCGCCGCTACCACGAGGCGTTCGGCGGAGAGGCCCTGCCGGAGCTCGATCACGACGGAATCGAGTCACACTTCCTCGGGAAGGCTTCCGTGATTTTCTATTGGCACGAAGGCGCCTGGCGGCGGCTCCAGGGCGCCGACTGAGCGGGGCGCTCAGTTCACTTGATCTTGTAAACCGTATCGGAGATCTTTTCGCGGTGCTGGTCGTGGCAGCTACGGCACCCGGCGCCGATGGCGCGCCCCTTGGCCGAATCTCCGGCAGCGACCTTCGCCGCGGCCGCCTGGATGTCCCGGGTCGCTTTCACGGCGACTTCCGAATTGCGCTTTGCCCAGAAAGCTTCCACCTCTTTGTAAATGGCCTCGAGGCGCTTTGCACTCGTCTGAACGTCTTGCCCACTGCGAATCTTGTCCATGAGCTGACCGCTCTCCTGCATCCACTTCACGTGCTGGGGGGGCGGGTCTTCAAGAGCCGCGATGGCGGCAGGAATGGTAACAGAAAGAGCAAGCAGAACAGCAGTCGTCTTCATAGGGATCAGTGTATAGCAGAGCCGGGGCCGCTGTGACAACCGAGGGCCTGCGGGCCGCCTTGCCATTTTCCCGGTCCAGTGGCGAAAACTGCCGACTGCCCCCTGCGGTTGGAATGGAACGCCGGGTTTTCATCCCGGAGGGACCTGTGACTACGCGGCGTGTTATCTCCGCCAGTCGCAACGACGCCGCGCTGGACCAAAGCGGCCACGCGGCGTCCCGCATCCATCGAGCTCGTTGACCCACCATCATGCCGGACTTCGATGGAACGGGCCTTCTACCGATGCCATCCCGCGGCCGCTTCACTTCGAACTCGAACCGGCTGGCGACCGCGGCAAGGGCCTTCTCGAGCCCGCCGTTCCCAAACGGCGCGCCTTGTTGCCGTTGCACGGAATTACCGGAGAGCGCACCTCATGGGACACGTCACCGGCCTGCCGCTGGCCCGATGACGGCCTGTTTCGTGGCGCCGGTGACGCGCGGGCGTTGCGTGCTAGACTGGCATTCTGTTCGCTCCCAAACGCGGATGATCCGGCTTTTCCAAATCGCCATTCCCGTGCCGCTGCTTGCCTTGATGGGAGTGGAAATCCTGCTGGCGGCGGCCTGTTACATCCTGGTGATTCCGCTGCTCGGCGAGGACGACTGGCTGATCTACCTGCTATACGATGGCGGAAGCGCGCAGGTGCTGGCCGCCATCGGCGCGATTGCGCTCGGAGTGTACTTCAACGACCTTTACTCGGAGATCCGCGTCTATTCGCGGCTGCGGCTGGTGCAGCAGTTCTGCCTGGTGTTCGGGGCGGCGTTCCTCGCTCAGGGCATGCTGAGCTACCTGTATCCGCCCCTGGCGCTTCCCCGGTGGCAGATGATCACGGGCAGCCTCTTCGGATTGGCCGTGTTGCCGGGCTGGCGGATCCTGTTCGACATTTATGTGCTGCGCGTGCTGCACCGGCAGCGGCTACTGTTTATCGGACACAACCGGCTGGTCCGCACCATCGCGCGCACGGTGACCGAGCGGCCCCATTTCGCGATGGAAGGGATCGGGTATCTGGCGCCGGCTCCGCTCGAAAAGGAAGTGCCCGGCCTGGGACGGTGGCTGGGACCTGCATCGGACATTCTGGCCGTGTACGAAAAGCTGCGGCCGGAGCGGATCGTCGTGGGGCTGGATGAGCGGCGCGGCCAGATGCCTGTCGAGGCGCTTCTTCAGCTGCGGTTGCGGGGCGTTCCGGTGGAGGACGCAGCGTCTCTCTATGAACATGTGATGTGGCGCGTGCCGGTGGACGCGCTGCGTCCCTCGCAACTGATCTTTTCCGGGACGCTCGGGCCGAATCCTCGGAAGCTGGCGCTGCAACGCGCTTATTCTTTCCTGATTGCGCTGGTTGGCGTGCTGCTGACGCTTCCGCTGATGGTGCTCATCGCACTCGCCGTGCGGCTGAGTTCGCCGGGACCCGTCATTTACCGCCAGCGCCGCGTCGGACAGGGCGGCCGGGTCTTTGAGCTGCTGAAGTTCCGCTCCATGTATCAGGACGCAGAGGCCCGCTCCGGGGCGGTGTGGGCCACTGAGAACGATCCGCGCGTCACGCCGGTGGGGCGCCTTCTGCGTAAGCTGCGACTGGACGAGCTGCCGCAGTTTTTCAACGTGCTCAAAGGGGAGATGTCGATCGTCGGGCCGCGGCCGGAACGGCCCGAATTCGTGCAGGTGCTGCGCGAGCAGATCCCTTTCTACGATCAGCGCCACACGCTCCCGCCCGGCATCACAGGATGGGCGCAGATCAATCACAAGTACGGAGACACGCTCCAGGACACGATCACGAAGCTCGAATATGACCTGTACTACCTGAAGCATGTCGGGCTTTCGCTGGACATGTATATCGTGTTCAACACGCTCAAGGTCATGCTGCTCAGCCGCGGCGCCCAATAGCCGGGCGTTGACCGGCGCGCGGCCGTCTTCTAGAATCGAATTGACGGCTTTTAGGCCGCCGCGAGCGGGAGTAACTCAAGGGTAGAGTCACGGCCTTCCAAGCCGTTGGTTGCGGGTTCGAGTCCCGTCTCCCGCTCCAATCCAGGCGCCGAACCGCCCGCCCCTTGCGATTTCCCACCGAACGCCGGCGTCCGGCGGATCCCTGTCTCCACATCATTCTGCGGCGCCTGGCGGGGCTCGGGTCCGGCCACAGGCCGCCTGAAGGGGGTCAACCAGCGAGGTGGGCGAAGGACGTGAAGGAAGGGCCCCGGCGCGCCAGGGGGTCAGCAGCGCCGGGAGCCGGACCGAACGCGCTGAAAGGGGTGAAAGACGCGTCCGGCATGCAGCCCGGGAGGTTGTCTGTCTCCGCACGGGCTGCGTTGCGGTCTGTAAGAATGGACGTCCGGTTCGAGCAAAGGGATCCCGCCGAACCGTCCGCTTTACACAATTTTACGATCTCACGGTCCGAAAGCCCGGCCCGGAAAAATACAACCGGCGGGCAATTCGCCGCATCGGCCTGTGTGACAGGACCGCGCCGAAGGGACGGCGCGGTCGGCCGCCCGGCTGGAACATGGCTGAGCGGTACTGTTTGAAACATGATGCACGTCGTCTGGTTCAAGCGCGACTTCCGCATTCTGGATCACCGGCCGCTGGCCGAGGCGGCGCGCCGCGGCCCGGTGCTGCCTCTGTTCATCCATGAGCCGGAGCTGTGGGCAGGGCCGGACTATGACCCGCGCCACTGGGCCTTCGCACGGCAATGCCTCGAGGAGCTGGACGGTAATCTCCGCCGCCTGGGAGCGCCGCTGGTCGTGCGCACCGGCGACGCCGTCGACGTGCTGCGCTCGCTTCCCGTCGCCGCGCTGTATGCCCACGAGGAGACCGGAAATGGCTGGACTTACGCCCGGGACCGCCGCGTGCGCCGCTGGGCGCGCGAGTCGGGCGTCCCGTTTTTCGAATATCCCTCAAATGGCGTCATTCGCGGCCTGAAGACGCGCGACGGCTGGTCGCGCCGGTGGAAACAGAGGATGACCAAGCCCGTGACACCAGCGCCGGCGCGGCTGAAACCCCATGACATCGACCCTGGAGGATTGCCTCCCGCCCGCTGTCCGATCCACGTCCAGCGGGGCGGCGAACGGGCGGCCCACGAAGTGCTGGAGACCTTCCTCGCACGGCGTGGCGCGCGATATCACCTGGAGATGTCCAGCCCGGTGACGGCCGAAGAAAGCTGCTCGCGCCTGAGCCCGCATCTGGCCTGGGGCACGATTTCGTCCAGGGTGGTCTTTCAGGCAGTGGAAAGGCGCCGCCAGACGGCCCAGGGGACCTGGCGGATGGCGCTGGCCGCGTTTCTCGCGCGGCTGCACTGGCGCGATCATTTCATCCAGAAGCTCGAAGACGAACCACGGATCGAATTCGAAAACATGGTGCGCGCCTGTGACGGTCTGCGCGAAAACGAATTCAACGAAGAATGGTTCGGCCGCTGGTGCGAAGGCGCCACCGGCTATCCTTTGGTCGATGCCTGCATGCGCATGCTGCGGCAGACCGGCTGGCTCAATTTCCGCATGCGCGCCATGCTGGTCAGCTTTGCGGCCTACGATCTGTGGCTCCATTGGAGGCCGGTGGCGCTGCACCTGGCCCGGCTGTTCACCGACTACGAACCTGGCATCCACTACAGCCAGTGCCAGATGCAGAGCGGAACCACCGGCATCAACACCATCCGCATCTACAACCCGTACAAGCAGCAACGCGACCACGACCCCAGCGGACTCTTCGTTCGCCGTTGGGTGCCGGAGCTGGACGACCCGGACCGTTACCCGCCGCCCATCGTGGATCATCCCGAAGCCGTGCGCACTGCCCAGGCGCGCATCCGCGCGCTGCGCCGCACGCCGCAGGCCCGCCTCGAGGCCGAGCGGGTGCGGGAGCGCCACGGCAGCCGCAAGCGCCCCGCCAGGCGCCGCGGCTGAATCCGGCGGCCGCCGTTTCAGGGCAGAATGTCGAAAGTCGTCGTGCCCGGCACGCGGACCTTCTCGTAGACCTTCATCCACGCGTCATGCGCGGGGTGTTTTGCATAGGCCTTGAGCGCGTCCTCGTTGCGGAACTCCATGCACACGCCATACTGGCGGCGCACCATCTTCACCTGTGCGGGCACCGAGCCGCCTTCGCGCAGCTTCTTCTGGTTGTCCGCATCCAGCGCGCCGTCGGTTTGCAGGATACCAAGCGGGCGCGCCAGTTTCCCGTGCCACACGCGGAGCAGGCCGTCAATCTTGGACGGCAGCTCTTCGGTGGCCTTCCGGAAGGCGTCCCAGTCGGCCGCAGTGGCTTGCGGAATTTCCGTGAACGTAAAGCAGTGCATCAGGGTTCGCTGCTGGCCCATCAGAAGGGCTGGCGAAAGGCTCAGGATCACAAGCGCGAGAGTTCTCATGGAAATGCCCCCCCACTCACGGTGGAGACACGCTGGCTCCGAGAGCCAGTGCATCTTCCAATGTATCCGAGGCGCGCTGCATTCGGGGCTCGAAGTCAGACGTCGGCCAGAAAGCGCAGCTCTTCGGGCCGCAGACGGCTGATGAGCCCCCACTGCGCGGCCTCCTCGCTGCGCGCGTTCCTCCGCTCATCCCGCCGCGCCGGGGGCACAGCAGGCCACCGTGGATCTTCCCGGTCGAGACGGCAGGCGTAGAGCTCTTCCTCGATGGAAGCGAGCCGCGCCAGCCTGGCCATGTCCAGCGCGCCCGCCGCACCGGCCCGCAGAGCGAGCGCAACGACAAAACCGAGGCGGTTCTGCACGCCGCGGCGGCGGGCCTCCCGCAACAGCCAGTCCCAGTCGAGCTGCTCAAAGCGCAGTACCAGCCACGGCAGGGCCTCGATGACGGTCTCCTCGAGCCGGTCGCAGGCCAGGGCCGCCATCAGCACGACGGCCGGGTCGTGTCCTTCTTCGGCCTCGATCTCCGAGAACAGGGACAGGAATCCCGGATATCCCAGCGCTCCCAGCGCGTCCTTGAGCGCCCGCGCGCGCAGCTCGTCTTTTCGGCTCACCGTTCCAATCTAGCAGGCTGCCGCAAAGGGCCGTCGCCGGTCTGCCTCTGGCGGCAGACATACGCTGCGACGCCGGGCAAGGGCGCTGCCAGCGGGGCCGGAGCGCGGCTGTGCGGAGCGATCCGAGGGCGTACAATGAAGTGTCGTTCCTCCGTCGACACCCAACGGGAAAGGCACTGTCTTGTCCGCGCAGAAGCTTCGCATTGCGGTCTATCCCGGCTCATTCGATCCGGTGACCAACGGCCATCTCGACCTGATCAACCGGTGCGCGCCGCTCGTGGACCGGCTGATTGTCGCGGTGCTGCGCAACGCGGGCAAGCAGCCGCTGTTCAGCGCCGCCGAGCGCGTGGAGATGCTGCGCGAGGCGACCGCCGGGCTGGCCAACGTCGAAGTGGACTCCTTCGACGGGCTGCTGGTGGAGTACGCGCGGCGCCGCGGCGCCTGCCTGCTGCTGCGCGGCATCCGGGCCATCAGCGACTACGAGTATGAGCTGCAAATGGCGTTGATGAACCGGCGGCTGGCGCCGGAGATCGAAACTATGTTTATGATGGCAGGAGAAGCCTATTCCTTCCTCAGCTCGCGGCTGGTGAAGGAAGTGATCGCACTGGGCGGCGACGTCAGCGGCCTGGTGCCGCCCCAGGTTGAGGCGAGGCTCAGGCAGCGACTGCCGGCGAAGCGGCCGGACAGCAGGACATCTGGGTAAAATCCCGTTGGTATCACCGAGTGGCAGGAATGTTGCAGCCAGTTTCTACTCTTTCGTCCCGGGTTCAGTCCATCAGCGTCAGCTCGACGGCGCGCGTATCGGCCGAAGCCGAAAAGCTTCGCCGGGCGGGCGTCGACGTGGTGGACTTTGGCGTTGGCGAGCCGGATTTCCCGACTCCCGACCACATCAAGCAGGCCGCGGTGCGCGCGCTCGAAGAAAACTTCACCCGCTACACGGCCATGGCGGGCGTCGCTGAACTCCGCCAGGCAGTCTGCGAGCGGCACCGGCTGGACTTCGGCACCAAGTACACGGTGCCCGAGTGCGTGGTGAGCGTCGGCGGCAAGCACGCCATCTTCAACACCGTGCAGGTGCTCATCAACGAGGGCGACGAAGTCATCATCCCGGTGCCTTACTGGGTGACCTACTACGACGTCGTCAGCTACTCGGGCGGACGCCCGGTGCTCGTCGAGACCAGCGAGGAGGAAGGCTTTGCCCTGACGGCCGAGCAGGTGGAGCGCGCCATCACGCCGCGGACACGGCTGATCATCATCAATTCGCCCTGCAACCCCTCGGGCGCGGTGATCGAGCGGGAAGAGTTCGAAAAGATCGGCCATCTGGCCGCGCGGCGGGGCATCTGGCTGATGACGGATGAGTGCTACTGCCGCTTCCTGTACGACAGCGAGCCCTTCTCGATCGCGGCCGTGCCGGGCATGAAGGAGCACGTCATCGTGGCCGGTTCGCTGTCAAAGACCTATGCGATGACCGGCTGGCGTATCGGATTCACGCTGGCGCCGGCTGAGGTCTGCTCGGCGATCATCAAGCTGCAATCGCATTCGACTTCCAATCCGACCTCAATCGCGCAGAAGGCGGCGATCGAGGCGCTGCTCGGCGACCAGAGCGCGGTGGAGGACATGCTGGCCCAATACCGCCGCCGCCGCCAATACGTGATCGAGCGGCTGCGCGCCATGCCGGGCGTGCGCTGCGCCGAGCCGCGCGGCGCCTTCTACGCCTACCCGAACATCAGCGCCGCGCTGGGCCGCAACGGCATCCACACGCCGATGCAGTTCGCCGAGAAGCTGCTGGAAAAGGCGCACGTGGCGGTGGTGCCCGGCGAGGCGTTCGGCACCGAACACCACATGCGCATTTCCTACGCCACCTCGATGGAGAATCTCGACAAGGGCCTCGGACGGATCGAACAATTTCTGAAAGAAATGGTTTGCTAATCCGCGCCGCGCCGGCGTTGCTATGCTGGGAGGAGGCGGGCAACGTGCTGGCGCGGATGCGGTCGGTGGCGGGAGCGTCCCTGCTGATGGTGCTTGCGCTGGCAGCCTGTGCCACGCGCGCCGAACGGCGGCCGGCGCTCGGCGAGGCGTTCGTCGGGCCCCTCGAATATGACCTGCGGGAGGCGCTCGCCGCCCGCTCGCGCGTGGCGGCCAGGCTGCGCCACGGCGAACGCGTGGAGATCATCAGCCGTCGGCGGCGCTTTTATCAGATTCGGACGCAGTCCGGCGCCGAAGGGTGGATCGACGGCCGGCTGCTGCTCTCGGGCCAGGATCTGCAAACACTGCGGCGGCTGGGCGCACGCGCCGCCGCGGCTCCTTCCCAGGGCCGCGCGTCCGTACTGGATGCGCTGAACGTTCACACCGTGCCGCACCGGCTCTCCCCCAGCTTCCGCCGGATCCAGCCCGGCCAGCATGTGGAAGTCATCGCCTACGAGCGCGTGGAACGCGGACCGTACGAGCCGGCGCCGCTGGTGATGGCAACGTCCGTCAACGCCGGGAAAGTGAACCCAAGCGCCGCCTCGCGGAAGAAAGCGGCAAAACACGCCGCGCCTCCGCTGGCGCCGGTTCCCGCGCCGCCACTGCCGGACAACTGGCTGGAACTGAGCCGCACGGCCATGCCCGAGCAATTGTCTACTCCAACAGCCGGCTCGGCGGCAGCGGCCTCGCCGACGACGCCGCCCAAGATTGCCGACGACTGGGCGCTGGTCCGGCTGGAGGACGGTTCGGCCGGTTGGGTACTGGCGCGAATGCTGGTGATGGAGATCCCCGACGAAGTGGCCCAGTACGCCGAACGGGCGCGCATCGCCGCTTATTTCCGCATCGGCTCGGTCCGCTCGAAGGAGGGCGAAAAGCCCGTGTGGCTTTGGGCGGCGCAGTCGCAGCGCTCCGCCGGGCACGACTTTGATTCCCTGCGCATCTTTGTCTGGAGCACGAGGCGGCAGCGCTACGAGACGTCGTTCATCGAGCGGAACCTCAGGGGTTGGCTTCCCCTGGAGCTGCGCCGCAACGGGGCGGCGGTGGATGGCTTTGAGGCGGTAGTCGAAGAAAAGGACGGCAATGTGGTGAAGCGGACATATGCGGTGCAGCCGGGCACATTCCGGGCCCGCGTCACCTCGCGGACGCCCGCCTTGCGGCCGCCGTCGTGGCTGGGGCGCCAGAGGCCGGTGGCGCCGGGGCCGGCCATGCCCGGCCCGCAGGACCGTTCCTGGGTCTCGCGGCTGCGGCAGTGGACAGGAGGGTGGCGCGGCCTCGTCAGCCGGTGAGCTCCACGCGGTCCATGGCGAGAAACTCGCGCACGTGAGGGTGTTCGCAGTGGTCGATCTCGCTGACCGGCCCCATGTAGATGACGCGGCCCTCGTGAAGAACGACGACGCGGTCGGCCACGCGCCGCATCAGGTCAAGGTCATGGGTGACGACGACGCTGGTCAGCCGGAGCTGTTCCTTGAGCCGCAACATCAGGTTGACCATCAGATCCGACATCAGCGGGTCGACCATCGTCGTCGGCTCGTCGTAGAGGATGCACTCGGGCTGGGCGGCCAGGGCGCGGGCGATCGCCACGGCGCGGCGGTGGCCGGTGGAGAGGTCGGACGGATAGTCGTTTTCGCGGTCTTCCAGCCCGACCATGCGCAGCAGGCCGCGCATGACGTCGAGCTTGTTGGCCTCGTCATAGTCTTCGCGAAGCTCGAGCGCGAAGAGGACGTTTTCGCCGACGGTGAGCGAGTCAAACAGCGCCCCGCTCTGGAAGACCATGGTGACCTTGCGGCGGATCTCGCGCAGTTCCGGTTCGGACATGTCGGTGATGTCCTGGTGGGCGACGATGACGCGGCCGCTGTCGGGCTTGAGAAAGCCCATGATGTGGTTCAGGCTGACGCTCTTGCCGACGCCGCTGCGGCCGATGATGGCCAGCGTCTCGCCGTCTTCCACGTAAAAGGACACGTCGACCAGAACGGGCTCGTCAAACGTCTTATAGACGTGACGGAATTCGATGTAATGCGGGTAGAGGTCCCTCAACGATTCCATTGTGCCCATTCTGCCGGCGTGTTGATGTTGGCGGCGAAGCGCGGGTGCGGCGCCGGGAAGGCGGCCCAGCGGATGGAGGCCAGCAGCTCGTGAACCGCCAGCCGGCCTTCGCGCAGCAGGGTTTCGGCCAGCGGCGCCAGCCGGGCGTGGTAGACGGCGCAGAGCGGCTCGGGACGTCCGTCTTCGCCGGCGGTGACGGCCGCGTCCGCTCCGCAGTCTTCGGCGAAATCCAGAAGCTGGCGCAACGAGGCGGCGTCGGCGCCCGGCATGTCGCAGCCGAGCACAAGGCACCAGTCGGCCAGGCCGGAGCCGAGGGCGGCCTCGATGCCGCTCAGTGGCCCGGCGCCTGCGAAGCGCTCCCCGATGCAGGGGTAGCCGAGATGACCGTAGCGTTCCGCGGGACCAACAAGCCACGCGCGCCCGGCCGCGGCGGCGGCCTGGGCGGCCACGTGGGCGGCCAGCGGACGGCCGTGATAGTCGAGCAGCGCCTTGTCGCGGCCCATGCGGCGGCTGCGGCCCCCGGCCAGGATAAAGGCGCCGCGCGCCATGAGAGAATTGTAGCAGCGGCGCGCCGGGCGCGGCGCCGGCTGGCGAAAAAGTGCCTGTTGTGTTTGAAACATGAAGCAGTATAATGTACTAAACAAAATGCTCATGTTTTGTTCCGCCTGCGGCCTGGCCGCCGCGGCGCTGGCGCCGCCGGCCGCCGCGGCCGACATCCGCGCCGTGAGCACCGTGCGCGCCGATCCGCGCACCGGCAGGCTGGTCCGCGTGGTGCGCTACCAGACACGCGACGGCCTGCCGGTGCCGCCGGAGGCCGCCGTGCGGCCGCTGGTGGAGCATGCGGCCCGCGAGCATCAGGTGGACCCGCTGCTGGTGGATGCGGTGATCCGCGCCGAAAGCGGCTACAACGCGGCCGCCATCTCGCCCAGGGGAGCCGCCGGCCTGATGCAGTTGATGCCCGGCACGGCGAAACGGCTGGGCACGCGCGACCGTTTTGATCCGCGGGAGAACGTGCAGGCGGGCATCCGGTATCTGAAAATCCTTCAGCAGTATTTTGGCGACCCCCGTCTGGCGCTGGCCGCTTACAACGCGGGCGAGGCGGCGGTGATGCGGCACGGCGGCGTGCCGCCGTATCGGGAAACGGTTGAATACGTTCGCAGGGTGGAAAACCTGTACGAGCGGGCTCGCGCCGCAACGGCCGGCACGCCGCCGCAGCCGAAGGAGGAAGAACCGGCCGTCCGCGGGCTGCTTGTGGAAACGGATGAAACCGGGCGCGTCTGGTTGCGCACCCGCTAGGAGGCGGATTTGCCCATCGCACCCCCGTTTGGCGCATTCCGGCTGGCCCTGGCCGCCGCGGCCAGCGCCGCGCTGGCCGCGGCGCAGGCGCCGGGCGCGGGCGAGCTGCGCAGCGTGCGGGCGTGGTCCGGCCCGGACGTCACGCGCATCGTCGTCGAGCTCAGTCAGGAAACGAAATGGAAATATGGCCGGCTGCCGAATCCGCCGCGGCTTTTCTTTGACTTTGCCGACACGCGCCCGAGGCGAGGCACGCCGCGCATCCAGACCGTGCCCGTGGGAGACGCGCGCGTCCGGCAGGCGCGCGTCGGGCTGAAGGATACGCGGACGACGCGGCTGGTGCTGGACCTGGCCGGCGAGGTCGAATACGAAGTTTCCCGTCTGACCAACCCGGAACGGTTGGTCGTCGAAGTGAGGCTGAAGGGTGCCGCTCGCCCGGCGGAAACACTGACCGAAAACGCTCCGAAAACCTCAGCGGCCGGGGGACTGGCGAGCGCGGGTGTGAAGCCGGCCGAGGTTCCGGCGGAGTCCAGGAATTCTGAATCTCAAGCTCGCCGTCCGGCGGAGACGCCCGCGCCCGCCCCGGCGAAAACCGTTGCTGCGAAACCGGCGCGGGCATCCGAGGAG
Organism: Bryobacteraceae bacterium; assembly: GCA_049969655.1. GTDB lineage: Bacteria > Acidobacteriota > Terriglobia > Bryobacterales > Bryobacteraceae > JANWVO01. Next base: position 66,028 of record JBMFOK010000008.1, read on the forward strand.
CCGGCCAAAGCGGCGGAAGCCCCCACCGTGTCCGCAAAGCCGGAGTCCCGCGCCCGCCGCACCGCGGAGACGGAGCCTGCCGTCGATGCTGCGCGGGCGGAGATGGCCCGTAGCATCCCCGCTGAAGCGCCGGAGAAGATCCCCGCGCGCAGGCCCGCGCAGCCTGAATCCGCGGCGGTAGTGGCCGAGGCCGCCAAGGCAGCACCTTCCCGGCCCGTCCCCGCGCTACCAGCGGAACCGGCCCGGCCCACACGCCGCGGCGAACGCTCGCTGACGCGCGCCCTGGGTCTCCATATCGGCCGGGTGGTGCTCGATCCGGGCCACGGCGGACACGACCAGGGCACCGAGGGGCCAACCGGCCTGCTCGAAAAGGAGCTGGTGCTGGACGTGGCCCTCCGGCTGGGGGCGCTGCTCGAGGACCGGATGGGAGCGGAGGTTGTCTACACGCGGCGCGCCGACGAGTTCATTCCGCTGGAGGAACGCACGGCCATCGCCAACGAAAGCCGGGCGGACCTGTTCCTCTCGATCCACGCCAACTCTTCTCCCGTGCGGCGCGTGTCCGGGGCCGAGGTCTTTTATCTCAACTTCACGACTTCACGCGAGGCGCTGGAGCTGGCGGCACGCGAAAACGCGGGGCACAACCGCTCCATTTTCGAGCTGCGGGAGCTGATCCAGAAGATTGCGCTGAAGGACAAGCTGGACGAGTCGCGCGAGTTTGCCGGCTACATGCAGCAGGAGCTGTCGAAGGAATGGCGGCGGCTGAACCCTGTCGCGCGCGACCGCGGCGTAAAGACGGCGCCGTTTGTGGTGCTGATCGGGGCCTCAATGCCGTCGGTGCTCGCCGAGATCGGCTTCCTCAGCAACCCGAAGGATGAGCTATTGATGAAAAAGCCGGACTACCGTCAGAAGCTGGCTGAAGCGCTCTACCGCGGCATCGAGAGATATGCGCGCAGCCTTGGGCAGACGCAGGCGTTGCGCGCGGCCACGGCCGCCGAGCCGCCTCAGTCGACCCGATGAAACGCCGGAATCGGAGCGTAGACGACGCAGTTGCGTCCGGCGCGTTTGGCGGCGTAGAGAGCCTCATCGGCGGCCCGAATCAGCTCGGTCGAGGTGTGCCGCCCGTTCTTCTCTGTGCTGCTGGCGCCGATGCTGACGGTGAGGCGGCACTCGACCCCATCGACCATGAACGGCTGCGCCTCGACGGCGCGGCGGAGCCTCTCGGCCTGGGACATCAGCTCCGGGCGCCCGCAATGGGGAGCGATGACGAGGAACTCTTCTCCGCCGTAACGGCCAAAGCTGTCGTAGGAGCGCACCGAAGCCTGCACGCGCTGGGCGAACAGGCGCAGCGCCTGATCCCCGAACTGGTGGCCTCGCGTGTCGTTGAGCTGCTTGAAGTGATCCAGATCGAGCAGTAGCACGCCAAGGGCGGAGTCCTCGCGGCTGGCGCGGTCGAGCTCGCGCTCGAGGATTTCCAGGATGGAGGCGCGGTTCCAGATTCCGGTCAGGGGATCGCGCGTCGCCTGTTCCCGCAGCCGCTCCTGGGCCCGCAGCAGCTCGGTCTGGAGATCGATGATGCGCCGGCCTGCCCGCAGGCGGACCTCGAGCTCGTGTTTGTCGAACGGCTTGACGACGTAATCGTCGGCTCCGGCATTCATGCCTTCGACGATGTCCTCCCTCATGCCGCGGGCGGTGAGCAGAATCACATAGACGTAGGGGGGCGATCCGCGCTGCCGCAGGAGGCGGCAGATCTCGAGCCCGCTGAGGCCAGGCATCATCCAGTCGAGGATCGCGATCGGCGGAGGGTCATCGCCGCCCAGCAGCTCCCACGCCTGCTGGCCGTCGGCGGCGGCGACGGGCTCATAGCCCCACCCGGCGAGCGAAGCCTCCAGCAGGCGCCGCATCACCAAGCTGTCATCGGCTACAAGGACTCTCACGGGGGCCACTTCTCCGTCGACAACATCATATCAGCGGATGCGCTGCCCGTAGCACGGCAAAGCATTCCGCGCTACGCTGGAGACAGAGGGCGTCCGCCTGGCCTGAAGCAGCAGCGGACGGCAAAATGACCGGCAATCTCTTCCAGAACATTGAGCTCCGGGTCCGCCAGAAACGCTTCGAATCCTGGGAAGAGTTTTTGCAGGAGGCGCCGGAGTACTCGATTGCGCTCGAAGTGCTCGATGACATTCCCGGCCACCGCGGCCACCACGTCAACTTTGATCATCACGCGGGCGTGGTCCGCGAGGCGACGATGAGCGCCGCCATGCAGGCCTATATAGCCGTGCGCCAGGGCCACCTGATGCAGCGCTGGCTTCAGAAGCGGCGACCGGTGCCGGTCTACGTCTGGAACGCCGATCAGGACGTCTGCCTGGCCGCCTTCGTGCTCGAATACCACCAGCTGCTCGAACGGGCCGAAGGCATGCCGATGCTGCGATGGATCGTACAGTACAACAACAAGCTGGACGTCTGCGGCGGATTGTATCCGGTCAATCTCGAAGACCTGGTGAACAACCACTTCACCTGGGTTTTCGAACCGTACCGTCAGCAGCGCATCCACGGCAAGGTGCAGGGCGACGAAGGGCTTGTCGTGACGACCATCCGGCTGGTCTGCGACCGCCTGCTGGCGTTGCTGAACGGCGAGGCGGGCATCGCCCCCATCACGGCGCGGCCGGACATTCTGTATCAGTCGCCCTATAACTACGTGATCGCCGACGAGAAGGGCGATCCGCTGTCGCGGCTGGTGCTGGCCAGCGCCGGTTATACGAACCTCATTAGCCTGATCTGCCGCCGTCCCAGCGGTCGCTACACTTACAGCATCATCCGCGGTTCCCCCTATGACGAGGACATCTTCGACATCCCGCGCCTGATCGAGGCTTTCCAGGCCGCCGAGGACCATCCGAACGAGAAGATCTGGGGCGGATCGAACCTGGCGGCCGGCTCCGACAGCGTCCTCGGTTCGAGCCTTCACTGGACGCAGATCCGGGAGATCGCCGACCGGGTGGTGGGCGAAGCACACCGCCGCACTTCGACGCCCCCGCTGGCCTACCAGGCCCACTTCGATCGCACGCCACTGGTTCTGCTGGCGGTGTCGCCGGAAATCGAGATGCAGTTGCGGCCGGTGCTGGCACAATGCGGGGCCCGCATCCATGCGGTAAGCTCATGCCAGCAGGCGCGCACGGCGCTGGCGCTGAATCCGGACATCGACGTGATCTTCTCGAACCTGCGCTTCAGCGATGGCTGCTTTGCCGACCTGGCGCGCCAGTCGGCTGGCGACGGACGCGCCGCCGCCCCCGCCGTGGTCTGCCTGGACTCGGTGGACCCCGGCTGTGCCGATCTGATGGAGCTGGGCGCGTTCACCGTCCTTTCCGCGCCGTTCACGCTGGAACAGGTCCAGTGGGTGATTGGCGAGTGCATGAACGCACGCTGCCAGGCGCCCGCCGCGTCCTGACCTCGCCGTCGGCTCAGGCCAGCCTCTTCAGTTCACCCGCAAACTGGCGGATGCGGTGGATGGCCTCGGCGATCAATTCCATGTCAGCGCGCTCCCCCAGCAGCATGTTCTGGGTGAGCCAGACGGCTTCCGCACAGAGCCGGTCGTTGGCGGGACACGCCGTCCGCTCCGGCCATTCCTTCAGGATTTTCTCCGGAAACAGGCGCCGATATCCGCGTCCATTCAGCGTATTTTTCAGGAAATCCTGGGTATTGAGCGGCGAATATCCGCCCGAAGCGGGAATTCCTTCGGCGCGCAGCGCTTTCAGAAACATTTCGCGCGGCAGACCGGCGAACTCCCGTGCGTCGTAGCGGAACATGTACAGGTGATAGGCGTTCAGCGTGCAGCCTGGATACTGGCGCGCCGGGCGGATGCCCGGGATCTTTTCGAGCAGCGACGTCAGGTAGGCGCCGTTGGCGCTGCGCCTGCGCACCTGTTCATCGAGGCGCGTCATCTGGGCCACGAGCAGCGCCCCCTGAAACTCGGTGAGCCGCAGGTTGTGGCCGGTGGAGACGTAGGTGAAATTCGTCCCGATGGCTTTCAGCCCGCTGCCGTTGTTGTGGAACGCATAGGCGCGCTCGAACAGGGCGCTGTCGTTGGTGAGCACCGCGCCGCCCTCGCCGGAGTTCAGGTTCTTGGAGGCCTGGAAGCTGAAGCACCCGGTAGCGCCGAAGGTGCCCGCCTTCCGGCGCTTCCATTCGGCCATGTGCGCCTGGCAGGCGTCCTCGATGACGGCAACGCCGCGGCGCGAGGCGATATCGAGAATCCGGTCCAGGTCGCAGACGTTGCCGCCGAGATGCACCGGGATGATGGCGCGGGTGCGCCCGGTGATGGCCGCCTCCAGCTTCGAGGGGTCCATCTGAAAGGTTTCCGGATCCGTGTCAACAAAGACCGGCAGCGCGAACTGGCGCAACACGACATTGACGGTGGCGATAAAGGTGTAAGGCGGGACGATCACCTCGTCGCCGGGTTGGACGTCCAGCACATTCAGGGAAACGAACAGCGCCGAGGTGCCGTTGCATGTGGCCAGGCAGTGTCTGGCGCCGGTCGCGCGCGCGTAGGCCTCTTCGAACTGCTTCACGTGTTCGCCGTTGCCGCGGTACCAGCGGCCCGAACGGAGCGTTTCGAGCAGGGCCTTTTCCTCGCGCGAGTCGAAAACCGGCCAGCCGGGCCAGGGCGTCGAACGCACCGGCGTGCCCCCAATCAACGCGGGTCTGTCATTGCGCACGCGGGAAGCGGCCGCCGCGGCAGGCGCGGCCGCCAGAAGATGGCGCCGGGTCAGGTCCTTTTTCATGGCGTCGATCATTCTATCGCCGGGCCGCCTGCGGCGATACCGGTCTGCACCAGTGGCACGATGCGCGGAAAGGCCCCGGGCGCCTGGTCGATGGCCAGCGGCAGCGGGCGGACAGCACAGTCCGGCAGCGGCGCCCCCGCGTAGTAGGCGACTCCGTAGCGCCAGGTGCGGTGGAGCCGCAGGATGCAGATGTGGTCACGGTTTGCAGCGGCGCGGCGCCAGAGCCCTCGGGCCGAAACCAGCTCATCGAGCGCCGGAGCCGCGCTTCGCTTGACATGCCAAAGAAGGCCGCCCGCGACAACTGCCACCAGGGCGGCCGCCGCCATCCGCCGGCCGCGGCCGTCCAGCCACCAGGCGAGCAGCCCGGCAGGGATCAGCGCCGCGGTCAGCTCCCATCGCAGCCCCGTGAAGCCGGCCGCACGGATCCCGTACAGCAGCGCTTCCGGCAGCATGCCGGCCGCGGCGGGCGCCAGCGAGGCGAGCATCACCGTCCAGAAAAAGGCGCGGCCGGCGGTGCGGGCTTTTACGAGACCTGCCGCCGAAAGGATGCAGAATGAGGGCAGCAGGGGCAGCAGATATCCAGGCAGTTTATTGCGCGAAAGCGAGAAAAATACAAACCCGAAAACCAGAATAAACAATGGGATTTTCAGACGCGTATCCCGCCACGCCCGCCATCCGGTCAGCAGCGGGACAGGCGTCCAGGGCAGCAGCCCTGCCAGAAGCACCGGCACGTAAAACCAGAACGGCTGCACGTGCTGAAGCTCGCTGCTGGTGAAGCGGGAGAGATGATGCCGGAGAAAGAATTCGTCAAAAAACGCGCGCCCGTGGAGCCAGAGCATGAGAGCGAACCACGGCGCCGCCAATGCCGCCGCCAGCGCCGCAGGCCCCAGCCATTGCCGCCAGCGGCGGCGGGACAGCCACAGCACGGGGAGGATCAGCACCACCGGCACCAGCCCCTTGGCCAGAACGGCCGCTGCCAGTGCCCCCGCGGCTCCATACAGGGCCGATTGACGCCCGGTCTCCAGCCACAGCCAGGCAAGCAGGACGGCGGACTGGAAGAATACCGCCAGCGGGAGGTCAGTGACGGCGACGAAGCTGTAAGCCGCCCAGCCGGCGCAGGTGGCCAGCATCTGCGTGGCCGCCCATGCCACTGCCTCTCCAAGCAGGCGCCGGAGCACCGCCCACTGGAAAACCAGGAACAGCGCGGAAAGCAGCGCCACGGGGACGCGGGGCGCGAGCTCGTTGGCGAACCCGAGGCGGAACGCGGCCCCAGTCATCCAGTAAAGTAGCGGCGGTTTTTCGAACCAGGGCTCGCCCCACAGCCGCGGCGTCATCCAGTCGCCGCTGTGGGCCATTTCCCGGCCGATGGAGGCATAGCGGGGCTCGTCCGGGCCCAGCAGGCCAATGGCGCTCTGCGCGTCGAGATAAAACGCCAGCACCAGGGCGGCGAACAGCGCGGCCAGCCACAACTGCCGGTCTTTCCAACGGGCCGCTGACACCCACCAGTATAATGGCCGCAATGCGGGTTCTATCGCTCGCGCTGGCCGCGGCCCTCCTGGGGGCTGCCCCTACGCAGGCCGACGTCTCACGCTGTGCCTGTGACCCTTCGCGTCCCGAGACGCTGAAGGAGCGCAACTGCTCGCTGTGCGTGGAAGCGGAGAAACAGCCGCCGGACGTGGAGTTCTTTGTGCTGAAGGACAACAACCCCCGCAAGCCGAACCGCTGGCTGGTGCTGCCCCGCATTCACCTGCCGGGGCCGCACCACCTGCACGACCTGCCCAAACCCGTCCGCGACCGTTACTGGCGCTTCGCCATCCGGACGGCCCGCGAAAAATTCGGCGACGAATGGGGCATCGCCTATAATGGCGCCTCAGTGCGCACGCAGTGCCATCTGCATCTGCACGTGGGCCGGTTTGTGCGGGCGGCGGAGACGTCGCGGTTCCATCTGGTGCGGCGCGTAGAGGATATCCCGGCGCCGCGGGACAGCGGGTTGTGGATCCACCCGGTTCCCGGTGGTTTTCACGTCCACCTCGGCGAGCAGATCACCGAGACCGTGCTTGTGCGGTGAGCCGCAAGCGGCAGTGATAATCTGGGATCAAGCGGTTCCATGAGCGCCAAAAGAATTCTGGTCATCGAGGACGAAGACCGTATTGCGGATTTCATCCAGCGCGGACTGGAGGGCGCCGGCTATCTGGTGGACACGGCAGCCGACGGACAGACGGGTCTTGAAAAGATCCATGAGCTGGACTATGACCTGCTGGTGCTGGACCTGATGCTTCCCGACATCGACGGCCTTCAGGTGCTCGAAAAGGTGCGCAACCGCAAGGTAAGTCCGCCGGTGCTCATCCTGAGCGCACGCAGCGAGGTGGAGGACCGCGTGCGCGGCCTCGAGGTTGGCGCCGACGATTACCTGGTAAAGCCGTTCGCCTTCGAGGAGCTGCTGGCGCGTGTGAAGGCGCTGCTGCGGCGCGGCCAGCCGGTGCCGGAGAGGCTGGTGGCGGGCGACCTGGTGGTCGACTGCCTCCGCCGCAAGGTGACCCGCGCGGGGCGCCCCATCGAGCTGGCCCCGAAAGAGTTCAGCATCCTCGAATATCTGGTGCGCAACCGCGGCAAGCCGCTCACGCGGACGATGATCGTCGAACACGTGTGGGACATGGAGTATGACGGGCTGACCAACATCGTCGACGTTTACATCCGCCACCTCCGGGCCAAGATCGACGATCCATTCAGCTTCAAGATGATCCGCACGATCCGCGGCACCGGCTACATGCTGGAAGCCGACGACGGGGCCAGCGCGTCCGGTTCGGCCTCCGCCTGAAAGGCTGCCATGGGCGCGCGGCTCAAGGAGCTCCCATGACGCCGCCCGGCCGCGTCCTCAGGCCGCCCGCCCGCCGTGCCCCCGGTCTCCGCACGAGGCTGACGCTGAGCTATCTGCTGCTGTTCGCGGTGGTGATGACGTCGGTGGGCCTGACTTTTCATCAGGCCCTCGTTGTTGTCTTCCACCAGCAGGCCGAAAGGCTCCTCGACGGGGAATGGAACGCCCTGAAGGGCTTCCTGCGCGCGCGGGACGCGGAGCTCGTCTGGGCTTATGATCCAGAGCATCCCGAAGAAGCGTTTACCGTGGACCGACTGCGCCGCATTTTCCTCCTTACGGACGCGCAGGGAGACGTGCTGGAAATGTCCAACGGCTACGCCGCCATCGGCAGGGAGACACGCGAGACGGTGCGGCGTGTGCTCCAGTCCGGGCGGCAGTGGACGGTGAAGCGCACGGGCTCCCGCGGAGAATTTTACATGGTGCGCATGGGGCCCTATGGCGCGGGCAACCGGACCTATTTTGTCGCCATCGGGTTGCCCATCAGCGAGACGGAGCGCGTCCCGGCCCGGATGCTGGCCGTGTACGCGATTGCCGCTCCGGTCATGCTGCTGGCCATTGCCGTCCTGGGCTGGTACGCGGCCGGGCGGGCCCTCTCGCCGCTGATCCGCGTGGCCGAAGCGGCGCGGACGGTGTCAGGCGGCAATCTCAGCCTGCGCATTCTCCCTCTGGGCACGCGCGATGAGCTGGATGAGCTGATCGCCACCTTCAACACCATGATGGAACGGCTCGAGGCGAATTTCGAGCAGATGAGGCGTTTTTCCATCGACGCCTCGCACGAGCTCCGCACGCCTCTCACCGCCATCCGCGGCCAGCTCGAAGTGGCCTTGCTGACGGCGAAGACAACGGAGGATTTCCGCCGCTCGATCTCGACGGCGCTTGAGGATGTGGAGCGCCTTGGGCGCATTGTGCAGTCGCTGTTGCAGCTTGCCCAGGCCGAAACCGGCCAGATCCGCCTGAACCGCCAGCCGGAGATGCTGGCCGAGGTGGCCGCCCGGCAGTTGGCGCAGTTCCGCCCGCTGGCGGAGAAGAAGCGGATCGAGCTGCGTCTGGACGCACCGGACGCATGCATCGCCAGCGTCGACAGGCTTCAGATCGAGCGGCTGATCGGAAATCTGCTGTCCAATGCCATCCAGTACACGCAGGAGGGCGGCCGGGTGGAGGTGCGGCTGCGGCAGGAAGGCGAGGAGGCGGTGCTGGAGGTGGCTGACAACGGACCCGGCATCCCGGAGCAGCACCTCCCGCACATCTTTGAAAAGTTTTACCGGGTACGCGAGGGCGAACGGACCGCCGGGCGCGGCGTCGGCCTGGGTCTGGCCTTCGTCCAGTGGATCGCGGGCGCCCACGGGGGCAGCGTGCGCGTACGAAGCCGCGTGGGCGAGGGGACGACCTTTGAAGTGCGCATTCCGTCAGGAGCCGAACCGGCGCCCGTCGAGGACGCGGCGGCGCGCTGAGCGCCTGCCGCCTGGCCGGCCAGCCTGATATCGTGTCTTCGAGCGCGCCCTGGTCGAGGGCGCCCGGAGGCTGCTGCTCATGAAGATCACCCGCCGCGCCTGCTTCCCCATCACCGCCCTTCCCCTGCTTCGCGGCCAGCTCCCGCAGGGTTTCAACTACGACGAGACAAAAGTTCCGCACTACACGCTTCCCGACCCGCTGCGCTTTTCCGATGGATCTCCGGTCCGGTCCGCGCGCGACTGGCCGCGCCGCCGCGCCGAGATCTTCTCGCTGTTTGAGCAGCACGTCTACGGGCGCATCCCTGCCGGACGCCCGCCAGGCCTGCGCTTCGAGGTGCTGACACAGGCTGAGCCGGCCCTCGGCGGGGCGGCGCTTCGCAAGCAGATCCGCATCCTGTTTTCGGGAAAACAGGATGGACCAAAAATGGATCTGCTCCTGTATTTGCCCCCGAATTCATCCAGAAAAGCGCCGGTATTTCTTGGCCTCAATTTCCAGGGCAACCACACGATCCGGAACGATCCGGGCATCCTGCTGAATCCCAATGTCGAGCGAGACCGCAGGGCCTCGGGCCGCCCCCTGGACCGGCCGCCTGAAACCCTGCGCGGCGCCACGGCATCACGCTGGGCGGTGGAAAAGATCACCTCCGCCGGCTTCGCCCTGGCAACGGCGTACTACGGCGATATCACGCCGGACCGCGCCAACGCCTTTGCGGAAGGCGTCCATGCGCTGTTCTGGCGCCCCGGCCAGACGGAGCCCGCCGCAGACGAGTGGGGCGCCATCGGCGCCTGGGCGTGGGGCCTGAGCCGGGCGCTCGACTATCTGGAGCAGGAGCCCGCCGTCGACGCCCGCCGCGTGGCCGTGATGGGGCATTCCCGGCTGGGCAAAACCGCCCTGTGGGCCGCTGCCGCCGACACCCGCTTCGCCCTGGCCATCTCCAATGATTCCGGCTGCATGGGAGCGGCGCTCAGCCGCCGCCGCTTCGGAGAAACCGTCGCCTCCATCAGCCAGACTTTCCCCTGGTGGTTTTGCCGGAATTTCCTTCAGTATGCCGGCCGCGAGGACGTTCTCCCGGTGGATCAGCATGAACTGCTGGCGCTGACCGCTCCCAGGCCGCTGTATGTCGCCAGCGCCGCCGAAGACCTCTGGGCCGACCCGCGCGGCGAGTTCCTCTCGGCGGTGCATGCCTCGCCGGTGTGGCGGCTTCTCGGAAAAAAAGGGTTTCCGGCGACGGAAATGCCGCCGCTGCATCAGCCCGTCATGGGTGATATTGGTTACCATATCCGCGCCGGAAAACACGATGTCACCGATTATGATTGGGAACAGTTCATTGCTTTTGCACGGATGCATTTTCGCATGAAATGAGGTGATTGATTCCGTTCTTTTTTCGATTTGCAGTTGTTCCGGGACTCTCATGAAACTGCCGTGGATCGCCGCCGGCCTCGTTCTGGCAGCCGTCGTGGTGACCGCCGCAGCCGGACGGCTGCGGTGGGAATCCTCCACACGCACCATTCGGGCGCGGCTCGCGGGAGCCATGCGGACCGCCGCCGGAAGCCAACACCCGGCAAACCTGCCGTCCCTCCCGCTGCCTGTGCAACGCTACCTTCGCCGTGCCGTGCCGCGGACGCCGCGTCCCGTAACGGCCGTCCGCATCCGGCAGGAGGGCCTGTTCAACCTCTCGGAGAGCGGCGAACGGTGGGTGCCGTTCACGGCCACGCAGCTTGTGACTCTCGATCCGCCGGGCTTTGACTGGGACGCGCGCGTCCGCTACGCGCCCGGCGTTGCGGTGTATGTCCGGGACGGTTATGTCGGCGGTGAGGGACTCACCGAGGCGCGTCTGTTCGCGCTGTGGCCGCTGGCCTCCGTGCGGGGCCACGGCAATGTGGCTGTGGGCCAACGGCTCCGGTTTCTGGCCGAATCTCCGTGGTATCCGGCCCTGCTCCTTCCCGGCAGCGGAGTGCGGTGGGAGACCGTGGATGACCGGCACGCCCGGGCGATTCTGAAAGACGACCGCACGGAGACATCCCTTCTGTTCACTTTTGGGGAAGACGATTTCGTCCTGGCAGTGCGTGCCGAAGCACGGCCCCGCTCCACCGGCGGCAGCGCCATTCCCACGCCGTGGCAAGGGCGCTTCGGGAGCTATGTGGAACGCCAGGGTTTCTGGATTCCGCGGGAGGGCGAAGCCTCGTGGCTGCTCCCCTCCGGGCCTCACCCCTACTGGCGCGGGCGCATTTCCTCCATCGAATTCGGGTTCGCCCGTTGAACCAGCCTCACCGCAGGCGGAAAGGACCCGGGCGACGCCCGCCTGTCCAGGACTCCTGCGCACGCAGCCACCGGCCATGCCCGTTAGCGGGCGGGTGGCTCATGAGCGCCGCCCGGCTTCCGTGACCGCCTCCTGCTTCCAGTCTTTCGGCTGGAGCCGCCAGGTCGCCGCGAGCAGCAGGATCGACAGCAGCGTGCAGGCCAGTACGGCCAGCAGCGCCGGCGTCCAGCCGTGGTGCTGGGCGATCCATCCGAGACCCTTGCCCTGCACGGTGCGCCCGAAATACCCGAACAGGCCGATGAAGCCTGCCGCCGTGCCCACGGCCTTCTTCGAAGTGAAATCCAGTCCCGCCACGCCGAGCAGCATCACCGGCGGGTAGACGAAGAAGCCAATGACCGCAAATAGCGCCATGTCCACCCAGAGCAGGCCCGGCGGAGTGAGCAGAATGCCGCCCAGGGCCACCAGCACCGGCGCCATGCACAGCAGACTCACCATGCCGCGGCGGCCGCCCACGCGGTCGGAGATCCAGCCCATGAGGAGCGTGCTGAAGATGCCCGCGAATTCAAACACGGCCGTGCTCAGGCCGCCTTCAGTCAGGCTGGCGCCCTTGACCTCCTTCAGATACGTCGGGCCCCAGTCCAGCAGACTGTAACGGGCGATGTAGACAAAGAAATTGGCTGCGGCGAACAGCCACAGCACCCGGTTGTTCAACACCTGATGCAGGAGCAGCTCGCGCGTGCCCAGTTCGCGCTCGCGCGCCTGGTCCGGCTCGCGCGCATCGCCTCGATAGACCTCCACCGGCGGCAACCCCACCGATTGCGGTGTGTCGCGAAGCCGGGCCACAAGGTAAACCGCGCAGAGCACGGCAAGCAGCCCCGGAACATAAAAGGCATATTGCCAGCCAAGCCGGTGAGCACTGTAAGCGGCGATCAGCCCGGTGAGTCCGCCGCCCACGTTGTGGGCGATGTTCCAGACGGCGAAGATCGTGCCGCGTTCCCGCACGCTGAACCAGTGGCCCAGAGACCGGCCGCAGGGGCCCCAGCCCATGCCCTGAAACAGCCCGTTCAGCGTCCATAGCAGCAGGTGCACCGGATAACTGGCCACCGAGCCGAACAGAAAGTTGCACAGCGCCGTCAGCAGCAGCCCGAGCGGCATGAAATAGCGGGGATTGCTGCGGTCGGACCAGGCGCCCATCAGGAACTTGCCGATCCCATACGAAATGGCCGTGGCCGCCAGCATGTCGCCGATCTGGCTCTTGGAATAGACAAGCGCCTCGCCCATCTCCTTGGAGACCACCGGCAGATTGTTGCGCACCAGATAAAAGGTCGCGTAGCCGATGAAGGTGGCCTCCAGGATCTGCCATCGGAATTTCGGGTACAGCCGTTCAACCTCCTCCGGGGGCAGCGGCGGCGCCGGCGGCGCCGGGCGAAGAAACTGGAACCGATGGGACATGCGGGTCCAAATATACGGCCCTCTCGCGGGCGGCGTCAACTTTGGACCCGCTCCGTGCGGGCATTGACAGGCGGGCACAGGATCCGTACACTGATGCTGATCGCTGTCAGGGGGGCTGCGATGCAGGCCGGTTTTCTGATTGCGGGCCGCATGGGTCTTGCTTCCCTGCCCTGCTGCCGCCTCTCACCGGGCTGTCACGCGCTGTTCATCAGGGTGAAAGCCAGCGAGGGCATGCTGAGCCACGAGGCAGGAAAAAGGCGCTGGCCCGGATTGGCTCCCCTCGCCGGATTGCACGCGCCCGCCTCGATGCAAAGAATTCTTCCATGCTTCCCATTCAGGAGAGAGACTGATGCGACTGAAACCGTCCCTGTTCCGGGCGGCGATGGCCCTGGTGCTGCTCGCCGCGCCTGCGGCCGCGCAGTTTGAAACCTCTGAGGTGCTTGGCACCGTCCGGGATCCCTCCGGCGCCGTCATGACCGGCGTCACGGTCACGCTGATCAACCAGGAGACCGGCGTGCAGGCCAAAACGGTGACCGACGCCTCCGGCAACTACAGCTTCTTCAACGTCCGGGTGGGCCGCTACACGGTGACGGCCGAAGCGCCGGGCTTCGCCCGGTTCTCGACGTCCGACGTCACGGTGAACGTGAACTCCCGCCAGCGTGTCGACATCACCATGCAGGTGGGCGCGGTGACCGAAGTTGTTGAAGTCAAGGAGGCCGCGGCGGTGCTCCAGACCGACACAAGCGAAAAAAGCCAGGTGGTCCGGACCGAGCAGATCGTCGAGCTGCCGCTGAACGGGCGCAACTATTCCGACCTGGCGCTCCTGGCCACCAACATCCGCAAATCGCCGATCGCCATGACGGCCACCACGCCGCGCGAGGGCTCGTTCAACGTCAACGGGATGCGCAGCACCTACAACAACTTCCTGCTTGACGGCATGGACAACAACGCTTATTCCACCTCGAACCAGGGCTTCTCAAATCAGGTGGCGCGGCCCTCGCCGGACGCGGTGGCCGAATTCCGCGTCATCACGAGCAATTTCAGCGCCGAATACGGCCGCGTCGGCGGGGCGGTGGTCAACGTGGTGATGCGCTCGGGCACCAACCAGTTCCACGGCACGGCGTACGAATTCTTCCGGAATACGAAACTGAACGCTACCGGGTTTTTCCGCCCGGTTGACGGCAAAAAGCCGCCGCTAAACCAGAACCAGTTCGGCCTCACGATTGGAGGGCCTTTCGTTAAAAACCGCGTCTTTTTCTTTGCCGATTACGAAGGCTTCCGCCAGATCCAGAAAACAGTCTATTTCGCCACCATTCCGAACATGAACGACCGGGCCGGCATCCTGCCGGTGACCGTCTACAATCCGCTGACGGCCACCGTGTATCCCGCGGGGACGCCGGTGGCGATGACCCCGTTCGCGCGGAAGGTGCTCTCCGAGCTGCCGCCGGTGCCGGCCGGCACGGGCCGCTCGAATAATTATCAGCAGTTGATGCTGAATCCGCGTGACTATGGCGACAAATGGGACGCGAAAATCGACGGCGTCATCAACAGCCGGATGACGGGATTTCTGCGCTTCAGTCAGTGGAAAGACAACCAGTTTTATTCCCCCTATCTGGAAGGCCCCTCCGGCGGTTCGGGCAACGGCTATGTGCGCGTGCTGAGCCAGGCCGCCGCGGCAGGCTACACCTGGACGCTGACGCCCACCTCGCTGCTCGAGCTCCGCATGAGCTACACCCACATGCGCGCCGGCAAGGCGCCGCCGTTTCTGGGCGGGCCCAGCATGGAAGCGCTTTATGGGATCAAGGGGCTGCCCACGGCGCCGGACATCACCGGCGGCCTGAACACGCAGAACATCACCGGCTTTACCACCGGCATCATCGGCCGCCAGGCCACCAATCCGCAGTTCCAGCATCCCACCACCTGGAATCCAAAGGTGAATTACTCGTTCCTGCGCGGGCGGCACAGCATGAAAGCAGGAGCGGAGTTCCACTGGATTCTTACCCAGGTCATGGACATCAACCCGGTCTATGGGCTGCTTGGCTATGCCGGCCAGTTCAGCCGCCCCACCTGTGCGGTGCTCGGCCAGCCGGCCAACTGCACGATCCCCGCTGATCAGGCCAGCTACAACCTGGCCGACTTCATGTTCGGCCTGCCGAGCCAGATCCAGCTCGCCAACTGGTTGGTGGGCAACTACCGCCAGCGCGACTCGTTCTTCTACTTCCAGGACGACATCCGGGTGAGCTCGAAATTGACGCTGAACATCGGTCTCCGCTATGAATACGCCACGCCGCGCTGGGAGCGGGACAACATTCTGTCCAATTTCGATCCCATCGGCGTCCGGATGATCATGGCGCGGCCGGGCGGCATCTACGAGCGCGCGCTGGTGGATCCTGACTACCGCAACTGGGGTCCGCGGTTCGGCTTCGCTTACACTCTGACGCCGAAGATGGTGGTCCGCGGCGGCTATGGCATCAGCTACGTGCACCACAACCGCATGGGCAGCGCGGATCTGCTCGGCATCAACGGGCCCCAGGTCAATATCGCCACCATCAACCAGACGATCCCGCCCGGAGGTCCCGTGCCGGCCTCCTTCCGGACCACTGAGAATGCCTTCCCGCCGGGCATGACCGATCCCGACAAGTTCAACCCGGTGCAGGCCAACGTCTCCTACATCCCGCGCGATACGCGCTGGCCGTATGTGCAGACCTGGTTCCTCGGCATCCAGCGCGAGCTGCCCTACAACTGGGTGGTGGAGATCGGCTACACTGGCAACCACAGCCTGCGGCTGCCCATCCTTGGCGACTACAACCAGGCCTGGCCAAACCAGCCGGGACAGAGCCTCGGCATCCAGGCGCGCCGCCCGATCCAGACCTTCGGCGCCATCACCTGGGTCAACCCGGCCGGACAGACGGTCTACAACGGTCTCTCGGTGCGCGCCGAGCGGCGCATCAGCGGCGGCATGTATTTCCTGAACTCCTTCACCTGGTCGAAAGCGCTGGGCAACTCCGAACAGGCGCTGGAAGACAACGCCGTTGTGCAGAACATCCGCGACCTCAAGAACGAGCGCGGCCCCACGAGCTACGACACAACTTTCATCAACACCACCAGCCTGGTCTACAAACTGCCATTCGGACGCGGCCAGCGCTTTGGCGGCGGCTGGAACGCATGGCTGGATGCGGTCGCCGGAGGCTGGGAGATGAACACCATCCACACCGCCTACTCGGGACGGCCGGTGAACGTCATTTACACGCCTTCGGCCGCCCTGGACACGACGGGACGGCTGGCCGAATGGCGCGGCGGCGCCCAGCAGCGGCCCAATCTGGTCGGCGACCCGTCGCGGCCGGCCGGCGCCAGCATGATCAGCTCCTACTGGAACAAGGCCGCCTTTGCGATGCCCACCTCCTCGGCCCCCTTCGGCAACCTCGGCCGCAACGCGCTGCGCGGCCCCGACCTCTGGCAGTGGGATTTCGCCGTAAACAAGCGGTTCCGCCTCCCATACCGCGAAGGGATGGCGCTTCAGTTCCGCTCGGAGTTCTTCAATTTCCTCAACCGCACCAATTTCGGCCAGCCCGCGGCGAACATCAGCAATTCTGACTTCGGCACCATCCGGAGCACGTTCCCGCCACGTCAGATCCAGTTCGCATTGAAACTGATTTACTGAGGCGGACACCGGCCGTTCCGAGTGCGCGCGGTTCGCGGTGCGTTCCGAACGGCCGGTTTCTTATCTTCCAGCAGGCGGTTTGCACGGCTTGACGGTGGAAATCGTCAATCCAATTGATGAGGAACGTCTGGCTTGTCACGGTTGCGGCCCTGGCCGCGGCGATTCTGCTTTTTGCCCGGCGAGAGCAGCTTGCTCCGCCCCGCGGGGTTGCCCCGTGGGAATACCGGGCGCTGCTGCCCCAGGAGATCGGGCCGGGGATGTACCGGCAGGTGGACTGGCTCCAGGTGGTCGAGATGGGCAACCAGGGCTGGGAGCTGGTGAGCGTTACCCCTTACGTGATCCGCAATGACGAGCGGAAATACAGGAACGAAGAAAATCCGCGCGTCGTCACGCAGAACTACCTCGCCTACTACTTCAAGCGCCAGCGGGTGCGCAGCGAGTAACGCCCTGGCCCTGCACGGCAGCCACCGGTCTGGAAGCGGAAATGGAGCGCTTCACGCTGACCCGTGCCGCCCCGCCGCAGGTCTGCGGCGGGGCGGCCGCGCTGCTATTGCAGGGTCACGGTCGCGGTGGCTGAGGCCGTCTGGCCGTTGAAGTTGGCTGTGGCCGTGACCGTATAGACGCCTGTCGGATCCCTTTTCTGGAACCGGTATGTCCATGTCGCCAGACCGGAGGAATCCGCCTGGATCGTGCGGGATGTGACCGTCCTGCCATCCGGCTTCGACAGAGTGTAAGTGACCGCCGCCCCCGCGGCCGGGGTCATGCCACGGAGCACCTGCACGGTAAAGGTGCTGCTCGAACGCGGCTGCACGGAAAGTGCCGAGGCCTGAAATGACACGCTGAGCGGCGGGGACGGCGGCAGGACGGTCAGACTGCTCTGTGCCGTCACCGTGGCCGTCCCATCCTGCGCGGCCGCATCCACAGGGTATGTTCCCGGAGCGGCGGAATCGGGCACGGACTTTGTCATCGATACATTCATCGACTGGCCCGGCGCCAGCGTCACCGTGCTGGCAGAAAACGTCGTCGGCCAGCCCTGAGGTTGCGACGAGGAAAGGCTGAAGGTGCGTGAGGCGCACGAACCCGAGTCGTTGTTCTTCACGGTCAGCGTGTAGGTGACGCTCTGGCCGGGTTCGGCGCCGGGGTTCGCCGGAGAAACCGAGAGCGATGGCGCCGCCTGCGAGCAGGGAATGCTGCCGTAGTTCACCCGCACCGTAAGCCCGGAAGAGGAAGCCCCCGACACCGCCAGCGAAACGTTCGTGTACGGGTCCTGCCACGACGAACCGGCCGCCAGCGAGGGGTCGCTGAAGCTCGATGTGGCGGGCGTGAAGTCCAGCAGGTCCGTGTAGCTGCCAGTGGTCGCGTCCTTGTAGTGCACCAATGCGCCGCTGAAGACCTGGGAATTGAGCGTTGTATCGTAGTTGCCAACCGGCTGGCGGAATTCCACCCACAGCCAGGCGTTGTTGCCCGTGCCGCGCTGGACCTGGAGCGCCTGATACCCGGCGGCGGGCATCTCCAGCGGCTTCACCGTGAAGATTCCGGGCGATTGCACCTGAAGCACGCCCGAAGAAGGCAGCCAGCCGAGCTTCAGCTTCTGCTCGGCCGTGTAATGGCCCAGATTCCACGAACCCATCGCCGAATGCACATCGCCGTACTCGCTGATTGTGCCCGTGTCGCCGGGCGGGCCGAGCGGCTCGCCGTTGAACCGACGCGAGCGGGAGTGCATGAGTCCGAGACCGTGACCCCCTTCGTGCGCCGAGAGTTTCACGGCGCTATCCGTCGAACCGAAATAGTTGGCCAGCATCCACGAGCTGGAGGCGGAAATCACGCCATCGGCCGAGCTGAACGAGGAGCAGCCCACGTTGGAAAGCCCGGCCCAGGCGCAGCCGCCGGGATTCGGAAAGATGATGAACAGCCGGTTGAAATTGCGGAAATCGACGTCCGCATCCGCTGCCGCGATGGCGGCACTGCGCATGGAGTAATACTCGTCACAGGTGTAAACGCGGTCCAGCGTATACCAGCCGTACACGGCCCCCGTGGCCGAGGTCTGCCCGTAGCTGGCTTCGTTCCAGTATCCGTGCAGGCTGCGGCCGGAAGTCCCAAACAACATGGAAGAGACCGTCGCGGGGGTAACATTCGACGGGGGCGTAATGCCCGGGAACGTCACCAGCAACACCGCGATATTCTGCACACCCCTGGGTCCGCAGGCCGGCGCTGCCGCGGCTGCCTGGCCGGTGATCTGCGCGTCGAGCGCCGCCACGGTCTCTCCCAAACGCACGCCGCGGAAACGCACCCGTTTCCCACATTCGATTCCTTCCGGCTCCTCGCCCGCCATGCGAATTTCGAGCCGCTGCTCGCCGGTCGTCAGGAAATGAACCCGTTCGTGGTGGACCAGGTCCGGGCTGTCCAGAACGAGCGTCTCCACCTGCCCTTCCCATTCGCCATGCTCCTCAAGCAGCGGCGCCGACTCTGGCGCCGCGGCGCGAATCCGGGCGAGAGCTTCCGACGGTAACGCCAGTCGAAGGGCCTCGGCGGCGTCGGCCCGCATCAGTTCCTGCAAGGCGGCGGCGCGCTGCCGGAGCGGTACGGCAAGCGCCTGGGCCGCTCCGCTCTTCCTCAACCCGCTTTTTGCCAGATCCTCCCCGGCCAGCCGCAGCGCCTCGCCGTTCAGCGTGCGCACTCTCTCGCTGAGCTCTGCCCGCCGCGCGGCGCGCACTCCCGTGCCGGAATCATCCGCCCGCTGTCCCCATGCAGCCAGGCAGAGCGCGGCGGCCGCGCCTGCAATACGAATCACAATTTGATGCGACATTTCGCTCTCCCTCAGGACGCCTGGGTCTCTGCGCGTCTCAATCTCCTGATCGGAGCCGGCCATCCTGAACAGGAGTGGCTCAGTATCTTTCGTCCCGTGCTTTGGAATCCTGGCGGAGGAGGCCTAACAGGAGATAGCTTGAGTACCTTCGCTGCGGCGGTACTATACCGCGGAGATACCGTTCCCCCGCCCTCACCCATTCATGGAAGTCTGCGCGGGCTTCTCTCAGGGCCGGACTGGCCCGGCGGCCGCGGCAAGAGCAATGCCGGCCCATCGGGGAGGGGACGGTTCGCCTCGGTGAGGCATGGCTGCTGTCAGCGCAGCCTCACGGTCCGCTGTGCCGTCACCGTTCTGGTTCCTGACCTCACCGTGGCAGTCACGATGTAGTCGCCCTTCGGATCGTTGGCGCGGAAGCGGAAGGACCAGGAAGCCAGCCCGGCGTCATCCGTCCGCGCAAAGCGGATAGCCAGAGTGGATCCGCCGGGCTGCGTAAGACTGAAGCTCACATTGACGCCTGGAACCGGCTCGCCGCCTCCCAGCACCTCAGCCGTAAAGACCACCGTGCCCGGCGGAACCAGCTCCGTCGGGCTCGCGCCCAGATTGACGGTGATTTCCATGGAAGGGTCAGGCGGCGGCAGCACCGTCAGCGTAGCCAGCGCCGTGGTAGCGGTGGCGCCGGCCACGACGCCTGCATCGACCGGATAAGTGCCGGGTTGGGCGCTTGCTGGCACGGTGACGTTCATCGTCACGGTAGCGGACTGCCCTGGAGCCAGCGTCACCACCTGGGGGGAGAAAGTGGCCTGCCAGTTCTGCGGCGCCAAAGCAGCCAGCGTGTACGTGCGGGAGGGGCACGCTCCGGAGTCGTTGCTCTTCACCGTCAGGCCATAGGCGACGCTGTCGCCCGCCATCGCACTCTGGCTGTTCGGCTGGATGGCAAGAGACGGCCTGACCAGGGTGCATGGAGTGGAACCATATTTCACCTGGATGGTCAGCTCTTCGGGCGTCGCCTCAAGCACTGCCAGCGAGAGATTCGTGTAGGGGTCCTTCCAGGAAGTTCCCACGAGCAGCGGGGCGTCCTCGAGCGCGGGAGTCGAAGGATAGAAATCGAGCAAATCCGCGTGCGGCCAGAGTGCGCCGTCCTGGTACCGGATCAGGGCGCCGCGGGAGGCCGCCGAAGGGATCGATGACCCAAAGACGCCCACGGGCTGCCTGTATTCGATCCAGAGCCAGGCGTCGTTGCCGGCCCCGCGCTGGACCTGAAGCGCGTAATTCCCGGAGCCCTGTTTTTCCAGGGGCCGGATCGTGTAGACTCCCGTTGACTGAATCCGGGGCACGCTCCACGGGGGGATCCATCCGAGCAGGAGCTTCTGCTCCGCCGTATAGTGCGCCAGGCCTGAGGCTCCCATCGAGGTAAACGGGTCATCCGATTCGCCCGGTGTTCCCGTCTCGCCCAGGGGCCCGAGCGGTTCCCCTTCAAAGCGGCGCGACCGCGAGTCAAACAGCCCCAGGGCGTGCCCGCCCTGACGGACCGCAAGCCTCAGCCCCTGTTCTGGATCGACGAAAGACTCCGCGAGCATCCACGTGGTCGAGGCCAGAATCTGGCCATCCGGCGAGGCCGTGGACCAGCAACCGGCGGTGGAAAACCCGCTCCAGGGGCATCCGCCCGGATCCGGGAAGATGATGAAGATGCGGCTGAAGTTGCGGAAATCCACATCCGCGTCGGCTGCGGCCAACGCCGCCGCGCGCATTTCGCTGTATTCGGTGCACGAGTAAACCCGGTCGAGGGTGTACCAACCATGGACGGCGCCGGAGGCCGTGGTCTGCTGGTAGCTGACCTCGTTCCAGTAGGAGCTGAGGCTCCTGCCCGGCCCAAAAAGGACGGATGCGACGCTGGCAGGCGTCACCTCCGCCGGCGGCGTGACGCCCGGGAACGTCACCAGCAGCACGGCAATCTTCTGATCGCCGACTGTCGCACACGCCGATGCCGCCCGCGGTGGCTCACCAAGAGCCTGAATTTCGTCGGCCGCCACCAAATCTCCCACACGCACGCCTCGCAGCCGCACCTGCCCGCCGCAGCCAGCCTGACCCGTCTGATCTCCGGCAAGCCGGACCTCCAGCCGTTTCCCGCCGGCATTCAGGAAATGTGCCACTTCCTGATTCACGTGGTTTCGGCCCTCGAAAACGATCGTTTCCAGCGTGCCCTGCCATTGTCCGTGTTGCTCGAGAAGCGGCGACGACTCGGGCCATGCGGCGCGGATCCGGTCCAGCGCATCAGGCGTCAGAGCCTGACGGAGCGCTTCGGCTGGTTCAGTGCGAATCAGCTCTCGCAGCAGCGCCGAACGCTCGCGGAGCCGACTCGTAACCTCCGGCCCCTCGCGCCCGGCCGGACGCTTCATCGCCGGGCCGGCAAGACGCCGCAACACGTCTCCGTTCAGGGTCCGCACCGCCTCCGCCAGCCGGGAGCGCCTTGACGCGGCTGCCTGCGCTTCCTCCGCCGCGCCAACCCAGACGGCCGCGCATGCCAGCACCATGAATGCTGACAGCAAATGCATGCGACCCGCGGTCCTCTTCGACATTTCACGCCTCCAATTTCGTCGCCGTTCGGCAAACCCGTACCATCCTCAGCATCGGACCGGTGCGCCCGAGACTACACAAGACCCGGGAAATTTTCCGCCTGGCTAGGGCGTTCTTCCGACTGTCCAATCAGGCGAAAACCCTGAAAACCGGCGGCGCTCCGGCAGCGTGTGCAGTACAATGAAGACCGCCATGAGTGACAAAGGGATTGCCCGCAGGACCTTCCTGAAATCCGCCTCCGCCGTGCCGGCTGCGCCGGCCGTGCTGGCGCAGCCGAAGCCGAACGAGCGGCTGCGGCTCGCCGTCGTCGGCGTTGGCACGCGCGGCATTTACCTGCTTGAGCGCATGCAGGAAGCCCCGAACACCGAGATCGCCGTCATCTGCGACCTCTACGACTCCAACCTGGAACGCGCCCGCAAGGCCGCCTTCAACAAACAGGCGGTGCTCACAAAGGACTGGGAGAAGGCAGTCGAATCGAAGGACGTCGACGCCGTCGTCATCGCCACGCCCGACTTCTGGCACGCGCCAATGACGGTCCGCGCCGCCCAGGCGAAGAAGCACGTTTATGTGGAAAAAGGACTGTGCCGCACACTGGAAGAAGCGAAAGCCATTCGCAAGGCCGTGCGGGAAAACAGGGTCGTATTACAGCTCGGACACCACCAGAATTCCGAGCCGTCTTTCATCAGGGCACGGGAAATTTTCCGGTCGGGACGGCTGGGCAGGGTATGCCTCGCACGGACTTACATCGACCGTACGAACGCCTGGCCCGAGTGGCAGTTCTATACCCGCTACGACAACCAGCAACTGCCGGCCGACGCGACGCCCGAACGGATCGACTGGGAAAAATTCCAGGAATACGCCACCGTAAAAACCAGCTTCGACCCCGAACGGTTTTTCCGCTGGCGGTGCTGGTGGGAGTATGGAACGGGCATCGCCGGCGACCTGATGAGCCACCAGTGGGACGGCGTCAACATGATCCTCGGCATGGGCATCCCCGAAGCCGTGCAGACGATGGGCGGGCTCTATTTCTGGACGAAGGACCGCGAGGTGCCCGACCAGTGGCACGTGCTGTTCGAGTATCCGAAAAAGCAGCTCAACGTCACCTTCGCCTGCACGTTTCACAACCGCCACCATGGCACGAACACTTACATCCTCGGCCGCGACGCAAGCATCGAGGTCGGCGAGCGCCACTGCCGGCTGTATACGGCCGAGTGGACCCCCGAAGGCGCGGCCCGGGTCCAGGCCGCGAGAAAAAAGGCCGAGCAATGGGGTCTGGATCCGGAACTCGCCCACTTCCTGGCCGAGCCGGAATACCGCTGGAAACCCGGCGAAAATCCCGTCTCCAGCCACATGCGGAACTGGATTGATTCGATCCGCGGCCTGGACCAGCCGCGCTGCGGCATGGACCGCGCCTGGGAGGAGGCAGTCACGATCGTAATGAGCGTGGAGTCCTACTTCCGGGAGCGGAAGGTCAAGTGGGATCCGGTCAACGAGCAGATCGTGTGAACCGCCCCCAGGCCGGCGGACTCAGCCCCGCCGGCGCAGAACCGCGGCCAGCGCCAGCAGGCCCGCGCCCGCCAGGATGAACGTGCCCGGTTCCGGCGCGTCCGCCAGCGGGAGCCGCTCGTTGCCTGGCGGATGGAACGCCTGAGCCGCGGCCGCCAGTGGCGTCAGGAAGGTCTGATACTGCCAGCCCGCGAAAGTCCCGTCGGGCTGAACGCTGCCGCTGACGACCGCCCACTGGCCGAGCCCGTAGTCCGGGTGCTCGCGAACATACTCGGCGGCGGTGCGCATCCACTGATGGGCCTGGTCAGTGATGTAGATCGACATGAACCAGCCTTCGTCGAGAATCGCCCACACCGCCTGCTGGATGTGCAGGTCGTCATAGACGTGGGTACCGTAACGGTAGGCGTCCATCTGCGTGATCAGCCAGGCGGCCGCCTGATAGCGTTCGACGGCGCCCAGGCCCAGATCGGACCAATAGAAACCGTCGTTATCGAGCGTCCCCTTGCGCACCAGCGCCGCCTGCTCGGGAGTCCAGTCCACCAGCGGCACAACGTTGGCCAGATACGTGTTGCCCTTGGAGGCGAACCGTTCCACGTCGACGCACCACAGATCCGCGTCGATGCCGTCCACCAGCCCGTTGTAGCGGCCGCCACTCAGCACCAGCAGCAGACGGTCGTTCGTGATTTGAACCGTCTTGCCCACCCCGAGCGCCGATTCAGGCAGCAGCGGGCCGGCCGTCACCGCCAATCCGGTCAGAAAGGCGAGCGCAACCAGCCGTGAAAATCGCATAAAAAACCTCCAGCCAACCGGTGAAATTGTACCCAAATCCGGCAGCCAATCCAAGGCTAACAGCCGCGGGCGCGGCGGCCAATGGAATTCTGGTTCCAGGACGGCTTTGGTTTCGGGCGCGCGGCCGGCTGTGGCGGAATGGCCGTTTTCGGGAGGCCGGCCCGAAGTAGTTGATCATTCAGCGGTTATCGATGACCATGGAGCATACTCCTCCCGCCTCAATGGGGGTAGACGTTCCAGAACCGGACACCACCAAGGCCCTCAGACCTGTGCCGTATCCGGCCGGCCAGCCTCGTAGCCAGCCGCGATCAGCCGAGCCGGGCAAGCCAGAGAATCAATTCGAAATAGGCGTAACCGGTGAGGACCACGGCGAAGGCCGCCGCCACTGTCCAGATTTTTTCGCGGAAATCCGGCACGAGACGCGGCGTTCCAGCCAGATATCCGAGCGCAAATCCGGTGATCAGGCCGCCAATATGAGCGGCGTTATCGACCCGGAAAAAGGGCAAAAGACCCCACAGCAGCCCGTAAATCGCCCAGCGGATATAGAAGCCCCGGATCATCGCCGCTTCGCCGGACCAACGGTAGCGCACGCCAAGCGCGATCATCGCTCCAATCAGACCGAACAGCCCGGCCGAGGAGCCGACGGTGAGCATCGTTCCGCGCAGCATGCTCAAGGCGAACCCGCCGATGGTGGAAAAAATGTAGATGGCCACCATCCGCTTCGTTCCGTAAATCTCCTCCGCGTGCCGGCCCAGGTCCATGAAGACCCAGAGGTTGAAAAAGATGTGCATGAGGTTGCCGTGGAGAAAGCCGGCGGTGATCAGCCGCCACCACTGCCCGCCGAAGACGGCCTGCGGCAGCGCCGCCCCGTAGCGGATGAGCGCGTTGACCTCGCCCACCTTCCCCGAGGCAAGCATCGTCACCAGGTAGATCGCCACACAGAGGATGGAGATGACGATGGTGGCGAACTGCGCCGAGGGAATCAGGCCGCCGAGGATTCCGCCCGGATCGCGCTGGTCAACGGCCCGCGGGCCCACCGGCGTGTCGCAATACGGACAAACCTTGTCATGGACGGTGATAAAGGCCCGGCAGTTCGGGCACATGCGGCGCGTTTCCACTGTCTTCATTGTAGCCGCGCAATTCTGGCTCGCCCTGTGTCGGCCGCGACTCAGGTGGTTCCTCCGGCGGCCTCAGGGCAATGACCGATTCTTCCACCGCGGGGGCCGTGCTGTACTGAATCTGGGCGCGGAGGCGCGCACCGCTGGAGGACTGCCGTGAAACGAAGTCTGCTGCCGCTGTTCGGCGTGGCATTTGGAGCGGCTCTCGCCGCAACAGGCATTTTTTATTCGCTGCTTGGACAGCACGCCGGCGCCGTTGAGGACGCGTCGGCCGATGCCACGGTCGTGGTGGCGGCCCGCCCCATCGCACTTGGCGCAATCGTGCGGCCGGAGGACACCCGAGCCGAGGCCTGGCGGGGAAGCACCCCGCCACAGGACGCCATCCGCCTGGCCGGGGATGCAGTCGGCCGCGTGGCCCTTCGTCCCATTGGCTCTGGCGAAGTGCTGACGTCGTCGATCCTCGGCCCGGCGTCGGCGGGCGTAACGGCAGCAATTCCGCCGGGCCTGCGGGCGGTGAGTCTGCACCCGGTGGACTCACTCGGAGTAGTGGCGCTGCTTCGGCCGGGATGCCGCATTGACGTCCAGGTCGTGAATACGCGGGGCGAGCCTTCTGCCCGCCGGCTGCTGGAGGACATCGAAGTGCTCTCCGTCGACCGCGGTGAAGCGCAACGCCCGGTGGTGACTGTTTTGGCAACGCCGGAACAGGCCGACAGGCTCGCCTTGGCCGATGCCCTCGGCCAGATCCGGCTGCTGGCGCGCAACCCGGCCGAACGGGCGTCCCGATAAGAAACCATGCAGCAGGCAGCGCTGTTCCTGTCGATGATGGCGGCGGGGTTTCTCGCTTCGCTGCTGGCAGCTTCATTTTATTGGGCCGTCTCCGAATCGCGCCGCCGCGCGGCGGAAACCGGCGCGGCGGGCGTCCTGCTTCACGGCGGACAATTGAGCACCATCCGCGTCTGGGCGGCGCTGCTTGAGCGGTTCAGTCAGGCCGAACAACTGCGCCAGCTCATCCGTCAGGCGGGCCTGTCGTGGACCGCCGGCCGCACGACGCTGCTGATGCTGTTCGGCGCGGCCAGCGTCGGACTGTTTCTGATGCAGACGGGACTTCTGTCGCCCTGGGCGCGGTGGGGCCTGGCGATGGCAGCCGGCGCCAGCCCGCTGCTGTATCTGCGCCTGGCCCGGGCCCGGCGGTTCCGCCTGTTTGCGGAACAGTTTCCGGAGGCGCTCGACTCGCTCTCGCGAGCGCTGAAGGCCGGATACCCGCTGGCGCACGCCATGGACCTGCTGGCGCTGGAACAGCCCGAGCCGCTGGCCTCAGAGATGCGGCGCACGCGCGACGAGTGGAAACTCGGCATCCCATGGGACCAGGCGCTGGACAACCTCTCGGCCCGCATTCCGCTGCCGGAAGTCGCGATGTTCTGCGCCGCGGTGAAACTCCAGAACCGGCACGGCGGCCGGTTGAACGACGTGCTGATGCGGCTCGGGGAGACCATGCGGGAACACGCGGCGCTGGAGGGGGAAGTGCGTTCGGTTTCGGCGCACAGCCGCCTCACTGGCTCTGTGCTCACCGCTCTGCCGGTGGTGATCGCGCTGCTGCTGTTCTGGGTAAACCCCGAGCAGATGGCGGTGCTGTTGCGCCGCCCTGAAGGCCGGGCGATGCTGGCGGGCAGCGCGGCGGCGGTCGTGGCGGCACACTTTGTCATCCGCTGGATGACCAGAATCCGCATGTAGGAGAACGGGCATGACGCCGCTGGCCACGCTGGTCTCGGGATTCCTTCTGGCGCTCGGCGCCGCCGTGGCCGCCGCATGGGCCGCCAGCCGCTGGATGGCTCGCACCGCCCCGCAGCCGGCGGCGGAACTGCCACCGCTCCCCTCCGGCGGCCGCTGGTCGGCGCGGCTGCTGGATGCAATGCTGCACCTCGGCGTGCTCGCACCCGCCCGCGCGAGCCAACAGGGCGCGCTCCGTGCCCGTCTGGCCGCCGCGGGCTTCCGGCACCCGGCGGCGCCGGCTCTCTTCCAGGGAATCCGCGTGGCGGCGGCCCTGCTGGCCGGAGCCGGCCTGATGTGGCTCTCCCTGGCCCAGGGCGGCGGCGCGGGAAGCGCCCTGGCGGCCAGCCTCTGCGGCCTGGGCATCGGGATGATGCTGCCGAAATGGGCCTTGGCGGCGCGCATCCAGTCCCGGGTCCAGCGGATCCACGCCGGGCTGCCGGCGGCACTGGACCTGATGGTGCTCAGCGTCGAGGCGGGACAGAATCTCGACGTCGCCATCGCCGAAACGGCGCGGGAATTACGCGGAATTTTCCCGGAATTGGCCTCCGAATTCTGGCAGATCCAGCTCGAAATCCGGGCCGGCAGGCAACGCACCGAGGTTCTGGCCGATCTGGGCCGCCGCACCGGTTCGGACGAGCTGCGCAAGCTGGCCGCGGTGCTCATCGACAGCGACCGCTTCGGCACGAGCCTGGCGCCCGCGCTGCGGACTCACGCCCGCTATCTGCGGACGCGCCGCCGCCAGGCGGCCCAGGAGGCCGCGCGAAAGCTGACGGTGAAGCTGATCTTCCCGATCTTTTTCCTGATCATGCCTGCGGTCCTCGTCGTCACGCTCGGGCCGGCGGTGCTCACCTTCCACGAGGCCTTCAGCTCGATGATGGGGCGCTGACAGACGCTCCGCCGGCAAGCTCCCAGACCAGCGCCTCGAAATGATGAATGGCGCGGAAGCCGAGCTTTTCGTAAAGTAGAACGGCGCGCCGGTTCGAGCTCGTCACCGTCAGCGACGCTTCCGTCAGACCGGATTCACGAAGCGACGCAAGCGAGCGCCGCAGCAGTTCCTTGCCCACGCCGCGCCCCTGCCACCGGGGCGCAACGCAGATCTGCGCAATGTGGCCGGATGCCGGACCGATTCGCGTCGCCAGGCACGCGCCGGCCACCCAGCCCGCGTCGTCCACAGCTATCCAGCTACAGTCCGGGGCAAAGTGGCCGCACCCCGGGTAGCGGACGATATTTTCCAGGAACCGCCGCGCGCCGGCCGCCGTGCGGTACTGGTTGTTGATGGCGCTGTCCACATGGCCGCGGTAAGCTTCCGCAATCATCTCCGCAGTGGCCTCCGTCCACGATGGGGACCATCGGTCGAAGTGGAGCCGCCCCGCCATAGGCCGCGGCTCCAGCACCGCCCGTCCGATCTGCGCCAGCATGAACTGCCGCGGATAAGCAGCCGGAGTCCGGCCCGCCACCGCCATCTGGCTGCCGCTGCCACTCAAATGCATCAATTGCGCCTCGATCCTTTGGAGCCAGGGCATGCGGGCCAGCTTCGACACCACCGCACCGACCAGCAGTTTCTCGTTGGCGGGCGCGCGCCAGGCGTCGCGCACGAACAGGTCGCCGATCAGTCCCTTGTTGCCCTCGGTGACATGATAGGCGTAGCCGACCACGGCCCCGCCATCCACCAGCGCGAAGCCTTCCAGCGCCCTCATCTCCGCATAGCGCAGGATCAGTTCGGCCAGCGCGGAAAAATCCCAGTGCAAAAGGGCGAGCCAGCGCGCCTTTTCCTCCTCGAGCAGCGGTTTGAGTTTGCGGCCGGGCACCGCATAGAGTTCCACCAGCGCGGGCGGCTTCAGCCCGGACAAGTCAGCTCTCCCGGCGGCGGGCCGCGTCGCGCAGGAACTGCCGGATCGAACGCAGCGCCTGACGCGTGCGGTGGTGGTTCTCGATCAGCGCGAAGCGCACGTGCCCCTCGCCCGCCGGCCCGAATCCGATGCCCGGGCTGACGGCGACCAGCGCCTTTTCGAGAAGCATTTTGGCGAAATCCAGCGAGGAAACGCCGGAAAACAGCTCCGGAATTTTCGCCCAGACGAACATGGAAGCCCGCGGTTTTTCCACCGGCCATCCGGCGGCATTCAGCCCTTCCACCAGCAGGTCGCGCCGTTTTTCGTAGAGCTGGCAGATCCTGCCCACTTCTTCCTCGCAGTCGCGAAGTCCGATGATGGCGGCAATCTGGATGGGCTGGAAGTTGCCGTAATCGAGGTAGCTCTTGATGCGCGCCAGCGCCTTGATCATCTGCGCGTTGCCGAGGCAGAATCCCACGCGCCACCCGGCCATGTTGTAGCTCTTGGTCATCGAAAAGACCTCGACGGCCACGTCTTTGGCGCCCTCCACCTGGAGAATGCTCGGGGCGCGGTAACCGTCGAAGCAGAGGTCGGCATAGGCGAAATCGTGGAGGATCATCGCGCCATGACGGTGCGCCAGGGCCACTACATGGCGGAAGAAATCCAGGTCCACGCAGGCCGTCGTCGGGTTGTGCGGGTAGTTCAGCAGGATCATCCGCGGCGGCCGGCCGGCCTTGCGGAACCGGTCCTCCAGGCGGTTGAGGTATTCAGCCGGGTCGGCTACCGGCAGCGGGTACGCCTGGCCTTCGGCCATCAGCACGCCGTACTGGTGGATGGGGTAACAGGGCGCGGGCGTCACCACCTCGTCGCCCGGGCCGATGACGGCAAAAAGCAGGTGCGCCAGCGCGTCCTTGGCCCCGATGGTGACGATCGCCTCGGTCTCCGGATCCAGTTGCACGCCGTAGTTGCGCTCGTAGCGGCGGCAGATCTCGAGCCGCAGATTCGGGATGCCCCGCGAAACCGAGTAGCGGTGATTGCGCGGGTTGCGGGCGGCCTCGATCAGCTTATTGACAATCGGCCGCGGCGTCGCGCCATCGGGGTTTCCCATGCCGAAGTCGACCACGTCGTACTGCTGGGCGCGCAGCCGCGCCTTCATCTCGTTGACGACGGCAAAAACGTACGGAGGAAGTTTTGCGATCCGGTAGAACTCGTCCGGAGCGGTGCCCATCTGCATATATCCTCCATGCTACACTGCGGCCATGAGGACCTACTGCTGGGCGTGCTTGGTGCTGAGCCTGCTGGCGCTGGCTTTCGCCCTGGGCCAGGGCAGTGCGCCAAAAGAACTCACCGCGGAAGAGCTGGCGCGGCTGCTCGAACAGCCCGACAGGGTCTTCTTCCTCGACGTGCGCGAGCCATACGAGATCCGCGCCCTTGGCTCGGTGAAAGGCTACGTCAATATTCCGTTTAGTCAACTCCCCAACCGGCTTGCCGAAATCCCGAAAAACAGGGTCATCGTCACCCTTTGAACGCAGGGCGGACGCGCTGCCCGTGCGGCAGCGTATCTGGCGTCGAAGGGATACCGTACCGCCGGTTCCTGCGGTCTGGAAACGGTGAAGCGGCAGAAAGGCGGCCGCAGCATCCCCATCACCGCCGGGCGGTGACGCGGCCGGCGCGGCCTCCGCAGTTGCCGGGCGCGCCCCGGTTTTCCTAAGCTGGCCTTTGGATCCAGCGCCATGCGAATTTCACACCGCATCGTCCTTTTCGGCCTGTTCCTGCCGGCAGTCCTGTTCGCTCAGAGCCAGTCGCCCGCCTCCCTTCCCCAGCTGGTGCGGACGCGCGTGGTGGTCCTCGATGGCAAAGGCGCGCCGGTTGTCGACCTGAAAGCTTCCGATTTCCACATCACCGACCAGAACCGCCAGCTCGCGCCGGCGTTTCTGCATCCGCCGTTTGCGGCCCATCCGGCGCCGTCACCGCGCGAGGGCTGGGTGCAGAGCCGCGCCTCGCAGCAGACGCCGCATACCGTGGCCATCCTTTTTGACCTGTTCAACCTGATGCAGAACAACCGGCTGGATTCGTTCCAGCGCGTGGAGGCGGCGCTCCCACGGCTGACCGAAAGCGCCACCGTCTATCTCTACCTGCTCAACCTCGACGGGACGCTGGAAGCGCTGGTGCCTGCTCAGGACGAAAAGGGCAACATTCTCATGCCGCCGGCCGACTGGCACAAGAACGCCTCAAAGTTGCTTCAGAAATACTCGAAGAATCTCGGACGCACGCGCCCGGCCGGCATCCTCCAGGAAGACGTCGTCAAGAAGACCTATGTGGCGCTCGAAACGGTGGGCAAGCACCTGGGCGCCTTCCCCGGCGTACGAGACCTCATCTGGATCACCGATGGTGTGCCGAATGTTTTCGACACCCGCCAGCAGTGCTCGGGCGACTGGGTGGAGTGCGCTCTCTATGTGCCGCACCTGGCGGTGACGCTCGACAACGCCGGCGTGGCCGTGCATCCGCTCTCCTACGGCATCCTGCGGCCGGATGTCACGCTCGCCATGGAGGACGTCGCCGCGCTGACCGGCGGCAAGACGTTTTATCGCGAGGACCTCGACGCCGTGGCCGCGCAGTTGGCCCAGTGGGCCACAGGCTCATACCTGCTCCTCATCGCGCCTCCGGCCGACAACTGGGACAACAAGTTCCACCGCCTGCGCGTGCAGTGCGAGCGCAAGGGTGTGAAGCTCATCTCGCGGCAGCGTTACTACGCCTATCCCAGCCAGACGCAGGTGCCGGCGCTGGAATTCTCCGCCATGTCAGCGCTGCTGAAGATTCCCGCCGACGCCGCCGAGGTGGAGCTGCGCGGCAGCATCGCACCGGGTTCGAAACCAGGCACGGCAATGGTGCGGATCCGCATTGATCCCACAGACCTGTTCACCCTCGACGAGGCGGGCAATGCCGTCGGGCAGGTCTCGGTGATGTACGCGCAATACGACGGCAGGAATCTGCTCGGCTCCACCCAGCCGATGACGTTCAACCTGCGCCTGCCGCGGCAGCAATTTCTCGACGCAGCAAAAGAAGGGCTGCCGTTCGACCAGGAGATTGTCATCGACCCGCGGGCCAAAACGGTGCGGTTCATCCTGTATGACCGCGGCTCGCGGTTCCTCGGCTCGGTGACGCTGCCCGTGCCGGGCCGTTAAACGTGCCATGCGGCGCCCGCCCGCCGGGTCAGCGCCTGACCCGCTGTTACAATGTCGGTAGCTTGATGTGGCGCGTCTCGCTTTTTCTGGCGGCGGCCGTCCTGCTGGGCGTGGGTGCGGTAGTCTCCGATATCCGTGTCGAGGACGTGACCGCGCGCTCCGGGCTCTCTTTTTATTGCGACAGCTCGCCGACGCCGAACCGCAACCAGCCGGAGACGATGGTTTCCGGCGTTGCGCTCATCGACTACGACCGCGACGGCTGGCTCGACGTCTACTTCGTGAACGGGGCCGCCATCCCCTCCCTGAAGAAGGAATCGCCGCGTTACTGGAACCGGCTGTTCCACAACAACCGCGACGGCACCTTCACCGACGTCACCGAAAAGGCAGGCGTGCAGGGCGAAGGTTACGGGATGGGCGCGGCGGTGGGCGACTACGACAACGACGGCTGGCCCGATCTCTTCCTCGCCAATGTCACCGACAACCAGCTCCTCCACAATAACGGCGACGGCACCTTCACCGACGTGACGAAAAAGGCCGGCCTGTCCGGCGCGAAGCTCAACGGCCGGAAAATGTGGGGCGTCGCCGCCGGCTGGTTCGACATGGACAACGACGGCGATCTCGATCTGTTCGTCTCGAATTACTGTGTCTGGGAGGTGAACAAGGACCCCTTCTGCGGCCCCAATCCCCAGGTTCGCGCCTACTGCCACCCGGACAGCTACCAGCCGCTGCCCAACACGCTGTACCGAAATAATGGGGATGGCACCTTCACCGACGTCTCCCGTGAAATGGGCATCCTGCCGCATCTCGGCAAGGGCATGGGCGTCGTCTTCGCCGACTTCGATCATGACGGGTGGATGGACGTTTTTGTCGCCAACGATAATGCGCCCAATTTCCTCTTTCACAACAAAAACGGCCGAGGTTTTGAAGAAGTGGCGATGAAAATGGGCGTGGCCTTTCCGGAATCCGGCGCCTTCATCTCCGGAATGGGCGCGGATTTCCGGGATCTGGATAACGACGGCTGGGAAGACATCTGGCACACCGCCATCGAGGGCGAGACTTTTCCGCTGTACCGCAACCTCGGCGGCGGCCGCGGCTTTGAGGAACTGACCTACCGCGCCGGGCTGGCGCACGAGACGCGGAACATGTCGGCCTGGTCCTGCGGCGCCTTCGACCTGGACAACGACGGCTGGCGCGACCTGGTCACGGCCCGCGGCAACGTCCAGCACAGCCTGGCCATGCTGCTGATGCGGCAGTCCGAAGAGCCGCTGGCCATCTTCCGCAACCTCGGCAACAACCGCTTCGCCGATGTGACCGGGGCCGCCGGCCCCGGCGCGATGAAGCCCCGCCTGCGCCGCGGCCTTGCCTACGGCGACCTCGACAACGACGGACGCATCGACTTCGTCACGACGACACTCAACGGCCACTCCGAGCACTTCCGCAACACCACCGCCAACGGAAACCACTGGATCCTGTTCGAGCTCGAAGGCACGCGCAGCAACCGCATGGGCCTCGGAGCAAGAATCCGCATCACCACCGCCGACGGGCTCACGCAGGTCAATCACGCAACCACAAGCACGGGCTACAGCGCATCAAGCGACCACCGCGTGCACTTCGGTCTTGGCCGGTCTGACCTCATCCGCACGCTGGAAATCACCTGGCCGAGCGGCGTGCGCCAGACGCTGGAAAACGTCCGGGCCGATCAGATCCTCAAGGTGCGCGAGCCAGCTGCCGCGCCTCGGCCGCCGGCGGCCAGGCCGCCGAAGCGCTGAGCTACTGCTTCGCCGCCGGTCTTGTCCCCGGCGCTTTCTTCGCCGCGGCCGGCTTCGGCTGGGCCGCGCCCGGAGCCGGCGCGGGTTGCGCCTGTCCGGCGAGCCGCGCCCGGCGCGCCGCCTCGCGCGCACGGTCCCCGTCGGCGGGCCGGTTCAGCTTGTAGTAGACCGTCGCCAGCGCCGCATGCGCCTCGGCGAAATGCGGATACGCCTTCACCAGCGACTCCAGCTCCTGCCGCGCCAGCTCGAGCCGACCCTGCATGGAATAAATCGACGCCCGCTGCAACAGCACGCCGGGATCGGTCGGCCTTACCTGAAGCGCACGCGCCAGATGCCGCAGCGCCTCGTCCAGCTGCCCCTCCTGCTTGCGCAGCATCGCCAGCTCGATGTTGGCCACCGGCTCGAACGGGTTGATCTCCAGTTCCAGGCGGAACTGCTCGGCCGCTTCGTCCAGCCGTCCGTTGCTGCGCAGCACCTGCCCGTAGAGCGAGTGAGCGCCCGGCAGCTTTGGGTCGAGCTGGACGGCGCGCGCCAGATGTTCCGCGGCCTTCAGCAGGTTTTGCCGCCGGTATTCCAGCTGCCCGAACAGAAATTCGCTTTCCGCAGTGGCGCCGTCGCGCAGGATTTTGTCGAGCATTTTCTGCGCCCGGTCTTCGTCATTGGCGCGCAGCCAGGCGATGCCCAGCGCATAGGCGATGGCGCGGTCCTTTGGATATTCTTCGGCCAGCGGCTCCAGCAGCTTCGCGGCCGCCTCCGGCCTGCCGACGAGAATCAGGCAATCGGCCATCAGCAGCGCGGGCTTCGGATCGAGCGGCTGCTGCGCGACAAGCGGCTCCAGCTCCCGCGCCGCCTCCTCAGGGCGTCCGGTCTTGTAATAGGCCAGCGCCAGGTTCATGCGCACGCGGGGGTTGTTTGGCAGGTACTTCAACGCCTGCCGGTACTCGCGGATGCCCTCCTCGATCTGGCCGTTCGCCACCAGCGCCGCGCCCAGGTTGGAGCGGATCTCGGCCGCTTCCGGGAACTCGGCGAGGAACGCGCGGTAATGCAGGATGGCCGTGGGCATGTCGCCTGAGTCGAAGGCTGCCGCAGCCAGCCGGAGCCTCTCGGATGGCTCGGGCTGCGGCTGGGCGCAGAGCAGCGCCGCGAGAGCCGCCTGCGCCGCGGCGAGAAAGACTGGCAATCGCACCATGACCGTGGCCTGCGTCCTTCCCCGGCCCATGCTCTACCTGAGCTGCCCCTGCTGCGCCTGGGCCTGCGGCACGACGTAACGCACGCTGCTGGTCGCCGCCGCATCGCCCTGGCGCGCGGTGAGGCGGACCTCGCAGAGCCCGGGCCGCACGGCGGCGCTCACCATCATCGGCACGGCGCCGGACGCATCCGGAGGCGGAAGCTCGGCGTTTTGTGCGGCCAGCCGCTGGCCGTTGACAAAAAATTCCACCGTCAATTCCGCCTTTTCGCTTCGCTTTTTATCGGGATATACGATGAAATACACGTGCGGCTGCATGGAGGGGGCGAGCAACGGCGAGACCAGCGGCACCACCCGCCGGCCCTGGTAAACCAGCGGATCGCCATCGCCGCTATTCGCCGCCTCCTGCACGCTCTGCACGAGCATCGGCGTGCTGATCGCCGGCCCCGGCGGCGGCGCGGGAATTTCCACCTCCAGGCGCTTCGTGCTTACGCGCGCCCCGGCACGATCGAGCATGGCCACTTCCAGCAGATAATGGCCGGGGGCCAGCTCGAGCGGCTGGACTTGCGTGATGGCGCTGGCGCGCATTGCATCGAGATTGGCCAGCGCGAACTGATGGGGGGCATCGATGCTGAATTTGTCCACCACTTCGCCGGCGGCGTCCTTGACGAGTCCCACCAGCGAAAGATGCGCCCGCGCAATGCCGCCGGCCGCGTCCTGTTGCGTGACAAGCTCTTTGCCCTGGACTTCAAAGGCGAAGGCCACCTGGCGCCGGCCGTCGGAGGCGCCAAACGTGTAAACTCCCGTCTCAATCGGAAACTGCTCGGGCGGGCGCTCCGCGCCGAGCAGCGCCAGTCCGACAACTTCATGCGGCTGGAGCGGTCGTTCGCTCTGCTTCAGGGGAAGCGCGAAGTACCCGGAGCGGCTTTCGATGACCACGTCCTTCCGCCGGCTCTTCACTTCAATGGTGCGAAGCCGGCCATCCAGCTTCAGATCCGCCGGGCGGTAAGCGACCTCGTAGCGCGCCTCCAGCTCTTCGATCACGCGCTCAAAGGGCTTGCGGAATTCGGACGTGTTGGCGACGAGAAACCCGCCGGTGCCCTCGGCCAGTTCGCGGAGCGCGGCGCGCAGGTCGGAGGAGCGCACCGCCACTTCGAGCGCGTCGCCCTGGCGGCTCTGCTGGCGGCGTTCGGTGAGGCTGGGCTGGCGGCGGACGTCGGTCTGCGTGCGGCTGACGTCGGCCACCTGGGAAAGGGCGATCTTGGCCGCCTGCGTGTCCGTCGTTTCATTCAGCTCGGTGGGGTCGAAGCTGTAGATGGTCATATTGGCCGCATTGGCCCGCGCCACCAGTTTGCCGAAGGCGTCCGGATCGCCAGTGGTCAACAGGCCGCCCGAGACCAGAACGACGCTCTTGCGTCCCGGGAGCTTCTCAAGCTGGGAGACCATCGTCGCTATCTGATCCATGGCGCGGCTGCCGGTGACGTGCGCCATGTCGACGCGGTCTCGCGCCTGATAGCCGCGGGTCGTGTTGGCGGAAAGACTGGTGGAAACTTCCGCCCGGGGCACCACCAGCCGGCTCACTTCGCCTCCGGTCACACGGTCGGTCACCGTGGCCGACTGGGCGGCCATGTCCACCAGGGCCGTCACGGTGAACGCGCTCGGATTGGCAGTCAGCACAGACACGGAGGCCTGTTCAAAGTCGAGAGCCCTGCCGCTGAAGGCCTGCTGCACGGCGGCAAGCAGGTCCTGTTTCTGGTCGGTGAAACTCGATACCGGCGTCAGATAGTCGTCCAGAACAAATACGCCCGCCAGGGTGTTGGGCGGGAACTCTTCTGCGAGCAGTGCCTCGGCCAGCTTCTGGGCCCGCACGCGGTTCACCGGATCGAGGTTGTGGAAGACGATGCACAGCAGGTTCACCGCGCGCAGGGGCAGCGGCCCGGCCGCCGCCTGCGGAGCAGCCTGGCGAACCGCCGGCCCTGTGCTGCGGCTCTCCGTGCGGCGGCGCTGGGCGCCGACGAAGCGGAACGCACGGACCTGTTGCTTCACACCGTTTTCGTAGATCTCAATGTCGTCCGGACTGAGATTGCGCACAAGCCTCCCGCGCCGGTCCCGGACGACGACATCCAGCAGGACCTCGGCCGCACTGGTGCGGATGGTTGGCTGCGGGTCGGAAGCCGCCTGGGCGGCCAGGGCCTGGCCCGCGGAACCCGGCGCGCCCGCCAGAGCCACCAAAAGTCCGAATAGCGCCCGCCCGATCCGCATGGATTCCATACCTTCATTGTAGGCGCATGATTCCACCGGACCGGCCGGGAGCGCCCGCAGTCCGTTACACTGGTGCATAAAGCCACTTCCTCATGCGTCCTGCATTCTGGATCTCCGGTCTCATTCTGGCCACGGTGGCCGCGCAGCAGGCCCTGCCGCCGATCGCTTTCCGGGACATTACCGAACAGTCCGGGGTCCGCTTTGTCTGCGACAACGGCGCCACGCCGCGCAAGCACCAGCCGGAAGGGCTGATCGCCGGGGTGGCGCTTTTTGACTATGACAGCGACGGCGATCTCGATATCTATCTCGTCAATGGCGCCCACATGCCCTCGCTGGTCAAACAGGGCGAGAAACACAAGAACCGGCTGTTCCGCAACAACGGCAATGGCACCTTCACCGATGTGACCGACCAGGCGGGCGTCGGCGGCGAAGGCTATGGCATGGGAGTCGCCGCCGCCGACTACGACAACGACGGATTTCCGGACCTCTACGTGCTGAATGTCAACGACAACCAGCTCTTCCACAACAACGGAGACGGGACCTTCACTGATGTGACGAAAAAGGCCGGTGTGCCTGGCGGCCGCTTCAAGGGCAAGAAGATGTGGTCAGTGGCGGCGGTCTGGTTCGACTACGACAACGATGGCGACCTCGACCTCTTCGTGTCCAACTACTGCGAATGGGACCCGAACAACGAGCCGGACTGCCTGATCAACGGCGTCCGCATCTACTGCGGCCCCCGCCACTACGGCGCGCTGCCCCATACGCTGTACCGCAATAACGGCGACGGCACTTTCACCGACGTCTCCGCCGAGGCCGGCCTGGCCGATGCGCGCGGCCGCGGCATGGCCATCGTCATCGCCGACTACGACGACGACGGCTGGATGGACGTCTTCGTCGGAAATGACGACGCGCCGATGCAGTTTTTTCACAATCTGGGCGGAAAGAAATTCGCAGAAATCGGCCACGAATTGGGGATCGCTTTTTCAGAAAACGGAAATGTCATCTCCGGCATGGGGGCGGATTTCCGCGATCTGTTCAACACCGGCAGGCCCGATATCTGGGTGACCGCGCTCGAAAAGGAAACGTTCCCGCTCTTCGTCAACATCGGCGGCGGCATGTTCGAGGACCGCACCGCCGCCAGCGGCCTCGCGCTCGAGACCCTGGAAATGTCCGGCTGGTCCAACGCCATCTGCGATCTCGATAACGACGGCTGGAAAGATCTCATCGTCGCCCGCTCCAACGTCCAGGACATGATCCACACCTACGCGCCGCGCCGGCCCGAAGAACCGGTGAGCGTCTTCCGCAACCTCGGTAACGGGCGGTTTCAGAATCTCACCCGTGCTGAAAATACCGACACGAAATTCGCCGCGAACCATAAGGGCATGGCCATCGGCGATCTCGACAACGACGGCCTCATCGACGCCGTGCTGCTCGTCCTCAATGGGCCGGCGCGCGTGCTGCGAAACGTCTCGCCGGGCGACAACAGCTGGATCCACATTGAGCTGACAGGCACGAAAAGCAACCGCATGGGGATCGGGGCGAAGATCCGCATCACCGACGACCGCGGCCTTGTCCAGCACAACCACGCCACCGTCAGCACGGGCTATGCCGCCTCGAGCGACCACCGCGTCCATTTCGGCCTCGGTCAGGCAAAGCAGATCCGCGAAATCGAGATCCGCTGGCCCAGCGGCGTCCGCCAGGTCCTGCATGACGTCCCCGTCAACCAGATCCTCAAGGTCCGCGAACCCGCCTCCTCTTCCGAATCCGCCCCGCCCACGCAGTAGGCCGCGACCGCCCAGCCCGCCTCGGAATGTGGCCGGCAAACCAGGTATGACACCGGTTACACAATGATCCAGCCGCCTCGGCTGCGGTCACTCCGGTTTACGCGGGATTTCTTGCCTCTCACCACCGCCCTCGCCCTTTGCGATTGTGCCTCCACCCCGCGACTCGACAGGGCCCGTCCGGGCGGGCGGAAGGGGCGGTTCTTCGTTATAGTGCTGCATGGACCGGGGCCGCTGGCCCTGGCGGCCGCCGGCCGCTTCCCTCGCGGCTCTGAGCAACGCCGCAGGCGAGCTTCCTCCGCGGCTCTGGGGTTTGCACGGCGGCTCGCTCTTTGGGGATCATAACGAAGATGAATGTCCTCGCTTGCACGTGGGACGACTTCGCCGCGCGGTTTGCCCAGCGGCAGCTCCTGCATGGCGCCATCGACGAGTGGGCGGAGCGCCAGCCGAATCAGATCGCGATTCTAAACGCGACGCGCGGAACGTTCATGACGTACGCCGAACTTCGGGACCGTACGCGCGCCGCTGCGCGCGCGCTCGTCCGGCTCGGCTTCCGCAAGGGAGACTTCTTCGCCACTTCCCTGCCCCTCACCGACGACCACATCGTCCTCGAATACGCCTGCTTCCGCGCCGGCGTAATTCACGTTCCGCTGGACATGCGCCTGTCGCGCGACGAGCTGGTCCGCAGCCTGCGGCTGGTGGCCGCGCGTGGATATGCGACCGCGCTGCCCCATGCCGTAACGGGCGATGTGCAGACACTCGAACACGTCCTTGACGCAGGCGCCCTGCATGAGTTCCTCGCAAAGGCGCCGGAAGCGCCCGCCGACACGCCGCTGCCGGAAATCCAGCCTGGCGA
The DNA here is from genome assembly GCA_049969655.1 of Bryobacteraceae bacterium. Lineage (GTDB taxonomy): Bacteria > Acidobacteriota > Terriglobia > Bryobacterales > Bryobacteraceae > JANWVO01. The sequence goes on from JBMFOK010000008.1 coordinate 105,934, forward strand.
CGGCGCCCAGGTGATCTTCACCACCGGCTCCACGGGCAGCCCCAAGGCGGCGCTGCTCACCCACCGGGGCATCGCCGTGCAGAACTATACTCTCGGCACGGCGTTCGAATTTGAAGCCTCGCGCGTGATGGTGCACCTGCCGCCTTCGCATGTCGGCTGCCAGGCAGAACTGCTGATGACGACCCTGTTCTGGGGCGGCACGGCGGTGACACTCGAAATCTTTGACCCGGGAAAAACTCTCGAAGCGATCGAGAAATACCGCGTCCGCCTGCTCGGCCAGATCCCCGCCATGTTTCTGATGGAGTGGCGCCACTCAGAATACGCCCAACGGGACCTCAGCTCGCTGGAAATCGCCGTCTACGGCGGGCAGAGCGTGCCACGGCCGTTTCTCGAAAAGCTCCGCACGATGGCGCCGCGCATCGGTACGGGACTGGGGCTGACCGAAGCCAGCGGATTCTGCACCTACACGCCGGTCACCGGCGATGTCGACGCCGTCGCCGCCGGGCTCGGCCACGCCGCGCCCATCTACCCCATGTCGATCCGCGAGCCGATTGGCGAGGACGGCCGCGCCGGCGCCGAGCTGCCCGAGGGCACGATCGGCCACGTCTGCTTCCGCGGCCCGCAGACCTTCGCCGGCTATGTAAACGACGAAGACGCCACCCGGCGCGCCATCTCCTCCGACGGGTGGCTGTACACCGGCGACATGGGCTTTGTCGACGCGCGCGGCCTGCACTTCAACGGGCGCGCGAAATGGGTGATCAAGCCCGCCGGCTACCAGGTGTTCCCCGGCGACGTGGAAGAGCACATTGCCGCGCTCTCGGACAAGGTGGCCGCCTGCGGCGTTGTTGGCGTGCCGCATCCCATCTGGGTGGAAGCGATCGTCGCATTTGTCGAAAAGAAGCCCGGCGTCGAACTCACCGAGGCCGAACTGCGCCGCCATGCGCGCGCGCTCACTTCGTACAAGCGCCCGCTGCACTATGTGATTCTCGAGCCCGGCCAGATGCCCCTGAACCGCGTGGCCAAGGTGGACACGCTGCGGCTGAAGGAGCTGGCCGAAGCGGAGGTTGAACGCCTGAAGCAGCGCGGCCGATGGGCCACCGAGTCGGTGGAGGACTGACCGCTCTGCGCCCGTTGCACGTCCAGCCAAATCCGACGCTAGCCTCTGATATGTTAGTGGATGCCGGACCTGCGGCTTGCCCGGCCCGCGTCCGCCGCCGACGCCATGTTCGCGCACCAGCCGTTTCACTACCATTCGCTGGAAGACCTGGCCGCAGACATCGGTCGCCTCGGCCTCGACATCCCGCTGACGGAAGATCTCTCGCCGCTGGCGCGGCCACTGGAGTGCGGCCCGTTCCGCCTGCCCAACCGCTTTGTCGTGCTGCCCATGGAGGGCTGTGACGGCGCCGCCGACGGGGCGCCCGACGAGCTGACCTTCCGCCGCTACCGGCGCTTCGCCGCCGGGGGCGCTGCGCTGCTGTGGGTGGAAGCGTGCGCCGTGGTTCCGGAGGGCCGGGCCAACCCGCGGCAGTTGTGGATCCACGGGAGCAACATTGCCGCCTTCGCGCGTCTGCTCGATGAGGCCCGCCGCGCGGCCGCGGAGACCATGGGCCCGTCACATCGCCCGGTGTTCATCCTTCAGTTGACCCACTCCGGGCGCTATTCAAAGCCCGGCCGCAAGCCCGCGCCCATCATCGCGCACCACTCGAAATACCTGGACCCGGTGATGGGCCTGCCCCCCGACTACCCGCTGATCTCCGATGGCGAGCTGGAACGGCTGGAGGACGCCTATGTCGAGGCCGCGCGCTGCGCCCGCGAGGCGGGCTTCGACGGCGTGGACGTCAAGGCCTGCCACCGCTATCTGGTGAGCGAACTGCACGCCTCGTTCACGCGGGAAAACTCGCGCTATGGCGGGCCGGAGTTTGACAACCGCACCCGCTTCTTCCGCAATGTGGTGGAGAAGATCCGCGCGGCGGTCCCAGGCATCGCCGTCACCACGCGCATGAACGCATACGACGCCATGCCCTATCCCTACGGCTGGGGCATGGCCGCCGATGGCAGCGACCGCCCGGACCTCACCGAACCGCTGCGGCTGGTGAGCTGGCTGGCAGCGCACGGCGCTCCGCTGGTCAACATCACCGTGGGCAACCCCTACTTTAACCCTCATGTCAACCGCCCGTTCGACCTGCCCATCGCCGGCGCGCCGCTTCCGCCCGAGCATCCCCTGGAGGGAGTGGCGCGGTTCCTTCACATTGTGCGGCAGGTGCAGCAGGCCTACCCGTCGCTGCCGGTGGTGGGCGGCGGCTATTCCTGGCTGCGCCAGTTCCTGCCCCACGTGGCCGCGGCCGCGGTGGAACGCGGCTGGGTCTCCCTGGTCGGAGGCGGCCGCATGGCCTTCGCTTACCCGGACTTTCCCCGCGATGTGCTGGCCGGCCGGCCGCTGGATCCTCAACGGGTCTGCGTGGCCTGCTCGGCCTGCACCCAGATCATGCGCGATGGCGGTCGAACCGGATGCGTGCCCCGTGATGCGGCCATCTATGAACCCATTTACAAGGCGGGCCGCGCCGAAGCGCTGGACACAATCCGCAGGGAGGCAGCCGAGTGCCGCCAGTGCAACGACCCGACATGCGTCCCGAAGTGCCCTGCCGGCGTCAACATCCCGAAGTTCATTCAGGCGATTGTCGAAGGCAGATACCGGGACGCCTATGAAACAATCCGCGAAGCAAATGTTCTGGCCGCCGTCTGCGGGTACGTGTGTCCGTCGGAGACGCTGTGCGAATCGGGCTGCATCAATGACCATTACGCCAAGCCCGTGCGGATCCGGCACCTCCAGCGCTGGGTCTCCCGGATGGCGCTCGAGGAGGGCTGGAGCCGCCAGCCGCGCTCCCGTCCCGCACCCACCGGCTGCCGCGTGGCTGTTGTTGGCGCCGGCCCCGCAGGAGTCGCCGCGGCGGTGACACTGGCCGCCTATGGCCACCAGGTCGTGCTGCTCGACCGCGAAGCCGAACCCGGCGGCGTCGCGCGGGAAACCATCCCGCAGGAGCGGCTCCCGGACGAAATCCTGCGCCGGGAGCTTGAGGACGCGCTTCTGGCCTCGGGCGGGATCGAACGCCGCCAGTTCGAGTTGAATACAAACAAATCCCTGGATTCTCTTCTTGCTGAAGGTTTTGACGCGGTACTGCTCGCCGTGGGGCTGACGCGCTCGGTGGCGCTGGAAGTGGGCGTGCGCCCGCAAGGCGTTTACGGAGCGCTCGAGTTCCTGCGGCGCGTCAAACACGGCGGCCAGCGCGTGCAGGGGGCAGTGGCCGTGCTTGGCGGCGGCAACACGGCCATCGACGCGGCCCTCTCAGCGTTGCGCGCCGGCGCGGCGGACGTCTACATCGTCTATCGCCGCTCTTTCGCCGAGATGCCCGCCTGGCCGGAGGAGCGGGATGCGGCGGTGCGCGCCGGCATCCATTTCCTCGTACTGACACAACCACTCGATTATGTTTCGAACGGGGACGGCCGCCTCACGGGCGTCCGCGTCGTTCGCACGCGCCTTGCGGAGCCCGACGCAAGCGGACGGCGCCGCCCCGTGCCCATTGCCGGGACCGAGCATGTGATGCCGTGCGAAGTGGCCGTGGAGGCCATCGGGCAAAGCGTGGATGAGACTGTCCGTCAGGCGCTTGCGGGGGTAAAGTTCACCGAAAAGGGAACCATCTGGACGAGGCCCGGCACGCTGATGACTTCGCGCGAGCACGTCTGGGCCGCCGGCGACGTTGTCAACGGCGGCGCCACGGTCGTCGAGGCCGTAGCCGAAGGCATGCGCGCGGCGCGGGAGATTCATGCGGCGCTGGCTGCTGCCCGGGCCGTGCCCGGCCCCGGCGGACGCAGCAACGGCTGACGCTCTGCCCTCAAGCACCACCGACACCTTCCGGGCGGAATTCTTTCCGCTGCATGGTGGAACAAAGCGGCGGTCGGCGGCGTATCCCTGTTGAGCTGCCTGCTCACGATAAGGAGATGCCTGTGGCCCTGCGTCACGTCCTGTTCGCTTTGCTGCTGCCGGCTTCCCTGCCGCCGCTGCGGGGGGAGCTGCCCCCGCTCATCGACCGCGACCTGTTCTTCGGCGAGGTTGAGATCTCCGGCGCGCAGATCTCGCCGGATGGCCAGTATGTGTCGTTCCTCAAGCCCTATCAGGGCGCACGCAACATCTGGGTGAAGAGGGCGGGCGAGCCGTTCTCGGCCGCACGCCCCCTCACGGCGGAGACGAAGCGCCCCATCCCCGCCTACTTCTGGTCTCGCGACTCGAAGTTCATCCTCTACGTCAAAGATCAGGATGGGGATGAGAACTTCAACGTTTATGCTGTGAGTCCATCCGAGCCGCCCCCGCCGGGCGCCGCGGTGCCGCCATCGCGCAACCTGTCCAACGCGAAGGGAGCGCGCACGATGATTTACGAGGTGCCGAAGTCCGACCCGGCGCACATCTACATCGGGCTGAACGACCGCGACCCCGCCTGGCACGACCTCTACCGGCTGAACCTCGCCACCGGCGAAAAGACCCTGCTGCGCCGCAACACGGACCGCATCACCGGCTGGGTGTTCGATCACAGGGCGCAGCCGCGCATCGCCACCCGCTCGGCCGAGAATGGCGACACGGAGTTCCTGCGCGTGGACGAAAAGGGCCTGACGAAAATCTATTCCTGTTCCGTGCTCGAAACCTGCGAACCGATCCGCTTTGATGAGACCAACTCGAAGCTCTATTTCATGACCAATGCCGGCGAGCCGGATCTCATCCAGCTCATGCTGATGGATCCGGCCACGGGCGCGGTCACCCTGGTCGAAAAGGATCCGCTGAACCGCGTGGATTTCTCGGGGGCCATTTTCTCCGAGGTCACCAACCGGCTGGTGGCCACCATCTACGAGGACGACCGGGAGCGCATTTATTGGAAGGACAAAGCCTTTGAAGCCGACTACCGCTGGTTGCAGGCGCGACTGCCCGGCTACCGGATCGGGTTCGGTTCGCGCACCGCGGACGAGACGCGCTGGATCCTTTCGGCCTCGCGGGACACCGAGCCGGGCGAGACGTACCTCTTCGACCGCAAGGCGCGCCAGCTTACGCTCCAATACCGCATCCGTGAAAAGCTCCCGCGCGAGGCGCTCGCGTCCATGAAAGCGATTCGCTACCGGTCTTCCGATGGCCTCGAGATCCCCGCATTCCTGACGCTCCCCAAAGGCGTCGAGCCGAAGAATCTGCCGCTGATTGTGGTGCCGCACGGAGGCCCGTGGGCCCGCGACGTGTGGGGCTACCACACCCTGCACCAGTTCCTGGCCAACCGCGGCTATGCGGTGCTGTCGCCGAATTTCCGCGGCTCCACCGGCTACGGCGAGCGCTTCCTCAACGCCGGAAACCGGCAGTGGGGCGAAAAGATGCAGGACGACATCACCTGGGGCGTGAAGCACCTGGCCGCGCAGGGCATTGCCGACCCCAGGCGCGTGGGCATCCTCGGCGGCAGTTACGGCGGCTACGCCACGCTGGCCGGCGTGGCCTTCACGCCAGACCTGTACGCCGCGGCGGTCGCCATCGTCGCTCCGTCCAACCTGATCACCCTGCTGGACTCGATCCCGCCATACTGGGAGCCCGTCCGCCGGATGTTTTACGAACGCATGGGCGACCCGAACACGCCGGAAGGCAAGGCGCAGCTGATGCGGCAATCGCCGCTGTTTTCGGCAGACAGGATCCGCACTCCGCTGATGGTCGTCCAGGGCGCCAACGATCCGCGCGTGAAGAAGCGCGAATCCGACCAGATCGTCATCGCCCTGCGGGACCGGAAATTCCCGGTGGAATATCTGGTGGCTGACGACGAAGGCCACGGCTTTGCGCGCCCGATCAATAATCTGGCGATGATCGCCGCGGTGGAGAAATTCCTGGCGAAATACCTGGGCGGGCGCTATCAGGAATCCATGCCGCCGGACGTGGAAAAGCGCCTGAAAGAGCTCACCGTGGACCCGGCCACGGTGAAGCTGCCCCAGATGCCCGCGCCTTCCGCCACCCTGCCCTCGCCCGCCGGCCCGCCGTCGGCGCAGCCGCATGTCTTCCAGGCGAAGATCGAGGCCGGCGGCCAGACGATTCCGATCGAGCTGAGCACCGCCATGGAGCAGACCCCCGAAGGCTGGCGCGCCACCGACACGATGAAGACCCCGATGGGCGAGGCCACGGACACGGCGCTGCTCGATGCGAAGACCTTTACGCTGAAGGAACGCACCGTGAAACAGGGCCCCGTCTCCATGGAAGTGAAGATCGACAACGGCCGGGCTCGCGGCACGATGAACTTCGGCGGGCAACAGCGGCCCATCGACGTGGCGCTCGACGGGCCGATCTTTGCCGACGGCGCCGGGTCCCTGCTCGTGCTGGCGGCGCTGCCGCTTGGGGAACACTATTCGGGCGCCTACCGCACGCTGGATCTCCAGACGCAGAAGACGAGATTGTATTCGCTGAAGGTCACCGGAACGGAGGCGGTCACGGTGCCCGCCGGCACGTTCGACTGCTGGCGGGTCGAACTCGAGCCGGCCGACGGCTCGCCCGGCCGGCAGGTGCTGTTTGTGGCAAAGCAGCAGCGCCGCCCGGTGAAGCTGGAAGCCTCGCTGCCGCAGATGGGCGGCGCAAAACTCACCGCCGAGCTCGCCCGCTAGCGCGCCGCCCGCTCCCGCTGCTACTCTGGAATCGGGAGAAATATCACGTGCTTGCCGTTGAAAAACAGCTCCACGCATTGAGGGAGTGGCTGGGCGCAGCCCAGGATCATGTATTGAGCATTTATGCCGACGTTCACCCGGGAAAACCGGAAAATGCCGGCCGCGCCTGGGTGAAAAGAGTCAAAAATGCACTAAAGGAAATGCCGGAAATCCGCGACCGGCAGGGCCGGCGCGACGAGCCGCTCTACGACCAGGTGATGGCGCTGCTCGAAGCGGACCGGCCCGAGGCGCGCACGCTCGCGCTGTTCGCTCACCGCAATTCCGGCGGCCGCCTTCACATCGAGCGGCTGGACCTTCAGGTGGATCTGCCGGTCGTGGACCTGGCGCGGGGCCGCGTCGAGGCCCGCTACGGCGCCCCCTACGTGACGCCCCTGTGGTTCGCCGTGGATGAATACGAACGGGCTGGCATCCTCCTCCTTTGCGGCGCCCGCTGGCGCTTTTTTGAGGTTTTTCTCGGAGAAATCCGCGAAGGCGAAGAAGTATTTCCGGAAATTTCTGCCGCGGACTGGAAAGAACTGGAAGAGGCAAGCCGGAACATTTCCGAGGAATTGCGCGCCCGTTCGCTGCGGCCAGGCGGGCGGTTTGAGAAGCTTTCTCCCCGCGACCGGGCCGCGGCCCGCACCGGCGCCTGGCTGCACCGGCTCTATTCGACTCTGGCGCGCCTGCTCGAACAAACGGCCGACCGCCTCGCCATCCAACGCCTGGTGCTTGCGGGCGAACACTGGCAAACCTGCCACTTTGAGACTTTCCTGAGCCGCCGCATCGTGGACCGCGTGGCCGCCCGCGTTCCGCTCTGGCCGGAGGCCCAGCAGGCCTCGCCGACCGCGGTCTGGCGCCATCTGGAGCCGGTTCTCCTTGAGGCCGAACGGCGCGGCGAGATGAAACTGCTCGATGAGATCCGCGAGCGGCCCGGCCTGTGGGGCGCTGATGCGGTGCTGAACGCCCTCCAGATGGGCCGCGTGCAGCTCTGGGTGCTGCCCTGGGCCATGGATCTGAAAGTGTGGCGCTGCCCGCAGGACGGCTTCGTGGCCGCCTCGCGCGAAACCGCCGCCGAGCTCTGCGCCCGGCCGGAGGAGGTGGCCCTGCGCGACCACGTCTGGACGCTTGCCGGTGACTACGGCGCCGACCTCGAGTTTGTGCGCGGCGAAGCCGAGCGGCGCCTGATGGAGGAGATGGGCGGCATGGCCGCCGTGCCGCGCTGGTAACGCGCCCGGGTCGGCCGGCACTCCCGGGGCTCGGGAGAATCAGGACTCGCCGCAACCGCTCGGGTGGCTTGAATCGGGCTCCGGGCCGTGATGAGATTGTCGGAGACCCATGCGTGCCAGCCGTGCCAGAGCCGGCCGCACCTATCACGCCCGCATCCTCTGTTGCGGCCGCATGGACTGGGGCGATGACGCCGTCGGCCCGCTGTGCGCCGCCGCGCTCGAAGAACGCCGGATCCCCGCGGTGATTCTCGCCGGCAACGCCAGCGAGCTGCTGGAGGCCTGGCGCGAAGCGCGCCATGTGATCGTGGTGGATGCGCTCGTCACCGGCGCCCCGCCCGGAACGCTGCACCGCATGGCGCTCGGCGAGCCTGGCTTCCGGCCGGAAGCGGCACGGTCCTCGCTCCGCGGCCCGGGTCTGGCGCAGGCCGTGAGGCTGGGCGCTTCGCTCCATTGCCTGCCCGAGTCGCTGATATTGTTCGGCCTCGAGGGCGGAGATTTCGAATGGGCCTCGACGCCATCGGCGGAGGTGGCCGCGGCCATGCCCGCGCTGGTCGAGGCGGTCGCGCGCCACTGGCAGGCGCTCGTACCCTCGCCGCGGCCGCACGCCCGCCGGGCGTGAGTGGTGGCGCTGCCGCGGCCTTGGATTACTCTGCCGGTTCCAGCACCGCCGTCATCGACCCCCTGGACCGCGGCAGCCGCGGATCGGCCCCGTAGGCGTGGATCTGGTCGCGCGCGAACTCGGCCGCGCTGCGCTCGCATGTCATCACAATGGTCCGGCCAGTCGTGTCCACTTCAATCGCGTGGCGCAGCGCCTCGTCCACGGTCTTGAAAAACAGGCTGCACAGCATCTCGATGACGTAGTCGTAGGTGTGGTCGTCATCGTCGAGCAGCACCACGTGCCAGAGCGGCTCGTGCCTTTCCTGGTCTTTCTGTTCGATGTCCGTGCCCGGCGTCGGGAGCGCCATGAGAGATCCGAAATACCAGTTTAATTGCGGCGCGGCCCCTCCACGGAGGGCCGGCCACGCCGGCTATCGTTTTCCGCTCCCCCGTCCGTCGCGCAGCGCCGCCTCCAGCACCGCTCCGGCGGTCCACTGGCAAATTTCAACGGACTGCTTCGCGTCCAGACCCCGGATATCGTGCAGAATGACCACGGCTTCGCCCCCCAGCGTGAGCGTCAGCGCCGACATCAGCCGCTCATACGCGCGCCGGGACAACCGGGACTTTCCGGTCTTCAGCGCGCTCTCGATCCAGTCCAACCGGCGGCGGCCGCGCACCGGAGTTCCCTCGCCCGGCTTGCAGTCGAGACTCAGCCGCAGGATCGACCGCAGCAGGGCCCCATGGTTCACTGCCAGCTTTTGAATGCCCCCACCACCCGCCGCAGGGCCCCGGCCTCATCCTCTTCCCGCCGCGCGGACTCGATAATGGCCTCCACTTCCGGGCCGAGGCTTTCGAGCAACGCCCCAGCCAGACGCGAACCGGCAGGGGCGAATTTCTGGAGCGCCGCGTGGAGATCTTCGGCGGGATCTTCCGCGCGGCAGCCCGTTCGGGCAAGAGACGATACGGCTGCAATTCCTGGCGCCGGATGTGGCCCTGTTAGAGAGAGCCGTGCGGCCGATGGGCCTTCGGGCCCTGCCGGCAGGCATCGCCCCGACGCAGGATAGCGCGTCGCACACCCGCCTGCTCTGGATTCTCATCGGGCAGGACGGCGGGTGGCGCATGGCCGCCTGTCACAACGTCGCCGCGAGTCCGGCGGCGCAGAGGCCGTAGTTCTGGGGCCGAGTCAGCCGCCGGGTCTGGCCCCGGCCTTCGCCTGCGAACGGATATCATCGTAGCCATGCGGACCCTGATTGTTCTCCTGACGCTCGCCGCCGCGCCGGTCGCGCTGATGGCGCAGAAAAAGCCAGTCGTGCCCGATGGGGCCAAAGTAGCCGGCCCCTACACGCCCGGCATCGTTGCCGGAAACTTCCTGTTCGTCGCCGGGCAGGTGGGCCGGGACAGGGACGGCAAATACCCGGAGTCGTTTGAGGACGAGGTGAAGCAGACGCTCGAGAACGTGAAAGCCGTGCTCGACAGGGCGGGCTACACGTTCGCCGACGCCGTCTCCGTGCAGGTGCATCTGACCGACATCCAGCTCTTCGACCGCATGAACAAGGTCTACATGACCTACTTCCCCGAGCCGCGCCCGGCGCGCACCACCGTTGGCGGCGTGCAGCTCGTCGGACCGGCGCGCATCGAGATCACCGTCACCTGCTGGAAGAAATAACGCCGCCTAACCTTCTTCGATAAACTTCCAGCCGAGCAGCGCCGCCGCGTGCTGCACGCGCGTCTTCCAGTCGCCGTAGACGGTGACGCGGTGCCAGCCGAAGTCCCAGCCTTCCATCAGCCGCCGCGCGTCGCGCACGTCGGCGACGAGCTTGGTGCGGCAGGCGCGATCTTCCTCGAGATTGTCCACGGCGCGGCTCTGATGGAAGACCACGGTCTTCGCGTAGGAGACGAATTCGAGCGTCGAGAGCGTCTCATGCAGCGGCAACAATGACCGGATGGCTGCGCCCTTGCGGTCTTCGCTGTGGTCCCGGATTTCGTAGGCGCATTCGGGCCCTTCAGGGCCATACACCTTCGACGGCGCCACGCAGTGCGCATAAATGATCTGGTTTTTCGCCGTGTCGATCACCGGATCCGAGATGTAGCCCGGCCGGCCGGTGAGATACCGCATCAGCAGCATGGTGGAGGCGCTGGTCAGATCGGCCTCGCAGGCGCCGACGAGTCCGTCGTTGTTCAGTTGGAAGAAGCCAAGGCAGGGGTAGGCGAACATTTTCTGCTTGTAGAAGAGTTCGAGGCAATCCACGGCAATGGCCTGCGCCCCGTGCTTCTCAAGCAGCGACGCCATGCCCAGGTACATTGCCGCGCTGTTGCGGATCTCTTCGGGCTTCGGCTCCACCACCCGGTCCGCGCGCCGGATCCAGGCCCGGGACTGCTCTTCGGCGGCCTTGCGGTCGGCCGCCTTCCAGGCCGCGTTCAGTTCCTCGGCCGGCACCTGGACGACCGTGCAGCCAAGATATGCCTGGATCGCGTCGATGTTCTTCTGCATGTCGCGCGGCGTGACGACGAGGATCTTCGATGCCTTCATCTTCCGGATCGCCGCGAACGTGTTGATCGCTTCACAGACGTCCTCGGCGCGCGAGGAGGAGACGCCCGTCACCGGCTTGCCCGCACGGCGGGCTGGCCCGTAGTGGCCGAGAAAAGCTCCCGTTCCTCCAAACGGGTCGTCGATCAGCACGGTGGGACGTCCGCTCATCGCAATCGCGCGGGAAGCATTCGAAGGGATGCCGAGGATGTAGACAGCGTAGCCGTCGATTCCCTGCCCTGCATCAGCGGCGAGCATCTTTTCGGCTTCCTCGACCCACGTCATGGTTACGGGAAGCATCTCGACCTCGGGGCAGCCGCGCTCCAGCCGCCCGAGCAGCATCTTCTTGCGGGCCGCGTAATCGTATCCCTGATACGGCCACCCCTCGATCTTCGGATCCGGGTGCACGAATACCAGCCGCACCCTCGCCTTCTCTTTCGGTAAAAGCGCAGCGCACGTTGCTGCCGCCGCACCCGCGCACCCGCCCGCGAGCCACGCCGCGCATCCCGAGCAGGCCTGCAAAAAGGACCGGCGCGATGGTCCACCGATTTTCACAAGTCTGGAAGACATCGGCATCTCCTTTCAAACATCGGACTTCAGTGTCTGTTTATCAGATCCTCGCTCCGGTGGGAAGGGCCGGATCGGGCCCTGTTCGACCTCGCGCGAGCCGCGGCTGTCAGGCCAGTAATCATGGCACCGAAGGAAGACGAGGCCGGCCCTTTCCGCAGGAACGATGCCTGCGGCGGCGCGCCTGCCCCTCAGGCTGGCCTTCGGCGCATGGGCCCGGCCCTGACGGGTCTATCGCGTGAGCTCTGGCCCAGACGCCTTCCGCCCCCAAGCGCGGGCTCATCGCAGGGTCTGATCGCCGGCGCCGATGGGAGCTTTATCACCGACGGGGGAATCTCTCCAACACCCCTGAGGCAGCACAGGGCCTCAAGGAAGGCCCCACTGTTCCAACATGACTGAGACACCTGAGCCGCCCGCAATAACTGACTATAATGGACCCCGATTTTTGGACCACCCAATAAGTTAAGATTTGGCGGAGTCGTAGACGCAAAGGAGCAGCGATGACGACGACGCGAAAGCAGTACAGTCCGAAGTTCAAGGCACGGGTGGCGATGGAGGCGATCCGCGGCGAGCGGACGCTGAACCAGTTGGCTTCCCAGTTTCATGTGCATCCGGTGCAGATCGGGCAGTGGCGGAAGACCGCGCTGGAGCAACTGCCGGAGCTGTTCGTGGATGGGCGGAAGCGAAGGCCGCGCGACGGCGACGTGGAGAAAGAGGCGCTGTACGAGGAGATCGGCCGGTTGAAGGTGGAGTTGGACTGGCTGAAAAAAAAAGTGGGTCTGCTCGAGTGAGGAGCGGCGCCGGCTGGTGGAACCAGACCATGCCGAGATCAGCCTGCGGCGACAATGCGAGCTGCTCGGGGTAAATCGGTCCAGCCTGTACTACCAGCCGGCAGCCGAGAGCGAAGACAACCTCATGCTGATGCGCCTGATCGACGAGCAGTACACGCGGCGGCCGTTCTACGGAAGCCGGCGCATGACGGTGTGGCTGCGGGAGCAGGGTTACCAGGTGAACCGGAAGCGGGTCAGCCGGCCAATGGAAGTAATGGGGATTGCGGCCGTCTATCCGAAGCCGAAGCTAAGCCAGCCCGGCGAAGGGCACAAGACCTACCCCTACCTGCTGGAAGGGGTCGAGGTGAGGCGAGTCAACCAGGTGTGGAGTACGGACATCACCTACATTCGGATGGCCGCGGGGTTTGTCTACCTGGTGGCGGTGATGGACTGGTTCAGCCGGTTCGTGCTGAGTTGGGCGCTGTCGGTGACGATGGAGTTGAGCTTCTGCCTGGAAGCGCTGAAGCGGGCTCTGCGCCGAGGGCGGCCGGAGATCTTCAACAGCGATCAAGGCTCGCAGTTCACCAGCGAGAAATTCACGGGTGAGTTGGAAAGGCATGGTATCGCGGTGAGCATGGATGGGCGCGGCCGTTGTCTGGACAACATCTTCATCGAGCGGTTGTGGCGCTCGCTGAAGTACGAGGAAGTGTACCTGCGCGACTACGCGCGGGTGCCGGAGGCGGAGGCCGGGATCGGCGCCTGGTTCCAGTTCTACAACCACCAGCGGCCCCACCAAAGTCCGGGCTACCGGACGCCGGCGGGACTGTACTTGACATGAGGAGTCGATCAACCAGGAGGAAGGAGGCATCGCGGAAGCTGGGGGCGCTGCCCCCAAACCCCCGAGGTTTAGCGCTTTGGGGCCAGATTGGATCGACTACAATGAAGGCACTTGAGCGGAGGATAGGGCAACGCAGAGGTGCGACCCGAGCGCCGATTCAAGCGCCGGAATGGCGGGGGCGGCTCCGGCCGCCCCGAGGAAATCAGACCCGCTGGTCCATAACTTATTGGACCCGAAAAATGGTCTTGACAATGGGGGCCACTTCATGTGGAGGAGTCTGCTCCGGCCCGCCCCGATGGTTCCAATGAGCGATTCCTCTGCGCTATCCTGAAATTTCCGGGCGCCGCCGCGCCGGAGAGGAGGTGATTCAAGCCATGGCGGAAGTGATCGTCCAGGAGGGGGAAACCCTCGAAAGCGCCCTGCGCCGCTTCAAGCGCAAGGTGCAGCAGGAGGACATCATCAAGGAGATCAAGAAACACTCCTACTACATGAAGCCGGGTGAGAAGCGCCGCCTCAAGCAGGCGTTGGCGCGCAAGCGCAACCGCAAGAAGCGGGCCAAGGAAATGGATTGAGCCCGGCCTCGGCCGGCAAACGGGCGCCCCCGGCGGGGGCGCCCGTTTCGTTTCCGGCTTCCGGGCTCGGGCCGCTTGCAGGCCGCCGCGGGAGCCCCCGCTACAATGAAAGAATGAGACCAGTAGCGGCCGCAGCCGCATGGGTGCTCCTGATGGGCGCGGGCGCCGCCGCCCAGGCGCCGGCTTCGAAGCTCGACACCGCCCGGCTGGAGCAATTCATCCGGCACCTGTTCCTGTGGGGTCCGCAGATCCAGGTGAAACTCTCCCAGCCCGTTCCCTCGCCCATTCCCGGCCTGCTCGAACTCCGTGTCACCGGCAGCTTCCAGCAGGCCAGCCAGGAAGAGCTTTTTTATGTCACCGCCGACGGCTCGCATCTGATGCGCGGCTCACTGTTCCGCACGGACCGGCCGCCCTATGCGGACGAGCACGCACGGCTCCGCACGGAGGGACAGCCCTCCATAGGACCGGCGGGCGCGCCGCTCCAGCTTGTCGTTTTCAGCGATTTCCAGTGCAGTTTCTGCCGCGAGGAGGCACGCTCCCTGCGCGAGAATCTCCCCAAAGCCTTCGCCGGCCAGTTCCGGCTCGTCTTCCGCGATCTGCCGCTCGAGCAGATCCACCCCTGGGCGAAAACCGCCGCCGTCGCCGGCCGCTGCGCTTTCCGTCAGTCCAACGAGCTGTTCTGGAAATATCATGACTGGATTTTTGCCAATCAGCCGGAAATCAAGCCAGACAATTTCCGCGCAAAAGTGACGGAATGGGCGAAAACCGCCGGAGCGGATGAGGCATCATTTCTCTCCTGCCTGGACAGTCCACAGCCGGCCGCGGAAGTGGCCGCCGGCCTGGCGGAGGCGCGCGCCCTTCGCATCCAGTCCACGCCGACGCTGTTCGTCAACGGGCGCGCGCTCACCGGAAACGTTCCGTGGCCCCAGCTCAAGGCGATCCTCGATCTGGAGCTTGAGTTTGCGAAAAAAGCGGACGCCTCCTGCTGCACGCTGACCCTTCCGGTTCCGGGAAAGTAGAACCATGAACAGAAGAATTTTCCTTTCTTTCATCCTTGCCGCCACTCTCGGCGCCGCCGCGCTGCGCCCTGGCGCGATCACGCCCGAAAGCTACCGCGAAAGCGTGCGCTTCCTCGCCTCGGACTCAATGCGCGGACGGCTTACGGGCACGCCCGAGCTCGACCGGGCGGCCCGCTGGATTGCCGGCCGGTTCCGCCGCCTGGGCATCGGTCCGGCGCCAGGACAGCGTGATTACTTCCAGCGTTTTCAGGTGACTGTAGGAGCGAAAATCGGCAAGAACAACCGGCTGGCCGAATCGGAAGACGGGGGAAAGTCGCGCAGCCTTTTGCCGGGCCAGGATTTCCAGCCGATGAATTTTTCCGCCAGCGGCGCAGCGTCGGGAGAGGTTGTCTTTGCCGGTTACGGCATCACCGCGCCGGAATACGGCTATGACGACTATGCCGGCGCCGACGTAAAGGGAAAAATTGTCCTCATTTTACGCCACGAACCGCAGGAATTCGACGAAAAAAGCCCCTTTGCCGGCCGCGCCTTCACTTCGCACGCGCAGGTCCAGAACAAGGCCGTAAACGCGAAATTCCACGGCGCGGCCGCGGTGCTCTTCGTCAACGACCTGCCGAACCATCAGGGCGACGAGGACCGTCTGGACCGCTTTTCCTCGAGCGCCGGCCCAACCGCCGCCGGCATCCCTTTCGTCCAGGTACGCGCCGCAGTGGCCGGGCGATGGCTCCAGCGGGCCGGCGTCAGTCTGAAGCAGTGGATCGAGGAGACCGACCGGACGCTCCGGCCGAAGCCATTGCCGATTCCCGGCCTGCGGGTGGAACTGGCGGCCGACGTCGTGCGTCAGCAGCGCCTCACGCCGAACGTGGCTGCCTATCTCCCTGGCGAGACCGATGAATATGTGATTCTCGGCGCGCACTTCGACCACCTGGGCCTCGGCGAGCAGAACTCGCTGGCGCCGGACCTGGCCGGCAGGGCGATCCACCACGGCGCCGACGACAACTCGAGCGGCACGGCCGGACTGCTTGAACTGGCCGCTTACTTCGCCGGGCGCCCAAAACAGAAACGCGGCATTCTGTTTCTGGCCTTCTCCGGCGAGGAGCTCGGACTGCTGGGGTCAAATTACTACGTGAACCACCCGCTGCTGCCGCTCGAAAAGGCGGTGGCGATGATCAACATGGACATGATTGGCCGCATCCAGAATCAGCGCGTCTATGTCGGCGGCACGGGCACGGGCGACTCGCTCAGACGGACGCTTGAGCAGGCAATGGCCGGCTCGCCGCTGAAATTCGACTTTTCCGATCAGGGCGGTTACGGCTCCAGCGACCACTTCTCCTTCGTCAACCGTCAGGTGCCGGTGCTGTTTTTCTTTTCCGGCCTCCACGCCGACTACCACAAGCCATCCGACACCTGGGACAAGATCAACGCCGAGGCGGCCGCGCAGCTGCTGGAGGTTGTCGCGCGGGTCACCGAGAAGCTCGCCGCGGCCGACACGCGCCCGCAGTATGTGAAGGTGCAGATGCCTCAGCAGCCCGTCATGGCCGCCAGCTCCGGCTCAGGCGCCTGGTTCGGCTCCGTCCCCGACATGGGCGAGTCGAAAGACGGTTTCCGGCTTTCGGACGTCATGAAGGGCTCGCCGGCGGAAGAGGCCGGGCTTCGCGCCGGCGATGTGATCGTGGAATTCGACGGCAAGCCGATCTCGAACCTCTATGACTTCACCTATGTGCTGCGGACGAAGAAACCGGGCGACACGGTGAAGCTGAAATACAGGCGTGGCTCGGAGGTGCGCGAAGCGCAGGCCACGCTGCGCAGCCGCAGCCAGATGCGCTGACACCGCGGCTAACGCCCGCGGCGCCTTCTGCCGATGAGAAAAATGAGCATGGCACAAGCGAAACTGCCGGCCGATGTCGTCTGGGAGCTTCCGCCCGTCATTCTGCACCCGTTCTCGGATCCGGCCGGGCCGGACCAGCTCGTCGAGAGCAGCCGGGCCCATCTCATGCTGGAAGGCATTCTCCCGATGAGCGGCCACACCGAAGACGAGCTTCTGCGGCGGTTGCTGGCCGGCCGGCTCACCGAAGTCAAGATGCTCTTCTACGTGGGCCGGGACCTCGAACGCTGGCTCGGCCAGTGCATGGAAACGGCCTCCCTCGACCCTCACCTGAGCGCCGCCGGCCTCTCCCAGGCCAGCTTCGCCCACCTGCTGGTCGAGCACCCGCCGGAGAATGTACGCGCCAAGCTTGCCCGTTGGGGCGTCTCCGACTACCGCTCCATCTTCTCCCGCGCCCTCGGCCTCAACGCCGTCTTTGCCGAGCCGCCCGGGTTCGAGGTGGTCACTCCGGGCTTCATCCGCCACTATTACCGCTACGCCGACCAGATGTGGGCCGCGCGGCAGGCCATTGCGCCGTTCCCCGCCCTGCCCCCGGAACAGTTCCGCTTCGAGCTCTATGCTTCGGCGGAATACACAAAAATGCTCGAAGAGCAGTGGGAGGATTCCTGACTCGCGCCTGCCGCGGCCGCGAGCATGGATCCTCTGGCGCAAAGCCTCACACGCCCTACCCCGTCAAACCGCAGCCGGATCCTGTCCCGCCTGACGCCTGCTCCGGAACAGTCTACTCCGCCTCCCGGACCTTCATCACGCGGTCCGCCGGAACGTTTTCAAGCACCTGGCTCTTGCCCGATGGCCAGCGGATCTCCACCCGGTCCGCCTTCGTGTGAGCCCCCAGACCAAAGCGCACCGGCCCGTAGCTCGAAGAGGCATAGCCGAGGCTCGTGGTCATGTGGTTCCATTGCGGGCCGGCCGGCGTGTCCACACGGATCACTGCCCCGATCCCATCGCGGTTGCTCTTCACCCCTTCCAGCTCCAACGCCAGCCAGTGACCCGCCGCAGGCGAACGGTTCAGCCAGATTTCCGCCGGCGCCGCAAGGGCGGAGACCGCCACGTCCACGCGCCCGTCGCCATCGAAGTCGCCAAAGGCAAGACCGCGGTGGCGCGCCGGGGGGGCAGCATCGAGACCGGCCTCTCCGGTCAGCGCCTGCCAGCCGCCTCTGCGGCCGAGATTGCGGAACACCGTGTTGTGCTGCTCGACGACATTGCCCGGCAACGGGCGCGCCAGCACATCGCCGCGCGAGACGAAAAGGTCCTTCCAGCCGTCGTTGTCGAAGTCCACCAGGCCCACTCCGAATCCGGCCATCTGCATGGCGAGCTCGCGCAGGCCCGTCGATGACGTCACCTCGGTGAATCCCTTCGCCCCCAGTCCGCGGAACAGGGGAAAGGTCTGACGCTGGAGCGCCGCGAAGACAATGTCCGGAACTCCGTCATTATCGAAGTCCCGAAAATCGGTGCCCATTCCGGAAATAAACAGGCCGTCTTCTGGCAAGGCAACGCCGGATTGAAACGCAACTTCCTCGAAATGATCGCCGCGATGGTGGAAAAGAAAATTATAAAGATAGTCGTTCGTCACAAAAATGTCCGGTCGGCCGTCGCCGTCGTAATCCGCCATGGCCCCGCCCATGCCTTTGCCGATTTTCGCCCGGATTCCCCAGGCGCCGGAAACGTCCTCGAATTTTCCGCCGCCGCGGTTCAGGTAGAGCTGATTCGGCGTGCCCTTGTACATCCGCGGGCTGCAATAATCGCTTTCGCCCTTGTACTCGCACAGCGGCTCGATCCTGAAGTCCCACTGGAGGTAGTTCACCACGAAGAGGTCGAGCAGCCCGTCCTGGTTGGCGTCGAACCAGACCGCACCGATGGCCCACAAGGGGCCGAACTCCGGGTCGGGCTCGTTCGTGATGCCGGCCTTCCTGGTGACGTCCGTAAATGTTCCATCGCCGTTGTTGTGGTACAGGGTCCGTTGGTGGACGCCGCCCACGAAGAGGTCGGGCCAGCCGTCGTTGTCATAATCGCCCACGGCGGCGCAGTGGCTGTACCACTCTCCCTCCAGCCCGGCAGCAGCGGTAACATCGGCAAACCGGCCGCCGCCCTCGTTTCGAAAGAGCCGGTTCCGGTACTTCGGATCGTCCTTGCGCAGGGTTTCGAGATTGGCGCCGTTCGTAAAGAAGATGTCGGGACGGCCGTCGCGGTTGTAGTCGAAGACGGCAATTCCGCCAGCCATCGTGGCCGGCACCCGCCGGGGCCTTACCTCGCCGTGTTCGAGGCGGAACGGGATGGTGGATGGTTCGAAGCGGATGGCCGCCGGCATAGGGTTCTGGCCGGCCCCGGCCAGACTCCACACGGCTGCCAGCAGAACCGCAAACGCAGAGAACGGCCACCGCTCGCCCGGATGCATTCTTTTCTCCATTGGAGCAAAAGAAAGGGGACGCCCGCAGGCGTCCCCCTTCCTCGCGAACAATGAGCCGTGTTCAGAAGGTGTACTTGAGCGTAAACTCGGTCACGCGGCGGCCCACCGTGAACAGAGGTTTGCCGCTGGTGATCTTGTTCTGGTTGGTCTGTGCGAGGGTTCCGTTCGGCGCGGCAAAGTTCAACTGGATGTCCTGGTTGCCCGCGGCGCCAAACTGCGGCAGCGGGTGGTTCAGCCAGTTGAAGGCCGAGAAGCGGAACTGGATCTTCTGGCGTTCGGTGACGTTGAACGTCTTGTACATCGCGAGGTCGCTGTTGAAAAACGCCGGCCCCTTGATGTACGGCCAGATGATGTCGCCGTTCAACCCCTTGCCTGGCGGAGGAGCAAAGCAGGCCGGGTTGAAGTAGTGTCCGTCAGGCAGGTTCTTCCGCGGGTCGCAGATGACCTTGGGCACCAGCGTGACGGAATTGGTGCCGAGCTGATTCTGGTTGGTGAAGTTGCCCGGCCACTGGGCGTTCAGAGTGCCGCCCGTGTTCGGCTGGATGGGCGCGCCGCTCTGCATCTGCGTGATGCCGCTGATGGTCCACCCGTTGACGACCGCACCATAGAACTTGTTCTTGGTCGACACGCCAGGCAGGTTGATCACGTAAGCGGCATTGAAGATGTGCGTGCGGTCCCAGCTCAGCACGCCGTAGTTTTCCTTCAGACCGAAGGGCCACAGCGTGGTGCCGGAGCTCACGCCATTGTCCGAGACGTTGTCACGCACGCCGAGCACCTTGCTGAAGGTGTAGTTCGTCGTGAATGTGACGCGGCCGGACTGCTTCTGCCACGTGGCGATAAACGCGTTATACCGCGAGTAGCTGCCGTGGCTGATCAGCTCGACGCCGCTGTAGTTGGCCAGCGGCCGGTAGTCGTTCACCGGGAAGTCCGAAGACGACGGATCCAGGATCTGCCCCGTCTTCGGGTTCGGACCGAAGAAAGCCCCGAACGGAATGGCGTTCAGATTGGTGAGCGAGCCGCGAATCAGCATGTCCTCGCTGCGGTTGCCCTGATACTGGAACTCCGCCACGCTCCGCCACGGCAGGCGGCGGGAAATGGTGAAGTTGTAGGTCCAGGTATAAGGCACGCGGTCGTCACCCTTCTTGAGCGGCGCCACTGAAGAGCCGAGACCCGAGGGGCCAAGGGCGGGCGAGTACTGCTTGAACTGGTGCCAGCCCACGCAGCATCCCCAGACCGTGCCGTATTGCTTGTAGTCGAGCGGCGCGCTGTAGGCTTGGCCGCTGACCGAGTTGTAGGCGATCTGATAGCGGTAGAGGCCTGCGCCGCCACGCAGCACCGTCTTGCCGTCGCCAAACAGGTCGTAGGCGAAGCCGAAGCGCGGCTCGGGGAACAGCGTCCGGGACGGCCAGCCCGACTTCGGAATCGACTTGTCGATGGCGTTCCACACATGGCCGGTCCAGGACTTCGCGTTGGACGTATTGTCGTACCGTGCCGGATCCCAGACGGCCAGGCCCGGGTGGTTGCCGAGCGGCACCCAGTTGCCCAGATGCTCAAAGCGCATGCCGAGCGTGAGGGTCAGCCGGCGGGTAGCCTTCCACTGGTCGCTGACATAAAACGCCCAGGTGTAATACTTGAAGTCGGTCACCGGGGCGTATTCCATCTGTTCGAACTGCGTAATGCGACCGGTGATCCAGTCCGCCAGCGGGTTGCCCGTGCTGCGCGCGCCCCAGTTTTCAAAGGCCGCGCCGCCCTGGGTGGTCATGTTAAAGCCGCCGCCGGTCTGGTTGTTGCGGGCAAAGTCCCAGTAGAAGCCGGTCTTCAGCGTGTGGGTGCCCCACAGCTTGGTCAGGTTGTCGCTGATGTTCGGCGTATCGGAGAGCTTGCCAAAGGCGTTCGCCCCGCCCGCCGGCCACGGAGCGCCGTAGGGGTAGGTGGCGAAGCCGACTGCGGAGTTGCCCCAACCGTAGGTGTTCGGGATTTGGGGCAGGAACGGGTTCTTGAACAACCCGTCCATCGTGAAACCGATCTTGTCCGGGTTCACGGCATCCGGATTGACCAGCTTCACCGGGTTCAGGAACCGCGCCTTGGCGAAAATGAACTCGTTCGTCAGGGTCGGGCTGAACACATGGACAAGGTTTGCGCTGAGCACGTCTGCCTTCTGCCGCGCATCCTGCGGAGAAGGATACGGCAGCGAACTGGGCATGGTCCACCAGATGGCGATCGGGTTGTGCTGGAGTTCGGACTGGTGGTTCCAACTGAAGAACAGCTTGGTGTTCTGGCTTATGTTGTAGTCGCCGCGGATGCGGTACTCCCAGCGATCCTGTGGCGGGTTGGCCAAAAACTGGTAATTGGAACCCGTCGCATTCGTTCTGGGATCCACGTTCGGCTTCGGGAACAACTTCAGATAGGCCATCGAGTCCTTGTCGAACAGGCTCTGCGGAATCATGCCCCCCGGGAACTGCACGCCATCCTGCGACGTGGCATTGCCACCGGGCAAGGTGTTGGCCTGGCTGCGCGCGTTGGCGAAGTTCGGCCCGAGCGAGTCCAGGTACGCGCGGCTGAAGTTGCCCTTCAACATCTCATCCGTGGGGACGAAGTAGCTGCGGAGCTCGCCCACGGGCTGCTGCTTCATGTATTCATAGGCGGTGTAGAAGAACAGCTTGTCCCGGTTCTTGTTGAAGTTCGTTCCGGGAATCAGCACCGGTCCGCCCAGGTCGCCGCCAGGGTAGAAGAACTTGTCCACCTGATAATCCGGCGACTCCTTCTTGATGCCCTGGCTCTTCTGATAGCTGTCGAGCGCGTTGAACTCCCCGTGCCGCGCGTACAGGTACGCGCTGCCGTGGAACTGCGCGCCGCCGCTCTTGCCGATCGCCTGGAAGGTGATCGGCCCCTTGGCAAACTCAGCGCCGTAGGCGGAGGTAAGGACGGTGACTTCCTGCACCTGGTTCTGGTTGATGTTGGCCGTCTGCGTGCCCTGGTTGCCCGGGTCCAGCAGATTGGCGCCGTCCGAGGTCATCGTCATCGCACCGTTGGGCTGCGTACCTGCGGCCGAGAAGGCCCCGATCGGCCCCGAGTTGGTCGCGGTGACATAGCTGTTCCACATCGTCTGGCCAAGGCCGCTCGTCATCGCCATGCCCGGCATGATCTTGATCAGCTCGGCGGCATTGCGGCCGACGATCGTCAGGTCCTCGACCATCGTGCGGTTCAGCGTCTGACTGGCATGGCCAGAGTCCACCGGAACCACCACTTCGGCTTCTGCCGACACCTGAACCTCCTGCCGCGTGCCCGCGACCTCAAGCACCAGGTTGGGCAGCGTGACAGTGGCGCCCTGGTTCAGCAGGATGCCCTTCCGTTCCAGGGTCTGGAGACCCGGGAACGAGACGGTCACCGTGTAGGTGCCCGGCGGCACGGACGGAAAGACGAATACGCCGCTGGAGTTTGTGACGGTTTCACGCGTGATGCCGCTTTCTTCGTTTTTCAGAACCACCTTTGCATTCGGCACCACGCCGCCGGAGCGGTCCACCACCGTTGCACTGATGGACGCGCTGCCGTATTGCGCCAAAGCCGGCGCCGCCAGGGCCGACAGCAACAGCGCCGCTAGTGCCAACAGGGCGGCCTGTTGCAGCCAGCCGCGCGGAGCACGTCTGGCTGACTGATTAACGCTTTCGAGTGTCTCTCTCATTGGACCCCTTGTTCGCATTGAACTTGCCACTGGCGTGGGGCAGATTCAGACGGGGAAACCGTCCCCGGCAGTGGCTCTAGCTCAGTATATTCAGGCCACCCTAATGTGTCAATACTATTGCGCCTCACGTCGTCCGTTCTGAGATATTCAGAATCAAGAACATAACGACGGCCCGCAATGGCAGAAACCACACTTTCCACTCCTGAATCAGGGAGAATTGCCAACCTCCATCCACTGGAGTCCTTTCCCGAAAACCACGCCCGGGGGCCTTGGATGCCGCACCCGCACCCTAGAATCATCTGGCGGCCGCCCTCCGGCACAGTCCTGGCGATACCCGCCCGGGCGGGAACTCGGTTGTATGCGCTCTCATCAGACAATGGCGAGCCCAAGCCCACGGGGCGCGTCACTGCGCCCTGGCACGCCGGACATTCTGCCCAAGTTGCCTGAACCTGGATGCGCGGCCAGTCCTTGTGACGTTGACGATGAGTCGGAGCGCTGCCATCACTTGCCCCACACGCGCTTGTCCGGGCCGACAGTCGGTCAGCCTCTGCGGACTGTTGCAAAACTCAAGCCTGGCGCTCGTCCACAACGGGCCCCGCTGCCGCCTGCCCGTGCCGGCCACCCCAATTTGTGCGCTTGGATTCCTCTTCCCCTTCGCCCGTAGCCGGACGGATCAATCGCTCCCTGACAGCGCACAGATGCGCCAATCCGTTGTGGCCGCGCCGGCGCCCGTTGTGCGCATCCCTGCCTTGGATGGGCGCGAGGCGGCCGGGCCCTTCACGCATGGATTGGGATGGAGCGCGGACCTTCCCGGTGCTCCCGAGGAAATGCGCAAGGGCATGAGTCGGGCAGTTTAGCAGCCATGGTTTACAGCAATTTCCGGCGGATTCACCTAAATGGGGACTTGACAGAAAAGTCAGATCGGTCGATGCGATAGATGAGGCAGGAAATGAAATCCGTCTTTTTCGGCCCACCGGCGGCCTTCTTTTTGATTTTTCTGGCGCTGGCAGAGCCGGCTGCTGTCTGGTCCCAGCCGCCCGGGCGCGGCCGCCAGGCGGCCCTGATCGAGCGCGGTCTGAAGCTGATGGATGAAGGCAGATACCGCGAGGCAGCCAACATTCTGGAAGAGGCCTGGGAAAACGACCCTTCCGACGCCTCGCTCGCCGAGAACCTGGCCATCTGCCTGCTCGATGGCAGGAAAGACGAAGCGGGCGCCTTCCGGCTGATGCGGGAAGCGATCCTGCTGGGAGGCAAGGCCAGCGTGAATGTCGATCACATTCACGAAAAGGCAATACTTTCCGGGGGCGTGGTCAGCGACACATGCAAGGGGCGGCTCTCGTTCCAGAAAGACAGGCTCAGCTTCGTGTCGTCGCAGCGGGACCACTCATTTTCGTTGGCATTGACCGAGGTGAAAGGGTTCAGGCGGAACCGCATGCTCGGCTTGGGCCAGGGCGGTTTCCGCATTGAGACAGTTCAGGGACAAAAGCTGAACCTGTGTCCGTCGGACTGGTCGGACAGAACAACCGAACTGATTTTCCGGCTGTGGAATCTCGTGACGAAGGAGTGAACGAACCATGAAGCGATGGCTGCTCACTGCATTGGCTTTCGGCCTTACGGCAGCGCTGACGCCCTGCCAGGCCGCGGACAAGGAAAAGGACAAACAGAAACGGGAAGAAAAGCGGCGCCAGGAAGAACAGAAGGCCGCCGCCAGGCAGGAAAAACAATATGAAAAGCTGAAACAATTCGCGCTCCAGTTGTATGAAAATGACCCGGACTTCCGCGATGCCGTGGACCAGGATTATGAGGAGCTGATGCGGCGGCACATGGAATTGGCCTTCAATACCAACATCTCGCGCGGCTCCACCACCGTCGCCGTGCAGGAGGACCGCTTCCGCCGTCACTTCTCCCTCTACGATAATCTGGCCGCCCAGAACTACGTGAACTCTGTGGGTCAGCGGCTGGCGCCGAAAGACTCCGACAAGCTGTTTGCCGTGCGGCTGACGCCGTCGCCGATTCCCTCAGCGCACACGCTGGCCACGGGCACCATCTACGTCTCCACCGGACTGGTGGCGATGCTCGAAAGCGAAGCGCAACTGGCTTACGTGCTGGCCCACGAGATGGCGCACGTGACGAAGGAGCACTGGAAGCTGAAGTCCATGCTCAAGCTGGCCGAACCGGAATACAACGCCAGACAGGCGGTGAAGACGGCATGGCTTTCCGCGGTCCTCGCCGGTGTCGGAGCCGGCATCGGCGCCGCCTCCTCGCGCAGCGGATCGGGAGCGGCCTACGGCGCCGCCGCGGGACTCGCTG
This sequence comes from Bryobacteraceae bacterium, assembly GCA_049969655.1. Classification (GTDB taxonomy): domain Bacteria; phylum Acidobacteriota; class Terriglobia; order Bryobacterales; family Bryobacteraceae; genus JANWVO01. The sequence goes on from JBMFOK010000008.1 coordinate 131,039, forward strand.
CCGGACTCGTCGCCGGCGCCATCCTCAACCCGATGAGCAATGTCAATTTTGACAAGGTTCAGGAGGACGAGGCAGACCGCGAAGCCTTCCGTTTTCTGCTCAACGCCAATTACGACGTCACCGAAATCCCGCGGCTCTACCTCGCGCTCGAGCGCACGACCAACGCGGACAGCCGCGCCGGGCTCGGCTTCATCGGCAACCGCCGCCGCATCCGCGAGCGCATGGACAACTGCAAGGATCTGATCGAGAAGGCCTACAAGGCGGAGATCGACCTGAAGCGGAGCAAAGGCATGCTGGTGGGGGACAATCCCCAGTTCCGCCATCTGATGGCAGAGCTGAAACGGGACAACGGCATCATGGCCTATTACTACGACATGTTCGCCATCGCCAGGAGCAACCTGGAAGAAGCGGTTGCCCTGCGCAGCAACGACCCTGCCGCCCAGTATTACTACGGAAAGGTGTTGCAGCTAGTCGGGCGGACCCCGGAAGAGAAGCGTGCCGCCGATGAGGCCTTCCGCCTGGCCGCCCAGTATGACGCGCGCGGCCTGAATTTCGGCGCACATCTGCATCGCGCCCTGAACCTGATGGGGGACCTGTCCGCCGCGGACCGCAAGCAGATCATCGAAGAGCTTCAGGCTTACGTCAACTCGTACCTGCGGTACTCCGACTTCACGGTCCGCGGGGCGTCGCTGCTGCCGCCGAACCTGGATTCCGTCTATGACTACCTGACCATCCTGGGCGAGCCCAACTGGGTCCCGGAATTGCCGGCCCACGCGGGTCTCCTCACAGTGGCTGCCAAGCCGGAACCGCAGCCGGCCCCGGTCGCAGCCCCGGTTGTCGAAGCGCCGCAGCAACCGCAGGTTGTTCCGACGCAGGCCACTCCAGCCACTCCCGATAAGAAGAAAGCCGCCCCCGTTCCCATTCTGCGGCGCAAGTAAAGCGGGACCGGAGAACAGTCCATGCTCCCACTCTTGCCGGCGCTTCTGTTGGCGGCGGGCGGACTCCTCCAGGGTCCGCCCGACCGCTTCGAGCTGGAAATTCCCGCGTTCCCCGATCAAAGCTTCCGCGGAAGCGTGATCGAATTACCCGTTGAAAGCCTGGACCAGATTGTAATTCACGTCCTCGAACCGCTCGCATCGCGGGTCAGCTATGCGAAGATCTTTCCCCGCCTGAACCTCCAGAGCGCGGCGGTCATCACCCAGGTGCGCTCGTCGGCGCGGGGCAAGTCCGTCGTACTGAACCTCCAGATGCGGCCCGACATCCGTCTGGAGCCGGGCCTCAATGCTCTGGAAATCACCGTCATCGACGTGAATGGGCGCCGTTATTACCGCAACTGGATCCTCCGTCTGAAAGAGGAAGCGCGCAACGAATGGTTCGCCTATGAACTGACGCAGGGGCCTGAAGAGGGTCCGCCTCCGGAGGTTGTGATTGAGCAACCCGCAGGCCCGTTGCCGGCCCCAACCGGCACTGTGGCCTCGGTCCGGATCCGCGGGAAGGCCTTGGCGCGGCGGCCCCTTCGGCACCTGCTGGTGGGCGGCCGGGCCGTTTCTTTTCCAGACCAATCCGCCACGGCCGCCTTTGAAGCGGAGGTTCTCGTGGAAAGGGGGCAGCGGAACGTTCTCGTCGAAGCCGCAGACGTTGGAGGCAACAGAACCCGAGTGAGCATTCCGGTAAGCGGAGCCGGTGACGCGCCAGCGCCCACCCCCACCGCCGATCGCATGGCCATCCTGATCGGAGTGTCCCGCTATCAGCACAGATCCTCCCTGCTCTGCGCTCCGGGCGCTCAGGGCGCCCAGGCCGAATCGATTGCGTCCGCGCTGAAAACCGGCGGCGGTTTCGCCGCTAACCGTGTCCTGGTCCTCAAAGACGATCAGGCAACACTGGCCGGTCTGCGCAACGCGTTGCGAAATGCCGCGGCGGAAGCGCGTCCTGATGATCTGCTGCTCGTCTACTTCGGCGGCTGCGGCATGCAGGACCCCATCCGCCAGGAGCGGTTCTATCTGGCCGCCTTCGACACCCAGCCCAACGCAATGGAGGACACGGCGCTCGAGTTGGGTGAACTGGAAAAGCTGCTGGACGAGCAGATTCGTTCCCGAAACGTCCTGCTGGCCTTCGAGGTCTCCGCCTCGCCTCTGCTCCAGGACAATCTCGACGGCGCAAACCTTCTCGGAACGAAATTGCTGCGGCTGGCTTCGCAGCAGAAGGGCCGCTCGGTCCTGGTGGCGCCCCCGGCCGCCGGACCCCAACTGGATCCGGCGGCGGCCTCCAGCCGCTTTGCCGAAGCGGTGAAGGAGGCGCTCGAAGGCATGGCGGATGTCGACCACGACCGCTTCATCACCACCAGGGAGCTGGTCCGCTACGTGAGCCACCGCGTGCGGGGCGCGCCCGGCGGCAGCGCCATTCTGGCCCAGGAAGCCGAAAACCCTGCCGTTGTCGTGGCGCTGAAGCGGTAGCAGGGCGCCGCAATGGCGACGGCGGGCCAGGGCATGACTCTTGAACCGGGGGCGACGATCGCCCATTACCGGATCCTCGCGCCGCTGGGCCGCGGCGGAATGGGCGTCGTCTATCTCGCCACCGACACGGTCATCGGCCGGGACGTGGCTCTCAAGCTGGTTCTGGCTGATCCGGCTCTCGCCCCGGAAATGCAGGAAGAGCTACACCGCCGGCTGCTGCGGGAAGCTCAGACGGCTGGCGTGCTCGCCCACCCGAACATCATCACCGTCTACCACGCCGGAGTCATCGACGGGAGTCTGTTTATCGCCATGGAGATGGTTCACGGCTGTTCCCTGGACCGGCTGGTCTCCGCGCGCAGGCTCCCGCCGGCGCTGGCAGCCTCCATCCTCCGACAGGCCGCAGCCGCCCTGGACTACGCTCACTCGCAGAGGGTCCTGCACCGCGACGTGAAACCCTCCAACATCCTCGTAAGCACCGGGGGCTGGGTCAAGCTGTGCGACTTCGGCATCGCCAAATGGCTGGCCGTGCCTTCGATGACCGCTTCGATGGCCTTCCTGGGCAGCCCCAACTACATGTCGCCGGAGCAGGGACAAGGCTACGGCGTCGGGCCCGCTGCCGATCAGTACTCGCTCGCCGTGGTCGCTTTTGAGCTGCTGGCGGGCGTTCTGCCTTTTCACGCCGACCATCTGCTCGCGCTTCTGCACTGCCACCTGGCCCAGCCGCCGCCCGTGGAGCCGCTCGAACGGTCCGGAGTGCCAAAACCGGCCGTGGATGCGCTGCTGCGGGGGCTGGCAAAAGACCCCGCGGATCGTTACCCGAGCTGCTGCGCCTTTGTGGACGCTCTCTTCAACCATTGGCCCGCGGCGAGCTCGCCTGTCGGCGCCCCGGTGGAAAGGACAGAGCCGGTTGCCCCCTGCTCATGTCCAGTCTGCCGGCCGGCGGATTCCCATTCAGCGCCGGAACCCGCCCATGCGGCGCCCGTGTACGAGCCGGCGACCCCGATGCCGGCGCCCGCTTCGCAATCCCCACTCGCGACGCCGCGGGACGCAAAGCCCCCATTTCCCGAATCTCGCGCTGGCTCCTCCAGGCATTTTGTTCCCCCGCTCGCCTTCAAGCCCGGTGCTTGGGTGGCCGCCGCAGTTGTGGGCTTCCTTCTGATCTGGGCTGGACTGCACTCGCTCAGCTGGCGCGAAAGGCCTGGGCGGCGTGCCTCTCTGCCAACAGAACCGGGCAGACGCATGGAAACCTTCGACGACTCTTTCCCCGCCACGCCCCCAGCCCGCTCGCCCGCAATGCCTGACTCCGCTCCCGGCGCCAGCACGCCCGGTTCCGCGGCCCGCGAGGAAAAGACGGCGGCATCAGCATCTCGGCAACACGCGGAAGATGGTTCACAGACAGGGCCGCAGCGACCGGACGTCGCTTTGGATCAGTGGCCGTTACAGTCGGACTCCGCCTGGCCAACAGGGCGCGGAAACCTGCTCCGAAATGGACTGTCGGACGCGCCCGGACTGCGACAGGCGATCCAGACCTGGAGCGTCCGGCTGCCGGCAGACGTCGTGGCAGGCCCGGTTGTGGATCGGCTGGGCCGTGTGTACATTGCGGTCTCCGATGGCCGCGTGCTCGCGGTGGAGGACGGTCAACCTCTATGGGCAGCATCCCTGCCCTCGCAGCCGGACGGTGAACTCGACGTTCTGGAAGGGGGAGCGCTCAGGGTTCGGCTGAAGGATGGCCGGCTGGCGATCATCGGGCACTCTGGCAGTGTGGAAGGGATCAAACCGGGCCGTGCACCGGCCCTCCCGCCGGTCGAAGATTCATTGCGACGGACATTCTTTGTCTCCGGGCAGTCACTGCAATCCACGGCGCTCCCCGGCTGGCATCTCGCCCTGGAAGGCGAACCTGCCGGGCCGCCTGTGATGGCGCCGGGCGGCACCTTGATTGTCGCTACCACGTCGGGCAAAATCCTCGGCGTCCGACCCGGCCGAAGCCTGGATTGGTCGCTCCAGTTATCGGCAAATCCAGGGGACGCCGTGGCAGCGCTGCCGGACGGGCGCGTGTTGATCGGTGCACTGGACGGAAGCCTCTATTGTGTCCGGGCCGGCGAGGTTCTTTGGCGGCAGAAACTGGGCGGCCCTGTTGACGTGCCTCCGGCGGTCAGCCGCGACGGCATCATCCACGCCGCCGCAGGCGACGGCTGCGTCTACGGGCTGGAGGCGAACGGACGGTTCCTGTGGAAGCAATGTCTCGGTAATGCACCCCGCACGGGTCCGGCGCTGGAATCCGGAGGACGGCTCTATGTGGCAACCGCGGCACGAAAACTCGTCTGCCTCGCGGCCCCGGGCTCCTGAGCTCCTCTATTTTTCTCCGATCACCGTCACGGTGACCTCCCGCTCGCGGGGGCGGTCGTCGAAGTCGCACAGCACGATCTGCTGCCAGGTGCCGGTGTGGAGACGGCCATCTTTCACCGGAAATGTTTTCGACGCCCCCATCAGCGCGCTGCGCAGGTGCGCGAATCCGTTGTGGTCGCCCCAGCGCGCATTGTGCGCATAGTTGTCATGCACGGGAGCGATGCGGTCCAGCGCCTCGCGCAGGTCCTGCACGGCGCCAGGCTCATATTCGATCGTGGTCACGCCCAGCGTGGAGCCCACGCCGCTCACGTTGACGATGCCCGTGCGCACGCCGCTTTCTTCCACCGCGCGCGCCACTTCGGTGCTGATGTCGATCACGTGGCAGTTGCCCCGCGTGGAGAGCCGGATCGTCTTCTGAAACACCGCCATCAGTCTCAGTTTGGCCCGAAGCGCGCCGTCTGGGCCAGAGCCCCCTTATCCGGTGAATGCCGCTTCCGCGACCGTCCGCACGGGGCTCTGTAACTGCACCAGTGCGTGGCCGCCCTCCGCCGAAGGGCCGTCCCCGGCAAACAGGTCCAGTTGGCCCCAGACCGGCGCGGCGGATTCGCGGCGGCCGCCGAAGCCCATTTCCTCGCGGATCCTTTCGACGCGCAGTTGCAGCGCACGCTGAAGCGGTTCCGGCGCGCGGGTGGCGCGCGCAAACATCCTTTCATAGGGGCCGGCCAGGCGTGGAAACTCGCGCCGCAGCACGTCGAGAAAGACCCGCCGTGCCGGATCCCGCAGAAAAACCATTTGTGCTCCGAAATGTTCTGCTCCAGCCGCCCGCGCCGCCCTCGCCACCGCCTCCAGTTGTCCGGGCCCGTCATTGAGCCCCGGCAGCACCGGGCTGGCGAAGACTCCCGTCTCAATGCCCGACCCGGCCAGCCGGGCCAGCGCCCGCAGGCGCAGGTCAGGCCGCGGCGCGCCGGGCTCCAGCCGCCGCGCCAGCCGCGCGTCCAGCGTCGTGACCGTCAGGTTCACGCGCAGCCGGTTCCTTGCGGCCAGCTTCACGAGAACATCGAGGTCCCGGCCGACCAGATCCGACTTCGTCGTCACCGCCACCCGCAGCCCCGCCTGCCGGGCCAGCACATCGAGCACCGTCCTGGTGATCTGAAAGCGCCGCTCGGCCGGTTGATACGGGTCAGTGGCCGTGCCGATGGCGATCCATTCGCCGGGCCGCACCGCGCGAAGCTCGCGTTCAAACAAATCCCGCCGAAATTGCTTTATGTACACGATTCGCGCAAACGCGTCGGCGTCCAGCTCCATGTACTCGTGCGTGTAGCGCGCATAGCAGTAGCCGCAGCCGAATTCACAGCCGCGATACGGGTTGATCGTCCACTGGAAAGGCATCAGGCTGCCGGCCTCGCAACGGTTCAGCAGCCTCCCGGTCTCAAGCAGCCGGTATTCGACCACGCGCTTGCCCACCAGCACGGGCGCCCGTTTTGCCTTCGCCGCGATCCCTCCTGTCACGTATCGATATTCGCTCTTTCTTCGCCATTTGTCAATACCCTGATGGGATGATACATTGCGGCCATGCGCGCCAACCGGAGAACATTTCTCAAGACCGCCGCTGCGCTGCCGGCCGCGGCCCAGGCACAGCCCGGCGCGGGGGCGGCCGCAGGCCTCATCAACTGGCCGCGGGTCTTCCGCGGGCCGGCGCTTCAGACAATTGCGATGCCCCTGGGCGGCATCGCCGCCGGATCCATTTCCTTGGGCGGACGCGGCCAGTTGCGCGACTGGGAAATTTTCAATCGACCCGATAAAGGCAACCAGCCGGCCTATGCGTTTGCCGCAGTCCGCGTCGAGCCCCGCGGAAAACGGCCGCTCTTGCGGGTCGCCGAATCACGCCTGTTGCCGCCCTATGAGGGCGCGTCAGGGCTGGGGACAGCGAACGCGCCGGGCCTGCCGAGACTGGCCGGGGCCACGTTCACTTCCATGTACCCGATGGCACGGATCGACTTTCAGGATTCGCGCCTCCCGGTTCGCCTCGCGCTGGAGGCCTTCACGCCCATTTTTCCGCTGGACCCGGAAGAGTCCGGCCTGCCGGCGGCGCTGCTGCGATATGTCGTCAGGAACCCGGGTTCCTCCCCGGTCACCGTGAGCCTGTGTTTCTCCATCGAAAACCCGTTTCGCACGACCGCCGCGGCGGATGCGGCCCGTCCGCCGGCCGACGCGCGGCAGAACGAGCCGAGGCGCGACGGCCGGCTCGCCGGTCTCGTCATGACCAATCCCGGTCTCGACCCGAAGGATCCGGCCGCAGGAGAGTTCGTGCTGGCGGCGCTGGACCCGGCGGCCGTCAGCCTCTGGCGCGGCTGGCCGCGGGAGCGCTGGTTCAACAGCCCAATGCTGTTCTGGGACGCGTTCCGGGCGGATGGACGCCTCGGCCCCGAGCCGGAACGGCCCGGGCCCGTCGGCGCCGTCTCGATCACCCGCGAGATCCTGCCCGGCCAGGAGTCCCGGTTCGAATTCGTCCTCGCGTGGCGATGCCCCAACCGCACCCCGGCCCACTGCGGCTGGCGCGCATCGAAAGGCAACGAGAATGCCATCCTCGGCAACCACTACGCCGTCCGTTTTGCCGACGCCTGGAGCGCAGCGCGCCATCTCGCGGCCAACCTGCCGGAACTCGAGAGGCGGACGCGCGCCTTCGTCGATGCGATGCGCAGCACATCGTTGCCGGGCTGCATCAAGGACGCGGCAATGAGCAACCTTTCGACGCTCGCCACGCAGGTCGTCTTCCGCACCGCCGACGGCGAGTTCCACGGCTTTGAAGGGGCCAATGACAAAAGCGGCTGCTGCTACGGCTCCTGCACGCACGTGTGGAACTACGAGTCCGCCACCAGTTTCCTGTTTCCAACGCTCGCCAGGAGCCTGCGCAACGCGTCGTTCGGTCACATGATGGACGGGCGCGGTGCCATCCATTTCCGCGAAATCCTTCCGAAAGGAACCGGCCGTTCCGGCCTCGCCGCCGCCGACGGACAGATGGGCCAGATCATGAAAGTCTGGCTGGATTTTCGCCTCTCCGGAGACCGGAAATGGCTGATGGAAATCTGGCCTTCCGTGAAAAAGGCCGTGGAATTCTGCTGGATTCCCGGCGGCTGGGACGCTGACCGTGACGGTGTGATGGAGGGCGCCCAGCACAACACCTACGACATCGAATTCTACGGGCCCAACCCGCAATGCGGCATTTATTATCTGGGCGGCCTCCGGGCCGCCGTGGAGCTGGCCCGCGCCGCCGGCGATGCGGAGTTCGCCCGCCGCTGCGAGGAGCTCTTCCGGCGCGGCTCGGCATGGATCGACGCCAACCTCTTCAATGGCGAGTATTACATCCAGAAGGTGCGCGGCCTTCCCCGAGCCTCCATCGCCGAGACCCTGGTCTCCACCATGGGATCGGAAGACACGGAAAAACCGGACTACCAGCTCGGCGAAGGCTGCCTGGCCGATCAGCTCATCGGCCAGTATCAGGCCGACCTCTGCCGGCTGGGGCCGCTGCTCGACCGCGGCCACATCCTTGCCGCGCTGCGCTCCATCCTGCGCTACAACCGGCGGCCCAGCCTCGCCGGACACGAGAGCGTGCAGCGCACCTATGCCCTGAATGACGAGTCCGCCCTGCTGATCTGTGACTATGGCAGGGCGCCGCGGCCGCGCATCCCGTTCCCCTACTTCGCCGAGGCATGGACCGGCATCGAGTACCCGGTGGCGGCCCAGATGATCGGCATGGGGATGGTGGATGAGGGCGTTTCCATCGTCGAATCCGTCCGGCAGCGCCACGACGGCGTGAAGCGCAACCCTTTCGACGAGCCCGAATGCGGCCATCATTACGCGCGGGCGCTTTCAGCCTGGAGCGCGGTGGTGCTTTACTGCGGCTTCTCCGCCAACGTCGCGGAGCGTGCCGTCGAGATCTCCCCGGCCGTGGCCCGGCGTCCCTTCCATGGGTTCTGGAGCACGGCCACCGGGTGGGGCGTGTTTGAAGTCGGCGCCGCCCGGGAAAACGGATCCACCCCCATTCGCATCGAAGCCGTCGAGGGCCGGCTCGAGGTTGCTTCGCTGACGGTGGTCGGCCGCAGGATCCCGCTGGCAGCGCCGGTCACGGTCGAACCCGGACGGCCGCTGCGCGCCTGATCAGCGCGGGGTGATGAGGCCGCCCAGCCGGTCGGCCGCGCCTCCCGTTTCACGCGGATAAAGCCGGGAATATGCCTCAAGATACTTTAGACCGGATCCGGTATTAAAAATCACAATTTTCTCCTCTGGCCGAAGAAAACCGCTGGCCAGCAGTTTTTCCAGGGCTGCAAAACAGGCCGCTCCTTCCGGACAGGGAAAAATCCCTTCCAGCCGGCCCAGCCGTCCGCCTGCTTCCAGCGCTTCTCGGTCCTCCACCGCAACACAGGTTCCTCCGCTTGCGCGAACGATTTTCAGAATGAGAAAATCTCCAAGCGGCTTTGGTACTCGGAGGCCGGAGGAAATGGTGCGCGCATTCTGCCAGAATTCCGTCCGGTCTTTTCCTTCCTCGAATGCCCTGACCACGGGAGCGCAGCCTGCCGCCTGCACCACGATCATCTTCGGCCGCTGCGGGCCGATCCAGCCAAGCGCCTCCATCTCGTCGAAGGCTTTCCACATGCCAATGAGCCCCACGCCGCCGCCGGTCGGGTAGAAAATCGCGTCCGGCAGCCGCCACTGCATCTGCTCGGCCACCTCGTAGCCCATCGTCTTTTTGCCCTCGATGCGGTAGGGCTCCTTGAGCGTGTTGATCTCAAACCAGCCCTCGCGCTCGCGGCCTTCCGTCACCCGCCGGCCGCAGTCGCTGATCAGGCCGTCCACCAGGGTGACGCGCGCCCCGTAGCTCATGCACTCGATGTAGTTCGCCTCCGGCACGTCCCGCGGCATGAAGATGTGGGCCTCGATGCCAGCCGAAGCAGCGTAGGCCGCCGCCGCGCCCGCCGCGTTGCCCGCGCTTCCGATGGCCACCTTCTTCACGCCCAGTTCGCGGCACATCGAGATGCAGCAGGCCAGCCCGCGCGCCTTGAACGACGCCGTCGGGTTCAGCCCCTCGTCCTTGATCCACACCTCGCTGGCCCCGATCGACTCCCCATAGCGCCGCGCGCGGATCATCGGCGTCCAGCCCTCGCCGAGCGACACCATCGCCGCCGGCTGCGAAACCGGCAGCACCGGCGCGTAACGCCACATCGACGCTGGAGCCCCGGCGAGCCACTCCCGGCTCCAGCTCCGCCGCGCCGCCTCCAGATCGTAGCGCGCCAGCAACGGCCCGCCGCATTCGCACAGGTTCCACAGCCGGCCCGCCTCATGCCGTCTGCCGCAGAGGCTGCATTCGAGGTGCGTCAGGGTGGTCATCTCTTCAAGCATACTGGGGACATGCGCGCAGCATTCCGTCCCCTGGCCGTGCTTGTCTCCGTTTCCGCCCTCGCGGCCCAGCCGCTCGACGAAGGTTACACAAGGAAGATCCGTGAGGCGACCACCAGCCCGATGTTCCTTACCGAGCTGGTCGACCACCTCCCGGCCTCGCCCACGGTGCCCACGCCCGAAATGTTCCTCGGCTACATAGCCGGCGCGGAAAACCGGCTCACCTACGCGAAAGATGTCCACCGGTACATGCGCGAGCTGGCCCGCACCTCGCCGCGCGTCCGGGTGCTCCCGATCGGGCAGACGGAAGAAGGCCGCGAGATGATCCTTGTGCTCGTCTCCAGCGAAGAGAACCTGAAGCGGCTCGACCGCCTGAAGCAGATCACCGCGCATCTGGCTGATCCCCGCCGCACGCCGGACGCCGAGGCCGAAAAGCTCATCAGCGAGGGCGTGCCCTTCTACTGGGCTACCGGCGCCATCCACTCGCCGGAGACCGGTTCGCCCGAAATGCTGATGGAGCTGGCCTACCGCCTGGCCGTCACCGAATCCCCGTTCTACGACAGCCTGAGGCGCAACCTCGTCATCATGATCACGCCGGTCATTGAAGTGGACGGGCGCGAGCGCATGGTCGATCTCTACCGGTGGCGCAAGGCGAACCCCGACAGGACGCCGCCGCCGCTGCTGTACTGGGGCAGATACGTCGCCCATGACAACAACCGCGACGGCATCGCGCTGGCGCTGGCGCTCAGCCGCAACATCAACCGCGCGTTCCTCGAATTCCATCCGCAGGTGGTGCATGACCTGCACGAGTCCGTGCCGTTCCTGTACACCTCCACCGGCATGGGCCCTTACAACGCCTGGCTCGATCCGATCGAAATCAACGAGTGGCAGAAGATGGCCTGGCACGAGGTCGAGGAAATGACAAAACGGGGCGTGCCGGGCGTCTGGACCTGGGGATTTTATGACGGCTGGGGCGCCAATTACATGATGCAGGTCGCCCACGGGCACAACGCCATCGGCCGGTTTTACGAAACATTCGGCAACGGCGGGGCCGACACGCGCGAACGCACCGTCCCGCCGGCGCAGACGCAACGGGCCTGGTACCGGCCCAACCCGCCGCTGCCGCGGGTGAAATGGTCCCAGCGCAATAACGTCAATCTTCAGCAGAGCGCGCTGCTGATTGCACTCGACTATGCGGCAAAAAACCGGGAGCATTTCCTGCGGAATTTCTGGTTGAAGAGCAAACGCAGCGTCGCCAAGGCCGTTACCGAGGGCCCCGCGGCCTATGTGATCCACGCCTCGCCCCGGCCCAACGAGGCCGCCAGCCTCGTCGCGCAGCTCATGATGCACGGCGTCGAGGTCCATCGTCTGGACAGCGATGCCGGGGCCGGCAATGCGAAGTTTGCCCGCGGCTCGTACCTCGTCCGCATGGACCAGCCCTACTCACGGCTGGCGGACATGTTCCTGGACCGCCAGTATTACAGCCCAAACGACACGCAGCCCTATGACGACACTGGCTGGACGCTCGGCGCGCTGCGCAACGTGCCGGTGACCCGCGTCACGGACGCCTCCATTCTCAAGGCCGCCGCCACGCTCCTGACGGCGCCGCCGAAGCCCGAAGGCGGCATCGAGGGCCAGGGCAACGTCTTCCTGCTTACTCACAACGCCGACCGCGCGCTCGCCACCTTCCGCTTCCGGCTGCGCAACCTGCGCTTCCTCGCCGCGGAGAAACCTTTCGAGGCGGCGGGAATGAAATTCCCTGCCGGCAGCTTCATCATTCCCGCCGACGGCAATCCCGCCAACCTGCGCGCGCTGGTGGAACAGGCCGCGCGCGAGGTCGGACTCAAGGTGCAGGCCGTGGCGGAGATGCCAAAGACGGACTCGCACCCCGTGGCCGCGCCGCGCATCGCGCTCGTCCACACCTGGACCAACACACAGAACGAGGGCTGGTTCCGGCTCGGGCTCGAGTCGACGGGCATTCCCTACGACTACATCTCGGTCCACACGCTGCGCGACAACCCGAACCTGCGCGAAAAATACGACGTCATCGTCCTTGGACACGTAAACGCCGATTCGCGCCGCCTCCTCCAGGGCATCCCAAAACGCGGCGGGCCCATCCCCTGGAGGGCATCCGAACTGACGCCCAACATCGGGACGTCGCCCGACCAGACGGACGACATCCGCGGCGGCATCGAGCTGGAGGGCCTCATCAACATCCGCCGCTTTGTCGAGGAGGGCGGGCTGTTTGTGACCATCGCCGGCAACTCGTCCCTGCCCATCGACTTCGGCCTGGTGGACGGCGTCACCATCGAACCGGCGCGCGAACTGCGCGCCCGCGGCTCGGTGCTGAATGCCGAAGTGGCCGACCCGGGCAGCCCGGTGATGTACGGCTACGAGGGCCGGTTGCCGGTTTATTTCAACACCGCGCCCGTCTTCAACGTCAGTCTTGCTGGAGGGCTGGGCCGCGGCCCCGGAGGCCAGGCCGGCGGACAGCAGCCGGCTTCGCGTCCTTCCGGCCGCGGCGGGCTGGATGATCCGGACGTGGTGCAGGGCCGGCCGCCCGCACCCCCGGCGCCGCCCGTGCGTCCCGGCGAGATGAGCGAAGAGATGATGGAGGCCATGCGCGCCTATCTGCCGCCGCCGCAGGAGCGCCCGCGCGTGCTTTTGCGTTTCGCCGGCGAGAAGGACCTGCTCGTCTCCGGCATGCTGGCCGGCGGACGCGAGCTCGCCGGACGGCCCGCGCTCATCGACGTGCCGCGCGGCAGGGGCCACTATCTTCTCTTCGCGATGAACCCCATGTGGCGCCAGCAGACGCAGGGCAGCTTCATGCTCCTGCTGAACGCCGCCATGCACTTTGAACACCTGAACGCGGGCCGGCCGGCCGCCCCCGCCCGCCAGCCGTCCGCTTCAGGAGAGGACGATTTCGCCGGCGATGATGTGCAATGAGCCGTTCCGCCCAAAGCTGCCGCGCCGGGCGGGCGCATGGAAACATTTTCTGCCGTTTTTGTTTCTGACCGTCTCCGTCCGTGGCGCCGTGCTGGTCACCTTCACGACAGGCGCGCAGATGACCGCCCTGCGGGCCGAGTGTCCGCGGGGCGAAGCCCGCTGCGTCCTGTATTTCGAAGGCGGCCGCATCGAACTGCCCGCTTCTTCCATTGCGGGCATCGAACCGCTGCCGGCGCCGGAGCAGCCCCGCCCGGCCGCGCCCGCGGCGCGGCCCCCGCAGGAAGCGCAGAGGGACCCGCGCGAACTGGTCACCGAGGCCGCGCTCCGCCACGGCCTGCCCCCGGAACTGGTTCACGCCGTCGCCTGGGCGGAGTCCGCCTATCAGCCAAGGGCCGTGTCGCCCAAAGGCGCCTTCGGCATCATGCAGCTGATGCCCTCCACCGCGGCGATGCTCGGCGCCGATCCGCACGACCCGGAGCAGAACGTCGACGCCGGCGTGCGCTTCCTGCGCCAACTGCTGCTGCGCTACCGGAACACGTCCAACCCGGTCCGCCGCGCCCTGGCGGCCTATAACGCCGGCCCGGCCGCCGTGGAGCGCTACAATGGCTTGCCGCCTTTTCCCGAGACGCTCAACTACGTCGAGCGTGTGATCGAGCGCTACTGGCGGCTGGCGCGTCCGCCGCAGCACACCACACCAGGACCTTGAGAGCCCCCGGCGCGGCGGCGCGCTCGAACGCCTGCGCCACCAGATCCAGCGGAAATTCCGAGTCGATCATCGGTCCCACGTCCACCTGCCGCCGCTCCAGCAGCCGCAGCGCTGGCTCAAACCGCCCGCACCGCGATCCGACCAGCACGAGCTCGTCCACCACCACTTTCGCGCAGTCGACCTCCGCCTTCCCGTGCACGGTGCTCTTCAGGATCACCGTGCCCCGCGGCTCGCAAACCCTCAGCGCCTCTTCCAGTCCGGCCGCGCTGCCCGTGGCTTCCACGACGAAGGGGAAGCGCGTGCGCGGCGCCGCATCCGCCGGATGGAAGCGGATGCCGCGCCGCTCGATCCAGCCCCGGCGCTCGCCATGCCGGCCAATGAGGCTGACGCGCGCGCCTGCCTGCTGGAGCACCTGCGCAATCAGCAATCCCAGCTTGCCGTCGCCGAGCACGGCCGCGCGCGTCCCGCGCGGAATCTTCACCTGATCGAGGATCTCGCAGGCCGCCGCCAGCGGCTCACAGAAGACGAGCTCGCGCGACCCGAGGCGGCCGGGCGCGGCATGCAGGTTTTCTTCCGGCAGCGTGATGTATTCGGCCAACGCGCCCGCGTGCCCGCGAATCCCCAGCACCCTGCGTTTCGGGCAGTGCCGGCGCATGCTGCGCCCGCACCAGGCGCAGCTTCCGCAGGCAAGGTTGATCTCCCCCACCACGCGCCTCCCGCGCCATCGCGGGCTTCCCTCGACGACCACGCCGGTGAATTCGTGGCCGGGTATGCCGCGAAAGTCATAATAGCCGCGCAGCAGTTCGAGGTCGGTATTGCAGATGCCCGCGCATTCGACACGGATCAGCGCTTCGCCCCGCCGGCGCTTTGGCACGGGCATCTGGCGAAGCTCCACGCGTCCGCCCTCGATCCAGGCGGCCTTCATCTCGCGCTGCACGCCCCATCATGCCACAGCCCGCGGGCCGTGTATGATGCCTCCATGCAACGCGTCTGTTTCATCCTCCAGGTGAAAAAGGACCGGCTGGCCGACTACCGCGAGCGCCACAAACAGGTCTGGCCGGAAATGTTGGATGCCCTGCGCCGCACCGGCTGGCACAACTACTCCCTGTTTCTTCGCGACGACGGGCTGCTGGTGGGATATCTGGAAACGCCCGACTTCCAGGCCGCGCTCCAGGGAATGGCTCGCGAGGAGGTAAATGCCCGGTGGCAGGCCGAAATGCGCGATTTCTTCGAGGACCCCGCCGGACGAAACGCCGACGAGCAGATGCGACCGCTCGAGGAGGTCTTTCACCTGGACTGACGCCCGGGCCCGCCGCGGCGCCGCGCCGGGATTGTCTACACTGAAAGGTTGCTCACGCAGGAACTCCTCTGTATCCGTCCCGAATGCGGCGCGCGCTTCCCCCTGGACCAGGTCATTTACACCTGTCCGCGCTGCCAGTCGCTCGTCGAAGTCTCGCCTCCGCCGGCGCTCGACCCGCCCGCGATGAAGCGCCTGTGGCGCGAGCGCCGCATGTCAAACGCGCCGGAGGACCGCTCCGGCGTCTGGCGCTACCGCGAGCTGCTGCCTTTTGACGACATGCGCCGGATCGTCACCCTCGGTGAGGGCAATACGGCCGTGCTGGACGCTCCGCGCGCGGCCCGCTACGCGGGGCTCGAATCACTGCGGTTCAAGCACCAGGGCTTTAACCCGACCGGCTCGTTCAAGGACAACGGCATGACCGCGGGCGCCTCGCAGGCGCTCCGCCTCGGCATGAAGCGCGTCGCCTGCGTCTCCACCGGAAACACCTCTGCCTCCATGGCAGCCTACGCCTCGGCCGCCGGACTGACGCCCATCATCTTCCTGCCGCACGGAAACATCAGCTACGGAAAACTCGCCCAGGCGCTGGAATACGGGGCGCTGACCGTTCAGGTGGAGGCGAATTTCGACGAAATTCTCCGGCTGGTCCGCGAATTGGCGGAAAAAACCGGTATTTATCTGCTGAATTCCGTCAACCCGTTCCGCATCGAGGGCCAGAAAACCATCATGGTCGAACTGCTCGACCAGCTTGACTGGCGCGTGCCGGACTGGATCGTTCTGCCCGGCGGCAACCTCGGCAATATCAGCGCCTTCGGCAAGGCCTTTCGCGAGCTCCGGGCGCTCGGCTTCATCGAAAGGCTGCCCCGTTTCGCCGTCATCCAGGCGGAAGGCGCGGCGCCTTTTTACGACTATTTCCACCACCGCGGCGCGTTCCGCCCGGTGGAAAAGCCGGAAACGCTGGCCACCGCCATCCGCATCGGGGACCCCGTCTCCTGGCCCAAGGCCATTCAGGTGATCGACGAATCCGGCGGCATCGTCGAAAAGGCCGGCGAGCAGGAGATCGCCGACGCCAAGGCCGTCATCGGCCAGTGTGGCATCGGTTGCGAGCCGGCCTCGGCGGCGACGCTCGCCGGCATCCGCAGGCTCGTGGCCGCGGGCGTCATCAGCCGCGGCGAGACGGTGGTCGCCGTTCTCACCGGGCATGTCCTCAAAGACCCGGACTACATCTACCGCTACCACACCGGCCAGCTCGCCACACCGTCGGGCGAAAGGATCGAGCCGCGTTTCGGCAACCAGCCCGTCACCGCGCCGGCGGACCTCGATGCGATCGCAGCGCTGCTCGAACGGCACTCCCGCGGCTGAGCCGCAGGCTCAGGATCGCGGCTCGCCGCCCGAATAGCGGCGCGGCTCCGGCAGATATTCCACGGTCGGCTGCCGCCGCACCGGCTGCGGATACAGGTTCATCAGCTCGATGATCTCGGCCGGCATGTCGCAGCTTACCGGCAGACAGTAATCGCGCGCGTCCTCATACGTGATCGGATGATCGTGCGTCCAGGTGCCTTCGCTGAGCAGCCGCGCCAGCTCTTCGGCCTTGCCGTCGGGACACTTCCCGCGCAACAGCTCCTGCACCCCCTCGCGGATCTGGCTCATCGCCTTGCGCGCCTGGTCGGCCAGGATCAGCGTCTCGTCATTGATTTCGGCCACCGGCTTCTGCTCCACCACCTTCAGGATCGAAGCCGCCGGATACTGCCCGAGCTGCGGATCCACCGGCCCAAGCACCGCGTATTCGCTCATGACGATCTCGTCAGCCGCCAGCGCGATCAGCGTGCCGCCGGACATCGCGTAGTGCGGCACAAAGGCGGTCACCTTGCCGCGGTGCTTGTGCAGCGCGCGGGCAATCTGCATCGAGGCCAGCACCAGCCCGCCCGGCGTGTGCAGGATGATGTCGATGGGGACGTCCGGATCGGTCATGTGAATCGCCCGCAGTACTTCTTCCGAATCGTTCACGTCAATGTAGCGGAAGACCGGAAATCCGAGCAGGCTCATCGTCTCCTGCCGGTGGATCAGCAGGATGACGCGCGATTTGCGGTCCCGTTCAATCTTCGCGATCAGGCGCTGCCGCGCCGCCTCGAGCAGCCGCTGCCGCAGCACCGGCTGTAAAGCCGAAGCGAGAAAAAAGAACCAGATGACATCAGTCGGACTCATCGGCATTTATCGCCTCCAATATCCCGGCGGAAGCACCGGCAATTCCATGAAATATTCGTCGCGCGCCAGCCGGCGGTACGAGCCTCGCCGCCGGACAAAAAACAGGTGCAGCACCACGCCGGCCACAAAACCGCCCACGTGGGCCCACCAGGCCACGCCGCCTACATTTTGCGGCCCGGCCAGCGCCAGCGTGCCGCTGAAAAACTGCGACAGCGCCCAGAAGCCCAGGTAAGTCACCGCCGGTACTTCAAAAAACATCGGCAGGAAAAACACCGGCAGCAGCACGATCACCCGCGAGTGCGGAAACATGAAAAAGTACGCGCCCATCACGCCGGCAATGGCCCCGCTGGCGCCGACGGTGGGAATCGTCGAATCCGGGTTCACCCACGTGTGAACCACCCCGGCAAAAACCCCGCAGGCGAGATAAAAAATCACGAACCGGACCGGCCCCATCCGGTCTTCCACGTTGTCGCCGAAGATCCACAGCGTCCACATGTTGCCGATGATGTGCGTCCAGCCGCCGTGCAGGAACATGCTGGTCAGATACGGCCAGTAATCATCGGCAGGCAGTCCGAAAACCTGCGCCCAGGCCGGGTGCGTGTAGCGCGCCGGGACGATGCCGAACCAGTGGAAGAAGTCGCGCAACACCGGCTCCGGCATCGTCAGCTCGAGCAGAAACACGAACGCGTTGGCAAGGATCAGCATCCAGACCGCGATCGGAGGATGGCGCGAGGGGATCGTGTCGCGAA
Source organism: Bryobacteraceae bacterium (assembly GCA_049969655.1). Lineage (GTDB taxonomy): Bacteria > Acidobacteriota > Terriglobia > Bryobacterales > Bryobacteraceae > JANWVO01. Next base: position 149,135 of record JBMFOK010000008.1, read on the forward strand.
TCGGCAGCATGCGTCAGCCGCTAATTGTATCAGGAGGGCGGCTGCCTTCTGCGGGCTCGTGGGGCAGGGAAATCAGGAGGCCCGCCGGACTGTAAGCCGGTTTCTGGTCCCGGCCCTTGCGGGCCGGGCGGCAGTCATTCCTCTGGGCCCGCCATTGCTGACGGGCTCAAGCGACCGACCCGGGAGTCAGGCGGAGCGGGCCACTCCATCCTCCCCTATTTGGTCTTGCTCCGCGTGGGGTTTGCCCTGCCATTCCGGTTGCCCGGAACGCGGTGCGCTCTTACCGCACCTTTTCACCCTTACCCGCCACGTTGCCGCGGCAGGCGGTATGTTTTCTGTGGCACTTTCCGTGAAGCGCGCTTTGAGCGCGCCCCCCCGGCCGTTAGCCGGCACGCTGCCCTGTGGAGACCGGACTTTGCCTCGGACGCCGGCCGTATCCCCCTTGGGGGACGCGCCGGGCCCGCGACTGCCCGTCCGCCGGGCCTCCTGCTTCCATTGTTCCATACGCCCTGCGGCCGCCGCGCGTTTCGCCCCGGTCGCGGCCCGGGCTTCCGGCGCATCTCACGGATTGAACATGCAATTCCGTTGCAGGACTCAGGCCCCGCCTGGGCTACGATCAAAAGAGGAATGACTGGCCAGGACCCAAATCAGGCTGCGGGCACGCGCTCCCTGGCAGGAACGCGCGTCTGCTGCCCTGCACTCACGGGCCCCACGCCCACCACCTGGTCGGCGCTGCCGCTGGAGGCGCTCGAGCGCGCGCCTTCGCGGCTGGCCTGGACGGCCACGATCTGTGCCGCGCTCACCGTCGCCCTGTTCGCTCTCCAGGCGCACCTTCAGCCCGAGATCGCCGCCGTACAGCGTCAGCCCGCCCTGCTCGCGGCCGAGGCCGCGCTGATCCTGGTCTCGCTCCTCATCGTCGCCGCCTACCGGCTGGGGTGGCTGAAGCCGCGCTTCAGCGTCTATGCCGGCCTCGCCTTTCAGCTCATGGTGGCCTTTTCCATCGGGCTGTTTGAGACCATCATTCCCTGGCCGCAGGACCAGCCCGTGCGCGGCATGTCCAGTCTTGTTGCATGGATTCTTGCCTCGTCCCTGTTCCTGCCGGCTTCGCCCGCGCAGGCCTTGGCCGGAGCCTTCGGATCGGCGGCCATGGGCCCGCTGGCCTATGCGATGGTCCGCGCCTGGATCCACGATCCGGGCCTTACGCCGAACCGGATCGGCGTGCTCTATGTGCCGCCCTTTCTGGTAGCCGGCTGCGCCTGGTGGATGAGCCGCCTGATCTTCCGCATGGAATGCTCCATGCACCACGCCCGCGAGCTCGGCAGCTACGAACTGGAGGAGATGCTCGGCGTCGGCGGCATGGGCGAAGTCTGGCGCGCCCGCCACCGCCTGCTGAAACGCGAGGCCGCCGTGAAGCTGATCCGCGCCGAGGCGCTGCTGGCCCACACCGAACGGCAGGCCGACATCATGCGCCGCCGCTTCGAGCTCGAGGCGCGCGCCATCGCCGCGCTCACCTCGCCCCACACGGTGTCGCTGTTCGACTTTGGCGTCGACCAGAATGGCAATTTCTACTACGCCATGGAACTGCTGCGCGGCCTCGATCTGGAACAACTGGTCAAGCGCTTCGGCCCGCAGCCCGGCCCGCGCGTCGTCCACATCCTCCGCCAGGCGTGCGAGTCGCTCGAAGAGGCCCACTGCGCCGGCATCGTGCACCGCGACATCAAGCCCACCAACCTGTTCCTGTGCCGCCTCGGACTCGAATTCGATTTCGTCAAGCTGCTCGATTTCGGCCTCGCCCGCTGGCGCCTGATGAGCGGTAGCGTGCGCATGACGATGGAGAACATCACCACCGGCACGCCCGCCTTCATGGCGCCGGAGCTTGCCCTCGGCGCCAGCGAAGTCGACGGACGCACGGATCTCTACGGCCTCGGCTGCGTCGCCTACTGGCTGCTGACCGGCTCGCTCGTCTTTGAGGAGCCGACGCCAACGGCGATGGCGCTGGCGCACGTCCAGAAAGATCCTACACCGCCGTCGCAGCGCACTGAGATCCGCTTCTCGCCCGAGCTGGAGCGCATCATCCTCCAGTGTCTCAGCAAGAAGCCGGAGGACCGCCCGGCCAGCGCGAGGCTGCTGCGCCGGATGCTCGAGCAGTGCCCCGAATGCAGCGGCTGGTCGCAGGAAGACGCCGAGACCTGGTGGCGCACGAACCTGCCCGAGCTGTACGCGGCCCGCTGCCCGGAGCCGGGCGTGGCAGGCATGGCGGCGCTTCCCCCCAGGAGCGCGTAAGTGGCGGCGGAGAGCCAGCGCAGGTTCCCGGCTTGGGCGGCCATGGCCACCGCCGCGCTGATGATGTCGCACCAGGTGGGCGGCAAGTCCATCCGCGACGCGCTGTTCCTCCAGAGCTTCGGTGCCGAGGCGTTGCCCCGCATGGTCATCAGCGCCGCCGTGCTCAGCGTCCTTCTGGGCGTCTTCGGCGCCCGAATCTACAGCCGCTTCAGCCCTGCGCGCGCGGTGCCGCTCAGCTTTCTGGCCAGCGGCGTCCTCCAGATCCTCGAATGGCGTCTCGCCGCAACGAGCCCGAGGCTCGGCGCGGTGGCCGTCTATCTGCACATGGTCGCCTTCGCGGCGGTGCTGCTTTCCAGCTTCTGGCTGCTGCTCAGCGAGGAGATGGACCCGGTCGAGGCAAAGAAACGCTTCGGGCGCATCGCCGGAGCGGGCACCACCGGCAGCGTTCTGGGAGGGCTGTTCGCGGCCAACTGGCCGAACCTGGCCGGCCCAGGCCACGAGACGGCCCTGGTGGCGGCACTGGGCGTCATTCATCTGTTTTGCGGACTCCTGTTGTTGCAGGCCCCGCACGGCCGGCAGGCGCTACGCGGCCATCCGGCTCTCTGGGTCTCTCCGCGCAGGGTGTTGCGCGCTGCACCGCACCTGCGCCACCTGGCGGCGCTGGTCGCGCTCGGCACCGCCACGGCGGCGATTGTCGATTTCCTCTACAAGCGCGCCGCCACCCAGGCGCTGGGCCGGGGGGACGCGCTGCTTGAGTTTTTCGCCTACTTCAACACCGGCGTCGCGCTGGTCTCCTTCGCCCTCCAAACGTTGGCCAGCCGCCGCGCCCTGGAAAGCCTCGGCGTTGGCGCCACGGTGGGCTCGCTGCCCGGCATGGTGGCCGCCGGGAGCCTGGCGGCGATGGCGGCGCCGCTGTTCCCCGTCATCGCCGGGTTGCGCGCGGTGGAGGCGTCTCTGCGCGGATCATTTTTCCGCGCCGGCTACGAGCTGATGTACACGCCCATCCCGCCGTCGGAGAAACGGTCCGTCAAGACGGTGATCGACGTCGGCTTTGACCGGCTGGGAGACGCGCTCGGCGGGGCCGTCTGCCAGGCGGCGCTCTGGACGCCCGGCACCCCGCTGCCGGGCGTGCTGCTGCTGGTCACCGCGCTGCTGGCGTTGATCAACACCTGGGTGGCTCGCCAGCTCGACCGCATTTATGTTCAGGTGGTCGAGCGCGGGCTCGTTCACCGTGCGGCCGAGGTGTTGTTGTCCGGCGCCGGAGACTGGACGCTGGACCGCGAGCTGCTGGAGTCGCGCTACGCCGAACCGGCGCCCTCCCCTC
>JBMFOK010000009.1:0-138348 GCA_049969655.1 Bryobacteraceae bacterium
GGGCGGAAGTGTGTTCTGCCTTCACCGCCGCGAGTGAAGCAGTGCTCGAGGGATGCAGGAACGGGCGGCCACGGCGCGAGCCCGCCCGCCCGCGGCGGTTTCCATCCTGGCCGGTGTCCCACGGTGTCCTGGTGCTCCTTTCACCCGCACTCGTCGGGCGGACACCACTCGCGGCTCTGGAACGCCCGGATCGGCTCGATCGAATCGCGGCTCAGAGGAGCGAGTGAACGGGCGCAAGGCCTTCCGGGGACGCGACGCCATGAATCTGCCGCAACACCGGCATCGCCATGACGGCCCCTTCACGCCGCCAGCCGCGCCGCGCGCGGTGGTATTGTTGAAGCAGAGACTGACTCCTCCGATGGGCTATTCGTATCCGAACCGCGCGCCCGGTCCCCCTTCCATGTTCCGCATGACCCCGGGCGTGCGCTGGCTGCTGATCGCCAACGCCGTCTGTTTTGTGCTCTATTTTCTGGCGGCCAGGACCTATCTGGCCGCCGCCTTCACCCCGCTGGCGCTCTCGCCGCGCGCGGTGCTGACGCAGTTCGCCGTCTGGCAGCTGGTCACCTACATGTTCCTGCACAGTCCGCTCGGCTTTGGCCACATCCTCATCAACATGCTCACGCTGTGGATGTTCGGCTCGCCGCTCGAAGACACCTGGGGCACGCGGCGGTTCCTGCATTTCTACTTCTTCTGCGGCATCGGCGCCGGACTGTGTGTCGTGCTGCTCAATGCGCTCACGGGCTCCATGGACACGCGCACCATCGGCGCCTCCGGCGCCGTCTTCGGCGTGCTGATCGCTTTCGGAATGCTGTTTCCGAGGGCCATCATCTATCTGTTTCTGATGTTCCCGATCGAGGCGCGCTGGTTCGTGCTCATCCTCGGCGCCATTGTCTTTCTGAGCGCCGTGGGGGATACCGGCGGCGGCGTCAGCCACTTCGCCCATCTCGGCGGCCTGCTGTTCGGATATGTCTGGCTCAGGATCTACGGCCGCCGGGGCCGCCCCGTGTCTTCCGTGCGGCGTGCGGGCCTGTTGCAGACGCTGGAGCAGCGCTACCGGGAGTGGAAGCTGCAACGCGCGCGGAAGCGCTTCCAGGTCTACCTCCGCAAGCAGGGCCGCACTGGCGGGGACTGGGATGACAACGTCCAGTGATCCGGGCAACCGCGGCCGCCCCGCGCCCCGTTTTATTGTTGTAGAAGGAGGGATTCGAGCGATGAGACTGCTCCGCCTGTTTTTGCCTCTGGCTGTTGCCGTTCTTCTGGCCGCGCCGTCCGCCATGTTCCCGCAGGCCGGCCCGAAGAAAGAGACCGGCGACACCGTGGCCCGGCCGAAGAAGAAGGCCGCACCCGAGGCCGAAACGGAGCAGGAGGCCGAAAAGATCCCCTCGAAGCTCCGCAAGAAGACCGAAGGCGGTCCGGTGGAAGGCCCCACATTCCGCTCCGATGTCTGGACCGTCAACGTCGACGTGGCCGTGCTCGACAACCGCGGCCGCTTCATCCCGAACATCCCCCAGCAGGCGTTCCGCGTTCTGGAAGACGGCGTCCCCCAGAAGGTCGTCAGCTTCGGCACCGGCGAGCAGCCGATCACACTGGCCATGGTGATCGAGTTCAGCGGGCTCTTCCAGCAGTACTGGTCTTACGGCTGGCAGGAGACGCTCACGGCGACGTACGGGTTTGTCCAGACGCTCAAGCCCGAAGACATGGTCGCCGTCGTCGCCTTTGACATGCGGCCGGAGATCCTCTCCGACTTCACCAACAACCGCCAGGAGACCTACGAGGCGCTGGCCCGGCTCCGCGTGCCCGGATTTTCCGAATCCAACCTGTATGACGCCCTCACGGAAGTCGCCGATCGCATGAGCGACATTGAGGGCCGCAAGGCCATTCTCTACATCGGCAGCGGAATGGACACATTCTCGAAGATCACCTTCGACCAGTGCCGGCGCAAGCTCCAGACCGCCGGCGTACCCATCTACGCCCTCGGCACGCTCCAGGCGCTGCGCGAATGGTACGACGCGCGCGGGATGCTCGGCCCGATCGCGCGGCTCGATTTTCTCCAGGCCGACAACCAGCTCCGCACCTTCGCCCGCGAAACCGGCGGCTATGCGTGGTTCCCCCGCTTCTTCGGCGAGTACGGCGGCATTTTCCGCCAGATCAACGAAGCGCTGCGCAACACCTACCAGTTGACCTATCAGCCGGTGAACATCGCCCGCGACGGCAAACCGCGAAAGATCAAGGTGGAGCTCATCGGCGAGGGCGGCCAGCCGCTGCGCGTGGTCGACGAGCGCGGCAAGCCCATCAAGTACCAGATCATCCACAAAACCGGCTACACCGCGCCGCGCGAGGTCGAATAACGCTGCCACAGGCGCAGGCGGAAGTCAAGCACGAAATTTCCCCGCGCATGAATGCGTTGGCGAAGCGTTGACACGCACGTCACCGCTCTGTTACCTTCGGCATGGTTTTCGCGCATGACCTCGCGGAGAAGTAACCGAGCGCCGCTTCCGGCCCGCATCCTCCTCGTTGATGACAACCGCTCCGGCCTGTCGGCCCGTAAGGCGATCCTCACCGAGCTCGGCTACACGGTGGATTGCGCTGAAGACGCCTCCACCGGGCTCCGTCTCTTCGAACGCCACGCCTACGATCTGGTGGTGACGGACTTCCGCATGCCCGACATGGACGGCGTCCAGTTCATCGCCGAAATCCGCCGCCGCAGGCCCGAAGTGCCCATCGTCCTGCTGTCCGGCTTTGTCGAAGCGCTGGGTCTCAACGAAAAGAACACCGGCGCCGACACGGTGATCATGAAAAGCGCGCGCGAAGTCCAGCACCTGACCAGTGCGATCAACCGGCTATTGCGGGCCGCGCGCAAACCTCCGGCGCGGGAATCCTCTGCGGCAGGCGCCAGGCGCCGCACTAACCGCGCCGCCGAAGCCTGACAGGCGCGGCCACGCGAGGCTTTCAGCCGCCTGCTAGTCTGTGAGTGTGTTGCGCGCGAAACTCCTGTCCGCATTCCTTTCCCTGGCTCTCGCCGGTTCGGCTGCCCAGACCCGCACGACGCGTCCTGGCGGCGATGTGGCGCGCCGCTGGCTCGCATCGCTGACTCCTGCCGAACGCGCCGCGCAGCTCGTCATGGTGCCGTTCTACGGCGACGCGCCCAATCCGAAGAGCCCGGAATACCAGGCGCTGGCGGCGCTCGTGAAGGACCTGCGTGTCGGCGGGCTCATCGTTCTGAACCGTGTCCGTGAAGGCGTTGTCGAGCGCGCCGACCCGTATCAGATGGCCGCATTCCTGAACCGCATGCAGCGGCTGGCGCGCGTCCCGCTCCTGGTTGGCGGCGACTTTGAGCGCGGCGCCAGCATGCGGATGACCTCCACCACGCCCTTTCCCCACGCGATGGCCTACGCGGCGGCCGGCGACGTGGACGCCGTGCGGCGCCTCGGCCTCACCACCGCCCGCGAGGCCCGCGCCATGGGCGTCCACTGGGTCTTCGCGCCGGTGGCCGACGTCAACAACAACCCCGACAACCCGATCATCAACATCCGCTCCTTCGGCGAGGATCCGGCGAGCGTGGCCCGCTTCGTGCGCGCGTTTATCGAAGGCGCCCATTCCGATCCCGCCGCCCGCGTTCTCGTCACCGTGAAGCATTTTCCGGGCCACGGCGACACGGTCACCGACAGCCACCTCGGTCTGGGCACGGTGGAAGCCGAACGCGCGAGGCTGGACGCCGTCGAGCTCGTTCCGTTCCGCGCCGCCATCGAAGCGGGCGTCGATGCCATCATGACCGCGCACCTGGCCGTGCCCGCGCTCGAACCGGAACGGATCCCCGCGACGGTTTCGCGCCGCATCATGACCGGGCTGCTGCGGGACGAGCTCGGTTTCCGCGGCCTGCTGACAACGGACGCCATGGACATGCAGGGACTCACGCAGATGTTTCCGCCGGGCGAGGCCGCTGTCCGCGCGCTCGAGGCCGGCAACGACCTGCTGCTGATCCCGCAGGACCCGCGCGCCGCCGTCCGCGCCATCCTGGAGGCCGTGCGCACGGGCCGCCTCACCCAGGAGCGGATCGACCGCTCCGTGCTGAGGCTGCTTCAGGCCAAGGTCCGCCTCGGGCTGCACCGGCAACGCCAGGTGCGGATCGAAATGATTTCTGATGCGCTGCTGGACCCTGACGACCTTGCCGACGCCGCCCGCACCGCCGAGCGCGCGCTCACCCTGGTCAAAAATGAAGGCGGGATTTTTCCCCTGAAAGACCCGCAAAAATCCTGCTGGTTTCTTCTTTCCGGAAGCCGTTTTTCCACCCAGGGCATGGAGCTGCGCGCGGCGTTGCGCGCCCGCGGCGTCACAAGCATCGCGCTTCTCGATCCGGATCTGCCGCAATCGGAATTCACCGCACAGGCCGAGCGCGCGGCCGCCTGCGCCGTACCGGTCGTCGCCGCCTGGGTGACCGCCTCGGCGTATCGGGGCACGGTGGATTTGACCGGAAATTACCCGGCGTTTGTCCGGAAAATTCTCTCCTCCGGCCGTCCCGCCGTCTTTATTGCCTTTGGAAATCCCTATCTGTTGCGCACGTATCCGGAAGCCGCCGCCTATCTGGCCGCCTTCAGCACCGCGCGGCCCAGCGAGCAGGCTGCGGTGCGCGCCGTCTTCGGCGAAATTCCCGTGACCGGGCGCCTGCCGGTGTCCATTCCGGGCTTGGCACCGGCGGGCTTCGGGATCATGATAAAGAAGCCGGAATGATTCGCCGAAGGAGGTTCTTATGGCTTTCCGGATTCGCTCGCTCGCCTTCGACGAAGGCGGCTGGATTCCCAGGCGCCACACGGGGGAGGGAAAGGACCTGAGCCCGCCCCTCGAATGGCAGGACCTGCCCCCGGGCACGCGCAGCCTGGCCCTGGTGATGGACGATCCCGATGCCCCCGGCGGGGTCTGGACCCACTGGATCCTGTGGGACATCCCCGTCACCGAGACGGGACTGGCCGAAGGGTTCGTGCCCGGCCGGCTTGGCATCAGCGGCGTGAACGATTTCGGCAAGGAGGGCTACAACGGCCCGATGCCGCCCCGCGGGCATGGTCCGCACCGGTACTTCTTCAAACTCTACGCGCTCGACACGCGCCACCTGATGGTGGCGCCCGGCGTCAAGCGGCTCGAGTTCGACAAGGCCCTGCGCGGCCACGTTCTGGAAGAAGCGTGGACCATGGGCAGGTACGAGCGGAAATAGCCGCGCTGCGCCGGTCTGCTTAGAATGAAGGCATGACCGGCATCACCTGGCTTGGACACGGCACTTTCGAACTCGTACTTGACAACGGTCAGACCATTGTCATCGACCCGTGGATCGAGGGCAACCCCTCGTTTCCCGCGGGCCGCGATTTCGCCCGCATCGATACGCTGCTGGTCACCCATGGCCACTTCGATCACATCAACGACGCGGTGGCGCTGGCCAGACGCTTCCGCCCGCAGGTGATTTCGAATTTCGAAATCTGCACTTGGCTCGAATCGAAAGGGGTGGAAAACACCTCCGCCATGAACAAGGGCGGCACGCAGCAGGCGGGTGCGCTCAAAGTCACGATGACCGATGCGAAACACTCCTCCGGCATCCTCGACGAAGGCCGTTTCGTCTATGGCGGAGAACCTGCCGGCTATGTGCTGCACTTCCCCGACGGGAGGCGCGCCTACTTCGCCGGCGACACCGCCGTTTTCAGCGACATGGCGCTCATCGCCGAGCTCTACCAGCCCGAGCTGGCCTTCCTGCCCATTGGCGACCACTTCACCATGGGGCCGCAGCAGGCCGCTTTGGCCTGCCGCCTGCTTAAGGTCCGCACCGTGATTCCCATGCACTACGGCACCTTCCCGGTGCTCGCCGGCAGGCCCGCCGAGCTGGCTGCTCTGCTGGGCGACACGGGCGTCCGGGTGTGGGAGCTGACCATCGGCCAGCGCGTCGAATGGTAATCGCCAGGCGGGCCTCGACGCCTGAGGCCCGCCCGTGCCGGCCAGGCAACATTGGCATCGGCCGCCACGGCAACGTTGTCAAATCTTGTCATTCCGGCCGGGTGCGGCGATTCTGGCTCTGGAATGCCCGACCGGAGCCTCTATCTCGCCGCTTACGACATCTCCGACCCCGGCCGCCTGCGCAGGGCGCTGCACGTGATGAAGCAGTACGCCAGCGGCGGCCAGAAATCCGTCTTCGAATGCTTTTTGACGGAAGCGGAAAAGCAGCGCCTCATCGGTGAAATGCGCGAAGTGATCGATGCGCGCGAGGACCGCTTTTTTCTGATTCCCATCGAAATGCGCAGCCCGGTGAAGACGCTCGGCATTGCCGTGCCGCCCGAAGATCCGCCCTTTTATTACGCGGGGTGAGCGACGATGGCGACGCTGTACATCGACCGCAGCGGGGCCGAACTCGAACTCGATCACGGCGCACTCGCCGTGCGCGCCGGCGGCGAGCTCCAGCGGCGCGTGCCATTGCTCCATGTGGAGCGCTGCGTCATTACCGCCGGCGTTCAGCTCTCCACCGGGCTGCTGGCCGGACTCTCCGACGCCGGTGTCGGCGTGGTGATCGTCCGCCCGCGGCAGGAGCGCGCGGCCGTGCTGGCGGGCGTGCCCAAAGGCGACGCGGGCCGGCGGCTCGGGCAGGCGGCGATGGTGCTGCACGGGCCCACCCGGGACCGCTGGGCGCGCTTCTGGGTTCACGCGAAATGTCTGGCCATGGCCCGGCTGTTGCGCTCCGAGGCGGGCTCGGACGCACGCCGTGCCAGGCTGGCCCTGACGGCACAGCGGATCGACGCCTTTGCCCAGCGCCTCCGGCGGGACCGCCCGGACGCCGACGCGGCGCGCGGCATCGAGGGCGCCGCCTCGGCCGCCTACTTTGAAGCCTTGCAGGAACTGTTTGCGCCCGAGCTTGGATTTGAAGGCAGGAACCGGCGCCCGCCGCGCGACCCCGTGAACGCCTGTCTGTCGCTTCTCTACACGCTGCTCTACGGTGCGGCCGTGGAGGCCGCTACGGGGGCGGGGCTCGACCCCTCCATCGGTTTCCTCCACGAGCCCGCGCCGGGCCGCGCCGGCCTCGCCTGCGACCTGATGGAGCCCTTCCGCGCCCCGGCCGATCGCATTGTCATCGAACTGTTCCGCTCGCGCTCTCTGCGCAAGGAGCATTTCCAGAAAACCAATGGCGCGTGCCTGCTCGGCAAGGCCGGGCGGCGCGCCTTCTACGAATCCATCGAAGAACCGCTGGAAAGGCTGCGGCGGCGGATGCGCGCAATGGCCCGCCGGGTGGCGCGCGCCGCCGACCGCGCCTACCTGCGGGTGTCAGAAGCAGGAGGCATGACGCCATGCGGCCCCTCTATGTAGCAGGAGCGCCAGGCGTTCGGCTCCGGCTGGACGGCCCGTCGCTCGTTGTGGAGGCCCCGGCGCGCGCCGTGCGCCGATATCCGCTGGAACGGCTCTCGCAGGTGGTCTTATGCGGACCGGTGGAAGCGGAACTGGCCGCGCTGCGCGCCTGCGCCGCGCGCGGCATCCCCGTGGGCGCGATGAACGCGGACGGCGTTCCGGTGGGATTCTTTCTGCCCTGGCGCGCGCCAGCGCCTCGGGCCAGCGTCCTGCTGGAGGCGTTTCTCGAACGGGGCGACGCGCCCGGCCGCTACCGGGACTGGCAGCGCTCGCAGCAGCGGCGGGCCATCATCCGCGCCTTGCGCGCCGCGGGCCTCCCTCCCATGCGCCACCTGACGCCGCAGCCGGCCATGGAGGCGCTGATGGCACAGTTCGCCGGCCCTGCGGCCGCGGCGCAAGTCCTGAAAAGCTGGCTGGGACTTGCGGCCAACGTCGTCCAGAAAAAGCTGACCGAATTTCGGCTCTGCCCGACTCTTGTGGCCGGGCGCAGGCGCGGCATTGACCTGCCGGCGGACCTCGCGGAACTGGCCGCCTGGGGCCACTACGAACCCGTCCGGCGGCTGGAGCCGCTGCCAGCCAACCGGGCCGAAGAGGTGGCCGCTTACGAAGCGCAGCGGCCGCGGGATGAACGCTTCGTTCATGCCGTGCTCGAAAACTTCCTCTGCTGGCTGGGCGGAATGCGATGGCAGTGAGCGAACTCCGGTGCTGGATCATTGCCTACGACATCACCGAGCCGCGCCGGCTCCGGCAGGTGCATGCCTATCTGGTGAAACATGCCCATGCGCTGCAATATTCCGTCTTCCTCGCCGTCTGCTCCGAGCGCCAGCTCGAACGGATCCTCGCCGGCCTGGCCGGCCAGATCCACCACCGTTCCGACGACGTCCGCGCCTATCCGCTGCCTGAAGGCGCCGAGCCCGTCTGTCTGGGCGTGATGTATGAGAGCGATTTTCTCCTGCTGACCGGACTCGTGGAAGGCGCCAGAGGATTTTTCGGCCATGGATAAAAATGCGGCAAGGAAATGTCACCGGCGGATTTGATATATGAACAGAGGGAAAATGAACGCCGGAAAAGGGATCACAACGGTCACGCCGGCCCGGAAACGGCGCGTGCTTCTGGTGGTCACCGGACTTTCGCCGCAGGTGGTCACCGAGACGGTCTATGCGCTGGCCGTGCAGCGCAGCCCGAAATGGATCCCGCACGAGATCCGCCTGGTGACCACTGCGGAAGGCGCGGAGCGCGCGCGGCTGACGCTGCTGGATCCAAAGTCAGGCTGGTTCCACCGCCTGCGCCGCGAATACCGCCTGCCGGCGATCCAGTTCGGCCCCGAATCCATCCGCGTCGTCCCGGACACGAAAGGCAGGCCGCTCTCCGACATCCGCACTGCGGAGGACAACGCCGCAGCGGCGGATTTTCTGCTTCGGGAGATCCGCGAAGCCACCCGCAACCCGCATGGCGAGCTGCATGTCTCCATCGCCGGCGGACGAAAAACGATGGGCTTTTTCGCCGGCTATGCGCTGTCGCTGTGCGGGCGTCCGCAGGACTCGCTGTCCCATGTGCTGGTGGATCCGCCCTTTGAGTCTCACCCGGGCTTCTTTTATCCGACGAGGGAGCCGCACGTGATCCACACGCCGCCGCCCGAGAGCCGTCCGCTGGACGCCTCCACCGCGCGCGTGACCCTGGCGGAGATCCCTTTCGTGCGGCTTCGCGAACTGCTCGAGCGCAGCGGCCAGACCCCGGAAGGCGGTTTTCGCCAGACGGTTGCGGCGGTTCAGCAGGCGCTGAACCCCGAGCTATGGCTCGACAGCGGGAAAGGAATCGTGACCGCTGGCGGCGTTGAGGTGCGCATGCGGCCTGCCGAGATGGCTTTTTATGCGATGATCGCCCGCGCCAGCCGGCAGGGGCAGGGCCTGCATTGCCCCAGCGGCGGCGAGGATCAACCGCTGGCTCAGGCCTACCTGCGGGAGTATGAGCAGTGCGCCCGCGGCCGCGACATCGAGCGCACGCGCCGCGCCCTGAAACGCGGCATGGATCGCGAATACTTCCTTGAGCGTGTCTCGCGGGTGAACCGGGCGCTGCGCGACGCGTTGGGGACGGAGCGCTCTTACGGGTTTGAGATCCAGTCCGTGGGCAGGCGAACGGAAACCGAATACCGGATCGGCGTCGCGCCAGACAGGATCCATTTTGCCAGAGAAAATTCCACTCCGCCGGCGCAGGCTCATCCGGTGAGCCTGCGGCGGCAGTAGTCGAAAGGGAGAAGAACCACTCATGAACCCGAATCCACAGAGCCCTGCAAGAGACGGCAAAGCGCTGGTGATGACCGTGGGCGAGGGCACCGTTGACAGACTGGAGGAGACGGTCGTCACGCCCTTCCGCAAGTCCTTTGAGCAGGGCGAATGGCAGTGCATCATGCTGCTGCCTTCCCGGAAGACCGAGCCCAACGCCCGGCTGTTGCAGGAGCGTTTTCCGCAATTCCCGCTTCAGGTGCGGGCGCTGCGGCAGGAGAAAGAAGAAGACAACACCGATGCCTGCTTCCGTCACTTTGATGCCGTGATCGAACGGATGCTCGAGGAAGGCTGGCAACGCGAAAACATCACTGCCGATGTCACCCGGGGGACGAAGGCGATGACGGCCGCCCTTGCGATGGCGGCGATGGCTCACCGCATCGGCCGGATCCGCTACATCACCGGAGAGCGCGACAACCGTGGCATGGTGAGGCCCGGAACGGAAGTCATCGTGGACGTGCCGCCGCAGAAGGCGCTCGAGCGTCAGGACGTCAACCTGGCGGCGCAATATCTGAGAACCGGCAACTACCGCGCAGTGGAGGCGCTGTTTCCCGGGGCGCCGAAGCGTTTGTACGAGGGACACCTGAAGGAAGAAATTCGCTGGCTCGCCTGGGCGGCCCAGTTCTGGGGCGCATGGGACCGTTTCGATTACAAGGAAGCGGCGCGGCTGGCGCAGCGCAGCGGTATGCCGGCCAACCCGCCAGCCACCCTGCGCGGCCTGCTGCCTGCGGCCGGGCAGCAGGATGTCCTGCAAGTCCTTGCGGGACGTCCGGCGCCGGACTCCGACGACAATGTCGGCTACTGCCGCGCTCTCGCCGCCGACCTGCTGGCCAACGCCGGCCGCCGGCTGCGCGACGGGCAGAACGAGGAAGTGCTGGTGCGCCTGTATCGCGTGCTCGAGCTGCTGGGACAGATGCGGCTGTTCAGCCACGGGATCGATTCCGGCCGTACGGACCCAGGCGATGCAAGAGTCCGGGCATGGCTCGAAACCCTGCCGCCCCAGCGCAGGCCGGCGCCCAACGAGGATGGATTTCTCGAACTGTCCCGCCAGAAGGCGGCCGAACTGCTGCATTTTATCGAAGAGAAATCCGGAAATGCCGGCGGGCTCGAAATCGCCGGGAAGCTTACGAACCTGGACTGGCTGGGCGACTGGGGGCCGACGATGCGGAACACAAGCGTGCTGATCCACGGCTTCCGTGCGCGCAGCCGGGGCAGGGAAGCGGAGCTCCGGGGTCTTCTCGAAAGACTGACCCAGCTTTATTCAGGCGAATCAGAGAGCAACGCAGCGCTGCTGGCGGCCTGCCAGTTCGGATTTCTGCATGGGTTGTGAGGACGAAAGCGACAATGTTGTCAGGGTGGCATTGAAATGGACCAGGGGGCGATCATCAGCATGGAAAAGCAGAAGAACAGGCAATACCCGGAGAAAAAAACCTGAGAAAGGAAAACATGCAGGCCCATTTGTTCAGCATAAATGGTCTGTGATACAAACAGAAATCATGTCGCTGACGGCGCAATTGCCCGGAGAATTTCCGGTCCGGCGCTTCCGCCTGCGCTTTGAGGCGGAGCAGCCCTACACGATCCGCGGCTACCGCGGCTCGGCGTGGCGCGGACTGTTCGGCATAGCGCTGAAAAACCTGGTCTGCATCACCCGGGACCGCGAATGTGCCCCCTGCCTGGTGCGGGCCTCCTGCACATACCCGTATGTGTTCGAAACTCCCGCCGGCGTGGCCGAACAGGCGCCGGCGAGTGTCGAGCAGGCGCCCCATCCGTATGTGCTTGCTCCGGAGCCCGAGTGGCGTCCGCGCGAGGTGCGCGGGGAGACGGTCGATGTGACGTTGCTCGGCCACGGCGTCGATCAGTGGCCCTACGTGCTGCATGCGCTGCGTCAAGGCGCCGAGCGGGGCATCGGCGCCGAACGCCTCCCGTTGCGGCTTGTCTCGGTGGAGGAGCAGACACCCGAGGGCGGCTGGCGACGGTCGATGACGCCCGAAGGCGTGCTGCTGGCGGGCCGGGCGTGGACGCCGGCCGCGCCGCCCATGCCGGTCCGGATCCGCGTGCGCATCGAAACGCCCCTGCGCGTGCGCCGCGAGCAGGACCTGGTGGAGCCGGAACGAATGGGCCTGGACGAGTTCGTGGCGGCGCTGCTGCGCAGGCTCGCGCTGCTGAGCCGCTTCCATACGGAGACGCCCTGGCGGCTCGATCATGCAGGGCTGCGCGGGCTGGCGCGCTCAGCGCGCGTCACGCGGCAGGAGTTGAAATGGCAGGACTGGACGCGATATTCCAACCGGCAACAGCAAAAAATCCCCATGGGTGGCGTCGTCGGCAGCTACACGCTGGAAACCGCGGGGCTGGAGCCGCTCTGGCCGCTGCTCTGGGCGGGCCAGTGGGCGCATGTGGGCAAAGGCGCCGTCATGGGTCTGGGAAAGTACACGGTGGAGGCGGCATGACCGGACTGGCCACAGGTGGGTTGTCAGACTGGGGCAGGTGCGGCATCCGCCGGTTGCTGAAAATCAGGTCATCGGGAAACGCAAACAGAAGAGGATTTTCTTCCAATGGCTGACGGAATTCCCACACTGACAGAAACGGCCCTGGGCGCATTTCTGCACGATACGGGCAAATTCTGGCAAAGGGCGTACGGCGCGCAACGGAATGCCGACGCGGAAGTGCAGCAGATGGCCGAATACGCGCTGCCAAAGACGCCGGACGGACGCCCCTCGCACATCCACGCCCTCTGGACCTGGCAATTTTTTCACTGGCTCGAAAAGGAAAATCTCTCCCTGCCGGGCGTTAACCGGGACCGCGTACGGAACCTGGCCGGCTATCATCACCGTCCTGGCGGAGGACCCGCGGAGGAAGCCGGCGCGCAGTGGCTGATTGCCGAAGCCGACCAGCTCGCCGCCGGCATGGACCCCACGGCGCGCCAGGACGATGCGATGGAGCAGACCGGCGCGTGGGACGATTTCATCCGCACGCCGATGATTTCGCCCTTTTCCTCCGTGTTTCTCAGCAAGGAACTCGGTGAGGTTCCAAAAATGTTCCTGCCGCTCGACCGGCTCGCCCCAGATGCGCAACTGGAGCCGTCAGAGTCGCCCGACACTTCGGCCCGGCAGGACCGCTACCGTCGCCTGCTCGCCTGTTTCCAACAGGAGTTCGGTGCCCTGAGCCGCCTGCGCAGCCCATGGCTGTTCCAGAGCAGCCTGAAGTCCCTCTGCGAGAGGTACTGGCACGCCGTGCCGTCTTCAACGAAGGACCAGCCCGATGTGTCGCTCTATGATCACAGCCGGGCCGTCGCTGCCATCGCCGCGGCGCTCTATCAGTGGCACGAGGCGCATGGCGGCATCACGAAAGAATCCCTCGAGAGCACCCGTCAGGAAACAAAATTCGTCTGGCTGCTTGGCGATCTTTCTGGAATCCAGTCGGCTCTGTTCCGGCTCCAGCACCAGCAGGTGCGGGGCGTGGCGCGGATCCTGCGCGCGCGCTCGTTCCTCATGTCGCTGATCACCGAGAGCGCCGCACTGGACCTGCTTTGGCGGCTTGGGTTGACGCCGTTTTCGCTGGTACAGAATGCCGGCGGGCGGTTCCTGATTCTCGCCGGCAATGTGCCTCAGACACGGCAGGCGCTGGAGGCCGTGCGCCGCGACGTCGAGCAGTGGATGCTCGAGCGCTGGAACGGCGAACTGGGCCTTCACCTGTCGATCACTGCGCCCTTCAGCGGCGAGCTGTTCCGGCGCGAACGCTTCCATGAGATGTTCGCTCTGTGGTCCGAGGCGGCCGAACAGAGCAAGCAGCGACCGTTTTCCACCTGCTACCAGCCCGTTCTCAGGCAGGAGAGGTTTCAGTTCGGCGCCTGTCCCGCCTGTGGCATTCGCGCCGCGCGGGCCGAAGGCGGCGGTGAAGAGGCCTACTGCGGTCCGTGCGCGGAAGAACGCCGGCTCGGCGGCGACCTGCCGCGGCTGCACGCCATCGGGTGGTCACGCCAGAGTGTGGGCGACCCGGAGAAAAACCTGCGCCTGTGGAACGGACTTCACCTGCACTGGCACATCCGCGGCGTCGACCCCGGCGTGCTTGAGGAGGGTTTCCTCACCGCTCCAACGCTTGATCCCCAACTGCCTCTGGCCCTGCGGCACACCGGGCATTACGTCCCGGTGCTCGAAGAAGAGGAACTCGAAAAACTCCCCTACGCGAAGCATCTCAGCGAGGACGCCCGCCAGACCAGGCCGGGCGAGACGAAAACGTTCGAGCACATCGCGCTCGATGCGCTCGAAGTCGTCAACGGCAGGATCTATGGCGAGGACCTGCTCGCCGTCATCAAGGCGGACGTCGACCGGCTGGGCGCGATCTTTTCGCAGGGACTCCAACGGCCGAGCCTGGGCCTTGTGGCAGGCCTCTCCCGCATGCTCGACTTCTTCTTCGCCGCCCGGCTGCCGCATCTTCTGCGGACCGACCCGCGCTTCCGCAGCACGTATGTCGTCTACGCCGGCGGCGACGACCTGCTGCTGATCGGCCCCTGGCGACAGTCCCTCGAGCTGCTCGGCGAACTTCAGGCCGCGTTCGCGCGCTACGTCGGCAACCCCCACATCACTCTCTCGGCCGCCCTCGAGCTCGTCCATCCCGATGAGCCGTTGAACCGCAGCGTAAGCGCCGCCGAAGAGCGGCTCGAACGGGCCAAGAACGCAGGCCGCAACCGCGTCTGCGCCGTGGACGAGGATCCGCTCGCCTGGGACCAGTTCCGGCAACAGCTTGACTACGCGGAAAACCTGCTCGACTGGATGCGCCGGGGCGAGCTGAGCCAGGGCTTCGTCTACCGGATGCTTGCCTTCGACCGCGACCGCATGGCCTGCCAGCGGGGCCAGCCCGACGCCCATGCCGCCTCGTGGCGCGCGCGGTGGGGATATCAGTTGCGCCGGAACCTGAAGATCCAGAACCTGGCGGCCAGTCCGCTGGCACAGTTCCTGAACAGTCTCTTCGGCCTGAACGCGCAGTTCGGCAAGGCGGCCCAGCCGCCTTCAGCGCGAACTGCGATTTCCGTGGCCGTTTACCGCAACCGAGCATTCTGAAGGAGGTGAAACGATGCCTGCACCCATTTCGCAAGGGAGAACTGGCTCGCAGGGCCCGCCCAATGCCGGCCCCGACAAGAGCCCGCTTCCGGAGGTGAAGTATCACGACAACAACGGCAAGCTGCGCCCGGAACTGCTCGACGAGGAAGCCATGCAGGTGGGCAAAGCGCTGGCTGACGCCGGCCTCGAGTCGGCCCAGTTGCGCCGCTTCTACGGCGATGTCCTCAGTCTGCGGCGCCGCTTCGAGGTCCGCTCCGCAGGAATGGAGCCGGACAGACAGGAGTCCGTGTTCGCCGAGATCCTGCCGGAGTTCCGCATGCTCCGCGCCAAGGCATTCTACGCCAACAAGCGGAGCGAGAAAATCCTGCCGTCCGTGATGAAAGACTTCATCCAGCGGCATGTGAACGCCGTCAAAAACGCAAAAGATTTCCTCGCCTTTTGCCGCCATTTCGAGGCGGTTGTTGCCTATCACTACGCCTTTGCAAGGAAGTAATCCATTCGGGGAGCAGCACGATGAAACTGGTTCGCATCTATACGATTACGGGCACGATCGAGACGGTCACCGGGCTCCACATCGGGGCGGGCAAGGACTCGATCGAAATCGGCGGAATGGACAACCCGGTCATCAAGCATCCACACACCGGCGAACCCTATATCCCGGGCTCCAGTCTGAAGGGCAAGGTGCGGAGCCTGCTCGAGTGGGCGCTGCACAAGGTGGATCCCGAAGGCCACGTCTGGGGCTTTAACAAGCGGACGAAGATTGACAATATCAATGAGGACGAGGTCCTGCGCATCTTCGGGACCACCCACGAGGACTGGAGCGGCGGCCCGACCCGTGTCTCGGTGCGGGACTGCCACCTGACCGAAGCCTGCCGGAAGGCGGTTCACGACCGCGGCCTGCCATTTACGGAGGAAAAAACCGAGGTCGTCATCGACAGGATTCAGGGAAAAGCCGCCGGCAATATCGGGCCGCGAAAGACGGAACGCGTGCCAGCAGGAATGGAATTCGACCTCGAGATCCAGTTCCGCGTGATTGATACCGGGGACGGTGGAAAACGCGACATGCAGTGCCTGAATCGCCTCATCGAAGGGCTGAAACTCCTGGAAAAGGACGCGCTCGGCGGGTCCGGCAGCCGCGGTTATGGCAAGATCCGGTTCAAAAACCTCGCCGTGAACGGCAAAAGCATTCAGGAGAAATTCAACGCCATCGGCGAGGTGAAAATCGACGCCCCGGCCACGATCGTGGAGGCCTGAGCATGCCGGCCACGTACCGCATCCGGTTCCGGCTGGCGTCGCCGCTGGCAACGCCGCTGCATTCGGGGACGCTGTTCGGCAATCTGTGCTGGGCCTGGCGTTACCTGCATGGAGAGACCAGCCTCGCCCAGTGGCTCTGCTCGCTGCCGGACGAGCCGTTCCTGATCTCGGACGGCTTTCCCGCAGACATGCTGCCCCGGCCGCTGCTCAAGCCCGCCGCCCCGCGCAGGCTCTCGCTGGAAGAGGTGCAACAGCAGAAAAAGCTGAAAAAGCGCCGGCTGATTCCGCGCCGGATGTTTCTGGATCTGCGCCACGCATTCAGCGAAGAAACGTTGCGTGAAAGGCTGGTTGAGCTGGAGAAAGAAGAGTCCGAAGAGCGCCGGCGAAAGACAGAGAAAGAGCGGGAAAAAGAGGGCCGGGAGAGCTGGGTCCGCCGGCCGCACAACCGCATCCACCGCATCACCGGACGCACGCCGCAGGAGGGCGGACTGTTTTTCACCGAAGAGCTTTGGGCCACCGGGCTGCGCCAGTATCGCGATGTCTACGTGCAGACGTCTCTGCCGCAGGACCAGCTCCGGGAACTCTTCCATCAGGTCGCCCGCTGGGGCTACGGCAAGGACGCCACCTGGGGCCGCGGCCGCTTCGATGGCATCGAGATTTTCCCCGAAAACGACGGTCTTTTCGATGCCAGCCTGCCGCGGGCCATGTCGCTATCGCACGGCTCGCTAACTCCGAACATGTCCAACGCCCGGTATCAACTGGAGACGCATTACGGCAGGCTTGGGGGAGTATATTCGGCCAATTCCTCGCCTTTCAAGTTTCCCCTGGTGCTGCTGAAGCCCGGAGCGACGTTCGACACAGGCGCCGGGCCCTTCGGCGAGCTGCTCCACGAGGTGCACCCTGCCATGCCCGCGGTGCGCCACAATGCATGGCACCTCTTCGTCACTTTCCGGGAGGCGGACTGATGGCAGTCTACGAGTGCAGACTGATTCCTTTGACGCCGATCCACGTCGGCACAGGCGAAACGATCGCTCTCGAGGACTACTTCCTCGCCAACGGCAGACTCACACGCTTCCACCCGCCCGCCGTGCTCCGCGCGATGTCGGAGGCGGACCGGAAACGGTACCTGGCGTTGCTTGGCGGCGGGGACACAAACATGAGCGACGCGCTGAAGCTGCTGCGCCAGTGCGCGCAAAAGGCCCCCGATGCGTGGATCTATTCCATCGAAGTGGGCCCCGCCTCGCAGCAGTCCCTGGCCGAAGCCCTCGAAAAAATCGACACGCGGCGTGGCGAAGTCCATCCGCTCTTCTGGAACGAGCTCACCCGGCAGGCCGTGTTGCCTGGCTCGGCCATCAAGGGCGCCATCCGCACGGCGCTGCTGAGCACAGCCGTGGCCCGTCGCCTGTCCAGGGATTCGCACTGGAAACAGACCTGGGAACAGAAACTGGCCGCGGAGAGGAACTCGAAAGCGCTCGCCCGGCAGGCCGAGGAGCTGGAACGGGAGCTTTTCCGCCGGAAGGAGAAGGATCTCGAATCGGATCCCTTCCGCTTCATCAAGGTGAGCGACGCGGCCGTGCCCGCCGACATGGTCCGGCTGGACCGCGCCAGGCTGCTCCAGCAGGGAAGGGAAGACGGCGCCGCAGACAAAATCCAGATGCATTTTGAGCGCACTCTTTCCGCGTCTGACAAAAATCCCGCTCCGCAACTGGAATTCACGCTTGTTATTGAGAAAGACGAAAAGGCATGGCACGAGGGAATCGGCCGGTACGTAGAGGACGTTCCCTCCCGAGACTGGCTGCTGCAAAGTCTGAGGTTCCATTTCATTACTCGGGCCATTGGCGAGGCCAAACGCTTTCCCTCGCTTTATTCCGGCCCCTGGAAATCCTGGATGGAGCAGGCCAAGCAGCCCAACTGCGCCCTCCTTCGTCTGGGCCGCTTCTCCCACTTCGAGTCGCTCTCGGTGGAAGGACTCCGCCGCACGCTCGACCGGCGCGGCCAGTGGATCACCGAGGGAACCTCCCGCACCTACTGCACGCCGAACGGAAAGACAAAGATGCCCTTTGGCTGGGCGCTGCTCCAGCTCGTCTGAACAAGCATCATGCCGGATCCCTGTTCCGTACTGCTGCTGACCGTCGGCACCGGCACCCGCGACCGGCCGGTGGAGACGATCCTTGAACCCTTCCGGAAATCGCTCGAGGCCGCTCGGGCGGAACGAAACATTCTGCTGCCCTCGCGGGAGACCGTGGCGGTGGCGCGGATGATTCAGGATCGGCTGCCTCAATTCCACATGGAGATTCACCCCCTGCCCGCCGCCGGCGATGAGAACAACGCCGACCGCTGCTTCGCTCACTATGATGCCGTTCTCGCCGGGCTGATCTCGGCGGGCGCGGATCCGCATACGATCATCGCCGATATCACCCGGGGCACGAAGGCGATGTCTGCGGCGCTGCTGATGGCCGCCGCCGCGCGCGGCGTGCGGCGGGTCCGCTACCTGGTGGGCGAGCAGCGCGACCCGAGCGGCATGGCGGTGGCTGGCACGGAAAACGTCAGCGACATCGAACCCGCCTTTATCTTCCTCCGCCAGACGCTCAGCCGGGCCCAGGACCTGCTGCGCGCGGGCGACTTTCGGGCCGTCGAGCGCCTGCTTGCTCCGCTGCTGCCCGGCCAGTCCCGCCCCAGGGACAACTTCCAGAAGGAGGCCGCCGTGCTCCACTGGGCCGCCCGCTTCTGGGGCGCCTGGGACCGGTTTGATTACGCGCAGGCCAGGCGGCTCCTGCCGGAAGCTCCTTCGGAAGACGAGGCGCCAGTCAGCCCGTGGATCCCTGCCCTCGAGCAGAAAAACCTGCTCGTGCGGCTCGCCGCGCCGCTGCCCCTTGCGATGGGGGAGCGCGTCAAACACTGCCGCGCCCTGGCCGCCGATCTGCTGGCCAACGCGGAACGGAGGCTGGAAGAAGGCCGGCACGAGGAGGTGCTGGTGCGCGTGTACCGGATCGTCGAACTGATGACCACTTACCGTCTTTACAGCCATGGCATCGACGCCGAAGACGTTGACTACAGCGACTCCCGCGTGCAGGATTGGCTTCGCTCATCCGCAAATGTCAGGACGCCCGGACCTCACCCGTCCCGTGCGCTGGGCCGAAAAAACGCTACTGAGCTGCTGCTGTTTCTCGAAAAGAAGAAGCACCCAACCTCCCGCGGCGTGGGGGTCGCGGAAAAGCTCGCAGATACGAGGAGCTGGCTGGGCCAAAACGACGCCGGATTGCGAAACGCCTCGATTCTGATCCACGGTTTGTCCAGTACGGCCGCCGGTATCGCGGAAAAAATGCCGGACATCCTCGGGAAATTGCGGGATTTTTTCTATGAGGAGCACGAGAAAAACCGGGATTTGCACCTGGCGGCCCGTTTCCCGTTCCTCGTTCTGAGAGACGCTGTGCGGGGCGCCTGACCGGCCCGATTTTATTTCAAAGCGACAATTTCCCGCACCAGCTTTTCAAACTCCTCCCGCAGGCGGGCGTGCTCCGCCACATTGGCCGGCCCGGCGAAGCCCGAGTGGACGGAGCGGACCCGGTGGCTGCGGTCGAGAAAGAGTGTTGTCGGAAAGCTGGCGAAGTTGGTCAGTTGCGGCAGCACGCGCAGCACCTCTCCGTCATCGGTCGTGCCGGCGTACAACACCGTATAGCCGATCCCGTGGCGCCGCGCAAAGGCGCGAAGCTGGTTGCGGTCGCGGTCGCTTTCGCCCGTGTATTCAAATCCCAGGGCAACCACCTCGAGTCCCTGATCGCGATAGCGCCGGTCGAGCTCGACAAGCAGCTCCGCCTCATCATGGCAGTTCGGGCACCACGAGCCCATGATGGTCACGATCATTGCCTTCCCCCGGAACCGCGCGTCTTCCGAGCTGACCGGACGGCCGTCCAGATCCACTGCCTGAAAGCGCAGGGGCTCGAGCGGGTTCTTCACGGACGCATAGCGCGAGGGATCGGGCGGCTCGGGCAGCCCGAGCCGTGCGGCGTCTTCCGCGCGCGCGGCCGTGAAGGCCGTCCTGCCGTCAATCACGCCTTGGAGCGTCCCGTCCGGCAGGACTTCCGCTTCAATCAGCGTCGCCCGGACGCCGTCAAAATGCGAAAGCACGAGCCGCCGGCCCTGAATGCGCCCGCTCAGCGTGCCGAAATCGCCGTCCAGCCGCTGGATCGTGCCCGTCACCAGCGCGCCCGACTGCGCAAAATAGCCGTTCATCACGCGCACGCCGCGCTCGGCGTTCGTCTGAATGCGCCACGCGCCTGCCACGTTCGGGACGCCCTCGCCCGCACCGGCCGGCTCCGGCTGGAACGGGCGCGCCGTGAAGGCGCGCCGCACACGCCCCGCCCGCGTGCGCCGCTCGTAGACGCCCTGAAGCGCTCCATCCCGGAGCTCCGCTTCCAGGCGCGAATCAAAATAGTCCCACACCAGCTCCAGGCGGCCATTGTGGAACGCGCCCGAAGTGGACCAGTTGCGGCGCTCGCCGTCGAGAATCGCGCCGCGCGCCGCACCGGGCGAGAACTCGAGTTCCATGCGGAAGGCCACGCGCCGGCCGTCCACTTCCACTTCCGCGTCCCAGAGCCCGCCAGGCGGCATTTGGAGCGCGGCGAGCAGGCCCAAAAGCAGGGAAAACGTCATCGCCAGTTATTGTACCGGCTGCCCGGGCCCGTCAGTGCCGCCCAAACCCGAAACCGATGTTGATTCCGAAGACGAGGACCTTCTCACCCTTCAGAATGTCCACTGCAAGATCCGGCCCGATGGTAAAACCATGCGGCAGGTGGAAGTCATACCCGCCACCCACGCGAAACAGCCCGCGCACTCTCTTGCCCATTTCGGCGGGAACGGCTTCAGCGCCGCCTTCGCGCTCCCGGGGCTCGCGGTCGAAGCCTGGGCCGGCCGCCAGGCGCAGGCCTTTCCAGGGATGCACGGCGGCGGTGAACGCCATCAGATCTTCGCGGAAGTCGCCGCCCACATGCTCGTAGGTGGCCAGCATTCCGGCGCGGCGCGCAAACCGGAATTCATAATCGGCGCCGAACGTGTCGCCGTTCTTCTCCGTGTTGTGGCTGCCACCGGCGAGAAACGCCACGTGGTGCCGGTGATGCCCTTCTTCGGCGGCACGCTCCTCATGCTGGCCAAACGTGCACGGAGCTGCCAGAAGAAGCGCAAGAAGGAGAGAGGAGGCCCTCATAAGCGAATTCAGGATATCAAACTCCAGATTGTTGGGGCAAGCAGAAATACGGTGCAGACTCGCTCAGGACCACAGCCCCGCTACCCGCCGCTGCTCAACGCCACCCTAGGCCGCATTCGCCCGCCGGCGGTCGGCGAGTTTCACCAGCAAAAACAGAAACACGGCCAGAGCGGCCGCACCGGCGAGAAAATGCCAGCGGTGATCCTTGAGCCATTGCGTCGAGTGCTCGCCCAGTGACTTGCCCAGCCACGCGAACAGCAGAAAGCGCGGGATCTTGCCCGCGGCCATCACCGCCAGGAACGCGGCCGGATGCACGCCGAGCGCGCCGGCGCAGATCACGAAGACCTTCATCGGCAATGGAATCACAGGGACCAGCGCAGGGATGAAGACAGTGATGAGCCCGTAACGTTGGAACCAGCCGCGGAACTTCATGGCGCGTGGGCCGCTGGCCTTCTTCTCCAGGTATCGTTCCCCCCCTTTGCGAGCCACCCAGAACAGGCCCAGGCTCCCTGCGAGCGTTCCCACCGTGGCCAGCGCGGCGCTCAGCCAGGCCAGTTCAGGATACGTCCACGCCAGGAAAAGAACCAGATAATCCGGGCCGCCGGGATTCGGCAGACCGATGCCGTCAATGAAGGCAATCAGGAGCGCGCCGGCCGGGCCCCACGTCTTCAGCAGTTCGAGGAATGAGCTCATGCGGCTGGTCTCCCTCTATTGTGCAGGGACGCGGGCCTTCTGCGCCGCGCCTGCCGGAGCGACGCAGCCTCATTCCTCCCACCTGCGGATATAGCAGCGGCCCGGAAGCTGGCGGATGCGGCCCGCCTCTTCCAGTTCGAACAGCAGCGCGATGATCTCCGACGAAGACAGATGCGGCAGCCGTTCGATGAGCTCATCCAGGTAGACGGGCTGGTCCGGACTCAACAGGGCCAGGATCTGCGCGGCAAAGGCCGACATCGGCCCATCCTGCGGGTTCGCCTGCGTCTCCAGAGGGAGCCGCTGCTGCCGCGCGAGCCGCGCGCGGACCTGCGGGCCCAGCCCGTCCAGGATGTCCTCGGCCGACTGCACCAGTTGTGCGCCCTGCTTCAGCAGCAGGTTCGGCCCGAAGCTCATCGGGTTGGTAATGTTGCCCGGCACGGCGAACACCTCGCGGTTCTGATCCAATGCCAGCCGGGCGGTGATCAGGCTGCCGCTGTACTGCTTGCCTTCGACCACCACCACCGCCTCGCTCAGGCCGCTCACCATGCGGTTGCGGATGGGGAAGTTCTGCGGATGCGCCGGGCTGCCAAACGGAAACTCGGTCACGATCAATCCCTGCCGCGCGATGCGCTCGGCCAGCTTGCGGTTTTCGGCCGGATAGATCACATCCAGGCCGCAGCCAAACACCGCCGCCGTCGCGCCAGCCTCCAGCGCCCCTTCATGCGCGGCCGTGTCCACGCCGCGGGCCATGCCGCTGACCACGGTGACGCCCGCCGCCGCCAGATCACGGCCCAGCCGACGCGCTACCGTGGCGCCGTAGGCCGTCGCCACCCGGCTGCCGACGATCGCCACCATCACCGAGTCCAGCAGTTCTACGCGTCCCTGGACGAACAGCAGAAACGGCGGATCGTAGATCTCCCGCAGCCTCTCCGGATACCGGGCATCGTCGAGCGCCACCAGCTCAACGCCCATCGTTTTGGCCCGCTGGATCTGCTCGGCCGCCTCTTCAAACGTGCAACCGCTCACGAGGCTTTGCGCCACCGCCGGCGGCACTCCGAGCGATTCGAGCTCGCTCGCATCGGCCCGGCAGATGTCCACCGGGGACCCAAAGTGTTCATACAGCTCGAGGACGCGCCGCGTGCCGAGGCCGGGCATCAGGCGCAGAGCCATCCAGTGCAGCAGGACTTCGGCCGGTGCGGTGGCGTGCCGGGAAGGACTCATCCATAAAATCGTGGCCGGACGGCGGCGGGATTCTCAGTCTGTCTTCCGTCCAGAGGGGCCGTCCGCCTCCGCGGACCCGTCAGTCGGTGGCTTCCACCGAGAAGTAGGCGCAATCGGGGTGGTGGAAGACCAGCGCGCTGACGCTGGCCTCGGGCTCCATCATCATTCCTTCGGTGAGCCGGACGCCAATGTCTTCCGGCCGCAGCAGCTTCCAGATGCCCTGCTGGTCCTCCAGATTCGGGCAGGCCGGATATCCGAAACTGTAACGCTTGCCGCGGTAGCGCGAAGTGAACCGCTGCTGCATGGTCATGCCCGGCGGGTCTGGGAAGCCCCATTCTTCGCGCAGCCGCCGGTGGAGCCATTCGGCGGCCGCCTCGGCCGTCTCAATGGCCAGCGCCTGAAGGCAGTGGGCCTCAAAGAACCGGCCTGCCTGCTTGGCCTCTTCCGCCGCTTCGCGGACCCCCTCGCCGGCGGTCACCACGAACAGCGCAATGTGGTCGCGGCGCCCGTTCGGGTCGGGATCGAGCACATAATCGCTGAGGCACAGCCCGTCCTTCTTGCGCTGGCGCTCAAACGTGAAGATGTGCAGCGGCTCGGCCGCGCCGGGCGCATACAGCGCAATCGAATTGCCTTGCCGTTCGGCTTCAAAGAACTGCCATACGGCCCGCACCTTCATCCACTGCGCTGCCTTCTCCTTCACCGATTCGACGTCGTGGTACAGCGCCAGCGCCTTTTCGTCGCGCTCTTTCAGCGCCTTTTCAAAGTGGCCCTTGAATCCGAGATGTCGCCCGTAGAGCATGTGCGGGTTGATGTAGCTCCAGATTTCGGCGAGGTTCGGAATCGAGCGCACGCGCCGGTCGAGATAGGGCGCCGGCGGGATGGGAATGTCAGTGCGCACCTTCGGCGAGCGCTGCGTGCCGGCATCAGCGGCAGGGGCTGCTTCCTCTGCTGATGCCGGTGCGGGGCCCGCGGCGGGCTGGCTCACGGCCTGCATCAGCCGCTCGCGCTGCTCCGGGTCCATCAGCATGTTGATGATCTGAAGCCCGGTCATCGCGTCTTTTGCGTAGAACGTGGGCGCCTGATACGCCGGGGCGATCTTCGTCACCGTAAATTTCTCGCTCAGCGCCGCGCCGCCTACAAGCAGGGGGACGCGGATGCCCGCCTCCCGCAGGTCCTCGGCGGTGACCACCATCTGTTGCGCTGATTTCACCAGCAGTCCCGAGAGGCCAATCGCATCCGGCTTGTGCTCTTCATAGGCGCGAATCAGCTCTTCGGGCGGCACCTTGATGCCCAGGTTGATCACTTCGTAGCCGTTGTTCGAAAAAATGATCTCGACAAGGTTCTTGCCGATGTCATGAACGTCGCCCTTCACCGTGGCCAGCAGGAAGCGGCCGCGCGTGTGGACGTCGCTCTTCTCCATGAACTGCTGGAGGTGCGCCACGGCCGCCTTCATCGCCTCGGCAGACTGCAACACCTCGGCCACGATCAGCTCGTTGTTGTTGAACAGCCGTCCCACCTCGTCCATGCCGCGCATTAGCGGACCGTTGATGATTTCCAGCGGCGAGGCGCCCTCGGCGAGCTTGCGGTTCAGGTCTTCGATGAGCCCGTCTTTGCTGCCTTCGATGATGTAACGCGCCAGACGCTCGTCCAGCGGCAGTTCGCTGGCCTGCGTTTTCTCCTTTCGTGTCGCCTGGCGGAAGTACTCCGTGATCGCCGCGATGTTGTGCTGGTTGATGGCGACCCGTTCCTCGCGCGTCTGCTCGCGCCAGTCCTCCGGCGCGCCGGGAAATTTCTCCGGGTCGGGCCAGTTGAACAGCAGCCGCTCGGCCAGCACGCGCTCCGTCTCGGGGATCGACGCGAAACGCTCCAGCTTCTCCGTGTTTACGATCGCCAGATCGAGCCCCGCCTTGGTGGCGTGGTACAGGAAGACCGAGTTGACCACCTCGCGCGCCGCCGGCGGCAGCCCGAAGCTCACGTTGGAAATGCCGAGGATCGTGCGGACGTAGGGGATGTTTTCCTTCACCAGACGCACGCCTTCGATCGTTTCCACCGCGCCGCCGATATAGTTTTCGTCGCCCGTGGCCACGGGGAATACCAGCGGATCGATGATCAGGTCCTCGGGGCGCATGCCGTACCTGTTGACCAGCAAATCGACGCTGCGCTGCGCGATGGCGAGCTTGCGCTCACGCGTGAACGCCTGCGCCTGCACCGGGTCCTCGTCGATCGTGCCCACCACCAGCGCCGCCCCGTAGGCCCGCGCCAGCGGCGCGATGCGCGCGAACTTTTCCTCGCCGTCCTCGAGATTGACCGAGTTGATGATGCTGCGTCCCTGGCAGTAGGTGAGCGCCAGCTCCACGGCGCGCGCGTCGGTGGTGTCGATCATCAGCGGCGCCTTCACCTTGCGGATCAGCAGCTCATAGAAGGGTGGGATGTCGGCCAGTTCGTCGCGGTCGGACGATTGCAGGCAGACATCGATGATGTGCGCTCCGGCGCGCACCTGGCGCCGCGCGATCTCGGTGGCTTCCTCCCACTTTTCCTCGGCGATCAGCCGCTTGAACGCCCGCGAGCCGATCACGTTGGTGCGCTCGCCGACCAGCAGCGGCCGCGTCGAATCGTCGGCTTCCACCACCTCGATGCCCGAGAAGAAGACGCGGTGCGAAGGCGCCGGCAGCGGGCGCGGACGCTTCCCCGCGGCCATCTGCGCAATGGCGCGGATATGCGCCGGCGTGGTGCCGCAACAGCCGCCGACGATGTTCAGCCAGCCGTGATCGGCGAATTTTTCGAGCTGCGCCGCCAGCGAATCCGGCGTCTCCAGATACCGGCCTTCCTCGTCGGGCAGCCCGGCGTTTGGGTAACAGGAGACGCGCGTTGAGGCGAGCTCATGGATCGTCCGGATGTGATCGGTCATGAACTCGGGCCCGGTGGCGCAGTTGAGGCCCACGGCGAGCAGGTCGGCGTGGGCAATGGAGACGTAGAAGGCGTCGGCGGTCTGTCCGGCCAGCATCGTGCCCATCGGCTCGATGGTGCCGCTCACGATCACCGGAATCCGGCGCCCCATCTCTTCCGACAGCCGCCGGATGGCAAGCAGCGCGGCCTTCACGTTGCGCGTGTCCTGGCAGGTTTCCACAAGCAACAGATCCGCGCCGCCGTCGATGAGGCCGCGGGCCTGTTCGTAATAGCCATCACGCAGCCCGGCGAAGGTGACCCCGCCGGTCACCGTGATCGCCTTTGTCGTCGGTCCCATCGAGCCGGCGACGAAGCGCGGCCGGCCGGGACGCTCGAATTCCGCCGCCGCCTGCCGCGCCAGCTGTGCTGCACGGAAATTGATCTCGTAACACCGCCGTTCAAGGCCGAATTCGGCCAGCGTTACCGGCGAACCGCCAAACGAATTCGTCTCCACGATGTCGGCGCCGGCGTCGTAATAGGCCCGGTGGATGTCAGCGATCCACTCCGGATGCGTGAACAGCAGGTTTTCGGTGCAGTTTTCAAACTGCGGCCCGCCCCAGTCCTCAATGGCCGGATTGCGCTGTTGCAGCATCGTGCCCATCGCGCCATCCAGCACGAGGATGCGCTCTTCCAGCGCCGCCAGCAGTTCCTGAAGACGGGATTCCCAGCTCATGTTTGGCGAGACCGCGCTTCTTTTATCGTACCGGACCGCGCCGATGCGCTCATTCAACGGTACAGCCCGTGCTCGCGGATATAGGCGAGCACGTCGGGATGGAGCCCCTCGGCCGTCCCGGTTGCCTCCAGCTGCCTCCGGATGTCAGAAGAGGAAAGTGGCAGGGCGAGCGTTTCCAGCCGGTGGACGCGCGCTCCCTCGGGCACGCGCAACTCGTAGCCCGGGCGGGAGACGACGATGAAATCCACCATCCGGATGACGTCCTGGCTTCGGTGCCAGCTGCCGATTTCGGCGAACGCATCGGCGCCAATCAGAAAGTAAAGCTCATCGCCGGGCCCGAGCGCCGACTTCAGCCTTTCCAGCGTGTGAACCGTGTAGCTTTTCCCGTTTCCTTCCTCGATCCGGGAGGCCTCGAAGCGCGGGTCCTCGCGGCAGGCCAGCTCCACCATGCGGTAGCGGTGTTCGAACGGCGTCGTCTGGCCTTCGGGCTTGTGCGGCGGATGCGCCGCCGGAACGAAGAGCACCCTGTCGAGCCCGAAGCGGTCGGCCGCCTCGCGGGCGACACGTGTGTGCGCCAGGTGAATGGGATCGAAGGTGCCGCCAAAGACCGCAAGCCGCAAAACGCTATGGTAGCGGAGCCGTCACGCGGCTGTCATCCGCGGCCTCCCTGCGCGGCCGCCGCGGCGCGGGCCAGCTCGTCGCAGCGGTTGTTGTCTTCGTGCTCCGCGTGGCCGCGCGTCCACACCCAGTGCACCTTGTGCCGCGCGAGCGCCGCGTCGAGCGCCTGCCACAGGTCCTGGTTGAGCACCGGCTTGCGGGCGGCGGTCTTCCAGCCGTTTCGCTTCCAGCGCGGCAGCCAGCTCTGGACGCCGTTTTTCAGATACTGCGAGTCCGTCACGAGCTCCACTTCGCAAGGCTCGCGCAGCGCCTCCAGCGCCTTGATCGCCGCCGTAAGTTCCATACGGTTGTTCGTCGTGCGGGGCTCGCCGCCGGAGGCCTCCTTCGAATGCGGTCCGTAGCGCAGGATGAAGGCCCACCCGCCCGGGCCGGGATTGCCCAGGCAACTTCCGTCGGTGACGGCGACCACTTTCTTCATTGTTCGCTCAGGCGGCGGGGACGGCCGTTTGGGGCGCTTCTCCGCGCCGGAGCTCTTCTTCGAAGAAGCGGTCGACGAGGTCGAGGATTTCGCGCGCCTCGCGGGCATGGTAAATGGCCGTGCGGAGCCTGGAGCCGTTGCGTACGCCGTGGGTGAAATACGTGGCGAACTGCTTCATCTTGCCGACGGTGTCCAGGCTTTCATGCTCGATCAGCATGGAGTAGTACGTGTGCATGATCCGCCACCGGTCCTCTTCCGTGGGCCGGAAATAGGCGCCCGTGGCCAGGTACTCCGAGATCTGGCGGAAGATCCACGGGTTGGAGGCCGCCGCGCGGCCGATCATCACCGCGTCGCATCCGGTCTGCGCCACCATCCGGACCGCGTCCTCAGGCGTCACGATATCGCCATTGCCGATCACCGGGATCTTTACCGCCGCCTTCACTTCGGCGATGCGCGTCCAGTCGGCGCGCCCGCTGTAGCCCTGCTCCCGCGTCCGCGGGTGCAGGGCAATGGCGTTCAGGCCGCAGTCCTCGGCCAGCCGGGCGATCTGCACATGCACGAGCTCCCTGTCGTTCCAGCCGGCCCGCGTCTTCAGCGTCAGCGGAATGCGGATGGCGGCGCGCACCGTCCGCAGGATCTTCTCGACCAGCGGCAGGTCGCGCAGAAGACCGCTGCCCCCATTGCAGCGTACGACCTTCTTCACTGGGCAGCCGAAGTTGATGTCTACCGCGTCGAAGCCCGCGTCTTCGCAAATGCGCGCCGCTTCGGCCAGCACCTCCGGGTCGGCGCCAAACAGTTGTGCCGTGATCGGGTGCTCGTCGGGCTCGAAATAAAGGTAATGGAAGCTCTGGAGCCGCCTGCGGTTGGGATGCCGCTGCGCGGCCACGACGCCGTGCGAGCTGGTGAACTCCGTCATCAACAGCCCGCAGCCGCCCTGGGCGCGAATCAGCCGCCGGAACACAGTGTCCGTGACGCCGGCCATGGGCGCAAGCACCGTGGCCGGCCGTACGCGAACGGATCCGATGCTGAGCTCCGCGGGAAATACAGACATCTGCTTCCATTTTACCCGGATACAGGAATTTCGCCGTAACAGCGGCCTGCGCTGGCGCGTCCAACGTGTGCGAGGATCGGGTTCATGTGGCAGAAGATCACGCTCGCGTTCCTGGCCGGAGGCGTGGCCGTGGGCACGGTCGTCTATTTCGGCATGAAGAGCCGCCAGGAGAGGTCGCCGGAGCCCGCCCCATATACGGCAGCGGCGCCGCCGGTGGTGGCTCAACCGCCGGTGAGCCAGGCGCAGCCGGCTCAAAGCGCCGTCCCGGATGAGCCCGCCCCGTCCGCCGCGAAGCCGGAAACCGGGGCGAGACCGTCCGTACGTACTACCGTCTCGACACGGGCCCGGAAAACTCAGCCGCAGCCGAAGGCCGTTGTCACCGCGCAGGCGAAGCCGCAGGACGACGTGATCGTGGTGCCCCCGCCCGTGCCGGCCCCGCCGCCGGAGATCCGGCCCGCTCCTTCGCCTGCGCCGCCGGCCGGGCAGCCGGAGCCGGCGAAACCTGAACCGCCGGTCGAGTCAGCCGCGGCGAAGCCTGTGCCGAAGCGCGAGCCGCGTACGGTGACCATCCCTGCCGGCACGCTCATCACCGTGCGATTGCGCGACAGGCTGAGCAGCGCGCGGCAGTCCAAGGATGACTCTTTTGTGGCAACGCTGGATGCCCCGCTCATCGTCGAGGGGCTCGTGATCGCCGAACGCGGCGCCACGGTGCGCGGGCGCATCGTCGAGGCCGTCGAGGCGGGCCGGGTGAAGGGCCGGGCCGCGCTCGTGCTTCAGCTCACCGAACTCAACACGTCCGACGGGCAGAAGGTGGAAATCCGCACCGATTCGTTTCGTCATGAAGCCGAAAGCGGCGTCAAGGGCGACGTCGCCAAGGCGGGCGTGGCTGCGGGCATTGGTGCTGCCATCGGCGCCATCGCCGGGGGCGGCCGCGGCGCTGCGATCGGCGCGGTCATTGGTGGCGCGGCCGGCGCCGGCGGCGCCATGGCCACGCGCGGCAAGCCAGCCGAGCTGCCCAGCGAGACGCGTCTCACCTTCCGGCTGAGCGAACCGGTGACGCTGACCGAACGGCTCCCGTAGCCCCCTCACCGCGGCGACGCGGAAAAGCCCGTCTCGCGCTTCCATTCTTCCAGGGTGTTGTAAACGATCGGGCAGTAGCAGGCGCGGTCGATGAACTGCCACATCCGCGAAGGAATGGATCCGGCGCCGCGCACCGTGTGCGGAAAATCGACGCACGCCGCCGGACGCACGTCATACACCGTGCATTCGGTTCCCGAAAGAAAGACGCAGCCTTTGTCCGGATCCCGGCGCAAAATCAGCCCTTCTTCTTCGCTTTTCTCGGTGAATTCGCGCCGGAATTTCTCCACGCTCATCCGGAAATGCTTCGCCAGCCGCTCGAGATCGCGCTCAAGCAGCCGCGCCGTCGCCACCTTGCAGCAGTTGGCGCAGGCGAGGCAGTCGATCTGCGCTTCCACTTCCCCGGCGATCTGCCGCAGCCGCCGCTCCACATAACGGTACGTCTTCAGATGGCGGCGGAAGCGCTCATTTTCGGCCCGCCTGTGCTCGCCAAGCCGGCGGATCTGGACCAGATCAGTGATCACCAGTGAACGTTCACCTTGCGGAAATCGCCGGCCCGCATGTAGGTGAGACCGGCGGGATCGAGGTATTTTGCCAGCGCCGCCCGCACCTGCTCGGGCGTCAACGCCTTCACTTTTTCCTCCAGGCCGGCATCGAACGCCATCGTGCGCCGCTCGTAGGTGCGGCTCGCCAGCCGGCCCACCAGCTCGTCGTCGTTTTCCCGGCTCACCTGCCGGCTTTGCAACCAGCTCTTCTTGCCGGCCTCGATCTCTTCGGCCGTAAAGCCTTCCTTCAGGATCTTTGCCAGCTCGTCCCTGAAGGACGCCTCCACTTTCGGCGCGTTTTCGGGTGCGCAGATGGCAAATGCAATGAACAGCGCATGGTCGCCTTCCGGATCGACCATCACCTGCGAGCCAACGCCGTAGCTCAGCCCCTCCCGGTTGCGGATGCGCGCAAACAGGCGCGAATTCATGCCCTGGCCGAGAAGATAGTTGCCGAAAATCAGGGCCGGATAGTCCGGGTCGGTGTCTTTCATCCGGAACGCCGTGCCGGCCATCCACGTGGCATTGGCCTTGTCCGGGGTTTCAAAGGTGTCCGCGGCGGGCTGGACCGGCGTGAAGCGGCGCAGGACGCGCGCGTAGCGCTCGCGGCTCTTCCAGTCCTGCACGTGCTTCGACACCTGCTGCCGCACCGCGTCCGGGTCAAAATCGCCAATGATGGCCAGCTCGCCCTCGGCCAGCCCGTAAAACTGCGCATAAAACTGCTTCGCCTGCTCAAGCGTGGCCGCCTGGATCCCCTCGATCTGTTCCTCGATCGTGGGCACCCAGCGCACGTCGCCTTTGGGCCAGGGCATCAGATGCCGCTGCAAGGCGACCGAGGCGATGGTCTGCGGCTGGCTCCTGGCCGACTCGAGCGACGCCAGCACCTGACGCTTCAACTGATCGAATTCGCTTTCCGGAAAGACGGACTCCTTCAGCATCTCGAAGACGAGATCGATTGCCGCCGGGAGGTTCTCGCGCGTCGTCGTGATGCGCGCCGAAGCGCCGTTGGCGTTGCCGCCGACATTGATCTGCGCCTTGATGCGGTCAATTTCGTCGCGGATCTGCTGGCGCGTCTTCTTCGCCGTGCCCCGCATCAGCATCTGCCCGGCCAGCCCGCCGATGAAGATTTTGTCGCGCAGGTTGTTCTCATCTCCGAAATGGAGGTTGAGCACCGCCGTGACCTGCCCGCCGCGCGTCTTCCTGGGCAGCAGCGCCAGATGCAGGCCCCCGCCGACTTCGCCACGGATGGTCCGCCGGTCGATGTTGGCGGGCGTGGCCTCGAAAGCTTCTCCCTGCGAAACCGTGGCCCGGCCCGTGTAGCCTTCGACGAGATTTCCCACATTGGGCGGCTCCGGAACCTGCGCCCGCACGGGTTCCTTTTCCGGGATGAACAATCCCACGGTGCAGTTGGAGGGGATGAAGTACTTTTCCGCCGCTTTCTGCACCTGTTCGAGCGTGACCTTTTCAATCCGGTCGCGCTGGAGGAACATCAGCCGCCAGTCGCCCATCGCCTGCCACTCGCTCAGCTCCAGTGCGACGTCCTGCGGATCGTTCATCTCGAGCTCGAAATTCTTCAGCCACCGCGTGCGCTGCCGCTCGAGTTCGTCCTTCGTGAAGGGCTTTGACCGGATCTCGGCGATCGTGTCGAGCAGCGTCCTGCGCGCGTCCTCGAGCGAACTGTCCATCCGCACCATGGCCTGAGCGTAGGCAAAGCCCGGCTCCGCGAGCTGAAACGCATTCATGCTCACCGTGGCCGCCTTTTTCGTTTCGACCAGCGCCTTGTAGAGCCGGCCCGAGGGCTGATCGCCGAGAATCGCCGCGGCCATCTCCACCGCCGGGTATTCTTCGTGAGAGCCCGGCGGGATGTGCCAGGCCGCGCCCACATACTGCACGTCGCCCACGCGCCGCACCGTCACCAGCCGTTCGCCGTCCTGCGGCGGCTCCACCGTGTAGGTGCGGCGGAGCTGCCGCTGCGGCTTCGGAATCGCGCCAAACGTTTTCTGGATCAGCGCCAGCGTCTTCTGCTCGTCGAATTTGCCGGCGACGACCAGCATTGCGTTGTCCGGCTGATAAAAGTGCCGGTAAAACGCCTGGAGCCGCTCAATGGGAACGCGTTCCACGTCGCTGCGGGCGCCGATGGTGAGCTTGCCGTAGTTGTGCCATTCGAACGCGGTGGCCAGCACGCGCTGGAGCAGCACGCGCGGCGGCGAGTTCTCGCCCGCCTCCATTTCGTTGCGCACCACCGTCATCTCGCTGTCGAGGTCCTTCTTCGCAATGAAGCTGTTCACCATGCGGTCGGCTTCCATCGACAGCGCCCAGGCGAGGTTTTCATCGGTGGCCTCGAACGTCTCGAAATAGTTTGTCCGGTCGTACCAGGTGGTCCCATTCGGCCGCGTGCCGTGGTCCTGAAGCTCTTTCTTGATGTCCGGGTGGTTCTTCGACCCCATGAACATCAGGTGCTCGAGCAGGTGGGCCATGCCGGTTTCGCCGTAGTCCTCGTGGCGCGACCCCACCATGTAGGTCACGTTTACGGTGATGGTGGACTTGGTCGGGTCAGGGAAAAGCACCACGCGAAGCCCGTTGTCCAGACGGTATTCGGTGATGCCTTCCACCGTGGCCACCTTCTTCGGCAGCGCCGGTTGCGCGGTGAGCGGCGCGGCGGACGGGATCAGCAGCAGGGCGGCAAGCACGAACAAAGGCCGGGTGCGGAAGCGGAATGGGCTCATAGGAAAAAATCCCTGACTCTCATCGTAAAGCATGCGCTGCTGCTTTTTCTGTAAATTTCCCGGCGCTACCCTGAAGGCGTGGGGCGCGCGCGCTTCCGCTTCCACGGCGACCTGAACGATTTTCTCCCCTCGCCGCGGCGCGGCGTCTGGCTGGACTACGAGTTCCGCGACAGGCCGTCGCTCAAGCACGCCATCGAAACCTTCGGGGTGCCGCATCCCGAGGTGGGCGAACCGGCCGACCTCACGCGACCGCTGCGGGACGGCGAGGAAATCGAAGTCCGGCCGCGGCTCTATCCGGCGCCGCCCAATGGCCAATGGCGCTTCGTTCTCGACGGACACCTCGGGCGGCTGGCCAAGTACCTGCGCATCCTGGGCTTCGACACCCTCTACGAGGCCGGCGCCGACGACCGCCGCCTGGCCGACGCCGCCGCCGCGGGGCGCTTCCTGCTCACCCGCGACCGCTCGCTGCTGATGCGCCGCGCCGTAGTCCACGGCCTGCTCGTGCGCCACGACGAGCCGCGACGCCAGCTCGAATGGCTCGCCGCCAGGCTGGGGCTCTGGAGCGCGGCCGAGCCGCTGCGCCGCTGTCTCCGCTGCAACGCGCTGCTCGAGCCGGTCGCCAAAGAGAGGGTCTGGGACCGCATCCCGCCGAAGACGCGCCTCTGGTGCACCGAGTACATGACCTGCACCGGCTGCGGCCAGCTCTACTGGCCCGGATCGCATTACGAGCGCATGCAGGCGTGGATCCGCAGCATGCGCGCAGAGGGCGAATAAAACAAATGCCCGCTGGTGTGTTCCACTGTCTCTGCCGGCCGGCCTCCCCTCAGGCTGCCGCGCTGCGCCTTTCCCAGCGGCGCCACGCTGGGCGCAAACCGCTTTGCCGCCATCGGCCCCAGCAACCCGCTCATCGGCAGGAGCCTGCGACAGGGGAAGGAGCGCTTCATCCGGGGTCGAGCGGAGAAACAAAGGCGCGCCGAACCGCCTTTCGGCGGTCGTGCGCGCCCTGGATCCGTGCCTGAGCTGCCCCTTTCAGGCCTTCGGCCAGTCCGCCTACCGGCTGCGTCTTCTCCGCCCCTCCGGAGCGGTGCTGGACGGGCGCCGAACCTCGGGCGGCTACTTCTTCTTGCCCATCACCGCCTGCACGCGAACGGCGAGGATTCCGCTCTGCGTCACCGTGCCGCTCACCTCCACCATCATTCCGGCCTGAAGGTCTGCGAGGCTCTTCAGCGTGCCAAGAAACTTCGTGTTCTGGTCCACCAGGATCGGCTGGGTGACGCTGCTGATGGTAAAGAAATTGGAACCAACCGCGGCGACCTCGCCCTTCACCTCGATCTCCGCTGCCGGGGGCGTGCCCGGCACCGGCGGCGTCCCGGCGGGCATGGTGAAGCCGCTGACGTACATCGTCAAGCCAGAACGCTGAAGAACGAAGAAAACGCTGTGCGCGCCGGTGGCGGCCGCGGGCCAGTCCAAAAGCGCTTTGACGTCGCCGTTGCTGTCCGTCTCGACGGCGCCCAGCACCGCACAGCGGTCTGCGGCCGTGCTCAGCCGGCAGGCCAGAACGTTGTACGTGGTGTTGGGCGCGGCGCCTTCCAGGTCCACCTTGACCTGGCCTTTGCCACGGACTTCCACGCTGCCATCAGCGAGCGGGTCATTGCCCCAGGGCAACGGAATGATCGATGCCGGATCCGCCGGCAGCCGGCCCACGCGGAGGATCTCGGCCTGCCACAGCTTCGGCCCCAGGTCCTTGCGGTCTTTGGCGGTTACTGCAATGGAAAGCACGGCGGCGCTCACAATGACAGCCGCCTGCAAGCGCTTCAGAGTGTTTTTCATGATTACCTCCCGGAACTCTCTCTCGAAGGGCATACTGTCACCGGCCCACGCAGCCGGAACGTCAGCAGGGTCTCGGCGGGCACCGAAACCTGCCTGCGCCCGGTGGCCGCCGCCCCGGCCAGGCCGGCGGCGGCTCCGGCCCCGGCGCCAATCGCCGCACCCGCGCCCCCGCCGGCCAGCGCGCCAATCAATGCGCCCGCCCCGCTGCCGCCGCCAATCCAGGTCATGTTCCGGCGGCGGTGCCGGCTGCTGGCACGCGTCCAGCCGCGAGCATCCAGATCCACGGAGTGGCCCGCCCACTCCACCCGCTCCGGGGCGAGCGTCAGCACCGCCTGCCCCTTCAGACGCCCGGACGGCGCCGCCTGCCGCACCCGCCCAATGACCCGCGCTCCCTTGGGAACCAGGACCCGGTCGCCTTCACGCAACGGCTCGACCAGCGTTGCGGTGAACGAATCGCCCGCGCGGTGCGTGGCCGTGGAGACGGCATGGTCCAGCCGGACCCGCAACAGTGTCCCCTCGGGCAGCACCGGACATCCCTTCCGGGCCTGTGGTTGCGCGGCGAGCCCCGCCGCCAGCAGCATCCAGATCGTGGCAAGTCGCATCATTGGCGCCTGAGTCTCACCCTTTGCGTGAGCACGTATCCTGCCAGCTGCAATTGTTTGAAAACAGGCGCTTGGGCTGGCCTCGCGCACGGTAAAGTTGACACACCCCCGGTAAAAATTTCCAGGGCCGGCCGGACGGGCCGCTTCCTGGGCAATAGGCGACAACCGCATCTGATGCTGCCGGAAATCCAGCAACTCTCTCCGCTCTGCTAGACTCACTGTCAACCCGACTGACGAGGAAACCATGCAGGAGCAGAACGTCTATCCTCCCTCCGCCGACTTCAGCGCCCGCGCCCATGTGGGCAGCCTGGAGGCCTACCGCGCCCTCTACGAGCGCGCCGCCTCCCACCCGGAAGAGTTCTGGGCCGAGATGGCCGAACGCGAGGTGCACTGGTTTGAGAAATGGCACCACGTCTTTGAGTGGCGCCCGCCGTTCGTCAAGTGGTTCGTCGGCGCCAGGACGAACGCCTCCTACAACTGCCTGGACCGCCATCTGGCGCAGCGCGGGTCCAAACCGGCCATCCTGTTTGAAGGCGAGCCCGGCGACCGCCGCGTGCTCACCTACGCCCAGCTTCATGAGCACGTCTGCCGCTTCGCCAGCGCCCTCAAACGGCGCGGCTACAGTGCGGGCGACCGCGCCATCATTTACATGCCGATGGTGCCGGAAGCCGTCGTCGCCATGCTCGCCTGCGCTCGGCTCGGCATCACTCATTCGGTCGTCTTCGGAGGCTTTTCGGCCGAGGCACTCAAGGCTCGGATCCAGGACCTCGACGCGCACCTCGTGATCACCGCTGATGGCGGCTGGCGCCGCGGCAGGGAAGTGCGGCTGAAGGACGCCGCCGACGAGGCGCTCGCCGAATGTGCCTCCGTGCGGGACGTGATCGTGCTCCGCCGCACCGGCGGCCAGGTCCAGATGAAGGATGGCCGCGACACCTGGTGGCATGATTTCGAAGCCGGCGCCGCCCCCGACTGTCCCGCCGAACCGCTGGAGGCCGAGCATCCGCTGTTCGTCCTTTACACCTCCGGCACCACCGGAAAGCCCAAGGGCATTCTGCACACCACCGGCGGCTATCTCACCTACGTTACCTGCACGATGAAGTGGGTCTTCGACCTGAAGGAAGACGACATCTATTGGTGCACCGCCGACATCGGCTGGGTCACCGGCCACTCCTACATCGTCTACGGCCCGCTGTCGGCCGGCGCCACCTGCGTCATCTACGAAGGCGCGCCCGATTATCCGGCCTGGGACCGCTGGTGGGAGATCGTGGAGCGACATAAAGTCACGATTTTTTACACTTCTCCCACTGCGATCCGCGCGCTGCTGAAGCAGGGCGATGCCTGGCCGGAAAAACACGATCTTTCCTCGCTCCGCCTGCTTGGCAGCGTCGGAGAACCCATCAACCCGGCGGCCTGGGAATGGTATTACCGGGTCATTGGCAAGGGCCGGTGCCCGATCGTCGACACCTGGTGGCAGACCGAAACCGGCGGCATCCTCATCGCTCCCATGCCCGGCGCGGTGCCGCTGAAGCCGGGCTCGGCGACTCTTCCCATGCCTGGCATCGACGCGGACGTCGTCGATTTTCACGGAAACCCCGTGCCGCCGGACACGGAAGGGTTCCTGATTATCAGGCGTCCCTGGCCCTCCATGCTCCGCACCATTTGGGGCGACCCGCAGCGTTATGAACAGCAGTATTTTTCCCGGATTCCCGGCATTTATTTCACCGGCGACGCGGCCCGCCGCGACGCCGACGGCTACTTCTGGATCCTCGGCCGTGTGGACGACGTGATGAACGTCAGCGGCCACCGGCTCTCGACCATGGAAGTCGAGTCCGCCCTCGTCCGCCATCCCGCCGTGGCCGAAGCGGCGGTTGTCGGAAAACCGCACGAGATCACCGGCCAGGCCGTCTGCTGCTTCATCACGCTGAAACAGGGCTATCAGCCGGGCGACGGGCTGGCCCGGGAACTGCGGCAGTGGGTGGCCCACGAGATCGGCGCTTTCGCCCGCCCCGAAGAGATCCGCTTTACCGAGGCGCTGCCGAAGACGCGCTCAGGCAAGATCATGCGCCGCCTGCTGCGCGAAATCGTCACCTCGCACACCGTCACCGGCGACGTCACCACGCTCGAAGACATGGGCGTCATCACCCGGCTCGCGTCGCAGCAGGACGAGGACTGAGCGGGGGCTCTTAGAGGGGCTCGGTGAGCTGGTCCTGGGTGATCACCAGCGGCCGGATGGCCCGCGCCAGTCCCGTGCCTTCATCGGCATCCACCACCGTTGCGTGCAGCTCCACCATGCCGGTGGCGGCTTCAAAGCGCGCCGGCAACTGCGTCAGGAACCGGTGCAGGATGGTCTTCTTGTCGACGCCGATCACGCTGTCATAGGGGCCCGTCATCCCGCAGTCGGTCTGGTAGGCGGTGCCGCCGGGCAGGATGCGCGCGTCCGCAGTGGCGATGTGCGTGTGCGTGCCGACCACCGCGGTGACGCGACCGTCCAGATGCCAGCCCATCGCCATCTTCTCGCTTGTGGCTTCGGCGTGAAAATCGACAAACCGGATGCGCGTCTCCTCCGGCAGCCCGGCCAGGATCTGGTCGGCGGTGCGGAAGGGACATTCGATGGCCGGCATGTGCACGCGCCCTTGCAGGCACAGCACCGCGTACGGCGCCCCGTTGCGCGCCCTGCCCGTGTAAAGGCCGGAGCCGGGCACCGCCGCGCCGTAATTGGCCGGGCGCAGCAGGCGCGGCTCGTTATCCAGGTAGTCGTAGACCTCGCGCTTGTCCCAGATATGATTGCCGGAGGTCATCACGTCAATGCCGAGGCTGAACAGCTCCTGCGCCAGCGGCGGCGTAATGCCAAAACCGCCCGCCGCGTTTTCGACGTTGGCAATCACCAGGTCAGCCTTCTCGTCCTGGATCAGCTTTCCCAGACACGCGGCCACAATGCGGCGGCCGGGCGAGGCGAAGATATCGCCGATAAAAAGGATTCGCATGAAATTCGGGAATGCAGGAGCGCACCACAAGAACCGTTCCAGCCTCGGAATCGACCCCGATCGACCACGGGGGGAGCCCACCGGGCGCCTTCAGGCTTCTCCTTGCGGAGCATGCTCACCGGCGCCTGAGTTTCGAGCCAGGCTCCAGATTCATTTGCATCGGATCAATTATGGAGACCAGTGACGCGTTTCGCAGGAACGCTCCTACCCGCCCAGCATAACCCGCCTCCGCCCTCGCCGCCAAATCGCCTACTTCTCGATCACCGCTTCCCAGCGGCAGCCGGCGTCCTGCCCGCAGCTCTGCGCCGTGCCCTTGATCGTCCGGCCGTCGGGCTGAACCCAGCCCTCGTAAGTCTCTCTCGCCCCCGGGTTGTAGATGCGCACATAGGCCCCATCCCATGTGCGCAGGTCCATTACCCCCTCGGTGCGCGCTCCCGATTTCCGGTCACGGTAGGAAAACCGCACCGACAGTCCCTCGAACGTCCATGTGCCTTCCCACTGGTAGCCTGGCGTGGTCATGTCGATAACGCGCCACAGCCTGCCCGGGTTGGCGCGCACGGCATCGCCGCGGCCCGGCCCTGAAGGCCGCGGCGCGGGCGCTGCCGTCGCCACCTGGGCCACGCCCTTGGCCGCCGGTTTCCAGTCGGCCACCACCCGGAATCCGCATGCGACCGCCTTGCCGCACCACTCCGCCTTGCCCCGGATGGTCCGCCCATCGCTCTGGATGGCGCCCGTGGCCGCGTAGGTCCGCACCGTTCCGTTCAAAGGCACCAGGGCCCTCATTCGCACATTGTTGCCTTCAATCGAGAGGATTTCGACGGTCCAGGTGGCCGGGCGGCCTTTGGGATCGGAATAAAAGACGCGAAAGCGCGCCGACTCGCCCTCGCGCACCCACTTGCCCTTCAGCACCAGCGACGTCGAATTCCATTCCTCGGCCTGCCATTCGCGCCCGAGGTCGCCGCCGCGGGGCAGGGGAGGGTTCTGCGCCCCGGCCATCAGGCAGGCCAGCCAAAGACAGCTCAGGCCCCGTCGAGGCATTCTGCGATCTCCCGTTCCGGAATGCTGCCTTCGCGGATGATGCGCCATGCCGGTTCGGTGATGTCCACCGTCGTCGCGCCGCTGCCCACGCAGGTTCCGCCGTCCAGCACCAGATCGATGCGCCCGTCCAGCACGGCAAAGGTTTCGATGCCGGAGCGGCAGGTCGGCTGGCCGCTGACATTGGCCGAAGTGCCGATCAGCGGCTGTCCGAGCCATTCGATCAGCGCCTCCGCGACGCGCGACCGCGGCTGCCGCAACGCCAGCCGCCCGGTGTTGCCCGTCACCTTCAGCGGGACTCGAGCCGACGCCGGCACGATGATCGACAGCGGGCCCGGCCAGAAGCGCCGCGCCAGCAGATAAAACCGCGCCGGCAGTTCTGCGGCCAGCTCCTCGGCCATAAAAAAATCGCTCACCAGCAGCGGCAGCGAGCGCTGCGTCTCGCGCCCCTTGGCCGCAAAGACGCGGCCCACGGCGTGCAGGTTATAGGGGTCGGCCACCAGCGTGTACAACGCATCCGTGGGAATGGCGACGATCTGCCCGCGCCGGATGGCAATGGCGGCGCGTTCCACCGCCTCCACGGCAGGCTGCTCGGCGTCGATTTCAATCAGGTCGGTGGCCACGGAATGCTCCGGTGCAAATCTGCCAGTCTAGCGCGGCCCTGCTGCGCGGGCAACCTCAATGGCCAGCTCGTAGCGGCCAAAGGGCGCGCTGAGCTGCACGCCCTGCACCATCGGCCGCACCCGCCGCACCATCTCCTGCGCAATTGCCACGCCCTCCCGCCGCGCCCGTTCCGGGTCCTTCGCCGCGCGCATCCTCTCCAGGAACTCCTCCGGCACCGGCACGCGCAGCTCGTTCACCATGAACTCGGCATTGCGCAGCGAGGTCAGCGGCCAGATGCCGGCGATCACCGGGATGCGGAACCGCGCGATGCGCTCGAGAAAGCGCTCGAGCAGCGTCACATCGAACACCGGCTGGGTGATGATGAACTCCGCCCCGGCCAGCACCTTCCACTCCGTGCGCCGGATCTCCTCGTCGATGTTCAGCGCGCCCGGGTTGGCGCCCACGCCGAGCACCAGCCCCGTCTGGCTGCCGAACGGATGCCCGCCGATGTCGAGCCCCTGGTTGAGGTTGTTGACAATGTTGCACAGGCCGATGGAATCGACGTCGAACACGGCGGTCGCGTTCGGGTAGGCGCCCATCCGCGGCGGATCGCCGGTGATGCACAGAATATTGCGCAGCCCGGCCGCATAAGCCCCGAGCAATTCGCTCTGGATTCCGAGAATATTGCGGTCCCGGCAGCAGAAATGAAGAACCGTTTCGATCCCCGCCTCCCGCTCAATGAGCTGGCAGGTCACCTGGGCGCTCATCCGCGCGCTGGCGCGCGGTCCGTCCGGCACGTTGATGGCGTCGATTCCCGCCT
This sequence comes from Bryobacteraceae bacterium, assembly GCA_049969655.1. GTDB lineage: Bacteria > Acidobacteriota > Terriglobia > Bryobacterales > Bryobacteraceae > JANWVO01. The sequence continues at coordinate 41,067 of JBMFOK010000009.1, forward strand.
CGCGGCACATCTTCGCCCCGGCGATTTCGCGCGAGGCGTCCACGCCCCGCGGCGGCAGAATTTCCACAAAAACGACGAATTTACCGGCGGCGATTTTCCCGCCCAGCGGCGATTTTTCCGCAAGCGGAATTTTCGGCAGCGCCTGCTTTTTCTCCGCGGGCGCCTGCGCCGGAACCACCGCCTCCCGCAGTCCCGGCTGGAGGCTGCGCGCCTCGCTGGCGATCGCCTTGATGTGCTCCGGCGTCGTCCCGCAGCAGCCGCCGACGATCTTTACCCCTGCCCAAAGCATCCGCCGCGCGTACTGCGCCATGTACTCGGGCGAGCTCAGATAGATGTTGCGGCCCTCGATCCGCACCGGCAGCCCGGCATTGGGCATCGCCGAAAGCGGCTTCTTCGTCAGCGGCAGCATCCGCTCGAGCGTCTCCAGCGTCGGCTTCGGCCCCACCGAACAGTTCAGCCCGATGACGTCCGCCGGCAGCGTGTCGAGAAAACGCGTGAACGTCTCCGTGTCGGCCCCGTCCGGAAGCCGGCCCTCCTCGTCCGCCGTCACCTGGGCGATGATCACCATCTCCGGGCCGGCCGCCTGGCGGCCGGCAAGCACTGCTTCGCGCAGCTCGGCCAGGTTTGAGAAGGTCTCGAAGATCAGCAGGTCGACGCCCTCCTCAAGCAGGGCATCGATCTGCTCGCGGAACAATGAGCGCGCCTCCTCGTAGGAGGTTGGCCCCAGCGGCTCGATGTGAATTCCCAGCGGCCCCACGGCGCCGGCCACGAACACCCGGGGGCTTTCCGCCGCCGCCTGCCGCGCCAGGCGCACGCCGGCCCGGTTGATGTCGGCCACCCGGTCGGCCAGTCCGAAGCCCCCCAGGTGGGCCCGCGTCGCGCCAAACGTGTTCGTCTCCAGGATCTCGGCGCCCGCCCGCACGTAGTCCAGGTGCACGCCCAGCACCATCTGCGGCGCGCTCAGGTTCAGCTCGTCGAAGCAGCGGTTGATGAAAGCGCCCCGCGCATACAGCATCGTGCCCATGGCCCCGTCGGCCACCAGGGCGCGCCGCCCGAGAAGTTCGCGAAATTCGCCTGTGCGGGAAATTCTGGAGGTACTGCCCATGCCCCTGTCTCTATTTTTGGCACTTCGGACAATGGTATGTCGAGCGCCCGCCCTGCGGGGTGCGCCGCACCGCCGTGCCGCAGCGCGGGCATGGGTGGCCCTCCCGGCCGTACACGGCCACCGGATAAAACTCTCCCTCGGCGAAGCCGCCCGGCCGCTCGTAGGCGGCGCGGACGGACTCCAGCGCCGCCGTCAGCACCTCCCGGATCGCGCGGTGCAGCCGTTCGATGCGCGCCCGGGACAGGCTCCGCGCCGGCCGCAGCGGACTGATGCCCGCCTCAAACAGCGCCTCCGCCGCATAGATGTTGCCCAGCCCGGCCACGGTGCGCTGGTCCATCAGCCAGATCTTCGCCGCACGCGCCGTGCGCTGCGCCGACTCGTACAGGTACCCGGCGGTAAACGCGGCGCTGAAAGGTTCTGGTCCCAGGCTCCGGAACAATTCCGCTTCTTCCTGTTCTGAATGAACCGAGATCCGCGCCAGCGCGCGCGGGTCGTCGAGCACGACGGCGCGCCCGTCATCGAGCTCGAACCATGCCCGCACCGTGTGCGGGCGCAGCCGGGCGTCCGGCAACAGGCGCAGGTCTCCGCTCAGCCGCAGATGGGCCCGCGCAAACCATCCGCCCTCCAGCCGGAGCAGCAGGTTCTTGCCGCGCCGTTCCACCGCCGTGATCGCGCGCCCCACCGCGCGCCGGCCGTGGATCATCGCCGCCGGCCGTTCCTGCCGCGCGCGCACGATCCGCGCCCAGGGCTCCGCCGCCCGCAGCCGGCGTGCCACAGCCTCGACCTCCGGCAGCTCGGGCACTCACCACACCTCCACGTCTACCGGCGCGCCGATGCCGACGCCCAGTTTCTTTGCCGCCGAGCCCCGCTTCACCGACACTTCCACCGTAGCCGAGCTCCCCGCAATCAGGAACGCCTCTCCTTCCGGCGCTTCCTCATAGAACCGGCAGACCCGGGTGATCCGCTCAAAACCCACCGCCGCCTGGATGCCCCGCACCGCCGGCGGCAGAAATTCTTCCGAAGGCAGGTTCGTGATCAGGTTGCCAAATCGGTCAATGTGCATGACCCGGCCCAGCCAGAACCGCCGCCCGGTCCGCACCGGATCGAGCGGCGGCAGACGCACCGGGTCGCGCACCAGCCGCCCGAGCTTCGACGCCGGCACGCCGGCGGCCAGGTGGGCCGCCGCCGGGGCAAAAACATCCCGCCCGTGAAATGTTTGGCTCACCCGCGCCAGCCGGTGCCTTTCGCTTGTGATCGCCCGCGCCTTGGCGCCCTTTTCGGCCAGAACCTCGGTGAACAGCCCGTTGTCGGGCCCGATGAAGACCTGCCCGCCCGCCTCCACGCACAGCGCCCGGCGCGCGCTGCCGACGCCCGGGTCCACCACGCAGACAAAGATCGTGCCCTTCGGAAAATACGGGCGCGACACCCGGAGCAGAAAGCGCGCCTGGTCGATCTCCTGCGGCTGCACCTCGTGGCACAGGTCCACCACCCGCGCCGCCGGCGCAATGCCCGCAATCACGCCCTTCATCACCCCGACAAAAGGATCCTGCCAGCCGAAATCCGTCAGCAGTGCGATCAGGCGTCCGCCGCGCATCATAAAATCAGAATAGCTGGGGTTTCCATGCGGTATTTCGATCACAACGCCACCACCCCTGTCGCGCCCGAGGTGCTTGCCGCCTTTTCGCGCGCCTGCGTGGAAACCTTCGGCAACCCCTCTTCGATTCACACTGCCGGACAGCAGGCGCGCCACGCGCTCGAGGCGGCGCGCGAGTCCCTGGCCCGAATGCTCGGCTGCGCCCCGCGGGAAGTCGTCTTCACCTCCGGCGGCACGGAATCAGACAACCTCGCCATCCTTGGCGCGCCGGAAGGCCACATGATCACCACCGCCATCGAGCACCCGGCCGTGCTCGCCGCGGCTGCCCTCCTCGAGGCCACCGTGGTGCGCGTCGATGGCAGCGGCCGCGTGGATCCCGATGAGATCCGCCGCGCGCTGCGCCCGGACACGAAGCTCATCTCCGTGATGCACGCCAACAACGAGACGGGCGTCCTCCAGCCTGTCGAGGAGATCGCCGCCATTGCGCGCGAGGCCGGCGCGCTGTTCCACTCCGATGGCGTGCAGGCCGCAGGGCGCATCCCGGTGAACGTGCGCGCGCTCGGCGTGGATCTCTACACGGTCAGCGGCCACAAGTTCAACGCGCCGAAAGGGATTGGCGCGCTTTTCGTCCGCGAAGGCGTCCGGCTCCGGCCGCGCCAGGTGGGCGGCCGCCATGAACGCGAGCGCCGTGCCGGCACCGAGAACGTCCCCGGCGCTGTGGCCATGGCCGCCGCAGCGGAATTGCCACGGCCGGAGACCGGCCCTCTCCGAGACCGCTTCGAGCAGATGGTGCTTGAGCGGATTCCTGACGTCGTCATCCACGGCCGCCACGTGCCGCGCGTGCCGAACACAAGCTCGATCGCCTTTGCCGGCATCGAGGCGGAAGCGCTCGTGATCGCGCTCGATCTGGCCGGCTTCGCCGTCAGCACCGGCGCTGCGTGCTCATCGGGCGCTACCCGCCCGTCGCATGTGCTGGAAGCCATGGGCGTGCCGGCGGCGCTCGCCCGCGCCACCATCCGCGTCTCCATGGGACGCGGCACCACGCTGGAAGACGTGAGCGCGCTCGTTGAGGCGCTTGAGGCCGCGGTGGCGCGCCTGAGAAAGCTGAGTCCAGCCTATGCGTGATGTCCCTGCCGGCGCCCTGATCGCGGTGGCGATGTCGGGCGGCGTCGACTCCTCCACCACCGCTGCGCTGCTCCGCGAGCAGGGCCATCGCGTCATCGGACTCACCATGCAGCTCTGGAACCAGCGGCGGCTGCCCGGGCTCCAGGGCGAAAGCGCCACCGGGCGCTGCTGCTCGCTCGATGACGTCTACGATGCCCGCGCCGTCGCCGCCCGGCTCGGCATCCCGCATTACGTCGTCAATCTCGAAGAGGACTTCGAACGCACCGTCGTCGGGCCGTTTGTCGAAGAATATCTCTCCGGCCGCACGCCCATTCCGTGCACCCGCTGCAACCACTACATCAAGTTCGACCGCTTCCTCGAGCTCGCCGCAGGCGCAGGCGCCGATTTCATCGCCACCGGCCACTATGCGCGCATTGACTACGACGCCCGCACCGGCAGATACCGTCTGCTGCGCGGCGTGGACGCCACCAAGGATCAGACCTATTTCCTCTGGGGTCTGAAGCAGGAGCAAATGGCGAGGACGCTCTTTCCGCTGGGGGGCCTCACCAAGCCTCAGGTTCGCGAGCTGGCCGCGCGCCTGGGCGTCCCGGTGGCGCAGAAAGAAGACTCCCAGGAGATCTGCTTCGTTCCCAACGGCGACTATGCCGCCTTTATCGAGGCCTACTACGCCGAGCGCGGCCAGACGCTGCCTGAGGTGGAAGGCGAGATCGTTGATTCGAGCGGCCGCGTCCTGGCCCGCCATCGCGGCGTGCACCGCTTCACCGTCGGCCAGCGCAAGGGCCTTGGCGTCGCGGCCGGCGAACCCCTTTATGTGATCCAGACGGACCCAGCCGCGCAGCGCGTCGTCGTCGGCCGCGAGGAAGAGCTGCTGCGCCGCCGGCTCGCCGCGTGCGAAGTCAACTGGGTGTCGATCGAGCCCATCCGCGAGCCGCTCCGCGCGCATGTCAAAATCCGCTACAAGCACGAAGCGGCGCCCGCCATGGTCTATCCCACCGGCGACGACACGCGCGTCGAAGTCGTCTTTGACGAGCCCCAGCGCGCCATCACGCCCGGCCAGGCGGCCGTGCTTTATGACGGCGACATCGTTCTCGCCGGCGGCTGGATCGAGGCTAGCGACGGCAACGGCTGACCGGCCGCCTTCGGAATCCCGCCGGCCTGCCGCGGGCGAGAGCCCGTTTTCCGTGGATTCGCAGCGCATCCATCAGCCGCAATTCAGATCCACGGCTGGAGCTCGCCCGCCAGGGCGAGCGAAAGGAGCCCCAATGACGCCGCGGGACATCCACCGGGATGAAAACCACCGCGCGCGAGCCTCGCCGCGCCACGGCCGTTCATTCTCGCGGCGTCTGGCGAGGCTTCACTGCCGGCCGTGAAGCGCGCTCTGTCGGTGGGGTTGGGGAAGCACCCGGAGGGCGCGGAGGGTGAAGCCGCGGCGGTTGTCGAAGGGCTCGACGACGGCTTCGAGGCCGATGACGGGCTGGACGGTCCAGTGGCCGTAGTTACGGTAGACGTCGGCGAACAGGGCGGCCTCGAGGAAGCCGGTCCAGTCGGCGAGGGTCACGAATTTCATGACGCCGTTGGCAGTGGGGTGGCGGCGGTCGGCCACGATGAGGCCGGCCACGCGGACGGTTTTGCCGTAGAATTCCTGCTGGCGGCGCCAGAGTTCGGCGGCCGAAAGGAAGGCGCGCCAGTCCACATGAGCGGCCCAGAGGGCCAGTGGGTGGAGACTGACCGGGAAGCCGAGAACCTCGGCCTCCCAACGGGCGCGGTTCTCCTCCGTGGGTTCGAAGGCGGGCGGGGGCTCGGCTTCCACGAGCCGACCGCGCGAGCCGTAGGCTTCGAGCCGCTGGAGCCGCCAGAACAGGCTGCCGCGGGGCTCGCCGAAGGCGTCCAGCGCGCCGGCCTTCAGCAGGGCGAGCCACTCGGGGCGGGCCGGTTCGGCGCGGCGGTAAAAATCGGCCGGGTCGCGGAAGGGACGACGCCCGATGATGCGTTCGAGCGTGGCCTGGGTGAGGCCGCGGACCTGGTCGAGCGGAAGGCGGATCTGACGGCCGTCGACGGTGAAGCGGCGGGGGTCGGAGAGGTGGATGTCCGGCGGCAGGAACTGCGCCCCCAGCCGGAGCGCCTCCAGCACATAGACGATGGGCGCATAGAAGCCGCGCCGGGAGCTGAGCACGGCGGCCAGGAATTCGAGCGGGAAGCGAGTCTTGAGCCAGGCGCCGGCGTAGGCCTCGACGGCGTAGGCCGCTGAATGGGCCTTGTTGAACATGTAGCCGCGGAATTCGCTCACCATCTGCCAGACGCGGTCGATTTCGGCGGGCGTGCGGCCAAGAGCGAGAGCGGAGCGGCGGAACTCCTGGCCGAGCTGCTCGATCAGGGCCGCGTCCCGGTTTTTGACGAGGGCGCGGCGCAGCAGGTCGGCGCGGCCCCAGCTCATGCCGGCGAAGCCGTTGGCGACGAGCAGGATGTGTTCCTCGAAAGCCATCAGTCCACAGGTGTCTGCCAGCAAGGGCTCCAGCGATGGATGAGCGTATTCGACCGGCTCAAGCCCCTGGCGGCGGCGGGCGAAGGCCGTCTTCTTGCCCTCGTTGGCGGCGCCGGGGCGGATGATGGATTCGGCAACGGTGAGGGTGTCGATGTCGCGGCAGTTGGTCATCACCAGCAGGCTGGTCATGGCCGGGGACTCGATGTGGAAGACGCCGCGGGCGTTGCCGGTGGCGATGGTGTCCCAGGTGGCGGCGTCGTTCCAGTCCAGCCGGGACAGGTCCGGCTTTTCTTTATGGTTGGCTGTGATGTTTTCAAGCGTTTCCCGAAGGACGGTGAGGCCGGCCTGGCCGAGCAGATCCATCTTCAGCAGGCCAAGCTCCTCGACGCTCTCCATCTCGTAATGGGTGGTGAGCCAGCCCTTGGAGGAGACAAAAAGGGGCATCCGCGAGGCCAGGGGTTCGGCGCTCAGGACGAGTCCGCAGGGGTGCATGGCAAAGTGGCGGGGGATGCCGTCGAGCTCGCCGGCGATTCGGAGGATGGTGGCGTAGGGCTCTTCGTTCCAGGGCAGATGGCGGCATTCGGGCGTTGCGAGCACCGCTTCCAGGGCGTCTCCGTGATGGCGGGGCAGATGTTCAGTGAAACGGCGGGCCTCCCGCTCGGGGATGCCATAGACCCGGGCAATTTCGGCCACCGCGGAGCGGCCCTGGAAAGTATGGACGGCGCCGATCAGGGCGGCGTGCTCGCGGCCGTACTGTTCGAAGACATGTTCGACGACCTCGTCGCGGCGATCCCAGGGCAGGTCGAGGTCAATGTCAGCCAACTTCGAGAACTGCATTCGTTCGCGGTTTAGAAACCGTTCAAAGCAAAGGCCGAAGCGAAATGGGCAGACATTGCTGATGCCGAGCAGATAGCAGACCAGACTGCCGGCGGCGGAGCCGCGCGCCAGCGTATCAATGCCGCGCGAGGCGCACCACTCCACCAGGTCGGCAAAGACGAGGAAGTAGCCGGCATAGCCGACCTCCTCAATGATGGCCAGCTCGCGCTGGAGCCGCTCGAGCACCTGCGGGGCGGGCGACGGACCGTAGCGGCGCGCGAGCCCGGCCTGAACCTTCGCTCGCAGGAGCTGGACGGGGTCGTCACAGGGGAACTGCGGGAAGCGGATGTCGCCAAGGGTAAAGTCGAACTGGCAGCGCTCGGCGATGCGGAGCGTGTTCTGGAGCGCCTGTGGAAGTCCGCCGAAGTGGCGGGCGAGATCGTCGGGCGTGTGCCAGTGGTAGCGGCCCGGCGGGAGCTTTTCCGGGTGGCTCTGGCCGAGCAGAGTCAGGGTGCGCATGGACTGGAGGATGTCGTACTTGAGCCATTCCTGCGGTTGGAGATAGTGGACATCGGCAGCGGCCGCCAGCGGAACGCGGCGGCGGCGCGCCAGCTCGACAAGAAAGCGGGCGAGCCGCAGGGAGTCCTCATTGTGCGGGTTGATCTCGAGGGCGAGGTTATTGCCGTAAATGGCGTGGAGGGCGCGGAGTTCCTCCTCGCCGGTGCGGCCTCGCAGAAGCGCCTGGCCAACGGGACTGCGGGCCCCGGCCAGGCAGATGAGCCCTTGGCCGCGGCGGGCGAGCTGCTCCATGGGGATGCCGGCGGGATTGAGCCTTTGGGGGCCGGTGGAGCCGTGGGCAGAAGAGTCGAGTGATGCTGGAAGATTTTCATTATATTCGCTTGATGAAGAGTTGCTTCCATCATTCTGGATGGCGGCCTCGGTGAGCAGGCGGCAGAGGTTCTCATAGCCGCGGGCGTTCTCGACCAGCAGAACGAGCGAGCCGCCCCCGGCCAGGGTGACCTCGGCCCCGATCACCGGGTGGATGCCGAGCTGCCGGGCGCGCTTGTAGAAGCGGACGGCCCCGGCCAGGGTGTCCCGATCCGTGAGCGCCACAGCGGGCATGCCGGAGGCGTGCGCGGCCTCAGCCACCTGCTCGGGGCTCAGGGCGCCATCGAGCAGCGAGTACCAGCTATGGCAGTGGAGAGCGGCGAGAGTCATAGTATAAGCATTTACAGTATAGCGCCGGAGTCAGCTTATGGGAAGAGAAGGCGAAAACAGGTTGGAAGAGTTGCGCGCGGGCGTCAGGTCATTCGCGGCGGGCCACCCGCCCGCCGCGGCGGTGACGATACAGGGAGAGAGCGCGCCTCAGGCGCCGTAGCGTTCGAGGAAGGCGGCGACGGTCATCGTGCCCTGGTAGAAATTCTCGAGCCGGAATTTTTCGTTGGGCGAATGGAGACCATCGTCGGGCAGACCGAAGCCCATCATCACGGTGGGGATGCCGAGGTGGCGGGCAAAATCGCCGACGATGGGCACGCTGCCGCCGGAGCGGATGAAGACGGTGGGCTTGCCCATGATTTCGCGGAAGGCTTCCGCCGCGGTGTGAATGGCGGGATGTTCGGGGTTGACGACGACGGCGGGGCTGGCCGAAAGCTTCCTCACCGAGGTGCGGATGCCTTTGGGCGTGTTGGCGGCCACCCAGTGAGCAAACAGGCGGAACATTTTCTCTGGATCCTGATTTGGCACCATCCGCATGCTCACCTTGGCGACGGCCGTGGCGGGGATCACCGTCTTGGCGCCGGGCCCGCTGAAGCCGCCGCCGATGCCGTGGACTTCAAGAGTCGGCCGGGACCAGATGCGTTCGAGCACCATGCGATCCGGCTCGCCGATCAGGCACGGGGCGCCGACTTCCTTTTCGAGGAACTGCTGTTCGGAGAAGGGCAGCGATTTCCAGGACTCGATTTCGGCCGGGGCCGGTTCGGCAACGTCGTCGTAGAAGCCGGCAATAATGACGCGCCCTTCGGCGTCTTTGGCTTTGGCGAGGAGCTCGATGAGGCCGTAGACGGCGTTTGGCGCGGCGCCGCCGTACAGGCCCGAGTGCAGGTCGCGCGCCGGGCCGCGCGCCTCCACCTCCATGTAGACGAGCCCGCGCAGGCCGGTGCAGAGCGTGGGCATGCCTTCGGCGTAGAGGGCCGTGTCGGAGACGAGGGCGGCGTCGGCCTTCAGTTTGACGGGGTTTTCGGCCACGTATCGGGCGACGCTCGCCCCGCCCACTTCTTCCTCGCCCTCAATGAGGAACTTCACGTTGACGGGCAGGCGGCCGTGGACGGCAAACAGGGTTTCCACCGCCTTGATGTGCATATACATCTGTCCCTTGTCGTCGGCCGCTCCACGGGCGTAGAGGTTGCCGTTTCGCACCTGGGGCTCGAAAGGCGGCGAGATCCACTCTTCCAGCGGGTCGGGCGGCTGGACGTCGTAATGACCGTAGCAGAGGACGGTGGGCTTGCCGGGGGCGTGGAGCCAGTCGGCGTAGACAAGTGGATGGCGCTGGGTGGGGATGATCTCCACATTCTCAAGCCCGGCGGCGCGGAGCCTGTCAGCGACCCATTGGGCGGCCCGTGCGACGTCGCCCGTGTGGGCGGGATCGGTGGAAATGGAGGGGATGCGGAGAAAATCCTTCAGTTCTTCGAGGAACCGTTCAGCGTGGGTGCGGATGAAATCGTTGGCGGCCTGCGACATGGGGCTCTCCGGTGGAAACCCCTTCATTATACGGGTGGCCGTGAGAAGAAAGCAGGCCGGGCGGCCTCCGCCTGCCGCCCGGCCTCGAGTGGCTGCCGAGCTCAACCCGCACGCGCGGGCCGCGCCGAGGGACGGCCGCCGAATCCGTCCCTGTTTTTGCCCCGCCTGGGGCGGCCCGCGGGCCTCACCCGGGGAGCACGCTGGCAGCCGGCCCAGCCCGCCATGGCGGACCGCGCTGCGCCGCACGGGCGCAGCCGGCCGCTGCTCAGCTGAAAAAATAGGGGTGAATTTTTTCAACATGCCCTGGAAATCCGCCGCATTTTCCTGAAATGCGGGCAAATATTTTTCCTGACCCGCGGTGACGCGGGCGGCCGCACTTGCCCCGCGGCGTCCCGGGGCGGAAGAATATGGGCCATGCGGCCCCTGTTCGCAGCCCTGCCCCTGCTCTTGCTCGCCGCCTGCGGCGGCCCGGCGCCGAAACAGGAGGCGAAGAAGAAACCGGCGCTGCCCGCTGCCATGCCGGCGGTGTGGAAGGCGCGTTTCGAGACGAGCCAGGGCGTCTTCGTCGTGGAGGTGCACCGGGACTGGGCGCCGCTGGGCGCGGAGCGCTTCTGGAAGCTGGTCACGACGGGTTTCTTTGACGACTCGCGCTTTTACCGGGTGCGGCCCGGCTTCATCGTCCAGTTCGGCCTCGCGGGCGACCCCTCCGTGCAATCGCTGTGGAATTCAGCGCCGCTGGCCGATGATCCGGTGAAGCAGCCGAACGTGCGCGGCACGGTCAGTTTTGCTCAGGCGGGTCCGGGCAGCCGCCGCACGCAGGTCTTTGTCAACCTGAGGGACAACCGCGCGCTGGACCGGGACGGCTTCGCGCCGTTTGGCCGCGTGGTGGAAGGCATGGACGTACTCGAAAAGCTGTATGCGGGCTATGGGGAGTGGTCGCCGCCGGGGCGCGGGCCGGAGGCGGCGCGCATCCAGACGCAGGGCAACCGCTATCTGGACGCGCAGTTCCCGCGGCTCGACCGCATTCTGAAGGCGCGGGCGGTGGTTGACTGAGCCGCCCTACCGTTTCGCCGGCACGGCGCGGCCGCGCTTCCATTCGTAGACGAAAGCGAGGGGCTCAATGCCGAGCCGGCTGCGCAGCGCCCGTTCGATGGCCTCGCGCGCTGCCGCGTCGAGCGGCCGCGGCGCCTCGTATTGCAGCCGCATCACCGCACCCTGCTCGGTGTAGCCGAATTCGTAGCCGAGCAGGCGGCTCGCCCCTTCGGGCCAGAGTTCGCGCACCGGCGGCCCGATGTGTTCGATCACGGTTTTGCGTAGGTCTTCGAGGGAGGGCGGAGGCGGCGGCGGAGGCGCAACCACCGGCTGGCGCAGCCGCTCCCGCAGGGCCGCGAGTTCCTCCTCTCCGGCGACTTTCCGCACGATCACCGTTGCGGGCCTGTGGGTGCGCTCAATCATCAGGCGTTCGGCCGCGCGGACCCTGTCCGGCGATACGGCCTCGGCCACCACCAGCCGCAGTACGGCGCTGTCTGTCAGTATGTCCAGTTGCTGCGTGAGCACGTTCGACGTGCCGATCAGCCGGACGGCCTCGCGTGCCGCCGCCCGCGCGGTGCTCTCGCCGGCAAGCTGCATAAGGGACTTCCGCAGTGGAATGAACAGCAGCACAAAGGTAACAGCCACCATCAGCACGCGCCAGCGCAGCTTGCCGATGTCGCCAATGGCCGGCTCCATGTGAATCTTCTCGATGAGCCGGGCGAACGGACCGCTGTGGGCTTCGTCCCGGGTGGCCGGCGCCACCGCTTCGCGGACCTCCGGCTCGTCCATGCCTTCGAGGTAGAACACGGCAAACGCGCTGGCGCCGATGGCGACCAGGTTCGTCAGAAACAGCAGCATTGCCCCGGAGATGATGGGCCAGTTCCACCCGCTGCCGACCCCGAAGCCTACCGTGCACAGCGGCGGCATCAACGCCACCGCAATGGCCACGCCCGGCAGGGCGGTGACGCCGCCCCCGCCTCCGCCGCGGCAGACGACGATCGAGCCCGCGAGTCCGGAAAACAAAGCCACGCCCAGATCCAACAGGTTCGGTTGCGTCCGCGCGAGGATTTCCGCCGTGGGCGACTGAAACGGCAGCAGCCAGACGAGAAAGGCGGAAAACAGCACTGCCGCCAGAACGCTGGCCACAATGCCGAGGAACGATTTGATGCCCAGATAAAGATCCGACGCGGCGAAGGCGAGGCCGGCGGCAAGGATGGGCCCCATCAAAGGCGAGATCAGCATCGCGCCGATCACAACCGCCGGGCTGTTCAGCACCAGGCCGAACGTGGCAATGCCGGCCGAAAGCAGCAACTCGAGGGCGTAATTGACATTCAGCACCCGGGCCGAGCGCACCATCTGGAGATAGATACCGGGCTTGGCGCCCGGGTCGATCTCGAGAAGCCGGTTAAAGCAGTCATGGACCGCCCGCTTCGTCACCAGCATGGTTTCGATGCTAGCAACGTGAATGGAGCAACTCAATAAAGCGGCGGCTCGCCGTGCGGGCGGGTTTTCCAGCGGCGGTGGATCCACAGCCATTGCTCCGGGGCGCGCCGGACCGCCTGTTCGAGCCTTGCGTGCAGAGCCTGGGTATCGCGGAGCGCGTCTCCGGTGATCTCAATTTCCGGCTCGAAGTGCAGAACGTAGCGGCCCTCGGCATCCGACCACAGCGCATAACCCAGAAGGACCGCGGCGCCGGTGCGGTGCGCCAGGCGCGCGAAGCCTGCATCGACGCAGGCCTTGCGGCCAAAGAAATCGACGAACACGCCGCGGTCGGCGGTGACGTTTTGATCAATGAGGATTCCCACCGCGCCGTTGGCGCCGAGCGTTTCCACCAGAGGCCGCACGAACTGACGGCCGCGCCCGACCACACGATTTCCGCTCATCGTGCGGTAGCGCGTGATGAGTTCGTCGAGCAACGGGTTGTCCAGCGGACGCGCAACCACCGTCATGGGCTCCGTCATCAGAGCGTGGGCGAAGGCCGAAAACTCCCAGTTGCCGAGGTGAGCCGTAGCGATGAGCACGCCGCGGCCGCGCTGTTTGGCCCGCCGGTAATTCTCGAGGCCCTCGTAACGGATCAGTTCACCCACATTGCGGGCGTGGATCTCCGGGAACCGGCTCAGCGTGGCGAGCACCCGCGCGAGGTTCATCCAGCAGCCATCCAGCAGGCGCGCCCGGGCCACGCGGTCGAGCTCCGGCATGGCGATTTCGAAATTGCGCCAGGCGGCGGCGCGGAGGCGTGGAACGGCCAGATCGAGAAGGGACAGCGCCGAGCGGGCCAGGCGCACGGGGTCGCGGCTCGCCCGCAGCGCGGCCAGCAGCGCCCGGGCCAGCGCCGCCTCGGCATGGTTGCGCAATGGGGACCGGCGCGCCAAAGCGGTATTGTAGCCCGGATTTTTCACTGGCGGGCGACGGCAGACGGCAGCGCGGTGGCAGAAACGTTTCTCTGAAGAAATGTTTCGGTGGCCCGCCTCCGCGAGACCCGCCGCCGACATCGGGCGCCGGCTTGACCGCGCTGACGCCCTCTCCCTCCACGGCTCTCTCATGAGAGGCGGTCACCGGAACGGTGAGCTTCGCCGGCCAAAGTGCCTGACCGAGTCTCGCCCGCGGCCGCTACACCCGGTAACAGCCAAACACCCGCACCAGGTCGCACAGCTCCCCCAGATGGCCCAGCGCGCGCTTCACGCGTTCATCGTCCAGATGACCCAGGAAGTCGACGTAGAAAAGATACTCCCACGGCTTGCCCCGCAGCGGACGGGATTCGATCTTGGTCAGCGAAAGGTCCCGCAGCGCAAACGCGCTCAGCGCCCGGAACAGCGACCCCGGCTGGTTCCGGGTCGAAAACACGATGGACGTCTTCCACCCCTTTTTGCCCGACTCGTCGAGCTTCAGCGGCGGCTGTCCAGGCCGGCGCAGCAGGAAGAAGCGTGTGTAATTCTGCCGGTCGTCTTCGATCGAGCGCCGGAGGATGCGCCCTCCGTAAATCTCCGCCGCCACCGCGCTGGCAATCGCGGCCGCGTCCGGCACCTGCTCCTCGATGAGCATTTTTACGCTGCCGGCTGTGTCATAGAACGGCACCCGCTCCCATTCGGGATGCGCTCCCAGAAACCGCAGGCACTGGTTCAGGGCCACCGGATGAGAGAATACACGGCGAATATCACGCAATCGAACCTCAGGACGCGCAATCAGGTTGTGGACAATCCGAAGATTCAGCTCCGCGACGATGCGGTAATCGAAATTGAGCAGGTGGTCGTAGTTCTCATGGACCGACCCGTGCAAAGTGTTCTCGATGGGGATCACGGCCGCGTCGGACGTTCCGTCACCCAAGGCCCGGAAGACGTCCTCGAATCGTTGACAGGACAGGACGCGGATTGACTTGCCCAGCAGTTGGAGCGCGGCCTCATGGCTGAAAGACCCCGCCTCTCCCTGAATCGATACCGTCATCGGATTTTTCCGGGTCGTCATCGCAGATCGCGCCAAGGGCCGCTCGCCGGGGCCCGTGCCCCGTTTCCGAATTCGGAGCATGCGGCTTGCGTCTGTTCCGAATTCAGAACAGAATCAAAGTAGCCGCCCTCCTGCCGGGGGAGGCGCGGGTGGAACCGGCGATCCCGATGATACCATGCTGGAACCTGGATTGAGACTCAAGCAGATTCGGGAACGGCTTGGACTTCGCTACCGCGACGTGGAAGAGTTCAGCCAGCAGATCGCCGACCGCCACCGCAACAGCGAGTTTCTGATCCCCATCAGCCGGCTCTCGGACATCGAAAACCGCGGCGTCGTGCCTGGCATCTACAAGCTGTACTCGCTGTGTGCGATCTACCGGATCGACCTGGCGGAAGTGCTCAAATGGTATAACGTCGACCTTGCCGAAATGCCGGCCGACAGCGCCATGTTGGCATCTGGCAAGACGCATCTGGTGGGCTTCAGCCGGTCCTCGCTTCGCACATGGTCGAGTGAGGTTCTGGTGCCGCTGGCCCTCGACCCCGGGCTCGACCTTTCGAAAACCACCTTTCTTAGCCGCTTCATCCAGAGCTGGGGCACGCTTCCCCTGATGATCCTTAGCGGTCACGAGCCCAAGAATTATCGCTACGCCTACCTGGGCACGGAGGACTGGTTCATGTACCCGATCCTTCGCCCTGGCAGTTTCCTGCTGATCGATGAGAGCCGCCGCAAGATCGTCACCAGCGGCTGGGCAAGCGAACTCGACCGCCCGATTTATTTCCTCGAGCATCGCGACGGCTGGATGTGCGCCTGGTGCAGCCTCACCGAAAATCAGCTCGTTGCCATCCCGCACCCGGCCAGCTCCATGGCCCCCATGGTGTTCGCCTGGCCGGATGATGTCGAGGTGCTTGGGCAGGTCGTCGGCGTTGCCAACCGGCTCACGGCTCCGGCGAAGAGCCGGGTTCGCTCCTGAGCGCTTCCAGCAACACCGTGAAGTTGGACTCGTAAAGCTCGCGTTGCGCCGCACTGGCCCAGGCTGGAATCACCGCCCGGTATGGCGCCAGCCGCAGCCAGTTCTCCACCAGCGTGCGTTTGCTGGCGGGCAGGGTAGAGAAGTACAGCTCCAGGTCGGCCTTCTGTTGATCCAGCCGCAGCGCGAGCCAGTTCAGAAATGTCTCCTCGTGGCTGCGGCGAATCGCCTCGTCTGCTTCCCGCTGTCCAAAGATCATTGCCAGCCCGTGATGGGTGTACAGACCGGTGTTGACATCGCGGAGCGAGGCCAGAAATACCAGCCGCGCGTAAATGGACGGGATGCCCGCCAGGGTGCGCCGCCAGAGTTCCTGCGCCGGCCTGGGCTTCGCTTCCATTGATCCGCGCCTCAGCACGATGAACTTTCCTCATCGGGCGCCGCGCCCGCCCGCGGGGCGGCTCCTTTTCTTCGCTATATCCTACACCCATTTTCACGAAAACGGTTCAGCTTTTTCTGCCTGGCCGCGCCGCCAGCCGCCGGTGTTCCATCGGCGGAAATCCTTCGCCCAGGCCGATGGGAAACGGGCGTCTCCGGGTTAGTCTGGCGATCGGAACCCCGATTCCACCCCGAAAGGAGAACCGACCGAAAATGAAGCGAATCCTGCTTGCCTTCCTGCTGATGCTGCCCGTAATGAGCGCCGTTAACCGCGCCACTTCGGACCCGATGCCTCCTCCCTGCTTCCCCTGCAATCCCCCACCGTGGCCGCCGGATGACGGCACACGGGGAGGCGTCGTCATCGAGCTTCCGTATTTCGTGCGCTGAGATCCAAAAAATTCCCGGGTGCGGGAGGGAGCCGGGCGGTGCCCTCCCGTATTTTGATTTCCCTCTCCTGCTGATCCCGCATCTGATGATATGATTGCCACTTCGTGCGATGAATCTACCCGGAAGCTTTGAGCTGGCCGTCTGGTATGCCACCATCGTCCTGCACGCTCTGCTTGTGGGGAAGATGTTGCGGTGTCGGCTGGCCGGGAACTATCCTGCCATCTTCGCCCTCCTCGCCATGCAGTTGGTCCGGTCTGCCTGGCTGATTCAGTACTTGTACAGCTCTGCTGCGCTGGCGGCGAATATCAACCGATATACCCTGGCGATCCTGTTCACCGAGCCGGTGCTCATCGCTGCCAGGGCGGTGGCTGTCATCGAGGTTGCCGGACACGTTCTCGGAGCCTATCGAGGACTGCGCGTGCTCGGCGGCGCCGCGTTGCTGGCCGGGCTGGCCGGAAGCCTGGCGGTGTCGCTCCTGCTGCACTCCTCCGAGTTCACCTTCTCCAACGAGCCCGCCTTCTGGCTCCGGGTGATGTATCTGACGGAGACCACCGTCTACACGGCGCTGGTGGTTTTCCTACTGTTGCTGGCCCTGTTCGTGCTCTACCATCCGGCGCCAATCCGCAGAAATCTCCTCGCCCACGGCATCGGCTTCAGCATCTACATGATCAGTTCGGCTGCCGCCGTCTGGCTCCGCAACCAGGATGCGGCCCAATGGACACGGCTCGCCAGCACCCTGCGGCTCGTGCTGTCTCTGGCCGGACTTGCCGCCTGGGTCTGGATGCTGAGCCCGAAAGGGGAAGAGGAGACCGTTTCCGTGCACGTTCCGCTGTCTCCGGAAACGGAAGAGCGGGTGCTCGCGCGGCTCCACGCCCTGAACTCCGCGCTCGAACGCAAATGAGGGCCGCGGGCTTGAAGCCCGCCGGCGCGCGTGCCATCATGATCGGCGGAAGCCGTGTGCGCCGCGCTGCTGCTTCTCCTGCTGGCTGAAGTTTACGAAATCCGCGGGACCATCGTGCCCGCGGTGCAGGCGTCGGTCGCTCTGCATGGAGCCACGGCCCCGTTTCATTCCTCCACCCTTTCCGGCCCGGATGGCCGCTTCCGGTTCAGGAAAATCGAGCCGGGCACGTACACGATCATCATCTTCGTCCCCGGCCAGGGAGAGACGCGCAAAACCATCTCCGTCGGCCCCTCCACGGCGGACCGCAAGGGGCGCATCGAGCTGGCCGTGCGGCTGGAGGAGAGCCGCATGACGCCGGACCGCTCCGCCGTCGTCAGCGTGCGCCAGCTTGCGATCCCGGACAAGGCCCGCGAGGAGTACCGCAGGGCCAGTCGCAGCCTGGAGTCCCGCGACGTCGAAGCCGCCATCGCTCACCTGAACCGTGCCGTCGAGATGGCGCCACAGTTCGCCGCGGCCTGGAATTTCCTCGGCACCATCGCCTACCAGACGCAGCGTTATGCCGACGCCGAAAAGTATTTCCTGCGCGCCCTCGAAGCCGACGCGAACGCCTATGAGCCGGTGGTGAACCTCGGCGGCGTCTATGTCACCATCGGCCGGTTCGACGAGGCCTGGAAATACAACCTGAATGCGGTCCTGCGGCGCCCGAACGACGCGCTGGCGCAGTCGCAGATGGGGATGACGTATTTCGGCCTCGGCCGCTACGATCTGGCCGAAAAGTACCTGCTCGAGGCGATCCGGCTCGACCCGGCTCACTTCAGCCACCCGCAGCTCACCCTGGCCGAGATCTACTTGCGCCGCGGCGAGGGCGCGCGCGCCGCCGACGTGCTCGAAGATTTCCTGCGCCACCACCCCGACAACCCGGCGCGGGACTCCATCCGCGCCGTCATCTCGAAGCTCCGCGGCAGTCCCAAAAGCTGAAGGTCACGAGTGCGAGGCGTGCACCGGCTGGTAGCACGGGTGCAGCCATGTGTGATAGTCGATGATGCGGCCATGGACGGCCTGCGAGTACAGTTCGCGCAGGTGCGCCGTGAGCGGGCCGATCCGTCCGCTGCCCACGGGGATGTGGTCGACGCGCGTCACCGGCGCGATTTCGACCGCCGTGCCGGTGAGGAACAGTTCTTCACAGGCATACAGCTCCGTGCGGTCGATGGGCCGCTCGATCACCTCCATGTGCAGTTCGCGCCGCGCCAGCTCGATGACCGAGGCCCGGGTGATGCCTTCGAGAATGTTTTCCGAAGGGGGCGGCGTAATGAGCCGCCCGTGGCGCACCATGAAGAGATTACAGGTGGCGCCCTCGGCCACATGGCCGGACTCGTTCAGGAGGATGGCCTCGTCGTAGCCGTGGCGGTGCGCTTCGGTGGTGGCGAGCACGCTGTTGACGTAGGCCCCGCAGATCTTGCCCCGCGCCGGCAGGGCATGGTCTTCCAGTCGCCGCCAGCTCACCACGCCCGCGTGCAGTCCCTTTGAGCTGTCCAGGTAAACGCCAAAGGGCACGGCGATGATGGCAAAGTCGAATTTTCCGTCCGGGCGCACGCCGATGCGGGGCGACGACATGTAGGCGATGGGCCGCACATAGATGTCCGTGCGGAACCCGTTCAGCCGGACGAGCCCGGCCGTTAACGCGGTGAGTTCCTCGGGGCTTTTGTCCGGCTCGATGCCCAACATGCGGCAGTTCATTTTCCAGCGCGCGTAGTGATCCTCCGAACGCACGAGAAACAGCTCTTCGGCCTCCTGCGACCAGTAGCCGCGAATGCCTTCGAAGACTCCAGTGCCATAATGCAGGGCGTGGGTGAGGATGTTGACCTGGGCCTCGCGCAGCGGCACCGTGCGTCCGTTGAAGTAAACGAGCGTGTCCATCATGTCAGGCATGGCAGGGCTCCTTTGCGGATTCGGCTTTCAGTTCGCGCAGCGCCTGGCGGCCGCGCTCGAGGGCGCGGCGGTCCAGTTCAAGCCACTTGTCTGACCTGATGACCCGCGCCATCGCCCGGTCCACCACTTCCACCGGCACCACCGGCAGCGCCTCCAGCAGCGCACCGAGCGCGACCACGTTGCCCGCCTTGGCACTGCCCTCGCGGTCGGCGATTTCAAAGAAGGGCAGGGCGTACATGGAGACATCGCCGCGGCGGGCGTCGGCCGGGATGGCGTTGCCGTTGTAGAGGACTGTGCCGCCCGGCCGGACTGAGCCGAGGAATTTCCGCAGCGACGGCTCGTTGAGGGCAACGAGCACGTCTGGCTGCGAGACCAGCGGCGAATCAATCGGCTTCGACGACAGCCGGACATGGCAGTTCGAAGTGCCCGAGCGCATTTCGGGGCCGTAGCTGGGCAGCCAGGAGACTTCGAGGCCATGATCCATGCCCGCTTCGGCAAGGAGCTGGCCGAGCAGCAGCACGCCCTGGCCGCCGAAGCCGGCCACGCGGATGCGCAGATCGACGTCGCCCGCTTCGCCGCGGCGATCGATGGCCGGCTCTTCTTGCGGAATTCGCAGCAGGCGCGGGAGGTCGGCCAGCGGGGGAGCTGGCGGACGCGGCGGCAAGGGCTGCCGCTCGGCGGTGCGGTCGCACTTGACCCCTAACGGATAAAGGTTTGTCATCACCTCGCGGACATGACGCTGGGCATCGACCGGATCCATCTTCCAGATGGTCGGGCAGGGCGAAAGCACTTCGACGAGCGAGAAGCCGAGCCCCTTCATCTGGGACTCGAGCGCCTTGCGGATGGCGCGCCGCGCCGCCAGGATCTGCTTCACGTTGCCGAGCGCGACGCGTTCGATGTAGACGGGCCCGTCGAGGGCGGCGAGCACTTCGCTGACATGGAGCGGGTAGCCGTCGTTTTGCGGAGTGCGGCCGAATGGGGTGGTCGTCGTCCTGTTGCCGAGCGGGGTGGTCGGGGCCATCTGGCCGCCGGTCATGCCGTAAATGGCGTTGTTGACGAAGATGCAGGTGATCGGCTCGCCGCGGTTGGCGGCATGGAGGATCTCGGCCGAGCCGATGGCGGCCAGGTCGCCGTCGCCCTGGTAGGCGATGACGACGGAATCGGGCCGCGCCCGTTTGATGCCGGTGGCGGCCGCGGGCGCGCGGCCGTGGGCCACCTGCACGTTGCCGGTGTCGAAGTAGTAATAAAGGAAGACCGAGCACCCCACCGGCGAGACGACGATGGCACGATCGGCGATGCCGAGCTCGTCGATGGCCTCCGCCAGCAGCTTGAGCGTGATGCCGTGGCCGCAGCCCGGGCAGTAGTGCGTCTGGTGCTGGTTGTCCTCCTTGCGGAAGTAGGAATCGTACAGGCAGTCGGCCTTGGCGTGAATGGGCCTCATGTGGGCGGGGATGGTCTCAGGCATGGCTCAGCACCTCCTGGACGGCCTGCGAGGCGCGTCCGTCAATCCAGCGCATGACGTGATCGAAGATCTCCTCGGCGGAGGGGACGTTGCCTCCGCAGCGGCCGTAGAACTCCACCGGGCGTTCGCCTTCAACAGCCAGACGGACGTCCTCAATCATCTGGCCGGTGCTCATCTCCACGGTGAAGAAGACGGCCGTCTGGGGGACGAGCCGGCGGATTTCGGCCGTGGGGAAGGGATACAGCGTGATCGGCCGCAGCAGGCCGGCGTGGACGCCGCGCTCGCGCAGCATGCCGACCACCGACTTCAGGATGCGCGACACGATGCCGTAGCCGACGAAGATCAGGTCAGCATCCTCGGTGTGGTAGTTCTCCCAGCGCGTCTCGCGCTCCTCGGCGAGGCGGTACTTGGCGGCGAGCTTGCGCACGTGCCGTTCGAGGTCGTCGGGCTGGAGATAGATGGACGTGATCAGGTTCCTGCGCGTCTCCGGCGTGCCGCAGACGGCCCAGTCAGGAGCTTTCGGTTCGGCGGCGGCAGTGGAGTAGAAATCCACCGGCTCCATCATCTGCCCCGTATAGCCGTCGGTGAGGATGATGACCGGATTGCGGTAGCGGTCGGCCAGCTCGAAGGCAAGCCGCGCCAGGTCGCACATTTCCTGGGCAGTGGCGGGCGCCAGCACGAGGCAGCGGTAGTTGCCGTGGCCGCCGCCCTTGACGGCCTGGAAGTAGTCGCCCTGCTCGGGGGCGATGTTGCCGAGGCCGGGACCGCCGCGCATGACGTTGACGATCACGCAAGGCAGCTCGGCGCCGGCCAGATAGCTGATGCCTTCCGACATCAGGCTGATGCCTGGGCCGCTGGATGCGGTCATCACCCGGATGCCGGCCGAAGCGGCGCCATAGACCATGTTGATGGCAGCGACTTCGCTTTCGGCCTGGAGGAAGACGCCGCCCACCTGGGGCAGGTAAAAGGCCGCGGCTTCGGTGAGTTCGTTGGCCGGAGTGATCGGATAGCCGTAAAAGGCGCGGCATCCGCCAAGGATGGCGCCCTTCATGAGCGCCTCGTTTCCCTTGATGAGCTGTCTGGGCATGGGTCGCCTCCCTGTGTCAGGCCACGGCCTTGTAGACGGTGATCGCGCCCGGCTCGGGACAGGCATAGAAACACAGCCCGCAGCCGTTGCACCCGTGGCCGTCGTAGACGGCCGGATGGTAGCCGTACCGGTTCAGGTACGGCGCCGGATGGATCACCTTCTGCACGCAGGCCTCAATGCAGAGGCCGCAGCCCTTGCACTCGTCCTCGTTGATCACGATGTAGCCCTTGTCTTCCTTCACTGCTGCGGGCATGTGCGCCTCCTCAGGACACGGGAATCAGTTTGGGCCGCAGATAGCGGGCCTTGTAGGCAAACTCCGTCAGCATATCGCGGAATTTCGGATCCGCAATGGCGATCAGCGCCTCGGCGCGCTCGCGCAGCGTCTTGCCGTGCAGATAGGCGATGCCGTGCTCGGTGACCACATAGTGGACGTCGGCGCGCGTGGTGACGACGCCCGCGCCGGGATCGAGCATCGGCACGATGCGGCTGATCTCGCCGTTTTTGGCCGTCGAGGGCAGGGCGATGATCGGCTTGCCGCCGGGGCTGTGCGCGGCGCCGCGGATGAAGTCGACCTGGCCGCCAAAGCCGCTGTAGGGACGCGTCCCGATCGAGTCCGAACACACCTGGCCGGTGATGTCGACCTGAATGGCGGAGTTGATGGCGACCATCTTCCGGTTCTGCGCCACCACGAACGGGTCGTTCACATACTTGGTCGGGTGGAACTCGAACAGCGGATTGTCGTCGATGAAGTCGAAGAGCCGCCGCGTGCCCAGGACAAAACTGGCGACGAGCTTCGCCGGGTGGATCGTTTTCTGCGCGCCATTCATCACGCCTTTTTCGATGAGCGGAATGACGCCATCGGAAAACATCTCGGTGTGCATGCCCAGGTCGCGGTGGTTGGTGAGGAAGCCGAGCACCGCATCCGGAACCGCGCCGATGCCCATTTGCAGCGTGGCGCCGTCGGGAATCAACGAGGCCACATTGCGCGCGATCCGGCGCTGGATGTCATTGGCCGGGTCCGGCGCCATCTCCGGCAGCGGGTGATTCACTTCAACGATCTTGTGAATTTCGGAGATGTGCAGGAACGTCTGGCCGTGGGTGCGCGGCATGTTCGGGTTGACCTCGGCGATCACCCGCCGCGCATGGCGCGCCGCCGTCAGCGTGGTCTCGATGCCCACGCCAAGGCTGAAATAGCCGTATTTGTCCGGCGGTGAAACCTGGATGAGCGCATAATCAAGCCGCATTTCCCCGCGCTCGAACAATCCTTCGATTTCGTGCAGGAAAATCGGTACATATTCAGCGCGGCCTTCCTGCACCGCCTCCCGCACGTTGTCCCCGATGAACAGGGCGATGGTGCGGAAGCTGCGCTCATATTCCGGCCGGGTGTAATCGGCTCCGCCCATCGTCTTCAGGTGCACGATCTGGACGTCTTCGAGATCGCGCGACCGCTCGACGAGCGCGTTGACCAGATCCAGCGGAACGGCGCAGCCAGGATGAATGTAGACGGTCTGCCCCGAACGGATTTCGCTCACCGCATCGGCCGCGGTGGTCCGCTTGTCGAGATACTCATTCAGCCACTGCATCGTAGCCCCCCTCGGCGGCTGCCCTCGGGCGCTTCCAGGCGAACCGAATTGCCGAATTTAATACCTTCATAACTGATACTTTGACGCCCGCTTCCTTTATGCTTCATCTCTCTCTGTTTGTCAAGTCCCTTTTTTCCAGTATTTTGCGGGTGTCCTTATATACACCACCTTGTTGTGGTGCTATTTCCCAAAACCGGCTTCGGAACAGTAGTTTGCAGCCACCGGAGTGGAGGGGCAGCCCGATTTCGGTTAAGGTGAAGGGTGGCGCCCGGGAGGCACAGTGCGGAAAGAGAGCCCGATGCGATTCGACGAAGACCGATATCAGGAGGCGTGGGAGGCGTTTCTGAACCGCTGGCCAGGGTACCGGGAGACGGTAGCGCTCGACGAGCTCCGCGCCAGCGACTACGCCCGGCTGGACGCTCTGGGCGAGGTGTATCTGGACTACACGGGCGCCGGGCTGTATGGCGCCAGCCAGGTGCGGGAGCATGTGGCGCTGCTCGAGTCGCACGTGTTCGGAAATCCGCACTCGCGCAATCCGGCCTCGGCGCAGATGTCGGAATGGGTGGAACGCGGGCGGCGGGACGTGCTCGAATATTTCCAGGCTTCGCCGGAAGAATACACGGTCATTTTTACGCCCAATGCCACCGGTGCGTTGAAACTGGTGGGAGAATCGTATCCTTTTTCATCGGGCAGTATTTATTTATTGACCTTTGACAATCACAATTCGGTGAATGGGATCCGGGAATTTGCGCGGGCCCGCGGGGCAAGGATCCGCTATATTCCGCTTTCGATTCCCGATCTGCTGGTGGACAAAGCGGCCATGGAAGAGGCCCTGACCGAACGGCCGGAGGGAAAAAACTGCCTGTTTGCCTACCCGGCCCAGTCGAATTTTTCCGGGGCGCAGCACGAGCTCGACTGGGTCGCCCGCGCGCAGGCCGCCGGATGGGACGTCCTGCTGGACGCGGCGGCCTACGTTCCCACCAACCGGCTGGATCTGGGCCGGGTGAAACCGGAGTTCGTGACGCTCTCCTTTTACAAGATGTTCGGCTACCCGACCGGCATCGGCTGCCTGATCGCGAAGCGCAGCGTGCTCGGCAGGCTGCACCGGCCGTGGTTTGCGGGCGGAACGATCACGCTCGCCTCGGTCCAGGGCGACCGCTATTTTCTGGCCGACGGCCCCGAGGCCTTCGAGGACGGGACGGTCGATTTCCTGAACATCCCCGGGGTGGAAATCGGCCTGAAGCACCTGCGACGGGCCGGACTCGAGCGGATTCACCGGCGGGTGCACTGCCTGGCGGAGTGGCTGATCCACGAGCTGAACGCGATGCACCATCCCAACGGGCTGCCCCTGGTGCGGATTTACGGGCCCGGCCCGGAGGGGCCGCGCGGCGGCACGGTGACGATGAACTTTTACGGAGCCGACGGGCGTGTCATCGACCACCTGCGGATCGAAGAGCTCGCGGCGCGCGAGCACATCTCGCTGCGCACGGGCTGCTTTTGCAACCCCGGGGGCGGGGAAGCGGCGCTCGGGCTGCGCGCCGATCAGCTCACGGCCTGCTTCAACCGGCCCGAGGTGCGTCAGGCGTCGCGGTTCACGCTCGAGGACCTGCGGATGTGCATCGACGCGCAGAGCACCGGCGCGGTGCGGGTCTCCTTCGGCATCGCCTCCAATTTCCGCGACGCCTGGCGGTTTGCCGAATTCGCCCGCTCGCTCATTGGCTGCCGCGCGGACTCAGTGCGCTAGGATGGCGGCATGCAGGCCGTCCTCCTCGCTCTGCTTCTTGCCCAGCCTGACGTCACGACACTGGAAAGTCACTACGGCCGGCTGGAGACAGACCGCCGGATTTACCGGCCGCTCGACCGCGTGCGGGTGAGCGTGACGGGCCGCGCCGGGGGCGGCCGCCTCTGCCGGGTACGCGCCGCCGACCCCGATCAGCAGGTCTATCTCGACCGGGACGTGACGCTCGAAAACGGGCGCGGGATGCTCGAGTTTCCGGCCGCGGGGAAGGCGGGAAATCACTATCTATATCTGTTTTATCCCGGGGAAAACCGGCACAGCCGTTACCTGAATTTCCGGGTGGAACCGGTGACGGAAATTCTTTCCGGCGACGAGGATTTCGACCGAATTTATCCATTTACGCGGGAAATGATGCTGCTGGGACGGCGCGATTACCGGACGCCGCGCGGCCGCTTTGTCGGCTATATTTCCGGCGACACATGGCGCTTCGACGGCATCTGGCTGCGCGACTGGATCTATTCCCTGCCGGCCTGGCGGCACTGGGAGCGGGAGATGGAGTGCGGCCTGGAACGGTTTTTCGAGGCGCAGCGGGCCGACGGCATGACGCCCGACGGGATCCACCGCGACGGCCGCACCTGGCGCGTCGGGCTGGAAAGCGACGTCGAATACATCCTGGTGCTGGGCGTGTGGCAGGCATGGCGCGTCACCGGAAACACGGACTGGATGCGGCAAGCCCTGCCGCGGCTCGAGAAAGCGCTCGCCTACGTCAGAAGCGACCCGAAGCACTGGGACGGCGAGCGGCGGCTGGTGAAGCGGCAGCACAGTTGCGACACCTGGGACTTCGACATCGACGGAGTGAGCCCGGAAGGCGCCTCGCGTCACGTGATCGCCCTCTGCGACCAGACCGGATATTACCAGGCATTCCGGGCAATGGCGGAGATGCATCGGGCGGCAGGCGATGCTGAACGCGGCGATTTCTGGGAAAAGGAAGCAGAAGCATATCGCCGGAGGGCAGTGGAATTGTTATGGGATGGGACGAAATTTCTGCATCATATCCACCTGGATCCGATCGATCACGGCGATTTCGACGAGCGGCAGCAGCTTGCGATGAGCAACACGTGGGCGATGACCCGGGGACTGGCCGACGGCGGACAGGCGTGGCGGATTCTGGACGAATACCGCCGCCGGCACGAGTCGACCGGGGACAGGTATCCCTGGTGGAGCCTTCAGCCGGGCTATCCAGACCGGCTGGGCTACTGGAAGGCGCCGTTTCTCAAACAGGGGGGCTACGCCAACGGCGGGCTGATGCCGTGGGTGGGCGGCGAGCTGGCGCGCGCGGCCTTCTGGTTCGGGCGCGAGCGGTGGGGCGTGGAGCTGCTGCGGCAGTGGGCGCGTCATCTACGCGAGACAGGGGGCGCGCAGGTCTGGTACTGGCCGGATGGCACGCCCGGTTTTCGCACGACCAACGAGGTGCGCTACGCCGGGTGGGGCATGGCCCAGTGGGTGGAGGCGCTGGTGGAAGGACTGGCGGGCGTGCGGGTCCTGGCGCCGGCGTTTGACGAAGCGGAAATTGCGCCGCGATGGGCGGCGGCGGGAGTGAGCCAGGCGCGGGTCTGCGTCCACTTTGCCTCTTCGGACGCTTATGTCGCTTACCGATGGCGGCTGTCGGACGAGGGAGTCGAAATGGAATACGCGGGCTCCGGGCGAAGGGTGGCTTTTCGCGTCCTGCTTCCTGCTGCGTTCCAGGTGAGCGAAGTCCGCCTGGACGGAGCGCGCGTAGAACACCGGCTGGAAGCGGTGGGTGGGAGCCCATATGTCAGTTTCCGGAGCGCCCGTGGGGACCACGGACTGGTTCGGATCATGCGCCTGCGTTGAGGGGTGCGGTCTCCCGGGGCTCGAGCGCTTCCCTGGCGGCCGTGAAGGGGGGAACAACGTCCCGCAGGACAACCTCCTGCCGTTATTGTTTCCGCCTGACCATCTCCGGTGACGCCAGATCCAGTTCGGCCGCGGGGATCACACGCACCGGCCCGAAGGCCTCCAAAGCCCTGGAGAACTGCTTTGCGTTGCCCACGGCGGTGACGGCCAGCCGATCCGGGTGCAGAAAGCGCCGAACGGCGGCCTCGACTTCCGCCCGCGTGGTCCTCTCCAGCCGCTCCCGGTATCGCCGCCAGTAATCGCTGCCCAGCCCGTGGACTTCCGCGGTCAGCACGCGGGAGGCGACTGAGCCGGCGGTCTCGGTGGCGATGGCGAATGAGCCGTAGAGGAACGCTTTTGCTTCCTCAAATTCTTCGTCCGTGGATGGATTTTCGCGGAATTCTTTCAGCAGCTCAACGAGCATGCGGATGGCATCGGCGGTTTTTTCCGTCCGCGTAAAGGTGGATGCTTCAAAAATTCCGGCGAAGCGGCTGGGTTCAAAGTAGGAATTCGCTCCATAAGTCAGGCCCTCATTGGCCCGCAATTTCATGTTGAGTCGGGAATTGAAGCTGCCGCCGAAGATCTGGTTGCCGATCTGGAGCGCGATGTAATCCGGGTGATTGCGCGGCACGCCCGGCTGGCCGACGGCGATCTGGGTCTGGTTTTCCGTCGGCATGTCGATCAGCAGCACCCGCGGCTCCGGTTCCGGCGCCGGAGGCAGCGGGGCATCGGCCGGCCCCTGCCTCTTCCAGCCGCCGAACCACTTCTCGGCCTGGGCGAACCCCTCGTCGGCGCTCACGTCGCCGGCAATGACCAGCCAGGCGCGGTTGGGGGCGTAGAAGCGTTCATAGAAGGCGGCCACGTCTTCCCGCTGAAGCGCGGCCACGGTGTCCGGCGTGCCATCGCCCGGCCAGGCGTAGGGATGCGTGCCCAGGATGTTGCGCGCCGCCGCGGCGGAAGCAAGGTACTGGGCGCTGGCGTACTGTACCCGGAGGCCGGACAGCGCCTGCTGCCGCTGCCGCTCCAGCTCTTCGGGGGCGAAGACGGGGTTCTCGACGATGTCCGCCATGAGTTCGAATCCCGTATCCGCGTACGATTTGAGGAACGTCATTGAGATGGTGGCCACGTCATTGCCGGCGTTGGTCTCCAGCCTCCCGCCCGCCCCGTCCACGGCGCGCGCGATCTCGTGCGAGCTGCGCGTTTTCGTTCCCTCACGCAGCAGCGCGGCGGTCATCATGGCCAGCCCGGCCTTTTCGGGCGGCGCGTAGGCATGGCCGGCCAGGATCTGCATCGAGGCGGCCACCAGCGGCAGGCGCCGGTCTTCGATGACAAAGACGCGCAATCCGTTGGCCAGGGTCCGCGATGCGGCCTGCGGAAACTCGTAGGGGCGCGGCGGCGCCGGCGGCGGAGGCGCCACCCTGTTGGCGGTCTGGGCGTGGTTGGTCATGGATGTCAGCATTGCGAGTATCAACAGGGACGCGCGCACGCGGGATTCTCCTATTTCGCCCCGGCGGCGGCAGGCCGCAGGAAGACGCGCGTCTGGCGTTCAGGCGCCAGGTAGGTACGCACCACGCGCTGGACGTCGGCGGCGGAAACGTTGCGGTAGCGGCCGAGTTCCGTGTTGTAGCGCCCCGGATCGCCATACAATACCGCGCATTTGCCGAGAAAATCCGCTTTCCCCTGCATGCTTTCCTGCTCAAGAATAAACGAGGCCACGATCTGGTTTTTCGCCTTCGTCAGTTCATCTTCAGCGGGCGGTTTCTGCGCCATTTCCGCCAAAATCGTCTCCATTTCTGCAAGAATCTGACGGATGTCCCTGCCCGGATTGGCGATGGCGAAGCAGAAAAAGACCGACGGACCTTCCAGAAACAGCGCCTCTCCCTGCGCCGCCATCGCCGACTGCTGCTCGTAAACCAGCCGGCGGTACAGGCGCGACGACTGTCCCGTCGAAAGGATCGAGGCGGCGATCTCGAGCGCATACGAGTCCGGATGGCCGGCCGGCGGCAGATGGTAACTGGCCACCACCGCATCCAGGGGCGCCTTGGCATCGTCGACCACCGCCTCGCGGCGCCGCTTCTGTTCGGGTTCCTTCACCCGCACCCGCGGCACGCGGCGCCCGCGCGGAATCCCGGCGAAATGTTTCTCGGCCAGCCGGAACGCCTCCTCGGCGTCCAAATCGCCCACCAGAACCAGCGTGGCGTTGTTGGGCACGTAGTAAATGGAGTGGAATTCGCGCACGTCGGCGATGGTGGCCCGGTTCAGGTCTTCCATCGATCCGATGGGCACGTGCCGGTAGGGGTACCGCTGATAGGTATTGCGGAGAACCTGCTCGAGGAGGTTGCCGTAGGGCGGATTTTCGAAGCGCAGGCGGCGTTCTTCCTTCACCACCTCACGTTCCTTTTCGAAGTTTTCCTCGGAGACGTCGAGAGAGGCCATGCGGTCGGCCTCCAGCCACAGCATCCGTTCGAGGTAATTCGATGGGAACGTCTCCCAGTAGACGGTCGTGTCGAACGTGGTGTAGGCGTTTACGACGCCGCCCGCCTGCCGCACCAGGCGCATGTGCTCCTCGGGACCCACATTTTTCGAGCCCCGGAACATCAGGTGCTCAAACAGATGAGCAAAGCCGGTGCGGCCCGGTTTCTCGTCCTTCGAGCCGACGTGATACCACACCTGAAGGTTGATGACGGGACGCGAGCGGTCTTCGGCGGCGACAATGCGCAGCCCGTTTTTCAGCGTCTTCTGACGGATCTGGAGCGCCGGTGGCGCATCGACGGCGGAAGCGGTAGCTACCATCATGAGCAAAAGGGCGAACAGACCGACGACGTCAGTCCCAGCGGTCGGGTTTCGATGCATGGCTCTCGGCGGCACGCCGGCCCCGTCATTCCGAGCGTAGCAGATCAGCGACGCCGCAGGCTCAGGGCAGCTCGCGGATCCAGATGTCGCGGAACTGCATGTGGCCTTCGCCGCCCGAATGCAGTTGCAACGCGATCGTGCCGGTGAGGAACGGCGCGCGCGGATCCGTAAAGTCGACCATCGGCACCCCGTTGAGCCGGGAGATGTACCGGTTCCCGTTCACGGTCACCAGCATTTCGTTCCATTCGTTCTGGCGCACCACGGTCTCATTCTCGGGCGCCGGCCAGACGATCCACTGGCGTCCGAAGCCATACACGCCGCCGGTGTGGCGGCCGATCGTGCAATCGATCTCGAACTGCGCTCCCTGGCTGACGTCCGCGGTGCCCGGCCGGAACCGGGTGTGAAAATACACGCCGGAATTTCCTGTCCCGATGCATTTAAATTTCAGCGATAGCTGGAAATTGCGGTAGTCCTTTTCCGTTTCCAGATATCCATAGTCTTTCGTGACGGCGCGCCCGATCAACACGCCGTTCTCCACTGTCCACTCTTCCTTGCCTACCGGCCGCCAGCCGGTCAGGTCCCTGCCGTTGAACAGCTGGACCCAGTCCTCGCCGGGCGGTTTCGCGCCCTTTGGCAACTGGGCCATCAGCGCCGCGGCGGCGCAGAACAACAGTGCGGGAGCCATTAGTCGTCTCATGCGTTCCAGCATATCCCGGCCGGGCGCGCCTCAGGCGGCACGCGGCGCCCCCGGCCAGGCGTTGCAGGCCTCGATGACGCGGTCGACCTCGGCATCCGTGAGATAAGGGTGGACGGGCAGGCTCACCTCGCGGCGGCAGAAGCCGCGCGCCGGCTCCGGATCGCCGGCGACTTCGTGCGGGCAGCCCTGCATGGCAGGCTGGTCGAACATGGGCGCCGGGTAATGTTCGCCCGTTTGTACGCCCAGGGACTCCAGATGGCGCCGGAAGGCTTCTTTCGCACCGTCGGGCACAAGGACCGGGAACAGGTGCCAGACGGATTCCGAGCCGCGGGGCGGGGCAGGAAGCACGATCTGCGGATGCCGGATGCCGGCCCGGTATTGCTCCGCGATCCAGCGCCGCCGCGCCGTCCAGCGCTCCAGCCGGGGCAGCCCGGCGTCGAGCAGAAAGGCCGCCTGAAGTTCGTCGAGCCGGCTGTTGGCGCCCGGCACGACATGGTGATACCTGCCCCGCTGCCCGTAGTCGCGCCACTGGCGCGCCCGCGCCGCCAGTTCCGCATCGTCCGTCAACAGGGCGCCGCCGTCGCCCATCGCACCAAGGTTCTTCGTCGGGTAAAAGCTCACCGCGGCCACGAGGCCCGCTGTCCCGCAGGGGCGCCCGTTGGAGCGCGCCAGGATCGACTGCGCGCAGTCTTCCACGATCCTGACTCCGCGGGCGGCGATCCACTGCAGCCGTTGCATGTCCAGGCAATGCCCATAAAGGTGCACCGGCAGGAAGAAACGAATGGAAGGATCACGCTCGAGCAGCGCTTCACAGGCCTCCAGGTCCACAAGCCCGCCGGGAGTGCACGGCGCAAAGACGGGCGCGCCGCCGGCGCGGATCACCGCCAGCGCCGTGGCAAAGGCCGAGATCGGGGAGGTCAGCACCTTTTCGCCCGGTCGCAGCCCCAGGATGCGCAGGCCGATCTCGAGCGCATCGAGGCCGCTGGCCACGCCGACGGCCTCGCGCATGCCCCAGAGCGCCGCCAGCCGGCGCTCGAATTCGCGCACTTCCGGCCCGAGGATGTACCATCCGGAGGCGCCTGTCCGGCCGAGCGCCGCGTGGAAATCCGCCGCGGCGTCCTCCCACTGCCGGCGGAAATCATTGAGCCGTATCATCGCCTGGAGGCCTGAACCAGATCCAGAAATTCTGAATAATCACGAATATAATCATCCGGATTATAGTAGTCAGAGGCCAGTACAAGCAGCACGCCATCGGGAGAATATTTGTATTGTACTCCCCAGATCATCGGCGGAACATACAGTCCCAGATTGGGCCTATCGAGCACATATTCCTCGCGGTTTTCCCCGTCGTCGGCGACAAAATGGCAGCTTCCGTGGACGCAAATCAGGAACTGATGAAGCGTCCGGTGGGCGTGCTCGCCGCGGATTTTCTGGTCCTCCACGCCGAAGACGACGAAAAACCGGCGGATTTCGAAGGGCACGTGCCGCTGCGCCTCGCCGACGGCCAGGTTGCCGCGGAGATCCTCGATCAGCGGCAGGTAATGGAAGACCACGCCGCGCACGCGGGTGGGCACGGCCCCCGGCTCTTCCGGGGGCGGCGCGAGCGGCGCCCGCAGCGGCCGGAGGCCCGCATATCCGGTGATGCGCGCCGGATGGCCCGCCACCACTGCGTCGGCCGGGACGTTGTGGGTCACCACCGCCCCGGCGGCCACCACCGCCCGCGGCCCCACCGTGACTCCGGGCATCAGTGTCGCATTGGCGCCGACGATGGCTCCGCGACAGATGCGCGTCGGCTGATCCGGCCCATGGGCCGCAGCGCCGGGCAATGGGCCGGAAAACGTCACCGCGTGCGGTCCCACCACCGCGCCGTCCTCCACAATCACGCCGCCGGCGATGCGGCAGCCGTCGTGGAGAACGACCCTGTCGCCGATGGCTGCTCCGGCCTCCACGCGCACATAGTCGCGAATGTCGCAGCGCGCGCCCACGCGCGCCCCGGCTGCAATCCGCGTGAATGCGCCCACCACCGTTCCGGCGCCGATCGCGCCTGTTTCCACAAGGCTCGTCGGATGAGCCCGAATCCCCGTTTCATCCATTGCTGCCAGTATAGCCGCCACAACGGCCGTGAAGGGCTGGAATTTCGCGCCGATGGATGATAGTCATGGAAGCAGGGTTTGCTGGAGGTGACCAACCCATGGCATTGCGCGAGTGGCTCGCCGCGGCCGGCTGCCGCGCGGGAGACCGGATTCTGAAAGTTGCGGGCGATCCGCCCGTGAGCCTTGTCCTGCCCAACGGGGTCTCGGCGAGGCCCCGGGGCGGTGACGCCCGTTTTACCCTGCACATCCGCCGCTGGGGCGCCCTGGGGGCGCTGCTGCTGGAACCGGAGATCGGCTTCGGCGACGGCTACGCCCGCGGCGACATCGACATCGAAGGTCCTCTGGAGGAATTCTGCGCGGAGATCTACCGCCGCCGCGAAGCGCTGCCCTCCGGGGGCTGGCTGTCAAGGGCCGTGTCCCGTTACCTCGACTGGACCCAGCGCCGCACGCTGCGGGCCGCGCGCCGGCACATCCATCACCACTACGACCGCGGCAACGATTTTTACCAGCTCTGGCTGGACCGCGAAATGGTCTACACCTGCGCCTTTTTCCCGCACGAAAAGGCGACGCTCGAAGAGGCGCAGATGGCCAAGATGGAGCGTGTCGCCCGCAAGCTTGCGCTTGAGCCGGGCGAGCGCGTCGTGGAGGCCGGCTGCGGCTGGGGCTCGTTCGCGCTCCATATCGCGCGCGTCCACGGCTGCCGCGTCCGCGCCTTCAACATCAGCGAAGAGCAGATCGCCTGGGCGCGCCGCCGCGCCCGCGAGCTCGGCCTGGAAGGGCAGGTGGAATTCGTGCTGGACGACTACCGCAACATCACCGGCGTCTACGACGCCTTCGTCTCCATTGGCATGCTCGAGCACGTCGGCAGGGACCATTACAACGACCTGCGCGACGTCATCCGCCGCACCATCGGCGACAGCGGCCGCGGCCTGCTTCACTTCATCGGCCGGACGTGGCCCGCGCCGCTGAGTGCATGGATCCGCCGCCGCATCTTCCCCGGCGCCTACGCCCCCGCACTCAGCGAGGCGCTGCGGCTGCTGGAAACGGGCCATTACCGCGTCATGGACATCGAAAACCTGCGGCCGCATTACGCGCGCACGCTCCAGTGCTGGCGCGAGCGTTATGAGGCGGCCTACCCACAGGTGTGCGCGATGTTCGGCGAGGAGTTCGCCCGCGCCTGGCGGCTCTACCTGGCCGGGTCCGAAGCAGCGTTCCGCACCGGGTCGCTCGAACTCTACCAGGTGCTGTTCGCCGGCGTGCGTTGTACGAAGAAGCTGTGGACCCGCGAGAAGGCCTGGCAGGAGGAGAGCCGCGCCGCGGCCTGACCCATGCCGGCCTGCGACGTCATCATCGTGGGCGGCGGACCGGCGGGCTCCACCTGCGCGGCCACGCTCGTGCGGGCCGGCATGGACGTGGTCGTGCTCGACCGGGCGCTGTTTCCGCGCGACAAGCCCTGCGCCGGCTGGATCACGCCGGAAGTCATCGCCCGCCTCGGCCTCAACCCCGATGAATACGCCCGCCACGGCGTCATTGAGTCCATCGAGCTGTTCCGCGTCTCGCTGCTCGGCGCTTCGCCCGTCGAGGTGGAATATCCGCGCCCGGTCAGCTATGCCATCCGCCGGTGTGAGTTCGACACGTACCTGCTCAAGCGCGCCGGCGCGCGAGTGCGCTCGGGCACGCCGGTGGAGTCCATTGAGCGCTTCGGCAGCCGCTGGATCGTCAACGGCGAGTGGGAGGCGCCCGTGCTGATCGGCGCCGGCGGTCACTTCTGCCCGGTCGCCAGAATGCTCGGCGCCAGGCCCGCCCAGGAGGCGGCCGTGGTTGCCCAGGAGGCCGAATTTGAAATGTCGGAGGCGGAGGCCGCGCGCTGCCCCCTGCCGCCCGGGGCGGTGGATCTGGCCTTCGCGCCGGACCTCGCCGGCTACGGCTGGTGCGTGCGCAAGGACCGGTGGCTGAACGTGGGCTTTGGCACGCTCCGCCAGGAACGGCTGAAGCCGCAGTTGCAGCAGTATCTGCGTGTCCTGCGCAGCACGGGGATCCTCCCCGACGGCCGTGAGCCGAAGATGTGCGGCCACGCCTATCTCCTTCGCGCTGCCGCCGGCCGCCCGCTCCATGCGGAGGGAGTGCTGCTGGCGGGCGACTCGGCCGGCCTTGCCCACGACGCAAGCGGCGAAGGCATTCTCCCCGCCGTCATCTCAGGCCGTCTCGCCGCCGAGACGGTGCTCGAGGCCGGGCTGCGCCCGGAAAAGCTCGACGGGCCCGCCTATGCCCGCGCTCTCGAACGCGAGCTCGGCCCGCGGGGCGGCGGCTGGCGCGGCCCCTCGTGGATCGAGCGCATCGCCGCGCGCCTCGCCTTCCGTTCGGCGTCGTTCGTGCGGCGCGAGATCGTAGAAAAGCGCTTCCTGCACCAGGAAAATGCGGGATGATTTCAGCAACTATTCGCCGAAAAGGCAGCGCTTTAATTCGTCCAAGCAAAGATAATTCGGAATGATGTAATCGGCCCCGGCCGCGATCAGGCGCTGCCGCTTCCACTCGTCCACCCGGCGGCATTCCGGCTCGTCCGTCGCCACGCCCACTGCCACGCCACCCACCGCCTTCACGTTTTCGATTTCCACATATCCGTCGCCAAAAGCGAGGATCTCATCGCCGGAACATTCGGCCCGGCCAATGATCCTTTCAATGAGGATTTTCTTCGAAAAGCTGCGGTAATCGTCCAGGGCTCCGAAGACGCCGCCGTTGAAATACGGCGTCAGGCCCAGCAGGTCCGCCTCGCGCCGCATGAACTGCTGGTCGGTGCCGGAGGCCAGATACAGGGTCATCCCCCGGCCGCGCAGCAGCTCGAGCAGCTCGCGAGAGCCCGGCACCAGGTATTTTTCCGGCGGGGCGGCGCCGGTCTCGAGCTCCTCCAGCCGGTGCCGGATGCGCGCGTGCAGCCGGTCCAGATACCGGTATTTGTAGACCAGCGGGTCCTCGGGCCTGCCGCCGCGCAGCTCCACCTGGCGGGCGAGCTCGATCATCTGGTAAATCGTCTGTTTGCCGGTTAGCCGGTAGACGTATTCGCGCACCAGCGCCTCGAGCTCTTCCTCCGTTTCGCCGGTGTTCAGCTCCCGCAACGTCTCCACCATCATCGGCACCATCACGTCGAACCAGCCCGAGCGGATCAGCGACAGCGTTCCGTCGAAGTCGAACAGGGCTACCCGGGTCCGGTCCGCGCGCCTGCCGGTGAGGACCTCCACCGAAGCTTCGGCCGTGTTCAAGGCAGCACCTTCCTGAGCGCCGCGGCAATGCCGGCGGCGTGGTCCTTCATCATCTCCGGCAGCACCTCCTCGATCTGCTTGCTGAACCGCGCCTTCGGCATGGACATGCTGATGGCGGCGAACACCTCGCCGCCGGGCATCACGATCGGCGCGCCGCAGCAGATGCCCCCGAGCACCGTCTCTTCCCGGTCCCACGCATAGCCGCGCTCGCGCACCGCCGCCAGATCGTCCTGGATGGCGCGGAAATCGGTGAGCGTGTTCGGCGTCAGCGCGAAAATCCCGTAGGTGTACAACAGCCGCTGCGCCACCTCCGGCGTCTGAAACGCGGTAATCGACTTGCCCAGCGAGGAAGCGTAAGGCTGGAGAATTCCTCCCTTGTAATTCGACATCCGGATGTGGTGCGTGCTCTCGATCACGTCCACCACGCGGATTACGTCATCGAACAGAAATGCCAGCGCCACCGTTTCGCCGAGTTCCGCATTGAGCTGCGCCAGCACTGGCTGCGCGCACTTCCGCAGCGCGGTGAGCCTCATCTGCTGTTTCATTGTCGGCCAGACGCGCTCGCAGTAATAACTCTCATGCTCGTCGCGCCGGATGTAGCCGAGCCCTTCCAGCGTGCGCAGCAGACGCAGCGTGCTCGCCTTGCCCAGCCCGATCAGCGCCGCAATGTCCTTCAGCGGCATCGACTCTTCGCGTGAGGCCAGCGCCTCGACAATCATCAGCCCCTTGGCCAGCGACCGCGAAGCCGGCGTGCCGCTGGCCCGCTGCGCCGCTTTCGTAGAACTCCGTTTCGCTTTTTTATTTGACTGACTCAGCATTGTCGTCTACCATATTAAAAGATGATGCTTCCGGTTCGCCAACCTGTCCGCCGGCGTTCCGGAGCCGGAGTACACCATTATGTCCCGGAATCCTGCTCTCGGTGGCGTGATCGCTGCTGTGCTTTTGCCGCGCGATGAGGAGGGGCGCCCCCGATGGGACGATTTCGGGCATCTGGTGGACTTCCTGTCGCGGCACGGCATCGACGGCGTGTGCGTTAACGGCGCTACGGGCGAATATGTCCGCGCGTCGGTGGAGGAGAGACGCACCGCCGTCGCCGTGGCCCGGCGCGCCGCCCCTGCGTGGTGCCCGGTCATTGCCGGGGCGGGGTCGGCCAGTACGGATCTCACCGTTCGGCTTGCCGAGGAGGCGGAAGCAGCAGGCGCCGAAGCGCTCCTGATTCCTCCTCCGCACTTCTTCCACTACGCCGCTGATGACATCGACGCATTCTACCGGGCCGTGGCCGCGGCGGCCAGGCGGCCCATCCTCATCTACCGCCTGCCGGCGTTTGTTTCGGACGTCCATGCCGCTACGGCGGAAGAGCTCATCCGCGAGTGTCCCCGTATCGCGGGCGTCAAAGACAGCAGCGGGCAGCTGGATCTGCTGGAGCGGTTGACGGCGAATCCTTCGCTGAACGCGCACCGCTTTGTTGGCAACGACAACGTTCTCGTGGACGCCCTGCGCCGCGGCCTCTGCGATGGCGTCATCTCCGGCGTGGCCTGCGTTCTGCCGGAACTCATCACCGCCATCTGGGACGCCGGCCGCCGCCGCGACGCGGCGGCCCTGGACGAGCTCGGGGGGCTGCTGTCCGAGGCAATTCAGTGGATTGACTCCCTGCCCGCGCCCATGGGACTGGAGCTGCTGGCCGGCATCCGAGGTCTCTGCCGCTGTCTGCCGGCCGTGCCGCTTTCACCACGCCGTCAGCAGCAGGCCGAAGCGATGCGCCGCTGGTTCGAGCCGTGGTGGGAGAGCTTCGCCGCCAGGTTTTCCTCCGCCGCCCGTCCATCGGCCTGAGTCGGCCCGGCCGGCGCCTGGAAAATGACTCTCTTCAGAGCCGACCCTTCTGCTCGCCCCGACGGGCGAGTGGAAAGACCGGCCCTCGGCCCGCCGCGCGCGTTCAGGCCGGCCGCACGTTCTGGCCGAGTGCGGGCGCGGAAAGGAAACATCCCGGCCAGCCGGGGCCGGCTCAGGCGTCCGGAGAGAGGACGGGCGGCTCTTCGCCGGCGTGCGCCTGATAGCGCAGGCGCCGGGGCATGCCGGGCCATTCCAGCCGCATGTCCTGGCAGACTTCGTCGAGCATGTCCAGCGTGGTCTGCCGGGATTCCAGCGCAAAGGCCGTCAACAGCAGATTGTCGCAGAGGGCGTTGATGACGCGCGGAATGCCCTGGCTTCTGACATGGATTTCGCGCAGCACTTCCGGCGGAAAGACCTTCTGCTCCGGCATGCCCGCGCGGGCGAGCCGGGTCTGGATGTATTCGGCCGTCTCGGCCGCGTTCAGCGGCCGGAGCACGCAGCGGAGCACGATGCGTTGCTTGAGCTGACGCAGATTGGGCGCTTCCAGCTTGCGGTCAAGTTCGGGCTGTCCCGAAAGGATGATCTGAAGGAGCTTGCCGGCCTTGGGATTTTCGAGGTTGGTGAGCAGCCGGATTTCCTCAAGGACTTCCCATTCGAGATTGTGCGCCTCGTCGACGATCAGCACGGTGGTGCGTCCTGCGCCGGCCTCCTCGAGAAGCATCTGATTCAGGGCAAACAGCACCTCGGTTTTCGATTTGCGGTCGCAGCGCAGGTCGAGATCATAGGCGATCATTTCGAAAAACTGATCCGCGTTGATGCGCGAGTTGAAAATATAGGCGAATTCAATGCCCTGGGCGTCCAGCTCATCGCGCAGGCATTCGAGCAGGGTGGTCTTTCCCGTGCCCACTTCGCCGGTCAGCACAATGAAGCCTTTGCGCGCGTGGACTCCGTAAATCAGGTTCGCCAGAGCCTCTTCATGCTGGGGGCTGCGGTAGAGAAAGGCCGGATCGGGGCTGAGATTGAAAGGACTCTCGCGAAATCCAAAGAACGCGTTATACATGCTCCTCCTGCGGCCCCGGGGCAGGATGCGGATGCCAGAATCCGCTACCCACGAGCCATTCTACCATCCGGCATCGGCCGAACCCTCCAGAAACATGAGCCCCGGCGGGCCAAATTGCGGCCGCGCCTGTCAGGCCGTGGATCCGGCCTCGTCCAGGGAAAGCTCCGCCCACCCGGCCAGCGTGGCCGGCTCGTCGTTGAGAAAAACGATCTGGCGGGTCTTGGGAAACGGCAGCCTGGTGCGGATCTGGTCGCGGTAGACGGGCAGCAGCCGGAGCAGTTGATGGTAAGGGCCGCTGGCCGTGTCAAGGCCGGCTGACTTCGACAGCAGGCCGGTCCCCCAGCCGAAACAGAGCAGGCAGGAATTGTTTTTGACCTGGATCTCGGCCAGGCGCTGTTCGAGCCGCGCCATCGAGTCGGCCACCGCGCGCAGCCCCACGGCCTCGGCATAGCGGCGGTGCAGGGCGAGCAGCTGGGCTGCGGAGCGATTGGCGGCGGCCATGGCCCGCTGCCAGTCGCGCGGTTCGCCGTTCCAGCGCAGGGCGCGGCGCACCTGAGACTGGCGGGCCGGGCTTGCCAGCGAAAGCGCGCCTTCAAAGACGACGCCGGGCATGGCCATTTCGGCGAAATGCGGTGTCGAATCGCCGGGCCGGCGGCTTTCCACCGCGCCCCGCGGACTCATTTTCCAGCCGAGCTCAAGCCGTCCGCCGCGCTGGACGAGCGTGGCCGTGCGCAGCAGACAGATGCGCGTCCTGCCGCCGGGCGCCAGCGGCGCCGAGTCGGAAATCATCAATGCGCGGAGGCGGTCCGCGCCCTTGGCGCCCAGCACGGCTTCTTCCAGAAATTCAGCGGGGCGGCGCGGCGGACGTTGAGATTGCCGCACCGCCTCGAGGGCCTGTTTCCAGTGCTGCTCGGTGGCGGCATCGAGCAGGATGGCGCGCCGCAGCGCGCCCTTGATGGCGCTGCCGGGCACGAAGATGCCGCCGCCGGCCGCAGCCGCGAACGTCGGGATGAAGAGATGTTCGGCGGAAGTCCGTGCGTAGTAGGCTGCCAGCGCCGGATGTTCAAACGGGATGCGGCGGCTGGCGTAATTCTGGGCGTAGCCGCCCCATGAGGCGAAATCCAGCTTGTCGGCCCGCCGGATCTGATTGAGGTATGTATCGAGCCGCGGACCGCGCGCCAGAAGGCGGAAGATGCGCCGCTGGTCGAGCACGTTCACCTGGTCCTTCCAGACCATGTAGTCGATGGGCGCCAGCTTCTGGCCGTCTCCGGCCAGCAGCGGGGTGAGGACGGTGAGGCGGTATTTCGTCGTCATGCGTTCCCCGGCCACGGAATGGGAATGGCCACGGCGTGCCCGGCGCGCCAGACCGGATGGGGGCAGCCCTCCGGGGCGACGTTGTGCAGCGTGCCGCGCGGCGGCTGCGGGCACACCAGCACCGAGCCTTCCGCCAGCGCCCGTGAGGTCCGCTTCAGCAGTCCGCCCCCTTCCTGGCTGCCGATGCGGCCGCTCCGCTTCACCAGCTCGTAATGGCCATCGTCCCAGCGGACGGCGTCGGCGCTGGAAGGAATCATGAGAGACAACAGCCACCAGGCGCCGCCCTGCGATGGCGCTCCCTTTGGGCTGAAGAGCATGTCCGCAAGAAGCCCGGCCTGGAAGTCGACGCTGCGGGCGCGCCCGAAGCCGCGGGAGCGCATGCCCCCGATGCCCGTATCTCCAAGGAGCCGGAAGGCCGCCTGGAGGCGCGGCGCCCAGATGGCATAGGCGGTCTGGGTGGCAAACTGCGCGGCGCACCACAGCCCGGAAGCGGGGGCGAACTGCACACACCCGGCGACGTAGGGCAATACCTGGCCGCCAGTCATGCGGTCCACCGCGGCCATGGACCGCACAAGGAACCGGAAAGGGCCGGAAGCCGACCGGCTGCCGGCGGGAATCAGGCAGGCGCTGAAGCCGTCCACTTCCCAGGCGTCTTCGTCCAGCTTTTCGCCGAGCAGCAGTGCCGCCACAACGGTGGCAGGCACGAACCGGGCGCCTTTCCATCGAACTTTCGCAGGCGCTCCGTCGGGCGGCCACAGTCCCTTGGGCGGCGGAACGTACAGCAGGCTCCGTTGCCAGGGGAAGGCGGAAGTAAAGCGGATGGCCGGCTCGCGCAGCGGGTCCGCGGTCGCCTCCAGCCAGGCATCCATCCAGCCGAGCTGCCCGAGCGCGAGGGTGACGGCAGAGTACACGGCGTCGCTGTGCAGGATGGCGGCCGCCTCGCCGAGCGAACCGGACTCCGGCCCCAGCCGCCACGGCGTCGATGGACGGATGCGGACGAGCAGCGCCGGGTTCATGGCCGCTCCGTTCAGACGAGCTTCTCCAGAAATTCGGCGCCGGCGGCGGCCTGGAGGCCGGCCGTGGTTTCGGCCTTCTCGACCAGCGTCTGTTCAGCTTCAGCGCCCGCGTAGTAGGCCTTGTTGCGCCAGGTGACCTTCCAGTTGGCGAAGCGGACACGCCCGCTGCCGCGCGAGCCGCCGCCGCCGAGCGCGTCGTCTTCGAGCAGGCGCAGGCCCTGAAGGAAGGTGGCCACCAGCTCGCGGTCTTCGGGGCAGAGGATGTCGAGCACGAACCGCACGCGGAAGCGCGCGCCGGCGGGCACGCGCTCCAGCGTCCGGGCGCTGGACTGGGCGGTGATGCGGTCAATCGCGTTCTCGCTTTTGACCTCGGTGAGTTCGTCGTCCAGGTTTTCGCGCATCTGGGGCGTGATCGATTCGAGGTCGAGCGGCGCGTCGTAAGCGGTCAGCCGCGCCGGCGTCGCCGCCGAAGGTTCCAGCGGTTCGCCGGCCACCCGCTCCATGCGGCCCGGATTGCGGCCGAACAGCAGGCAGATCTCGTCGCCGGGATCCTCGCTCTGATGGATCCGCACCTCCTGCCCGCGGCGGCGGGACAGGTAGACGAGATCCTCCGGGCCGACCCGTCCTGAGGCCTGCTCGAGCAGGCTGCGGATGCGGCCCCGCAGGCTGCTGCCGGGCACATAGGGCCGGCCGAAGGCGTCCTTGACCACCGGGTTGTCGGCGCCGCCAAGATCGAGCGAGCCTTTGCCGGCGCCAATGTGCAGGCCGGTTTCGCAGATCAGTTCTCCGTCAAACAGCAGCTTGCCGATCAGGCCGAGCTTGGTGGATGCGCTGTGGGAACTCATGGGTCTCTCCGCTGTCTGGCAGTGTCATTCGTTGTAGGCGACGATCGCCTCGAACAGGTCGCGGAAGCGCTCGTAGCCGCGGGCGTCGTTTTTGCGCGTCACTTGCAACAGGAGCTTCTCGAGGGGGTCGAGGCTCCGGAGCTGGTGGCGGGCGATGGTGTAGGCCAGCCGGGCGCGCAGCATGACGAAGGCGTGCTGGCGCTCGCTTTCGGCGGTGCGGCAGGCGCGGCGCACGGCGCTGAACAGCCGGCGGAGCTGGCTGCGCGTGCCAGAGTCCATGTCACGCATGCGCGCGACGATGGCGTGGGCCTGGTTGTCCAGATACAGGCTGTCGGTGATCAGCTTGTCCAGGTCGATCTCAATGGGCCCTTCCGGACCGCGGCCGCGTTCGGGGCGGGCCGCCTCGCGGACCTGCGCCTGCGGCCGTGCGCGGCCGTTGCGTTCTCCGCCGGCGCGGCGCTGGGCGCGCTCAGCCGCCGCGGCCTTCTGTGCGGCCCGCGCGTTTTTCGGCTCCTGCCGGGGCGGGGCAGCGGCCGCACTCGCTTCCTGTGTGGGAGGCGGCTCGGCGGCCTGTGCGGGTGCTGCTTCCACCGCCGGGACCGGTTCGGCCGGAACGGACTCCGGCTCCGTTACCGGGGCTGGGGCGGGTTCGGCCAAAGTTGTCTCCGCTGCCGGTTGGGGCTCCTGCGGGTTCTGTTGAGGCTCGAGTTCGTTCATCGCCTATTCCACCTCTTCCAACGTGCGCGCCCATTCCAGCGCCACCCGGCCGGACGGCTTCAGTTTCAGTTGCGCCTGCCCGCGGGTGAGAAACGCCGCGAGCACCGTCTGCCGGGCCTTTTCAAATTCCCGGTTGTGTTCCGGGCCGTCGAGGACGCGGTTCAGCCGCCGGTGCAGGCGCCACGGCCGCTGCTGCGTCTCCAGCAGCCGCCGCGAACTCCGCGCCGGCAGCACGCGGTCCGTCTCCCGGTAAAACGCGCCGAGCTCGCCCAGAAACTGCGGCGAGCAACCGAAGCGGTCCACCATCCGCACCATCACGTCCTTCAGCTCGGCCGCTTCTCCGAGCTGCTTCCAGTCGAGAATTTTTCCGAAAACCGCAATGCAGTCCTTGCCCGCGCTCTTGGCGGCTTCCAGCTGCCGGCCCGCCTCGCGGTAGACGACCGCGGGCTCGAAGTCGGCATAGGGCGCCAGCGCAATCCCCATCGAGAGCGTCTTGCCTTCGACCCCCGGAAATTCGCGGAGGAACTCTTCCACCGAGCGGCGGAAGACGCGCTCGATCGAGCGCGCGAACGGCAGCAGCGCGTCCCAGCTTCCGGCAAGCGCAAACTCGTCGCCGCCGGTGTAGAGCACGGTGACCTTGTTGCGGAACTCTTCCAGCCCGCACAGCACCTGGACCTCGCCGGCGAAAAACTGCTTGTAGAAGACCGAAAGCTGGATGTACTCCTCGACGGACTCCGCCTTCTGCAATCTCGCCTGGAACT
Organism: Bryobacteraceae bacterium; assembly: GCA_049969655.1. Lineage (GTDB taxonomy): Bacteria > Acidobacteriota > Terriglobia > Bryobacterales > Bryobacteraceae > JANWVO01. Next base: position 84,244 of record JBMFOK010000009.1, read on the forward strand.
GGTCCGTATCGCCGCGCAGGATGCCCCACGTCTTGCGGCCGTGAGCCCGCGCCGCCAGCTCTTCGACACTGGCCGGCCAGCCGCCGGGCATCTGGGCGAAGTGCGTGGCCAGCCAGTGGGCCTCGCCCTCGCGGCGCAGCATGCCGGGCGCCTCCGGATCCCAGACGGCCGCGGCCGAATCGGGCAGGCCCAGGAAGAGGTCCTCGAAGAAGGAGTCGTCGCCGGCCTCGTCGTAGGGTTCGAACAGCCCGTCCGGCTCGAGCGCATTCAGCCCGCGCCATTTGCGGAAACCGGCATCGAGGCGCTTGCGGATGTCGCTCCAGGCGCCCAGATTCTCCGTGCTTGACCAGCCCAGCCGCAGTTCGTGGCCGGAAAAGGCGGCCAGACGCCGCGTGGCGTCGACCAGAAACTCGTTGGCCTGCGCGAGGCTCTCTACCGGCAGCACCGCCAGAAATTGCCCGCCGCCACAGGAGCCCAGCAGCTCCTGCGCCAGCCCAAGCCGCTCGAGAAGGGCCCGCGGCAGCGCTTCCGTCAGCAGCGAGACATAGAGGCAACGGCCGGCCAGCGCTGCGAAGCCGCCCCGGGCGCTGTGGACGAAGGGCTCGATCCCCAGGAGTTTCCCCTGCAAAAAGACTTGCACGCGGACTACCTCAGCGAGAGCCTAACCCTTCAAATCTAGCACAAGGAGGCCCGAAAAGAAGCCGCATGGCGCGGCCATGTCGGGGCTGCGGGCGAACCGGCCGTTGCGGGGCCTTGACCGGCTGTTTCGGAACTGGATCTCAGACCCGTTGTCTGGTTTCCTCGCTCGAAGCAAGCCGCTGCTACAGTCCCTGTCCAGAGAGTGCGGCGGCGTGGTGTCCCGGCTCCGGGCGCAAGGGGGGGGAGTTCCGGCTTCCCCGCAACCTTTCCACTCCTCCACTCCGCGCGAAGGCTCGCAGCGGGCGTGGGGAAGAAGTCCTTCATCTGCGGACAGAAAGCTGACAGTCGAACCGATCCACGAGTTCGCGACGGCGGGGTTTCTTTGCAAGAGAAGCATCCCAGGCACGAACAGCACGAGGGTGCACCATCCATGCTCCGTGTGCGTGGAAGTCGGGCTGCGAAGGCCGCCTTGTCGAATCACGGGCCGGTTTCACCAGCTCACCATCCTGCATTCCTCCGGGCCGGCCGGGTGCAGCGTGGGGTTGTTCCAGGAGAATTTCGATAAAGACCGCCGGGCAGAGCTCCGGAGGGCGCCTGGCGTATGCGCGGCTCTGATTCCATCATCAGGGCGCCCTCAACCGGGCCGGATTCCAGCAACCGCTGTCTGAAGGAGCCCGCGGGCCGTGCCCGGCTCCGGTGAATTCTCCCCCTGAACGTGAGAAAATGCCATTCCACAAAGTCATGCCTGATGCAAGCGGGCGCCACGATGCCGGGGCCCTTTCCGGCAATCCGGAAGCGATCCTTTCGGCCTGGATTGCGCTTGAGGTTCTTTCGCCGCAGTCCTATCAGCGGCCCGAGGATCTTGTTGCGGGAGACAAAAAAAGAGTCGTCAAACTGCATAAAGGTCACCTGCCCTGGACCGAGAAGCCAAAAAAGGGCTTATTTCGGGAGAAATATCGGCTCTACTATCAGGTGCCTCTGGGTTCGATAAGCCTTCAACCCGCGATGAGAGCGCTTCTCGATCGCTGGGGTGACACCCGCGCTGAGTGGACGCCCAGCGGGAAGAGCGCCCTGCTCGGCCTGGTTCTCTTAGACAGCGCCGGGCGCCTGGCAGAGTCTCCGGCGGTCACGGTTTCGAGTTTCCCCTGGGGTGTCATGCGCGCCCTGGAGGGCGACCTGCGGGAGCTGGCGCAATGGCCACGCGTCGAGCCGCAACTTTCATTGACTGTGGAACGGATTTTCCGGCCGGAGCGGGACAGCGCCGACGAGGAGTCGTCGCCGCCCCTGTCCTGGGACAAAATCCTTGCCGCGTTCGAGGCGATTGTTGAACTGCTGAAAATCCCGAGATGTTGGGTGATCCCGCCAGATTTTGTGGTCCTGACGTATGTTCCTCATGGGAACGACCGAAATCCGCCTGATTCCATTCTGCTCAATAGCTTTTTCCTCGAAGATCTGAATCGCGCGCTCGCCCTGTGCCAGTCTGCGGACCTGCCAAAAGTTCTGCGGTACTACCTGGGGATCGAAAGTCCAGAAGCGCGCCGGGACATCAAGGATGACGCGGCCGCGCTGGAGGAGGCCGTGCGGCCTGGTCTGATTCCACGGGCGGCGTGGCCGGCGCCGGGTGGCTTTGCACCGGTCCTGATGCAGCAGGCGGCAGTGAACCTGGCGCTCGAGGAAACGCGTGCGGGGAGGATTCTGGCCGTCAACGGGCCGCCCGGCACCGGCAAGACTACGCTGCTGCGCGACCTGGTGGCGGCCATCGTCACCGAGCGCGCCCGTGTGATGGCCCGCTTTGACGACCCGAAAAAAGCGTTCCAAAGTTCCCGCCGAAAAATCCGGGCGGGGCAGGGTTGGATTCATCTCTATACGCTGGACCCCAATCTCCGTGGTTATGAGATGGTCGTTGCTTCGACCAACAACAAAGCGGTGGAAAACGTCAGCGGCGAATTGCCCGCCATTTCGGCGATCGACCGTTCGTTCGCAGGCCTCCGGTATTTCCAAACCATTTCTGACGCGGTCCACGGCCGCGAGACCTGGGGCCTGATTGCGGCCGTTCTCGGCAACCAGCAGAACCGCTCCCGGTTCCGGCAGTCCTTCTGGTGGGACGATGACACGAGTCTCCAGTCCTACATCTACTCAGCACTGGGCAAGACGAAGCTGATTAAGGTGAAGGATCCGGATACGGGCGCTGAGCAGGAGCGCCTGCCGAGGGTGGTGACTCTGGAGGATCCGCCGAACGGTCATGAACAGGCGCTGGCCCGCTGGGAAAACGCGAGGGCCCGGTTTCTTCAGGTGTACAAGAGCGCGGAGGCAAAGCTTGCCGGGCTTGAACAGTTCCGACAGGGGCTCCAACAGCTCGCCTCTCTGCGCGGGAAACAGGAAGAGCTGAGGCGGCAGAGGCTGGAAGCGGCGGCGGCGCTGCGGGAGTGCGAGCAGGAGGCCGAGCGGTGGAAGCGGGAGAAGGAGCAGGCGGACAGGAATGCGCAGGAGTTTCGGACTCTGCTCGCAAATCACCAGCGCACCCGCCCCGGCTGGCTGGCCCGTCTGTTCCGCACCGAGCGCGCCCGATCGTGGGAGCGCCAATACGGGCTGCTGCTCGAACAGTGGAAGCAGGCGGAAGACCTGTGCCGGCACGCCGCGCAACGGCTGGCAGAGACGGAGCGCGCCCGGGCGTCAACGCAGGCCGGGCTTGAAGCAGCCCTTGCGGAAGCGGCATCTCTCGAGAGGCGGCTGAACGAAATTGACGCTGCGCGGGTGCGCCTCCGGCAGAACGGCGTGGTCATCCCCGATAAGGAGTTTTTCCGGTGGGCGCACGCGGAAAAGCATGCGTCCACCGTGTGGCTGGATGACAGCCTCAACCGGCTGCGCCATGAGGTCTTCGTTGCCGCCCTGGAGCTGCACCGCGCCTTTGTGGACGCCGCAGCTCGCCCGCTGCGGCATAACCTTGCCGCATTGATGAACGCATTGCTCAATCCGCAACGCCTGTCGAAAGCGAACGGTTCCCTTCTGCCTGATCTTTGGTCCTCCCTGTTTCTGGTGGTGCCCCTGGTGTCGACGACCTTCGCCTCGGTCTACCGGATGCTGGGCGCCTTGCCGCCGGAAAGCCTCGGCTGGTTGTTCATCGATGAGGCCGGGCAGGCTGCTCCGCAGGCCGCCGTGGGAGCGATGTTGCGCTGCCGGCGCGTGGTGGTTGTGGGCGACCCGGCCCAGCTCGAGCCGGTGGTGGAGTTGCCCGACCAGTTGACGGCGGCCATCTGCGAGGCCTTCGCGGTGGACCAGGAACGCTGGAGTGCACCGTCGGCGTCCGTGCAGACACTCGCCGATGCAGCCTGCGCCTGGCAGAGCGAATTTGAGCTGGAACGCGGCAGCCGCACGGTCGGCGTGCCCCTGCTGGTGCACCGGCGCTGCTCGGAGCCGATGTTCCGCATTGCCAATGAGATCGCCTACGGGGGCGAAATGGTCTCCCTGAAGCAGCGGAGCCGGTCTCCAATAGCGGGACTGCTGGGGAAGAGCTGCTGGTTTGAGGTGCGCGGGACGGCTGAAGATAAATGGTGTCCGGAGGAGGGCGACGCGCTGATGCAGCTTCTTTGGCGCCTCGTTGACGCGGAGGTGAAGCCGGACTTTTACGTCCTGAGCCCGTTCGTGATCGTTGCCGAACGGCTGAGGACGATGATTGAAGACAGCTACATCTGGCGGGAATGGATGTCCGAAGAAGAGCTTCGGCCGTGGTTGTATCAGCGCGTGGGAACAGTGCACACGGCGCAGGGGCGGGAGGCCGAAGCGGTATTCCTCGTGCTTGGTGCGCCGGATCCGAAGCAGGTGGCAGCGCGCAACTGGGCGGGCGGCCGGCCCAATCTCCTGAATGTCGCGGTCACGCGGGCCAAAGAGGTCCTGTACGTGATCGGCAACAGCGGGCTGTGGAGAAGCGCCGGCGTGTTCGCTGCATTGGACCTGGCATTGCCACACAGGCAGCCGGACTGGTGAAGCAACGGATCGCCAAGGGGGTGAAAACCATTATTTCCGTTTTTTGCAGTCCCGGACGGCTGGCAAGGGTCCAGATTCCCGGGCGGGCCTTGCGCGCTGTGTCGCCATGAAGACCCAATCGCGCTGCAACAGGAAGTTCAGCGGGAACAGACATGTCTCGACGGTGATTTTCGCCGCCATCCAGCCGCCCCCATGCGCGGCCAGCCAGTGGATGGCGGTGTAGGAGAGCAGCGCGTGTCCCAGTGCGACCAGCAGAAACTTCGGCAACGTGCCGCGGTGCGGCGCGCGCGAATGGAAGACGGCGCGGCGCGCCGCCGGATACTGAAACGTGTTGGCGAAGACGCGCGCCAGCGCCTGCGAGGCGGGCATCGGCAGCCCCTGCCAGAGCGACAGCGCGAAAACGCTGTTGTCGATCAGTGCGGTGAGCAGGCTGACGATGGTGAACCGGAGCAGGACGAAGTAGATCTTCATCGAGTCCCGCAGTGGACGGAAGTGCGAGCTCCGGTTGCCTTCCACATAGACCGTGCAAATGGGCTCTTCGACGATGGCGAAGCCCGCGTGGCGCGCGGCCAGCAGCATGTCGAGCTCGAACTCGTATCCGCCTGCCGGAGATTCCACCAGCCTCTCGGCCAGCGCGCGGGGAATGCCGCGCAGGCCGGTCTGGGTGTCGGCCAGCCGCAGTCCGGCGATCCAGCGCACCGCATGGACGCTGAACCGGTTGCCGAAGCGGCTGCGAAGGGGCACGGAGCGGTCGAAGCGGCGCGAGCCGAGCACCAGCGTGGCGCCATCGGAGGCGGCCAGGCGGCGGGCCACCCGTTCCACGTCTTCGGGCAGGTGCTGGCCGTCGGCGTCGGCGGTGACCACGCCGCAGGCGTCAGCCAGCTCGGCCAGCAGGTGCCGCAGGCCGGTTTTCAGCGCCTCGCCCTTGCCCCGGTTCTCTTCGTGGCGCAGCAGCTTCACTTCTGGCAGGCGGGCGATCTCGTCAAACACGCAGGCATGGGCCGGACCGCTGCCATCGTCCACCACCAGAATTCGCGCGAAGCCCCGCGCCGCCAGCTCCTCCACCATGTGCACCAGCGCGTGCGACGGCCGGTAGGCGGGGATCAGCACGGGGGGCAGCTCGCTCGGGGCGCGCATCGCACTCCTCCAAGACAGAATGCCACGGCGGGTACAATGTGAACGTTGTCCTCGCCCTCGGAACAGGTTTTCAAAAGCGCAGGTGTTGCCTCCTTTGCCGTTCTGCTGAGCCGCATCAGCGGCCTGATCCGCGAAGGGGTGATGAGCCGCCTTTTCGGCGCCGGATCGGCCTATGACGCCTTCGTCATCGGCTTCCGCATCCCGAACCTCACGCGCGACCTGTTTGCCGAAGGGGCGCTGTCGGCGGCGTTCGTGCCCACCTTCGTCGACTACCTCCAGCGTCGCGACCGCGCGGAAGCCATTCACCTGGCCAATCTGGTGGCCACGGCGATTGTGCTCTTCGTGGGCGGGTTCTGTGTGCTCGGCATCCTGCTGGCGCCGTGGTTTGTGCCGCTGCTGACGCCCAACTGGACGCAGGCCGCGCCCGAAAAGACTCTCGAGGCGGTGCGGCTGACGCAGATCATGTTCCCATTCCTGCTGCTGGTGGCGCTGGCGGCGCAGGCGATGGGCGTGCTGAACTCCTTCGACCGGTTTGCCGTGCCCGCCTTCTCCTCCACCTGGTTCAACGTGGGCAGCGTGCTGAGCGGCATTGCACTTGGCTTCTGGCTGGGACCGCGGCTGGGCATCAAACCCATCGAAGGCATGGCCTATGGCGTTGTCATCGGCGGCGCGCTTCAGCTGGTCTGGCAGCTTCCCTCGCTGTACCGGCTGGGCTTCCGCTTCCGGCCGGCGTTTGACTTGCGCCATCCCGGACTGCGGCAGATCGCGCGGCTGATGGGGCCGGCGATTCTCGGCAACGCCAGCGTGCAGGTGAACGTGCTCGTCAACACCTTCTTCGCCGCCTCGATCGTCGACCCCGTGCGCGGAGTCAACGGCGCCACCGCATGGCTGCAATACGCGTTCCGCTTCATGCAGCTCCCGCTCGGGCTGTTTGGCGTGGCCATCGCCACCGCGACGCTGCCGGCCATCGGCCGCAGCGCCTCCAGCGGCGACATCGATGAGTTCCGCGAAACGCTGGCGCGCTCGCTCGGGCTCGTGTTCCTGCTCACCGTGCCTGCCTCGTTCGGACTGATCGTGCTGGGGCCGTCCATCGTCGGCGCCATCTACGAAGGCCGCCGCTTCGAGGCCTACGATACGCACCAGACTGCCCTGGCGCTGGCCTGCTACTCGCTGGGTCTGGCCGGCTATTCGGCGGTAAAGGTGCTGGCGCCGGCCTTTTACGCGCTGAAGGACTCGCGCACGCCGGTGGCCGTCAGCCTGGCTTCGATCTTCATCAACGCCGGCATGGCCTGGCTGCTGGTGATGCGGGCCGGGCTCGGGCCGGCCGGGCTCGCGCTGTCCACCTCGTGCGTGGCCCTGTTCTCCTTTGTCGCGCTGTTTCTGGCGATGCGGGCCAGAATCGGCGGCGTCCACGGGCGCCGGCTCCGCAGCGTGGTGCTCAAAACGCTGGCGGCGTCGCTGGTCATGACCGCCGTCGTGTGGGCCTCCAGCCGCATGATCGGGAGCTGGCTGGGCACGGGATTCCTGGCGCGCCTCACCGATCTCGCCGTGTCGATTCCGCTGGGGCTGGCCGTGCTTTATGCGGTGGCGCGCGCGCTCAGGATCGAGGAACTCGAGATGGCGCGCCGGGCGCTCGCCTCGCCCATCGCAAGGCGGCTTGGCGGCGAGTAAGCTAAACTCCTTACTGATGCATCCCGACGTTGCCACCGCCCTGCGGCTTCAGGCGCTTGATCTCCGCGCCGCCGGGCTGCGGCGCGAGATCGCCTCGCTGCCCAAACGCATTCTCGAGATCGAAAAGGCGCTGGAAGCTCACACCCGCCGGCTGGAGCTCGACCGCGCGGCGCTGGCCGCCAACCAGCGCGAGCGGAAGAAAATCGAGGGCGAAATCCAGATGCATCAGCAGAAAATCGCCCGCCTTCGCGACCAGATGATGGAGGCGAAAACCAACGAACAATACCGCGCGTTCCAGCAGGAAATCGAATATTTTGAGCAGGCCATCCGCAAGGCCGAAGACCGGATCCTCGAACTGATGCTGGAGGCGGAAACGCTCGAAGCCAACGTTCGCCGGGCCGAGGCGGACCTCCAGGCGGAAAAAAAGAGCGTCGAGGCGGAAAAGGAGCAGGCCCGGGCGCGCACGCTGGCTGACAGGGAGGAACTGGCGCGGATCGAGGCGGAGCGCCGCGACGTGGCGGCGCGGCTTTCGCCGGAAGTGCTCTCCGCTTACGAGCGGCTTCGCTCGCGCCATTACCCGGCGGGCGATGTGCTGGCCGAGGCGCGGGACGGCCGCTGCATGGGCTGCATGATGACCATCCGCCCGCAGCTTTTCCAGGAAGTGAAATCGGGGCAGACGGTGGTCTATTGCGAGACCTGCCGCCGCATCCTCTACGCCGAGGAGCCGCCGCGGGACGTTGAGGCCGAGATGAACGTCTGAGCCGCGGCGCGGCCTGCGCGGCGCACTGCGATATGCTTCCCTCGAGAAAGGAAGTCAGAAGTGCGCCTGCTGCTGTTGACCTGCGCGGCCGCGCTGCTGCTGCCAGCGCAGCCGGTTCTCTCCCCCGAGGTCCACCCGGACGGCCGTGTCACCTTCCGCCTGCGGGCCCCGAACGCGCAGAAGGTGGAACTCGCGCTGGAGACCTTTCCCCGACGCGAGATGCAGCGCGGCGAGGGCGGCCTGTGGACGCTGACCACCGACCCGCTCGAACCGGACATCTACGGCTACACGTTCATCGTCGATGGCACGAGTTTCGCCGATCCTTCCAACGGGATGATCAAACCCAACGCGCTCGCCGTGTCAAGCGCCGTCCTGGTTGCCGGCAATCCCCCCATGCCCTGGGAACAGACCAGCGTCCCCCACGGGACCCTACACGAGCACTTCTACGAATCCCGTGTTGTGGGCGACCGGCGCGATTACTTCGTCTACACGCCGCCCAACTACGACCCAAAGAAACGCTACCCGCTGCTTGTGCTCTGCCACGGCTTCTCCGATTCCGCCAATGGCTGGACCGCCGTGGGCCGCGCCCATTTCATCTTCGACAATCTCATCGCGCGCGGCGAGATCCGCCCTCTCATTGTGGTCATGGCGCTCGGCTACGGCGTGCCGGTGGACCTGATCCGCACGGGCGTCGAACGCCCGCCGCAGATGTGGAAGCAGAACGCGGCCCGATTCTCCGAGGCGCTCCTGACGGAAGTTCTGCCCGCGGTGGAGCGCGCCTACCGCGTCGAATACAAGCCGGAGAAACGCGCGATCGCCGGACTTTCGATGGGCGGCGGCCAGGCGCTGTTCGTCGGATTGAACCATCTCGATCATTTCGGCTGGATCGGCGCCTTCAGCTCCGGCGGCTTCGCCGGGACGCCCGAGGAGATGTTTCCGAATCTGGGCGAAAAGGACAACCCGCGCATCCGGCTCCTGTGGATCGCCTGCGGGCGCGACGACCGGCTGCTCGAGGGCAACCGCAGGCTGGTGGAATGGCTGAAGGGCCGCGGCATCCGCCACACCTGGCGGGAGACGGCCGGCGCGCACACCTGGCCCGTCTGGCGCCGTTTGCTGGCTGATTTCGTGCGCGAGCTCCGGTGGTGAGGCCACCAGCATGCCGCGCGGACGTTTTCTCCGGATATTCACATTACGTTCGTGTTTTACTCGTCGCCGGTCCGCCGGAGCCGTCCTGAAAATCAGCCGCGCCAAAACCGGCGTATACCGGAAATCCATTAGCAAATTCACGCAATGTTCAAGATTGCGAAACAGAACGGCGGGCACGAGCGTCTGAATGGCTAGACAAGCATTCCCGGACCCGCCGTCCGCCCCACGGGCAGGCCGGTCCGGGCTCACAGGGCGGATGTTTTCTCCTCCGGCATCCGCCCTCTTTTTATGGCCGCGCCCGGCTCTCAAAGAGGCTCGAACCGGCAGGAGAAGTGGCGCAGGAACTCCGGCTGCTCGACGATGCGGTAGCCGCGCAACTGGTGGCGGCGTTCGTTGACCTCGAGGATCGCCTCCACCACGTAGTCAATGTGGCTCTGGGTGTAGACACGGCGCGGGATGGCGAGCCGCAGCAGCTCATTACGCGCGTGCTCGCCGAACATCACCGAGCCGATCTCGACGCTCCGGATGCCGGCGTGAAGGAACAGCTCCACCGCCAGCGACTGGCCGGGAAACTGGTGGCGGGGAATGTGGGGCAGCATGCGTCCGGCGTCGATGTAGATGGCGTGGCCGCCCGGCGGCTCGACAATGGGCACGCCGCCCCCGGCCAGGTGCCTGCCGAGATAGGTGGTGGAGGCGATGCGGTAGCGCAGGTAGTCGGGGTCGAGCACTTCCTGAAGGCCCACCGCGATCGCTTCCAGGTCGCGGCCGGCCAGGCCGCCGTAGGTGGGGAAGCCCTCGGTCAGGATCAGCAGGTCCTTTTCCTGCCGCGCCAGCGCGTCATCGTTGGTGCAGAGCAGGCCGCCAATGTTGGCGAAGGCATCCTTCTTGGCCGAGAAGGTGCAGCCGTCGGCGAGCGAAAACATCTTCCGGGCGATGTCGAACGGGGACCAGTCCTGATAGCCGGGCTCACGCTCGCGGATGAACCAGGCGTTTTCGGCGAAGCGGCAGGCGTCCAGGTAGAAGGGAATCCCGTGGCGGTGGGCGATGCGGCTCACCGCCTCAATGTTGGCCATCGAGACGGGCTGGCCTCCACCGCTGTTGTTGGTCACCGTGAGCATGACGAGCGGAATCCGGTCGCGCCCGCGTTCTTCAATCAGGCGTTCCAGCGCGGCCGTGTCCATGCCGCCCTTGAAGGGCAGCACGGCCTGCGTGTCGGCAGCCTCCGGCAGCGGCAGGTCCACCGCTTCGGCGCCGGCAAACTCGATGTTGGCCCGCGTCGTGTCGAAGTGCGTGTTGTTCGGCACCACGTGGCCCGGCTGGCACAGGATCGTGAACAGAATGCGCTCGGCCGCGCGTCCCTGGTGCGTGGGAATGACATGGCGGAAGCCAGTGAGGTTTTCCACCACCCGCTTTAGCCGGAAGTAGGATTCGCTGCCGGCATAGGACTCGTCGCCGCGCATCATGGCGGCCCATTGCTCGGTGGACATGGCGGAAGTGCCGGAGTCCGTGAGCAGGTCGATGAGAATGTCGCTGGCGGGGACGAGAAAAAGGTTGTAGCCGGCCTCGCGAAGCACGCGTTCACGTTCCTCGCGCGTGGTGTGGCGCAGGGGCTCGACGCTCTTGATGCGGAACGGCTCGATGATCGTTTTCATGGCGGCTCCGCCTCCAGTGTATGCTGCGGCGGCGATCCGCGCCGTGTACATCACGCCGCAGGGAGCTCCGCGCCGCGCTGTTTCCGCAGCGGCCGGCCGGCGCGATTCGAGTCTTCGTTTCCGGACCCGGCAGTCCAGAATTGGCGATTTCGGTTGTGTTACCATGCGCCCTAGATGGGCATCTCGCGGGATGTCCCTGAGCCTGAATCTCTTTGGGAGCGTGCCCTGTGAAGATCTACGAAAGCACCGATGTCCGAAACGTGGCCCTCGTCGGCCACGGCAACAGCGGAAAGACGTCGCTGGTGGCCGCGATGCTGTACACGGCCGGAGCGACCAACCGCCTGACCCGGGTCGACGAGGGCAACACGGTGACGGATTATGACGAGGAAGAGGTCGCCCGCAAGATCACGATTTCAACGGCGATCGCCGCGGTGGAGTGGAACCGGAAGAAGCTGAATCTGTTCGACACGCCAGGCTTCAATCTCTTCACCTACGACACCAAGATCGCCATGGGTGCGGCCGACTCCGCGCTTGTCGTGGTCGACGGCGTTGCCGGCGTGGAAGTGGTGACCGAGAAGGTGTGGGAGTACGCCGAAGGCTTCCAGCTCCCGCGGGCGTTCTTCGTCAACAAGCTGGACCGCGAGCGGGCCGACTTCCAGCGCACGGTGGACAACATCGTGGAGATCTTCGGCCGCCACGCCATCCCGGTGCAGTGGCCGATCGGGGCCGAGCGCGATTTCCGCGGCATCATCGATCTGATCGAGATGAAGGCCTACGAATACACGCCCGAGGGCGACGGCAAGGGCCGGGAAATTCCCATTCCCGAAGCGCTGAAAGAGCAGGCCGAAAAGGCCCACGGCGCGCTGATCGAGATGATCGCCGAAGGCAAGGACGAGCTGCTGGAGCGCTACTTCGAGCAGGGCACGCTCCCGCCGGAAGACATCATGGCGGGCCTGCACGAGGCGGTGAAGGAAGACCGCATCTTCCCCATCCTGTGCGGCTCGGCGCAGCTCAACATCGGCGCCGATCTGGCCATGAACTTCATGCTGGCCTTCTGCCCGAACCCGACCGAGCACCCGGCCATCCGCGCCATGGTCGGCGACCATGAAGAGTTCAAGGCGATCACCGACAAGGACCACGTCACCGCGTACGTCTTCAAGACCGTGGCTGATCCCTTCGCCGGCCGGCTCTCCTACTTCAAGGTCTGCACCGGTGTGCTGAAGAATGACGCCAACCTGATCTGCATGCGTTCGAAGAGCCAGGAGCGGCTCGCTCACCTGAGCGTGCCGTTCGGAAAGCAGCTCCTGCCGGTGAATGAGCTGCATGCGGGCGACATCGGCGTCGTGGCGAAGCTCAAGGACGTGCTCACCGGCGACACGCTCTGCGAAAAGGGCGACTCGGTGGAATATCCGCGCGTCGAGATCCCCGAGCCGTCCATCGCCTATGCGATCGCAGCCAAAAGCCGCAACGACGAGGACCGCATGGGCAACGCCGTCGCCCGCATCCTCGAAGAGGACCCCGGTCTGCGCTTCTACCGCGATCCGCAGACCAACGAGTTCCTGCTGGCCGGCATGGGCGGCCAGCATGTGGAGATCGTCGTCAGCCGGCTGAAGCGGCGTTACAACGTGGACGTCGAGCTGCGCGCGCCGAAGATCCCCTACCGCGAAACGATCCGTGGCACCGCCGACGTCCACGGCCGCCACAAGAAACAGACCGGCGGGCATGGCCAGTTCGGTGACTGCAAGATCCGCATGGAGCCGCTCGAGCGCGGCAAGGGCTTCGAATTCGTCAACGCCATCTTCGGCGGCGCCATTCCCAAGCAGTTCATCCCGGCGGTCGAGAAGGGCATCCTCGAAGCGGCCGCCAAGGGCTATCTGGCCGGCTATCCGGTGGTGGACTTCAAAGTGACGCTCTATGACGGCGCCTACCACGAGGTGGACTCCTCGGAAATGGCCTTCAAGATCGCCGGCCGCAAGGCGTTCAAGCTGGCGATGGAGCAGGCCAAACCGGCGCTGCTCGAGCCCATCATGAAGGTCGAGGTGCAGGCCCCGGTGGAGTTCGCCGGCGACCTGATGTCAGACATCAACGGCCGCCGCGGCCGCATCACCGGCATGGACACCAAGGGTTCCACGCAGATCATCCGCGCGCTGGTGCCCATGGCCGAGATGCTCACCTATCAGAACGACCTGACCTCGATCACCCAGGGCCGGGCGTCGTACACGATGGAGTTTTCCCACTACGACTTCGTGCCGCAGGCGCAGGCGGAAAAGATCATCGCCGCCTACAAGGCCGCTGCGGCCGGGGTGGCCGAAGAAGAAGAATAGTTCAATGCCATGCAGGGCGGCCCCCTTGCCCGGGTCGCCCTTTCCCTCGATGTCGACGATCGGGTCCCGCGCCCGGTTGCCCGCCTCCAGCCGCGCCGGACTTCGGGATGAAAGCGTCAGGCAGAGGCAAGATGCGCGGGCACACTGGCTGGTCCGGTGCGGTCGATGCCAAGCCCCCTGCGATTGACACTGCCCTTGCCGGACAGGCCCAGGCTTTCGCCGCCGGAGGGGCCGCAAAAGGGGTCGGTGCGTTCGACGATCTTCACCCATCAGACGGGCGCGACAACAGTTGAGCTGGCTCCTCAGCGACGAACTGCGGTACAACGGCGCAGCTCCATCCGGGCGCAGGGTGCGCGGCAGTATGGCATCCCGCGGAGCCGACGATGGTCTTTATCCACCCGACGGTAAAGGGGTGGAAAGCAGGGGCCAGGCGCCAGGCCGAGCTGTCAAAAGGCCACCGATTGTCCGGCTGGATGGTGCTGCGGGCGGAGATGCAGCGGGGACCGGCCGAAGGGTACCTTCCGCGATGACCCCGCCGGGCGCACACGGAATGGCCGTGGCTGGCGCTGGCTGTCATTGCAAACTGGAGCGCGCAAACTTTCGGAAGGATTTTGAATCGCTGGCCGAAAGGCCGTGCCCTCAGCCCCGGGTTGTGCTATAAGGGAGAGCCTGAGGAGTCATCTGGTGGCCGCCGACAGCAGTGGCATGGATTACGAGAAATACTGGCGCCGTCTTCAGCAGGTAGGGCTGAACGCATATGAAGCGCGCTCTTACCTGGTCCTGATGGGGCATCCCCGCTTCAAGGCCCTGGAGCTGGCCGCGCGCGCCCGTGTGCCGCGCCAAAAAATTTACGAGGTGCTGGACAGCCTCGTCGACAAGGGCTTCGCTCAGGTCATCCAGGAAAAGACCAAACTCTTTTCCGCCGTCGAACCGGGCCTGGCCATCCCGGCCTATCTCGAACGCCAGCGCGAGGCGATGGAACGTCAGATCGAAGAGCAGCGCCGCATGGGACAGGCTCTGGCTGAGGAACTCAAGCGTCTCTACGCGGAGGGGCAGGGAGGCGCCGGCACGCTCGACTATCTCCGCATCGTTGGCGACCCCGTCCAGATCGCCGCGCACTACCGTTCCATGCTCGAATCCGTGGAACAGCGCTATGTCGAATTTTCCCGGCCGCCGTACGCGGTCGATCCCCTGGACGAGAAACTGGTGAAACAGGCGGCCGAACGCGGAGTCGCCTGCCGCATCCTTCAGGAGAGTGGCCCCATGGACGCGGCGCACCGGCAGCGCATCGATGAATACCGTCAGCTCGGAATTGGCGTCCGCTTCCTGCCCAGCCTGCCCATGAAACTGGCTGTCTTTGATGGAAAGCAGGGGCTGGTGTCGCTGCTCGATCCGGTGAAGACGCGCCCGGCCTGGACCGCCGTGGTCTTTGATCACTCGAGCTTCGGCGAGGCCCTGGAGACGTTGTTTGAACAGTGGTGGGAACGCGCTTCGGAGCACGACTTCCCGGCGGAGGTTAGTCACACCGGGGCACTGTAACCGGCCCGCCCGCCAGGGTCAACCTTCTCTGTTCGTTCGTTGCCGCGGCGGCTTTGCTTGCGGCCCAGAAGCGCCAATAGAACGGTCTGCCAAGGCCGCGACTGGAGCCCGCCCGATCAGGACGTGCGAAAGGAGCCCCCATGACCCCGCGCGACATCAGCCAGAGTGGAACTCGCCGCGCGCGGGTTCTGGCCGCGCCGCGGTCTGCTCGTTCTCGCATCGCTCGGGCGCCCTTCTCTCACGGCCCTCCAGGATGTGACTGGGAAGGCAGCGCTGCCGCTTCATCGAGAACCGCCTGCGGTTGAGGCCGTACCCGACTCAGGCTCAGAACCGACGCCGCCCGCCGCGTTCCTCCTTCCCGCCCATGTCGTTCTGGCTCAAGCAGTTCGCTCCATGACGCCAATGGCACACAGGACCTTCCGCCTGACCTCCAGGTCACAAAGCAAGCTGGTTCGGGCAGGCCCCACCGGATTCGTCATTTGCCATGGCTGCTGGGATGAGCGGCGGGGCAGACAAGCCGGCCGGCTGGGGGTCGGAGGAGAGTACCCCCCAGCCGGAGGGTTCCTGTTCGGGCGGCTGTGGTTCCGAATGGCTTCCACCGCCGCGCGGGGAACCGCTTTGGACACCATTTTACCTCATCGCATGGTGGATTTCGTTGTGGCAACGGACATCCTCCGCCCCCTTTGCCTTCCCGGGACAGGGGGCCCCACGTTCGGGGCCTGGAACCGGGACGGGTGCCCCCAAGTCGGGTGACGAAAGTAACATTTCTCAACTTGGCCGGTACCTTCCAGAAATTCACCTAATGGAGGGGCACGGCGCTACTGGAATTTGTAACTGAATCAAACATCAAGCCCTTGTTCGTCCCATTTCGCGGAACTAATCCTGTAGTAGCCTTTCTTTCCTTCCCGCACTGTGAGATACTGAAATTGAAACCATTCGCCATGACGTTGCTCAGCGAGGCCATTGCCCGCTATCATCGCATTCTGGAAGATTTCGCCAAGGCCGGCTCGCCGTGGATCAGCGAGCTGCACGCTCAGCTCGAACGCCGCGGCCTGACGGCCAACGGCCGACCGCTTTCGCCCATCCTGCGGCCGCACTTTATCACCCGGCGTCAGTATGAGACCCTGGCCGCAGCCGCCGAGGCGCTGTCCAGCGCCATCTGCCGCGTGCGGGACCTGGCCCTGCGCGAGCCCGCGCTGATGGCCCGTCTCGGGCTGCTGCCGGGCGAGCGGATGCTGGTTTCGCTCGACCCCGGCTATTCGATCCCGGCGGTCGCGTCGCTGCTGGAGGCTTCCGTCGTCAACGGTCACCTCCACCTGGCCGCGCCGCGCGCCGACCTGCCGCGGGGGGCCGTTTTCAGTGAGCTGCTCGGAGAAGCGTTCCTGGAAACGCCCCCGATGAAAGAATTCCGCAAACGGCACCGCATCTCGCGTCCCCCGGGCGTCAAACCGCTTGCCAGCAGCCTGTTGAGGGCCTGGAAGGATTTCGGCGGCAAGGGCAAGCCCAACGTCGCCATCCTGACGTTCCCCAGCGGCGTCGCCACGGCGGACTCAAGGGAAGATGCCCTGCTGGCCGGGTTTCTGCACTCTCAGGGCTTCCTCGCGGAAATCGTTTCGCCCGACGAGCTGGAATATCAGGGCGGCCTGCTGCGCCGCGGCGATTTCCGCATCGACATGATCCTGCGCGGCGTCCGCGCCCAGGATCTGCTCACCCGCTACGACCTGGCTCATCCGCTGCTGCGCGCCTGCCGCGAGCGCCGCGTCTGTCTGGTGAACAGCTTCCGCGCGGAAGTCATGCGCAAGCGCGCGCTGTTTGCCCTGCTGACGGACGACTCGGTCACCGGCTCGTTCCCGGCCGCCGAGCGCAAGGCGATCCGCGAGACCATCCCGCCCACGCGCCTGGTGGCCCAGGGCAAGACCACCTGGCAGGGCGAAACCGTCGACCTGATCGACTTCATTTTGAAAAACCGCAGCCAGCTCGTGCTGCGGCCGAACGAGGACTCCAGCGAGCTCCACTCGACCGACGGCGCGCTGGTCGACGACGCCGCCTGGGAACGCGCCGTCCGGCTCGCCCTGCGGCATCCCTATGTCGTGCAGCAGCGCGTGGAGTCGCCCGTCTTCCCGTTCCCGCTCGACTACTTCGGCGAACTCACCTACCGCGACATGACCGTCGAAGTCGCCCCGCATGCCTTTCTCGGCAAGGTGCATGGATTCTCGGCGCGCCTGTCGGCCCCGGGCGGCGGCTTCTCGTCGGCGGCCGGGCTGGTGCCCGCCTTCATCCTTGAGTCGAAGTGAAACACTGACGGCCAACGCCGGTTCCCATTTTCGTAGCATCCAATTCCGCTTCCGGTACGGCGAGTCCGCTTTTTGTGAATTTCCGCTGGTAAGCCGTTGATTTCAGGTGTAGGCTGGAATTAGCAGGCGGTCTTGGAAGATGGCAGCAGAATTGCTTCCTGACGCTCAGGTCGACGTGTATCGGCGGCCGGACTGCCTGAGGAGTCCAGGGTGGAACAGGGACTGAAAAGCCAGTTCCTCGGCGCACTGCTCGTGGTGCTGACGCTGACGGCGATCATCTTTGCCGGCGTCAACTACCAGCAGCAGATGCGCTTCCACCTGCCTGACGACGGCGCCACCTGGATGGACTCGCCGGGCGCACAGGGCAGGGTGCGCGTCACCGCCGTCTACGTCCAGCCTGGAGGGCCCGCGGACCGCGCCGGCATCCGCCGCGGCGACGTGCTGCTGCGGATCTCCCCCATTGAAAACACGCCCGCCGTGGTCGTCCGCCAGGCCATTGACGTCTTGCAGTTGCTGTTCCGCACCGGCGTCTGGGGCAAGGCCACCTATACGCTGGAGCGCGACGGCGTGGAGATCACCGCCAAGGTGATCGTCGCCGACGCCAACCGCGACCGCGCCCTCTATTTTCAGTACCTGGTCGGCGCGGCCTATCTCATCATCGGCCTCTTTGTCTTTTTCCGCCGCAACCGCGCCCCCAAGGCCCTGCACTTTTATCTGCTCTGCCTGGCCAGCTTCATCCTCCACACCTTCCACTACACGGGCAAACTGAACGCCTTCGACACGGCCATCTATGCAGGCAACGTGATCGCCGGGCTGCTGGCCCCGGCCCTGTTTCTTCACTTCTGCCTGACGTTTCCGGCCGGACGCCGCTCCTTCCCGCTGCGCCACGCGCTTTCGATGTATCTGCCGGCGCTGTCGCTGGCCGCCCTCCAGCTCGGTTTCGCCTCCGGCATGGTTCGCAGCGCCGTGCCGTTGATTGAGCTGAACTGGCTGCTGGACCGCATCTGGCTTGCCGTGTTTTCGGCCTGTTATCTGGCCGGCGGCCTCATGCTCCACTTCAGTTTCCGCCGCGCCGCCGACCCGATTCTCCGCCAGCAGCTCAAGTGGCTGCGCAACGGCACGCTGGCCGGCGTTTTGCCCTTTGCGCTGCTCTACGCGGGCCCCTTCGCCGCCGGCATCGTGCCGACCGAGACAATGCGGCTCAGCGTACTGTTCCTGGCGTTCCTGCCGCTGACCTGGGCCTACGCCATCCTGCGCTACCGTCTGATGGACGTGGACATCATCTTCCAGCAGGGCTATGTCTATCTGCTGGCCACGCTGTCGGTCCTCGGCATCGTCTCGCTGCTTGTCTATGCGCTCTCGCGCCGCGACGAGCTGAGCCCGACGGCGGTCGTGCTGCTGGTGCTGATCGCCGCGCTGGTCTTTGAGCCGCTGCGCCACTGGATCCAGGAGCAGCTCGACCGCCACGTCTTCTACCGTGACCGCTTCGACTACCGCCGCACGCTGCTGAGCTTCGCCCGCGAGCTGACCTCCGAAATGGACCTCGACCGCACCCTGCGCAGCGTTGGCGAACGGCTCCTCAACACGCTCTCGGTCGATCACGTCGCCTTCTTCCTCTCGAAAGAAGACGGCAGCGGCTTCCGCCTCCATTCGGCGCTCGACCGCGACGGCTTCCTCACGCATCTCGAAAGGGAACCGCTCGATCTCTCCTTCCTGCCGGAGCACCCGAAGGAGCCCTACCTGTTCTTCGAGCACACGCATCACACCCTTGACATCGTCTCCAGGCGCATGCCGCCTCCGGTGCGCGAGACGCTTGCGCTGCTCGACCTCACCTACTATCTGCCGTGCACCTTCCGCGGCCGGACGCTCGCCTGGCTGGGCGTCAGCCGCACCACCAAGGGCGACTTCCTCTCTTCCGACGACATTGACCTGCTGATCTCGCTGGCCGGCTACATCGCCATGGCGGTGGAAAACGCCCGCCTGTACCGCTCGCTGGCCGCCAAGGTGGAACAGTACGAGCGGCTCAAGGAATTCAGTGAAAACATCGTCGAGTCGATCAACGTCGGCATTCTCGCTGCCGATCTCGACGACCGCGTCGAAAGCTGGAACTCGCAGATCGAACGGCTCACCGGCGTGCCCCGCGCGGCCGCGCTTGGCCGGCGCCTGAATGAGCTGTTCCCGCCCGAACTCGCCGTCCACTTCGAGGCCCTTCGGGCCGAAACGCAGGTCCACCAGCTCTACAAGATTCCCCTGAAACGTTCCGCCCTGGCGCGCTTCCTCGCCGGCGGCAATGGCAACGGCAACGGCGCCGAAGGCGCCGCCGAGGCAGGCGCGCAGCGCGACCCGATCGTCAACATCGCCATCGCCCCGCTGGTCACCAAAGACGGCCAGCGCATCGGCCGCCTCATCATCTTTGACGACGTCACCGAGCGCGAGGAGCTCGAGCGGCGCCTCATTCAGGCCGACAAGCTCAGCTCGATCGGCCTGCTGGCCGCCGGCGTGGCCCACGAGGTGAACACGCCACTGGCTGTCATCTCCACCTACGCGCAGATGCTGGCCAAACAGCTCGCCGGCGACGAACAGAAGGCGCGCATCCTCGACAAGATCGCCCGCCAGACCTTCCGCGCCTCCGAAATCGTCAACTCGCTGCTGAATTTTTCGCGCACCACCGGCGCCGAGTTCGAGCCGCTGGACCTGAACCGGGTCATCCGCGAGACCGTCTCCCTGCTCGAACACCAGTTCGAAAAACACCACATCGAAATCGTCTACGAACTGGCTCCGGAGCTGCCGCCCATGCGCGGCAACGCCGGCAAGCTTCAGCAGGTCTTCCTCAACCTCCTGCTCAACGCGCGCGACGCCATGGCCGCCCTGCCGGAGGGTGCGCCCCGGCGCCTCGTGCTGCGCTCCTGCTCCGACGGCTCCACCGTGCGCGCCGAAGTGCGCGATACCGGCCCGGGCATCCCGCCCGAGCATCTGCCCCGCATCTTCGACCCCTTCTTCACCACCAAAGGCGCCCGCAAAGGCACCGGCCTCGGCCTCAGTGTCAGTTATGGCATTGTGGAAGAGCATGGCGGCCTGATCGAAGCCGGCTCGCTGCCCACTGGCGGCGCCGTGTTCCGGCTCGAGTTTCCCGCCATGAACCGGAAGACAGCTGATGCCTCGGCCTGAAGTGGTAACCCCCTCGGACACCTCCCGCGCGAGCCGCGGCCGGATCCTCGTCATCGACGACGAGGCCGACATCCGCGAATCGCTTGAGCTGCTGCTCGAAGGCGAAGGCTACTCCGTGGCCGCCGCCGAAACCGCCGCGGAAGGCCTGCGCCGCTTCGAGTCCGGCGTCTTCGACCTCGTCCTGCTCGACCTGATGATGCCAGACCGCTCCGGCTTCGAGGTTCTCGACGAGATCCGCCGCCGCGACCGCGAAACGCCCATCTTCCTCATCACCGCCTACGGCTCGGTCGAGGTCGCCGTCGAGGCGCTCAAGTCCGGCGCCAACGACTACTTCTCGAAACCCTGGGACAACGAAAAGCTCCTCATCGAAATCGACCGCCAGATCGCGCGCACCCGGCTCGAGCGCGAAAACCGCGAGCTCCGCCGCGCCCTGAAAGAGCGCTACGCCTTCCCCAACATCGTCGGCAAGAGCGAGCGCATGCTGCGCCTGCTCGACCTCGTCGCCCAGGTGGCGCCGTCGAAGAGCAACATCCTCATCACCGGCGAAACCGGCACCGGCAAGGAGCTTATCGCCAAGGCCATCCACGCCAACTCGCCCCGCGCCGACAAGCCCTTTGTCGGCGTCAACTCCGGCTCGCTGCCGCCGGACCTGCTCGAGTCCACCCTCTTCGGCCACGTCAAGGGCGCCTTCACCGGCGCCGTCGCCAACCGCCGCGGCTACTTTGAAATCGCCAACCACGGCACCATCTTCTTCGACGAAATCGGCACGCTCACACCCGACATGCAGGTCAAGCTCCTGCGCGTCATCCAGGAGCGCGAGTTCATGCCGGTCGGCTCCACCGAAACCATCCGCGTCGATGTCCGCATCGTCGCCGCCACCAACGCCGACCTGGCCCGCCTCGTCGAAGAAGGCAGGTTCCGCCAGGACCTTTACTATCGCCTCAACGTCATCAACATCCACCTGCCGCCGCTGCGCGAGCGCAAGGAGGACATCCCGCTGCTCGTGGATCACTTCTTCCAGGTCTATTGCCGCGAGAACAACAAGTTCCTCGACTCGCAGGGCCGCTCCGTCCTCCGCTTCGAGCCCGAGGCCATGCACCTGTTGATGGACTACAACTGGCCGGGCAACGTGCGCGAGCTCGAAAACGCCATTGAACGCGCCGTCGTGCTCGCCACCAGCGAGGTGGTTCCCGTAAGCGTGCTGCCCGAACAGCTCCTCCAGTCCACCGGCATGCGCCTCGGCCGTCCCGGCACGGGCGCGCTGCCGCCGGACGCGAGCCTGTTTGAAAAGGTCGCCGACTTCGAGGCCCGCACCATCATGGAGGCGCTGGAGGCCTGCAACTATTCCCAGACCGACGCCGCCGCGCTGTTGAAAATCCCGCTGTCCACGCTCAACCAGAAGATCAAGCGGCTCGGCATCCCCATCCGCAAGCGCCAGTCCTGACGCGTGCGCTGCAACCCTGCGAAAATCGCATCATGCTCACCGTTGTTGCCGAAATCATCGCCCGACCCGGCTGCGAAGCGAAGCTCCAGCGTGAACTGGAAGCCCTCATCGCGCCCACCCGTGCCGAAGAGGGCTGCCTCCAGTACGACCTTCACGTCTGCACCGACAACCCCGGCCACTTCCTCTTCTTCGAGAACTGGACCTCGCGCGAGGCGCTGGACCGTCATCTGGCCACGCCGCACCTTCAGCGGCTCGGCGCCGTTCTGGCCGAACTCGCGCAGGGCGAGCCCCGCATCGCCACCTTCACGCGCATCGCCTGACACCCCCGGCCGGACGGAAATTCCCGGAATTGTTGAAACGGCCGTCGATTGACTTCCGTCCAACCGTGCGGTCAAACTTGGTCAGGGAGCGTCCCATGAAACTCCTTCCGCCTCTGATGGCCGCGGCGGCCCTGCTCGCACTCGCGCCCCCTCCGGCCCGCGCCCAGCAGGCCATTTCCGCACGCGCCGGGCTCATCAACGTCGCCGATGGCGACGTTTTTCTTGCCGACGCGCGCAGCGGCTCGCTGAAGCCCTTCGAACGCAGGCCCACCGAGCTGATCGAACTCAAGGACGGCCAGACGCTGGAAACGCAGGAAGGCCGCGCCGAGCTCCTGCTCACCCCGGGCGCCTTCCTCCGCATCGGAGAATCCTCGGCCGTGCGCATGCAGTCAGGCCGGCTCGATGCGGTGCGCGTGGAACTGCTGAAAGGCGCCGCGCTGGTTGATGTCATCGAGCTGCTCAGGGAGCACTCGCTCACGCTCCTCGTCGGCGACGCGGAAATCAGCATCCACAAGGCCGGGCTCTATCGCCTCGAAGCCGCGCCCGCCCGCGTCCGCGTCTTCAACGGGCAGGCCGAGGTCCGGGCGGCCGGGCAGAGATGGACCCTGAAGGGCGGCCGCGAGCTCTCCGCCGCCGATGGCGGATGGGTGGCCGCGAAGTTTGATCAGGACAAGGGGACCGACGCGCTCTATCGCTGGTCGAAGCGCCGCGCCGGTTACATCGCCATGGCCAACGTCTCCGCCGCCCGCCAGGCCGGGTTGATGTCCAGCTCCTTCACCGGCGGCCGGTGGTTCTGGAACCCGTACTTCGGCTTCGCCACATACATTCCCTGGAGCGATTCCGTCCGCAGTCCTTTCGGATACTACTACTACACGCCCTCCACCGTGCAGTATGTCTACTTCCCGCCCCAGCGCGGGCCCGGTTCCGGCGTGGCCCCGGATCGCGGGGCCTTTGGCGGAGGGCTTTCAGGCCCCCTGCCAAGGCGGAGTGCAGCCGGCTCGACCTACACCCCCAGCGCGCCCGTCTCGGCTGGCGCTCCGCCAGCCGGCAGCGTGGGCGCGCGCAGCGGCGGCGCTGTTGGAGGAGGCGGCGTGATTGGGGGAGGCGCCGCAGCGGCCCCGCCGGCGCGAGGCGGCCGCGGCCACTGAGCCCGCTCCGGCCGCGGATTCCTTTGCGGCACGGGGCAGGGCAGGGAAGCTGCCCTCAGCCCGCGTAGACCAGCTCGCCCTCCAGCCACGTCCGCGTTACGCGGATCGATCTGGAAGGTGCGTCGTAGTCAAACTCCACAATGTCGGCCCGCTCGCCCGGCTGGAGCCCGCGCAGGCGATGCTCCACCCGGCCGATCCGCGCCGGGTTCCGCGCCGCCATCGTCAGCGCCTCCGGCAGCGTGAGTCCGGCAAGCCGCATCAGGTTTTCCACGCCTCGGTCCATCCGCAGTGCGCTGCCGGCCAGCCGGTCCGTTCCCCGCAGCGTCACCCGGCCCTCCGGGTGGAGCTCCACGTCCACGGCGCCCAGCCGGTAGGGCCCGGGCTGGCAGCCGGCCGGCGCTACCGCGTCGGTGATCAGCACGCTGCGCTCGATGCCCTTGGCCCGCAGCGCCACGCGAAGAAACGCCGCGTCCAGATGAATGCCGTCCACGATGAACGACGCCGCCAGCCGGTCGTCGGCCAGTTGTTGCCACAGATAGTTCGGATGCCGCGGAAGCTGCGCGTGCGAGCCATTGCCCAGGTGCGTCGACAGGCGCGCTCCGGCCCGCACGGCGGCGTCAATCTGCTCCGCCGTCGCATCCAGGTGCCCGATGGCGGCCACCACGCCCTCGCTCGTCAACGCCTCGATGAAGGACGGCGCGCCGGGCCACTCCGGCGATACCGTCACCAGGCGCACCAGCCCCTCGGCCGCCTCCTGCCAGCGGTGGAACTCGTCAATGTCTGGCGGACGCACGTGCTCGCGCGGATGCGCGCCGCGCGGCCCGTCGTGCGGCGAAATGAACGGCCCCTCCACGTGGATCGCCTCAATCGCCCGTCCACGGGGCAGCTGGCGCCGCGCCCGCGCCAGGTTGCGCATTGCCGCCAGCATCGCCTCGCGCGGACCGGTGATCACCGTGGCAAAAATGCGCGTCACTCCGGTGGCAAACAGCGCCTCCAGCGACTTCGCAATCGCCTCCTGCGGCGTGTCCGGTCCGCAGTAGTCGGCGCCCGCAAATCCGTTCACCTGAAGATCGATGAACCCAGGCGCCAGCCATCGCAGCCCGCGCTGCGCGCCGAGCAGCGGCTCGACGGCCGTGATGGCGCCTCCTTCGGCGGTGATCTCCACCGCCTCGCCGGTGAGAGCGTCAATGCCAGAACATTTCATGGCCGTTCCGTTTTATGCACAGCTTCTCCACTCCATTCACAGCCTAACTCATTGAGCGGGTAGCGCAATAAAGCTGTTGAAAACGCGCCCTCCCGCGCGCGCCGCCCTTGGCCGGCGCCGCCGCGGCGTTCTACAGTGGAAACAGCCGGGCCGCCGGGCCGCTCCGAAACGTGAATCTCGGGGGAGGTTGACATTGGAAGCGGAACCGGCGGCCATCTTTACTTTCCCATCCCGGCTCAGGCGGCCGGCACCGGCGTCAGCCACCCATGCCGGTCCTCGGCGCGCCCCTCCACAATGTCGAAGAAGGCGCGTTGCAGCCTCTCGGTCACCGGCCCGCGCCGCCCGCTGCCCACCGGAATGCGGTCCACGCTGCGCACAGGCGTCACTTCCGCCGCCGTCCCCGTAAAGAAAATTTCGTCGGCGATGTAGAGCATCTCGCGCGGAATGTCGGTCTCCACCACCTCAAGGCCGGCCTCTCGCGCCAGCGTCAGAATCGAATCGCGCGTGATGCCCGGCAGAATGCCCGCCGAAACGGGCGGCGTGTAGATGCGGCCGTCGCGGATCACGAAAATGTTTTCGCCAGAGCCCTCGCTCACCAGCCCGTCGGGGCCCAGCGCGATGCCCTCGGCGTAGCCGTTCTGGTTCGCTTCCATCCGGATCAGTTGCGAGTTGATGTAGTTGCCGCCGGCCTTGGCCAGGGCAGGGAACGTGTTCGGCGCCATCCGGTTCCAGCTCGACACACAGACGTCGACGCCCTCGGCCAGCGCCTCCTCGCCAAGATACTTGCCCCACTCCCAGCAGGCCAGGAACACTTCCGTCGGGTTGTTGACGGGCAGCACGCCCATCCCGCCGTAGCCGCGCAGGATGATCGGGCGGATGTAGCAGGACCGCAGCCGGTTCACGCGCACAAGCTCGATCTGCGCCTCCATGAGCTGTTCAAGCGAATATTCCACCGGAATGCGGTAAATCCTGGCCGAATCCAGCAGCCGGCGCGTGTGCTCGCGCAGCCGGAAAATGGCCGGGCCTCGCTGCGTGTCATAACAGCGCACGCCTTCAAACACCGAACTGCCGTAGCTGACCACATGCGACAGCACATGAATGCGGGCATCCTCCCAGGCGATAAACCGCCCGTTGTGCCAGATTTTCTCAGTGGGCGTCATACCGTCCATTATGCCAGCATGATAGGAGAGGGCTTATGATGACGAGACGCATCGCGCTGGTGGCGGCCGTGGCCGGAGCCCTGCTGGCGCCTTTCGCAGAGGCGCAGGCCAGAAAACGGCCGCTCCCTCGCCCCGGATTCAATCTCTTCAGCAAGGAACAGGACATCGAGCTCGGCCGCGAGTTCGCCCGTCAGGTGGAACAGCAGATGGTGGTCGTCCAGAACCGCGAACTCACCGATTACGTCAACCGCATCGGCCAGCGCCTGGTGGAGCGCGGCGGCCTGGAAAAGTACCCCTATTTTTTCAAGGTGGTTCAGGAGGACTCCATCAACGCCTTCGCTCTGCCCGGAGGCCCCATGTACGTTCACACCGGGCTGATCCGCGCCGTCGAAAACGAGGCGCAACTGGCCGGCGTGCTCGCCCATGAGCTGTCGCACGTCGTTCTCCGCCACGGCACCAGCCAGGCCACCAAGGCGCAGTTCACGCAACTGGTGGCGCTGTTGGCCGGCTCAATGACCGGCGGCGGACTCATGGGCCAGCTGGCCCAGCTCGGCATCGGACTCGGCGCCAATTCCGTCCTGCTGAAATACTCGCGCAGCGCCGAGAGCGATGCTGACCTGCTCGGCGCATATACGATGGCCCGTTCCGGGTATAACCCGATTGAGATGGCCCGCTTCTTCGAAAAGCTGGAGGCGGAGCGCAAGGGCAAAACGCCAAAGCTCGTTGAGATCTTTACGGCTTCGCACCCGAACCCGGGCAACCGCGTCAAGGCCATCGAAGAGCAGCTCCCCTACATGCCGCGCGTCGAGTTCAACGCCCAGGAGGGCGACCTGAACCGGATCAAGGCCATCGTCGAAAAGCTCCCCGCCGTGAAGAAGCCGGAGCAGGGAAGCGCCTCCCCCGCCGCTCTGCCTCAGGCGCCGAAGCCGGAGCGTGTCAGCGTCTCGCAGCGAATGCAGGCCTGGCGCGGCGACGGCTTCCGCATCGAATACCCCGACAACTGGCGCGTCAGCCGCTCCGAGGGCGGAATCACCATCGCCCCTCCGGAGGGCGTGGTCCAGGGCTTCGTCGGCTACGGGGTCATCATCCGCCGCGAAAGGATTCCGGATCGCCTGGTCAGCCTCGATCGCGATACCCGGGCCCTCATCGACGCCATGGTCCGGCGCGAGTCGAACATGAGGGTCCTCGACCAGCCCCAGCGCGTGGTCGTCGGCGGCCGCCGCGGACTTGTCACGCGCCTCTCCTCGGATTCGCCTTTCGCCGGCCTCCGCGAAATTGACGTCCTCATTACCGCCGATCTCGAGACCGAACTTTTCTACATCGTCTGCGTGGCGCCAGTGCCGGATTATCCGTCCTTCGAGCCCCTCTTCCAGCAGATGGTGCGCAGCATTTCCTTTGATTGATGAATAAAATGTTGCCTCTTTTCTTATTCACGGAGAAGGGGATTCCCGCCCTGGTATGAGACTTCTAAACAGACAGGCAGGTCTTTTTTTACGTCTGATTGCTGAGAATATAAGCCGTATCTTCCTCCACAGATGAACGAGAATTCGACCGCTATTCTGTTTGATTTTGACGGGGTTCTGGCTGACACCGAGCCCATCCACTGGCAGTGCTGGAACGAGGCGCTCCGCGCGGTGGGGCTCGAAGTCACCTGGGAGAACTACCGCCGCCACTGCGTCGGCATCTCCGACCGGGATTTCCTCGCGCGGCTCGGCGCCCTGGCGCAGCCGCCTCGATCCGTGGATGAACTGCTGCCATTCTACCCGCTGAAGAAAAAGCTCTTCGCCGGCCGCGCCACTTGCGGCAGCCTCATCGATCCCGAGCTCAAAAGCCTGCTGCACCGGCTCCCGCCCGGGCGGTTGGCCGTGGTCACCTCCTCCAGCCGCCAGGAAATCGAACCGATCCTCCGCGCCGAGGGCATCCTCGAACGATTCGGCACGGCCGTCTACGGCGACGACGTGCGCCGCCTGAAACCCGACCCCGAACCCTACCGGCTGGCCATGCAGCGTCTGGGCGCCCACCGCGCCATCGTCCTGGAGGACTCGGCCGCGGGAATCGAAAGCGCCCTCCGGGCCGGCTGCGAGGTCATCGAAGTCCGCGATCCGCGCGAAGTGCCGCGCCTGTTGCGCCAGCGTCTCGCTCTCACCGGGAACCTCGAATGAAGCGGCTGCTGGCCGCCCGAGCCAGCCCGCATGCCTCTGTCGGACGTCCCTTGGAACAAAACCGGCCCCGCGCCCGTCCGCGGTGGAAGCTGTGAGTCGAAACGAGGCCCCCGGTTAGGCATCGGGAGCGGTTCAGCGCGGGGCAATCCCGGAATGGCTCGTGTCCATCGGCACCGCCAACTGCGGTCCTGCCATCCTGGCTGCGATGGTGGGCTACGCCTCCGGCACAGGAACGCTCCTTGTCCATAGTTTTTTACATAATATCGATTCCATGAACTCAGGAGCCCCTATCGTCCACGGCCTCCCCGCACGCCGCCGCCGCCACTCGGCGCCCCAGATCCGCCACGGACGCTGCCCCCAAAGCTCGGCGCGCTCCGCATGCCGCCACCTCCACCAAAGGACGGCGCCGACCGCACGCCCCCGTCCATGCCGCCAGACGGCATCCCGCCACCAAAGGACGGCGCCGACCGGATTCCGCCGCCGAAGCCGCCGGACGGGCCGCTGTAGGACGGTGCGCTTCGCGGCACACTGATGGACGGCACACCCCGGCCCAGCCCGTCGCCCGCCCAGCCGGAACGGCCGCCGCCGCCCGTCCAGCCCCCGGCTCTTCGGGGCGACGAATCCACCACGCCGCCGCCTCCTGTCCTCCAGGAGCCTCCGCCGATCACTCCACTCCCTCCGCCAGCTTCCATGCTTCCCCCGCCGGTCGACCAGGCGCCGCGCGTCATCGGTGCAACAGGCGCAGTCCTCTCCATCGGTGGCGACACGCGAACATCTGGCCCGCGCCAAGATTCACTCCGCCGGCGCGGCGAAAGATCCACGATGCCCGAATCGCCATTCGCCGCCCGAGGCGTCACCGGGATCGACGAGCCTGCGGCGGACCCGTCCCAGGCAGAAGCGCCGCCGGCCGTGACGCCTCCCGTAGACCATCCGCCGCGGCTCATCGGAGCAAACTGGTTGCCGCGCTCGCTCCGCGGGTTCGCTCGCCGCTCGTCCCCGCGCGGACCCGGTTCGCTCCGGGAAGGTTCTGCCCGCGGCGCAGGCGCCACCCGCACGCCTCCGTCCTCGCTGCGTCCGCCGCCCGTGCTCCACCGCGGGGACTCTACCCGCGGCGTCTCCGTCCGGGGCGTTTCACTCCGCGGTGCGGTCCACCCCGGCGACTCGCTGCGTCCGCCGCCC
This sequence comes from Bryobacteraceae bacterium, assembly GCA_049969655.1. Taxonomy (GTDB): domain Bacteria; phylum Acidobacteriota; class Terriglobia; order Bryobacterales; family Bryobacteraceae; genus JANWVO01. The sequence continues at coordinate 113,175 of JBMFOK010000009.1, forward strand.
GTGCTCCACCGCGGAGACTCTACCCGCGGCGCCACCCGGCCGGTCTCGCCCGCATCCGCCGAGCGCCCTTCCTCAGCGCCTCGCCCCGTCGACCAGCTGCGCCGTGCTCCGGCATCACCCTCCACGCTCCGGACCGGACTCCGCGCCGGATCACCAAACGTCCGCCAGCCGCCCGATCCACGGCCGCTGTCCTCCGACCGCGCTTCACTGCGCGGTCGGATCGCGTCCTCTGCGCCGCGTGTCCGCGCACCCTCCTGCGTCCGGATCCCCACGCCAGGATCCCCGAACCGCCGCCACTCGTTTTCCGTGGCGCGAGTCTCACTGCGGCGCGGCTCATCGGCCCGGCGCCACCCGCGCCCTTCCGGAACACTCGCGTTCGGACTCTCGGCGCTGCGGACGCCGGCTCCGGCCCCGGCGCCGCCCGCAGCCGGCGCCAGCGCACGTCGGCTCTCCACGTCGGCCCGGCCCAGGCCCCGCGCAGCCACCTGCTCCAGTGTCCGCCGCTGTTCCTCAAAGGGCACCCGCTCCGCCCGCTGCACCGGCATCCGGGTGAAGAACCGCTCGGTCCGCGCCGGGTTCAGATCCGCCCGCCGCACCATCGGCTCGCGATCGCTCCAGCGCAGGCTCTCTCGCGCCGGCGCAAATGGCAGCGCCCCGCGCGCCACACTGGCCCGGGCCAGCTCTTCGCCGCCCAGCCGCAGCGGCCGGCCCACCTGGCCGCGGACGAAATCATCGCCGCGCACCACCGTAATGCCATCGCGGACGCGCGCGTTGCGGTAGATGTTCGTGATGTTCGTGTTGTTGATGATCGTCGTGTTCTGGGAAATGTAGTTCACGCTCCGGTAGCCGGCGAACCGCCGCCCCCACCACGGGTACAGCGGCTCATACGGCGCCAGCGGCACCCAGCCCACCGCGCCCCAGCCGAAGCCGAAGCCCGCGGTGAAGCCGTCCCAGCTCGACCAGCCGAACCAGCCCACCAGCGCCGGGCTCCACCAGTGCCGCACGCCGATCACCGGGCCCGGGTACCATAGCCACGCGTTGTTCCACCAGAACCAGCGCCCGTAGTGATACGGCGCCCAGCCCCACGGGTCGTAGCTGACCCATGTCCACCCGTACCAGTCCAGCCACACCCACCGGCCCAGCCGGTACGGCGCCCAGCCCACGGCCACAAACGGCTGCCAGCACCAGCCGTAGGGCGCCACGTAGATCCAGGTGCCATGGCCGTACAGGTCTTCTGCCCCGTAAATGTCGCGGCTGACATATTCATACACCCGCGCCGCGCGGCTCAGCTCCCGGTCGCGAGCGCGATTGAACTCGTCCCAGTTGTCCTTCGGGATCTCGGCCACCGCGCGCACCTCGCTCCGGTTGGCATCGTCCAGCCGCGCCACCAGCGTCCGCCCGGGCCGCAACCGCTGCGACCCCTGCGGCGTGTAAATCTCCGCCTCGCCGCGCCGCACCGTCAGCTCCGCCCGGTCGTCGTCATACACCGTAATCCGATACTCGCCCCACGCCACTGGCCGCAGCGCTGCCGCCGGCGTATTCAGCTCCACCTGGGCGTCGCCACCCTTCAGCGCGCTGAAGGTGACCGTCCCGCGCACCACCTGAATCTGGTACAGCCGGTACTCAAGCTGCGTCAGCCGGATCTCCGTGTCGCCGGCCAGACGAATCCGGTGGTAGAAATCAAATTGAACCTCCGCCCGCGACCCCGGCCCCGTCAACACCCGGTCATCAGCCAACAGCGGCGCGTTGATCACCGCTGCCACCCAATCGCCCGAGTCTCCCCGCCGCACGCTCACGTCCCCGTTGAGCAGGCTGATCCGCGCCACGCCCTTGCCGGGCTCGTCCGGCTCGGCCCGCAGTGGCAGGCCACCCATCATCAGCAGGCCAGCCAGGGCCATCATCCATACCATGCGCTTCATGGCGTCACCTCCTTGTGGCAGAGGCCACTTGCGAGGCTGCACTTTTCGGGCCAAAGGAAAACTATGCTTTAAGTCAACCACTTGTCAGCCCACCCTGGCTCCCTGTCCCTGGCCGAAAACCACCACTCTGCTCGTGTTCGAGCACCCGCCCCGGCGCTGTCCGCCTTCCTGCGGCCCGGGCTTGCCCCTTCGGGAAACGGCCCCGGGCCGCAGACCAGCCCGGCCGCCCCGCTCCGACCGCGGATCGCAACCTGGATCTCATTTTCTCTGCCGGAGATTCGTACAACAAATCCTTCTGCCTTAAATGGGTCTGAAAGAACAGCTCCGCCTAAATGTGAGGGAAATATTCCCAATCTATTAGAAAAATGACTGATCTCTTCCCTGCCCTACCCTTTGGGCCGCCGTGACCACGCCCTGGGGCCAATCCTGTCAGCGTCCGCTGACGATCCGCCGCACCGCCTCCAGCACATTCGCCGCACTCGGCGTCTCCCCGCCGCTCAGTTGCGCCGCCGCCTCGCTGCCGTACCCGGTTTGAACCAGCACGCCGCGCATGCCCGCATTGCGAGCCAGCTCCAGGTCAGCCGCCTTGTCGCCCACCATCCACGAGGCCCCCACATCGATGCCCAGCTCGCGCGCCGCCCGCTCCACCAGCCCCGTGCGCGGCTTGCGGCAGCCACAGCCCTCTTCGGGCGCATGCGGGCAGACGTAGATGCCGTCGATTTCGGCCCCCTCGCGCAGGAGCAGCTCCAGCATCCGCGCATTCACTCGTTCCACATCCTCCAGCGTGAAGTACCCCCGCCCGACGCCGGACTGGTTGGTCAGCACCACCGTCAGGTAACCGGCTCCGCGGGCCAGCCGCACCGCCTCGGCGGCCCCGGGGATCAGAACCACCTGGTCCGGGTCGGACAGGTAATTCCGTTCCTCGATCAGCGTCCCGTCGCGGTCAAAGAAAATGCACGGTTTCACGCCGTCTGCTCCAGCCGCGCCACGGCGCGCTCCAGCACCCGCAGGTTCTGCGGCCAGGAAAACCGCCGCATCGCCTGAGGCCGGATGCCGCCCGCTTCCGGCGGTGCGGCATAATCCTCCACCGTCCGGCAGCAGCGGACGCCGCGCGGCAGTTCCGCTCCGAGGGTCTGGCAGACCTCCGGCGAGGCCAGCACCGGCTTGTCCATGGCCAGCGACTCGAGCACCTTGTTCTGAATCCCGCGGGCGATCTTCAGCGGCGCCACCGTCGCCAGCGCGTGCCGGTAAAAGGGACGCACGTCGTCCACCGTTCCGGCCACTTCCACGCCGCCCAACGCGGCCAGCGCCAGCACTCTCGGCCCTGGGTTCCTCCCGACGACAATCAGTTCCAGGCCCGGATCCCGCCGTCGCAGCTCGGGAAAAATGTCCCGCGCGAAGGCGACAATGCCCTGCTCGTTCGGGTAATAGTCGAGCTGGCCGCAGAACAGCAGATAGCGCCTTCCGGCGAGCGCCTCATCGGCAGGCAGCCGTGCGGGGTCGAAAAAGTCAAAATCCACCCCGTTCTCCATCACTTCACATTCGACTCCCGGGGCGATGCGCAGCAGCGCCTCGCGCTCGGCCGCCGTCGTCACCAGCGTCACCCGTGCCCGCCGCGCCTGGCAGGCTTCGAGCTGTGCAAGACGTTCCGCTTCTGTTTGAAACAAAAAAGACGGCTTTCGGTATCTCGCGTAGGCGCGCCATTTCTCCGAGTCGACGTCCGCCATGTCGAGCACCAGCGGCAGCTCTGCGGGCACGAACGGCGCCATCGCCGTCGAATAGGCCACCGCCCCGCGGATCGGGCGGCTGTTGAGAAGCTCGAGCAGATCGGCCGAAAACCGCCGGCTCGAATAGAAGGCGTCCGTCAGCGACGCGCCCAGAGCGAACCGCGCGCCGGCGCGCGCCAGGTGCAGCGAGTAGGGGAACAGCGGCGCCACGTAAACCGACGCGCACCGGTCAATCAGCGCACGCGCATCTTCCAGCTCCTTTTCGCTGCGCGCGAAACAGCTCAGATGCACGCGGTGGCGCGCCGCCAGCGCGTTCAGTTCGTGATGGGCGCGGATCTTTTCGCCCTTGTCGGGCGGATTCGGCACACAGTGGGACAGGTAGAGCAGCTCCACCGGCTCGCCCTACTTGCTGGCGGTGTCGCTGCCGGCTTTCCCGCTCGATGCGGACCCGGAAGAATCCCCGCTGGATCCGCTGCCGCTCTTGCCGTTGCTGCCGTTGCCGCCGCCCGTGCCGGCGCGTGCATAGTCGGTGATGTACCACCCCGTGCCCTTGAACTGGATGGCGGGCGCCGAAAGCAGGCGCCGCACCGCCCCGCCACAGCCGTCGTGCGTCTCCAGCGGAGCGTCGCTGAATTTCTGGATCACCTCAAAGACTTCACCGCATTGGTCGCACTTGTACTCGTACAGTGGCATCGCTGAAACCTCTATGCCCCCTTGTGCAATGTCGTCGCCCTGCCGGCGGCCGCCGCAGGCGCAGCCGCTGGAGCGGCATGGGCCTGCTCCGCCTTGCCGGCGAGAATCTCCAGAGCCTTCTTCAGCACCGTGTCTTCCTTCTTCTCCGGCTGCTTCAGGTCCGATGGCGGAGCAGCCGCGCCTTCCTCTTCGTCCATCGTCTGCGGCGGCTCGACGTCGGAAACCGGATGCTGCGGCGTCACCGACGTCTCGTTGATCGCTTTGCCGTCGGGCGCATGGTACTTGGCTACCGCCATGATGACCGCCCCGCCATCGCCGGCCGGAACCGGCTTTCGCACCGCCGCGTCGCCATAGGTGCGCTCGCCCACCAGCTCGGCCCGCTTGTTGGCAGCCAGAGCCGCCGCTGCAATTTCGGCCGCCCCGGTCGTGCCGCGGTTGGTGAGCACCACCAGCGGCCCGCGGTAGACCGTCTTCGCCGGGCTCGCCTCAAACACCTGCTTCTTCACCTTCTGGCCTTCGAGCGTCGCAATCACGCCCTTGTCCAGAAACAGGTCCGCCAGCAGGACGCCCTCGGCCGGCTCGCTCAGCGCCGCATGGCGAAGATCCAGCACCAACTTCCGGGCCCCTTTGCCAGCCAGTTCTCGCACCGCCTCGGCCACCTTCTCCGCCTTGCCGGCCGTCAGATCGGTCACCGCAACATAGCCCGTTGCCCCATCCAGCATTCGGGCCTCCAGCGGCGGCGGCGTCACCACCGCACGCTTCAGCTTCACCGTCATCGGTTCCGGGCGGCTCAGCCGCAGCACTCGCAGCTCCACTTCCGTTCCCGGTTCCCCGTGTAGCAGCACGTCGGCGAACGCCAGCGGCATGTCGCGCGTCAGAATCCCGTTGATCGCCTCGATGATGTCGCCCGTCGTCAGCCCCTCCCGGTCGGCCGGCGAGCCCGGGATCGCGTCCACCACGCTCAGCTCGTAGCCGTATTTCCGGCTCAGGATCAGCCCGACGCCACCCTTCGGATTCTCAAGCGTCCTCAGATACTGCTTGTACTGGTCCGCGTTCAGATAACAGGCAAACGGATCCAGCGACACCAGCAGCCCGTTGATGGCCCCGAGCGACACGCTCTTCATGTCGGGCTCTTCCACATAATCGGACTTGATCTTGGCCAGCACCTCGGTGAAGACGTTCAGGTGCCGGTACGGATCCGATGATTGCGCGGGCCGGTTCTGCCCCAGCAGAACGCCCACCAGAAGGAGCGCCACCAGGACGCCCGAAAGGGTCACCAGCGTATATTGAAATCGGCTGCTCATTGTGTTCCTGCTCGGCCCAGCCGGCGGGAAATCGCTTCCCCGCCACAAATCCCGCCCATTGTTCAGTATAACAGCACACTCCCAACGGGCGGCACTCCTGTGGATGCGGCACCGTCGCCGAAGGTTGCGCGCCATGGCGCCGCGAAAGCCCGTGGAATGAAAGGAATTTCATTGCCCGCGGAACCCATTCTGCCGGCACCAAACCGACCAGATTGTAGTAAAATCGCCACCAATCTGGCTCTGGTGCTGGGATCCCGGGGCGCCGCAAGGGCCGGGGCGTTGCGAGGACATCGATTCACAGGTGGAGCAAGGGTCGTTCCCGAACAGCCGCCCATGGCGCGAGCGGACAGCCCAATGGGTTCCGCACGAGTTCTGGATACAAACGGGTCAGTCTCAATCACCTCGAGGAGTCTCGCCAATGACCATTCGACATTTCTTTCTCGCAGCGGTAGCGATGGTGCTTGTTGCCTTGCTGCTGGCTGCAACTGCGGCTGCCCAGGTCTCCAACGGGCGCATCGAGGGCGTGGTCACCGACCCGGCCGGCGCCGTCGTCCCCAACGCCACCGTGACCGCCCGCAACAATCGCACCGGGACCGTGGTCACTACCACCACTAACGACATCGGCTACTTCCTGTTCGCCTCGCTGCCGGCCAGCAACTACACGCTCACCGTCGAGGCGCCGGGATTCCGCAAAGCGCAGGTGGAAAACATCGAGCTCAACGTCGCCGTCACCCTGCGCCAGGATGTGCAACTGGAGGTAGGCTCGCTGGCAGAAAGCGTCACCGTCGAGGCCAGCGCCATCCGCGTCAACACCTCCGACGCACAGGTGGGCCGCAGCGTCACCCTGCGCGATATCGACACCCTCCCGCAACTGGCGCGCAACCCGATGGCGCTGGTTCCGTACACGCCCGGCGTCTCCATCGACCCCGGCGACAGCTCATTTTCCCGCATCAACGGCACCCGCCAGGGCTCGAACAACACGCGCCTGGACGGCATTGATGCCAATGACGCCGTTGTCCCCCGCCTCGGCCTCTCGCTGACCGCCTTCAACGTCGACTCGATTGAAGAGTTCCGCGTCATCACCAACGGCGGCAAGGCCGAATACGGCCGCAACGCCGGCGGCCAGATCGAAATGATCACCCGCTCCGGCACCAACCAGTGGCACGGCAACGCCTTCGAATTCCTGCGCAACACGAAGCTGAACGCAAACAACTTCTTCAACAACTCCAGCGGCGTCGCCCGGCCCAAATTCATCCAGAACACCTTCGGCGCCTCGCTCGGCGGGCCCATCCTGAAGGAGAAGTGGTTCATCTTCGGCAACTGGCAGAGCCAGCGCACCGCCCAGGAGGTCGTACGCAACCGCACCGTGCTCACCAACGAGGCCAAAAGAGGCCTCTTCCGCTGGAGGCCGCCCGGCAGCAGCACCGTGCAGTCGTTCGACATCGTCGCCAACGATCCGCGCGCTCTCGGCTTTGATCCGGCCACCAAAAAGCTCATCGATATGCTGCCCGAGGCGAACAACTTCGACCTCGGCGACGGACTGAACACCGCCGGCTTCCGCTTCAACAATCCGGCCGGTTCGGAAAACGACCAGTTCACCATCCGCACCGACTACAACCTCGCCGCCACCCACCGCGTCTTCTACCGCCACAGCCGTTTCCGCACCGAGTCGATCGACGCGCTCAACAGCGCCGATGCCACCTTCCCCGGCCAGCCACAGGGCACGCAGGGGGGCATCCGCTGGGGTTTCTCGGCCGGCTCGGACTGGGCCATCACGCCCACCATCGTCAATGAGCTCCGGGTCGGCTATCAGTCGGCCAGCGTCGACTTCCGCCGCCCGGCCCGCATCGCCGGCCCGCAGGTGCTCACCAACTCCTACACCAACCCGATCCTGCCCAACTTCCCCCAGGGACGAAATTCCCCGGTCATCGACCTCACCGAAAACCTCACCTGGATGAAGGGCGCCCACACCATCAAGACCGGCTTCACCTTCAAGCGCACCCTCCAGTGGGGCTACAACGCCGCCGGCATCTACCCCAACATCAGCCTCTCCACGGCCAACAACAACGTCCCGCCCCTGTCGATCGGCCCCTCCGGCTCCATCATCAGCTCGGCCGACCGCCAGCGGTTCGAAAACCTCTATAACGACATCCTCGGTCGCGTCAGCAACATCACCACGACGTTCTATTCCGACCTCGAGAAATTCCAGCCCGCCGGCGAGCCGCGCGTCCGCAACACCTACTTCCGCGACTACGCCGGCTTCGTCCAGGACGACTGGAAAATCGCCCGCAACCTCGTGCTCAACATCGGCGTGCGCTATGAAGTCTTCGGCGCTCCCACCGAGCGCGACCGCCTGCAAGGCACCCTGAAACAGATCGACCAGATCGGTTATTTCTCTCAGCTCGATAACACCGAGATCCAGCGCGCTTCCGGCTGGTACAACACCGACCTGAACAACTTCGCCCCGCGCATCGGCTTCTCCTGGGACCCCACCCGCAGCGGTAAATGGGCGGTCCGCGGCAGCTGGGGCATTTTCTATGACCGCATGATCGGCGCCACCGCCAGCCTCGTCGACGGCAACACGCCGGGCTTTGCCCAGACGGTGCAGACCTTCCCCAACACGGCCTCTGGCTCCGATGTGCGCGTGCGCGACAACCCGCCGCTGCCCGCCGCGCCCCCAGCCCCACAGCTCATGCTGCCCACCAACCGCCAGACCTCCATTGTCGTCTTCGGACCCAACCTCCGCACCGGCTACGTCCAGCACTATAACCTCAGCATCCAGCGCGAGGTGATGCGCAATACGATCCTCGATGTCGCCTACATCCGCACCCGCGGCATCAAGCTCTTCAACTGGGTGGACGTCAACCAGCCCAGAATCTACGGCAACTTCCTTGACTCGTTCAAGGAGATCATCAACTTCCAGCGCACCGGCGCCGCTGCCTCGCCCACCAACACCCTGGTGCGCATCTTCGGCACTCCGCAGGCCGTCATCAGCCGCCTGGGCGCCACCACCGTCCAGCAGCAACTGGCCAACACCGCCGCCAACAACCTGGACCGCAACAACTACTCCCTCTATGCCGCCGCCGGGATCCCCCAGTTCTATCTGCGCAACTTCCCGCAGTACAACCAGGTGATCCTCGGCACGCAGGACGGCTCCAGCTGGTATGACTCGCTCCAGCTCTCTTTCCGCCGCACCATGGGCGCGCTCAAGTTCGAGCTCAACTACACCTTCTCCAAGTCGCTCGACAACGGCAGCGCCGACGGCAACGGCTTCACCGCCCCCATCGACAACTACAACATGGCGCTCAACAAGGGCCGCGGCGTGGCCGACCGTCCGCACGTGTTCAACTGGTCCGGCACCTACACGCTCCCCATCGGCCGCGGCCGCCGCTGGCTGAGCGACGTTCACCCGGTCATCGACGCGCTCTTCGGCGGCTGGGACATCGGCGTGCTCGGCGTCTGGCAGTCCGGTACCGTCTTCTCCATGTCATCGGGCCGCCTCACCGGGCCGTCCACCGCCAACACGTATATCAACTACAGCGGCGACCGCAACATCGGCTCGGTGATGCGCCGCGGCGACGGCGTCTGGTACTTCACCGCCGAGCAGATCGCCGCGCTCACTGACCCCGCCGCCTTCCCCGGCGCCGGCGAAATCGGCACCTCCGGCCGCAACAGCTTCCGCGGCCCACGCTTTTTCAACTTCGACACCTCCATCGTCAAGCGCTTCAAGCTGCCCTGGGAGCAGCACCGCATCACCTTCCGCTGGGAGATGTACAACACGTTCAACAACACGAACTTCGGCCTGCCCGGCGCCACCATCACCACGCCCCAGACCGTGGGCAGGATCTCCGGCACCGTGGGCAACCCGCGCATCATCCAGGCGGCCCTCCGCTACGACTTTTGACCGGTCCATCCTGTGCAGCGCACTTCGGGCGGCGCAGCCGGCGGCTCAACCACCGCCGGCTCGCCGCCCGCTTTTTTCCACGCCGCTTGCTCTCTTCGCTGCGAATCCCTCACCGGGGGCACCTACCTTCCGAACGTGAAGCTGTCCGTTCCGGCGGCTTTGCCTTCTCGAAACGAAAGGGGCCGGCAAAGGCGCGCCACGTCACCGGCGCCTTTCACCGGCCCTTCCCAATCACTTCTGCCAGGCGGGCGGCAGCAATGCGCGAAAATCGCTTCCCGCTTAGTTCCGCCGCTTCAGCGTCGGCCGCTCGTCCGGATCCTCGGTCTTCTTGCCGTCCTTGTCCGCGGTATCCGTGCCCGCTCCCGGCGCGCGCTTCAGCCGCGGGCGGTTCGGATCATCATTGGGCCCCAGCTTGCGGCGATTGCTCATCGCGATCACCCGCTCCTTCACCTCGTCGAACTCTGAAGTGGTGATCACATACTCCGGCCGCTCCCGCAGCAGCTCCGCAATGTTTTTCTGCGCCTCCTCGATCCGGTCGGCCGTCGGCGGGTGGCTGCGGAACGCCTTCGAAATCGTCCCCGGCTTGCGCTTTTCAAGCGACTCCAGCCGCTCGAAGAAGTCCACAAACCCGTTGGGATCATAGCCTGCCTTGTACATGTACTGGAGCCCCAGCAGGTCGGCTTCACGCTCAAACGCGCGCGAGAAGGAAAGGAACCCGAGCGGAATGGCCACGCTGGCCGCCTGCCGCACGCCGAAGCCCGTCCAGCCGCCCATGAAGATCAGCGGAATCGTGGCGATGTTGGCCAGCCCGGCGCGCGTCGCCTGCCGCGTCCCGTGCCGCGCCGCAATGTGCGCAATCTCGTGGCCCATCACCCCGGCCAGCTCGCTTTCGTTTTCGGCCAACGCAATCAGCCCGGTGTTCACATAGAAGAATCCGCCCGGCAGCGCCATGGCGTTGGGCTCTTCGGTGTCGATCACCTTGATCGTCACCGGAACCTTGCAGTCCGAGTTGCGCACCAGGTTCTGCCCCACTCGGTTCACATACTCGGTAATGATCGGATCGTCCACAATCTTGGCAACCCGCTCAATCTCCATCGCGTAGGCCTTGCCCATCGCGATCTCCTTCTCGAGCGAGTACCAGTTCAGCCCCTTCCCCACGTCCCGTTCGCCAATGGCGTCCGGGTTCTTCTTCTTGTCCTTGATGACCTTCTGCTTCTGCTGCTGGTCTTTGGTCTGATCCGTGGTGTCCTGCGCCGGCACCGGGAGCGCGAACAGAGCCACCGCCAGTGCGGCAATCGCGGCCAGGATCCTGGTGTTCATATGCCCGTCCCCTCACCCAGACTAACGTACATTGAGATAGATGGGTTACGGCAATCGTGAGCCGCAGGAAATCTGGCTCGAGTACCGGGACGAGTTCCCTGTCACCAGGAATCTGATCTATCTCAACCACGCCGCCGTCGCGCCCCTGCCCCGGCGCTCGGCAGAAGCCATCCAGCGCATGGCCCAGGACGCGCTCGACTACGGCGCCCTCCACTACCCGGACTGGATGGAAGCCGTCGAAGGCGTCAAGCGCGCCGCCGCCCGCCTCATCCACGCCGAGCCGGAAGAGATCGCCACCGTCAAGAACACGAGCGAGGGCATCGCCACCGTGGCGCTCGGCCTCGACTGGCGCCCCGGCGACCGCATCATCGCCTTCCGCGAAGAGTTCCCCGCCAACTATTACATCTGGAAGAAGCTCGAACAATGGAAGGGCGTCCATGTGGAATGGCTGAGCTGCATGGCCCCGCTCGATGAGATCGAACGCGCCGCCCGTGGCGCGCGGCTGCTGACGATCAGCTTCGTCCAGTACCTCAGCGGCTACCGCGCGGATCTCGAAGCCATCGGCGAGATCTGCTCCCGCCACGGCGTCTTCTTCTTTGTCGATGCCATCCAGGGCCTCGGCGCCTTCCCGCTCGACGTCCGCCGGGCGAAGATCCATGCCCTCGCCGCGGATGGCCACAAGTGGCTGCTCGGCCCGGAAGGCTGCGGCATCCTCTACGTCCAGCGCGACTGGCAGGACCACATCGAACCGGTCGAGTTCGGCTGGACCAACGTCGCCGGCTGGCAGGACTACGCCTCCCGTGACATGACCCTGCGCCCCGACGCCGGCCGCTACGAGCCCGGCACCCTCAACGTCGTCGGATGCTTCGGACTGCGCGCCTCGCTCGAACTGATCCTCGAGGCCCGTGTCGAGCGCATCGCCGCGCACGTCCAGCACCTCTGCCGGCTGCTCGCCGACTGGGCCAAAGAAAAGCGCTACGAACTGCTGCTGGAACCGACTCCCGAACACGGCTCAGGCATCCTCTCCATCCGCAAGGAGGGCTACGATGCCCGCTGGCTCTGGTCCCGTCTCCGCGACGCCGGCATCGTCGCCGCCCCCCGCCAGGGCTGGCTCCGCCTCAGCCCGCACTTCTACCTCTCGCCCGAAGACATCGCCCAGACCGTCGAACTGCTGCCTTGACGCTTGCAGCGCGGCCGCACGGGGACCGTCCGTCCTGTTGCGCCCCGCATGGTGAGGTCGCTGCAACGCGACAAACAGGGTGAATTGTGTCAGCTTGAGGAGTGAAAGGTGGTTCTCATGCAGCCTTCTCCCCGTTGGGCCGTCATGATTCTGATCCTCTCTCTCGCCGCTTGCGGAAAGCGCGCCAGGGAGGCGCCAGAGCCGGTTGCCTCCGTGCAGGTCCGCAGGGCCGCGCAACTTCAACGGGCCGAAATCATCCGCGCCGGGGGCAACGTGGAGGCTTACGAGTCCTCCGAAGTGGGCTTCCAGCTCGCCGGCCGCATCCGCCGCATGCTCGTCGAGGAAGGCCAGATGGTCGGCCAGGGTCAGTTGCTGGCGGAACTGGATCCCACCGACTACCGCCTGGGCGCGGAGATCGCCGATAGCGAGGCGGCGGCCGCGCGCGCAATGGCGGAAAAAGCCCGAGCCGGCGCGCGTCGACAGGAGCTCGAGCAGGCCCGCGCGGCCTACGAGCAGGCCGAAGATGAATACCGCCGCATGAAGATCCTGTTTGAGCGAAAAAGCCTCGCGCCAAATGACTTCAAGAAGATCGAGACCCACTGGCAGGTGGCCAGGCAACGCTACGAAGAGGCGATGGAAGGAGCGCGCCGCGAAGACCGGGAAGCCGCCGAGGCCAGGGCGCGCCAGGCGGAAGCCAACGCCAGGCTCAACCGGAAACGGGTGGAGGACACGCAACTGCGCGCCCCGCTGGCGGGCGTCGTCGCGCGCCGGCTGGCCGACACGGGCGAGATGGTCTCCCCCGGAATGCCGGTGGTGGCGCTGATGAGACTGCATCCCGCGCGCGTGCGCGTCGGCGTGCCCGAGGCGGAAATCGGCAAAGTCAGGATCGGGCAGAGGGCCCGGGTCCGAATCCCGTCGCTGGGCGGGCGCGAGTTCGCAGCCAGAGTCGAACAGGTGGGGTTTGCGGCCGAGCCGCAGTCGCGCACGTTCCCCGTGCGGTTGCTGGCGCCAAACCCCCGGCTGGAGCTGCGCGCCGGCATGATCGCCGAGGCTGAGATCGAAACCGGTGCCCAGGTGGCTGTGCGCACCGTCCCTGCCGACGCCGTCTGGCGCGACCCGCAGGGGGCCACTCAGGTCTTCGTCTACTCGCCGCAGAGCGGACGCGTTCATGCGCGGCGCGTCCGAACGGGCCGCGGCGCCGGCCGCGAAGTGGAAATCGCCGAAGGACTCGGCGAGGGCGATCTCGTCGTCGTCGGCGGCCAGCACAAGGTCAGGGACGGAATGCGCGTCCAGGCGGAGATCCTGCGATGAACCCCGTCAAATCTGCTCTCCGCTACCCGCAGGTGACCCTGCTGCTCACGGCCGCGGTACTGGCCACGGGCGTCGCTTCGCTGCTCACCATGCCCCGCCGCGAGGATCCGAAGATCACCATCCGCACCGGACTCGTCATCGCCACCTATCCCGGCGCCACCGCCGAGCAGGTGGAGAAACAGGTGACGCGCAAGATCGAAGACCGCCTGTTCCGCTTCGAGGAGGTGCGCAAGTCCAAAACGTGGTCCACCAGCCGCGGCGATCTGTGCGTCATCCACGTCGAGCTGGAGGATCACGTCAAACAGCCCGATGTGTTCTGGTCCCGGCTGCGTCACGCGCTCATCGAACTCAGGCTGACCGGGCTGCCCGAAGGCGTGCAGGGCCCGGTGGTGCGCGACGACTTCGGCGACACCATCGCGCTGCTGGTGGCCGTGCACGGCGGCCGCTACAGCTACACCGAGCTGAAAGAGTACGCCGAGCGGCTCGAAGACGAGTTCCGCACGCTGCGCGCCGTCGCCAAGCTCAAGCGCATCGGCGAGCAGAAGGAGGAGATCCGCATCACGTCCTCGATGGAGCGCGTGGCGCAGTACGCGCTGTCGCCCTTGAAAGTGATCCAGGCGCTGCGCGGCCGCAACGTGATCCAGTTCGGTGGCGAACTCAGGACGGGCACGGCCGTGGCGCCCATGCGGACTTCCGGATTGTTCCAGGACGTCGATGAGATCCGGCGCGTGATGATCGACGTTTCGCCCTCCGGCCAGCCCGTCTATCTGGGCGATCTGGCGCGCGTGGAGCGCGTCGAGGGCGAACCGCGCTCGCTGGTGCGCTTCAACGGAGAGCCGGCGGTGCTCGTCAGCGTGGAGATGCAGGAGGGCTATAACATCGTCGAATTCGGCCGCGCGCTGAGGGACAAGCTCGCGCAGGTGCGCGCCACGCTGCCCCCCGATCTCCGCATCGACATCATCGCCGACCAGCCCGCCGTGGTCGAGCGCCGCATCACGCATTTCATCCGCGAGTTCGGCATCGCCATCGGCGCCGTGATTCTGGTCACCATCGTCCTGCTGCCGCTGCGCGTGGCGGTGATCGCCAGTCTGGCCATCCCGGTCACCGTCGCCGCCACCTTCGCCCTCCTGCACGCCATCGGCGTCGAATTGCACCAGGTTTCCATCTCGGCGCTCATCGTCGTGCTGGGCATGGTGGTCGACGACGCCATCGTCATCGCCGACAACTACGTCGAGCACCTCGACCGCGGCACGCCGCGCATGGAGGCCGCCTGGCGCTGCGCCACCGAGCTCTGGCTGCCGGTGCTGACCGCCACGCTGACCATCATCGCTGCATTTCTCCCCATGCTGATCATCAGCGGCGCGGTCGGCGAGTTTATCCAGGCTCTCCCCGTGGCCGTGGCCGTGGCCCTCTCCTGCTCTTACGCCGTCGCCATGCTGGTGACGCCCTGGCTGTGCCGGTTCTTCATCCGCCGCGGACTTCACCCGCCGGAGGCTGAGCCCGGAAAAAAGCGCTTCAACGCCATCGACCTCATGCAGTCGGCCTACCACCGGGTGATTTACGCCGCGATGCGGAACAAGGCGCTCACGCTGGCGGCCGGAGCGGCGGTGTTCGTGCTCGGTATCGTGCTGCTGCGCACGGTGGTGCCGGAGCGGTTCTTCCCCACCGCCGAACGCAACCAGTTCATCATCCACCTCTGGCTGCCTGAAGCCTCACAGCTCGAAAAAACGGACGCCGCCGTGCGGCGCATCGAGCAGCACCTGCGCCGGGAACCGCTGGTGACAGCCTTTGCCGCTTTCGTGGGCGACTCCGCCCCGCGCTTCTACTACAACGTCGACCCCGAGTTCCCGGCGCGCAATTACGCGCAGATCGTCGTCAATACACGCAGCGCCGAAGACACGCCGCCGCTCGTGTTCCGCCTCCGCAGGGAGCTGGGGCAGGTGGCGCCGGAGGCCCTCGTCATCGTGCGTGAGCTCGAACAGGGCACGGTGATGAAGGCGCCGGTGGAGGTGCGGATCGTCTCCACCCAGGATGGCGAGGAGGACCTGCGGCGCCTTCGGGAATACGGCGAAAAAGTCGAGGCCATCTTACGCCGCACGCCCGGCGCCGACTATGTGCTCAACGATTTTCATGAAGACTCGCCGCAACTGGTCCTGCGCGTCAACGAAGAGGTCGCCAACCGGCTCGGCTTCAGCCATTCGCTGCTCGCCCTCCAGATGGCGGGCGGCTTCAGTGGACTCCCGGTAACCACCTTCTGGGAGGGCGACCGCGACATCCCCGTCGTCCTGCGCCTCGAGGAGCAATACCGCAGCCGTTTCGAGGACGTCGAAGACGCCTACGTCGTCAGCTCGCTCACCGGCGCCCGCGTGCCGCTGCGCAGTCTGGCCCGGGTGGAACCGGAGTGGCGCCCCAACCGCATCCTCCGCCGCAACGGGCTGCGAACGCTGACCGTGATGGCCATTCCCGGCGAAGCGCGCCTGCCCTCGGAAATCCTCCATGCCGCCCGGAAACAGATTGCGGCAATCCCATTGCCACCCGGCTATCGGGTGGAATATGGCGGCGAAATCGAGGGTCAAAACGAAACTTTTGGGGAGATGCACATCGTGCTCGCGCTGAGTATTCTGTCGATCTTTCTCATTCTGCTGTTCCAGTTCCGCTCACCGGTGGACACCCTGGTGGTGATGGCGTCGATTCCACTGGCCTTGCCCGGTGCCGTCTTCGGCCTGATTCTCACCGGAAATCCCTTCAGCTTTACGGCCTTCATGGGCGTCATCAGCCTGTCCGGAGTGGTTGTCCGGAACGCGATCATTCTCGTCGACTACATTCACGAGCGCGAGCGGGCCGGGGCGCCGCTCGAAACCGCCGCGCTGGAAGCGGGCGAGCGGCGCCTCCGCCCGATCTTCCTCACCACCGCCGCCGCCGCCGTGGGCGTGCTGCCGATGATCCTCAGCGGCTCCAGCCTCTGGTCGCCGCTGGCGAGCGCCATCGCCGTAGGATTGATCTTCTCGATGTTCTTCACGCTCGTCTTCGTGCCCGTGCTGTTTGTGGTGGCCAAACGCCGCGTCGCACGGTGGCGGCCTTCCTCTGCCGTGCCCGCATTGCTACTGCTCGCTCTCGCGCCGGCACTGCGGGCGGAGACACAGCGCCTGACGCTGGAGGAGGCGCTGGCGATGGCACGGCAACAGAACTCCATCCTGAAGATCCAGCGCCTCAGGATTCGGGAGTCGGAGGAAAAGCGCGACGCCGTCCGGGCCAATGCCCTCCCCCGCCTCTCCAATGAATCGAGCCTGCTGTACAACAGCCAGCTCCAGAACGTCGCCATTCCCCGTGGATTCCTCGGCGTGCTGCCGCAGCTCGGGCCCGTCCCTTCGGAAGACCTGCGGCTGTTGCAGGGCGCCAACACCTTCGGTCTCTCCGTGTCCACGCTCGCCCAGCCGCTGACGCCGCTCATCCGCATTCACGCCGGCACACGCGCCGCCGAACAGGACGTGCGCATGGCGGAAGAGGAATCACGCCGCGCCGCCAACGAGATCGCCCTGAAAGTGCAGGAGGCCTTTCTCGGAACCCTGCTGCTCGACAGGCGCATCGCCGCGGCGCGGCTGAAGGCCGAGGCGGCTGAGGCCGCCCGCACGGACGCGGCCAATGCCATTGAGTCCGGCGCCGCGCTCGAGGTGAAGCTGCTGGAAGCGGACGCCCGGCTGCTGGAGGCCAAAAACGCCCTGTTGCAGCTCGAACTCCAGCGCGCCGACTTGGTGGCCGAACTCGCCGATCTGATCGGACTCGAACCCGGCACGGACCTCGAACTGGTCCCCTCCCCCTGGAGCCCGCCTGAGACCGCTCCTCTGGACGCGCAGCTCCAGCGCGCGCTGGAACGCAACCCGGAGCTGAAAGCGGCGGAAGCGGCCGTGGAGAAGGCGCGCCGCGCCGTGCGCGCCGCCCAGGCGGAGTTCATCCCCGACATCGCCCTGTTCGCCACCCATGCGCAGCAGCGCGGCGTGCCTTTCCTGCCCTCGTCCAACGCCGCCGTCGGCGCGCGGATGAGCTGGGACGTCTTCGACGGAGGCCGGAAGCGGGCGCAGGTCGGCGAACGCCGCGCGCAGCTCGAGCAGGCAGAGGAGAACCTGCGGCGTGTGCGCCGCCGCGTGCAGATCGAAATCGAAAAGGCCCGCCGCAAAGTCGAGCGGTTCGCGGATCTGACGCGGGTCGCGGAGCGGGCGCTCCAGGCCAAGCGCGAGGCCCTTCGGATCGCCGCCGACGCAGTGGAGACGGGAGTCGCGCCGCCCGTGAAACTCGCCGAAGCCCGGGCCGCAGCCGCCGAGGCCGAGGCCATGGCCGAAGAGGCCCGCACCGGCCTCCGCCTGGCCTGGGCGGAGCTGGAGCGCGCCCTCGGCGGTTGAGCCGCGCCCGGCTCGCCTCTGTCACCGCGCCCGACCGGAGGAGAGACCTTTGCAGATCGCCTCTTGAAAATCGACCGAACAGTGCCGTATATAAGGGGAAAATGCCCTGTCGGCTCTTGTGCCCGGCAGCACAACGCTGCCAACGTGGCTGGGCGGATCAGGGCGTTAGCCAGTTCGTAACGACGGGATGGTTCCATGAGCAACCTCACCACAAAGAAATTGTGTTCTCTCCGCCAGGCAAGGCGATCTCAGCTACCGCGTCGTCTGGTTGGCTTTGTAGCCCTGGCGATGGCGTTGCCCCCAGGCGGATGGGGCGGCGAACCGGTCGGCCTCCGCGCTCCCTGGTCGGCTGTGGCCCAGGCGGAAGAGGGGCCGCTCCTGGTTGCCGGAACCTCCGGCGCGGCTCTCGCTCACCCGCTCGGCCGCGCCACCACGGTGCTCGCCGTTCACCCCGAAAGGCTGGCCTGGCTGAGCCGCTCTGGCGGCGGCCTGGTGCGGCTCGAGGATGCTTCCGGTCAGCTCCAGCCACTGCCCGCTCAGTCTGAGGACAGCTCCTGGCGCCTCATTCGCTGGAGCCCCGCCGGCAGCTCGCTGATCCTGTGTGACGCCACCTCCTGCCACGTCTTCCGGCTCGACGATGGCGGACTGCATTCGCAATGGATCCTTCCAGCCGCCGCGGACGATGTCGCCGTGTCCGACGACGGGCAGGCGGTTCTCTGGACGGAACAGGGCCGCCTTTGGATGGCGGGCCCCGGTGCTGCTCCCCGCACCCTCAGCGATTCTCCCCCAATCACGTTCGCCTTCCTGCGGCATTCGCATCGCTATGCCGTGGCGGCCGAGGACCGGCTTTGGATCGCCGGGCATCTGCCCTTGCGGCTGAAAGACCTGCCTCCGGAGCCGGCCGACCCGGAGTTGTCCGAGTCGCTGAAGATCCGTCAACTCGTCCCGGCGGGCCGCTTTGGCTGGCTGGCCACGGGCCTGGACAGCTCCGGCGCATGCCGGCTTTGGCTGCTCAATGCCCACGGCGGGATCGAGGACGCCGCTGACTGCCCTTCGCCCGGCGTGCGTCTCAGCCCGGCAGGTAACGAAGGGCTTCTCCAGCTGACCGGCGCCGCCCGGCGCCCCCTCTGGTTCGCCAGAGTTTCCACCCGCGCAATCCACGTCTTTTTCGTACCCGGGATCCCTGCGGAAGGAGAGTGAACGATGAAGCCCGCCCCGCTTCTCCGGACCCTTGTTCTTATCGTCGCCCTTTGGGCTGGCGCACAGGCGCAATCGGCCCCTCCTCCGCCGGTCATCCTTCCAAACGTCTCCACGCTGACCGCCACCCTCGGCGCTCCGTTCTCGGTCACATTCACGGTGCAGAACCCTCCCTCCACCGCTATCAGCGAGGGCCCCTGGAGCATCAACCTCCAGATCCCCGGCCTCACATTGAACCCCCAGACCGGTCAGCTCTCCGGAACGCCAACCACGTTTGGCCAGTTCGGCTTCACTGTCTCCAAGATCTTCATCCTGCCCAACTCGACCGAGTCCGTCCAGAGATTCTATACGCTCGTGGTGTCGCCCCCAGAGCCCGTCATCACGACCGCTTCCCTGCCCGAGGGGTTCGTGGGCGCCCCGTATTCCTACACCTTCGCGGCCGCCAACGCCATCCCGCCGCTGACCTGGAGCGTCGTTTCCGGCTCTCTTCCCCCAGGTCTCTCCCTCAGCGCCTCTTCCGGTCAGATCTCCGGGACGCCTTCCGCCGCCGGGTTGTTTACCTTCGTGGTTCGCGTGTCGGACTACTATCAGGCCAGCAGCCAGAAAGAGTTCACCCTGAAGATCTCCCAGCGCCCGTCCATCCTCACGCAGAACCTGCCCGCTGGCGAGCTCGGCTCACCGTACTCCTACTCGCTTGAGGCTCAGGCGGCCAATCCGGTGAGCTGGTCGCTTGTGGCAGGCTCCCTGCCCTCGGGTCTTTCGCTTTCCTCCGGCGGACTGTTGTCAGGCACGCCGGCGGAGTGGGGGCAGTTTACGCTGCGGGTTCGCGCTGCCGATGCCTCGAATCCACAGCTGTACGACACGCGCGACCTGACCCTCGAAATCCGCCTGCCCCCGCTGCCAGAGCTGACCGCCTCCGAACTTGGCGCCTCGGCAGTCTCGGCCCAACAGCCCCGTTTCGGGCTGTCCCTGTCCCGCCCCTATCCGGCCGATCTCGCCGGGCAGGTGGTTCTCGAGTTTCAGCCGGATCCTGGCTTGCCCGACGACCCCGCCATCCGCTTTGCCAACGGCCAAAGGCAGATCTCCGTGCGTTTGGCGAAGGGGCAAACCGCACTGGAGCCGGCCGACGGATCGCAGTTCGCCTTCCAGACCGGTACCGTGGCCGGCGTCATCATCCTGCGCGTGACCCTCACCGCCGGCGGTCAACCCGTCCCGCCCGCGCCCGCCCTGGAACGCAGGGTCCGGATTGAACCGGCGGCCCCGAGCGTCCAGTCGGTCCGCCTCTCCCGTACCCAGGCGGGCTTCGAAGTGCTGGTCACGGCGTATTCCAACACACGGGAGGTCTCCGGCGTCAGCGTGCGCCTGACGCCCTCTCCCGGAGCGAACCTGGCCTCATCGGAATTCGCCATCCAGGCCGGACAGGCCTTCACCACCTGGTTTTCCTCGGAGACCTCCCGCCAGTTCGGCGGACAATTCCTTCTCACAATTCCGTTTACTGTTACGGGAAGGGTCGAGGATATTGCCTCGGTCCAGGTGACATTGTCCAATGCGCGTGGCTCAGCGAACGCTTCCGGCAGCTTCTGAACTGCCCCCTCACCGCGTCCGCGGTGTTCCCTCGCTGAGTGGCGGAAGCGCGGGCAGCCGTTGCCGGGCAACCCAACGCACGGGATACCTGGCGCCTTCAATTCCGGTTCCCCGCCCGGGAGACCCCGGCCGAAGGCGCCGCTCCCGTGGGCCCGTCCATTGCCTCGTCTTCCTCTTCAGTCGCGCTGTCAAAAGTCAATGTCCGGTCGGAGATCTGCTGGATTATGACTCCTTCCTCCATTCAGGTCCTGATTCACGGCGCCGTCCCGCCCCAGCTCGCTCTTCTGGAACTCGCCGTCACCAGCGAACTGAACCGTCACGCCTCGGTCGTCAGCCGCTTCCGGCAGCTCCCAGGCTCCCGTCACAGCTATGAGGACGATATTGGGGCTCCCCTGGAGATCCAGGCCAGAGACGAAACCGGAAGCTGCCTGACCCTGTTTCGCGGCCTCGTGCGCCGCGTCGACGTCGAGCATGAGCTCTCTGGCGCCTGCAATCTCATCTATCACGGCGTCAGCCAGACCTGGCTCGACGACGTGACCACGCGCTCGAGAATCTTCCGCAAAAAACCCGTCGACGCCATCCTGCGCGAGCTTGGCGCCAATTCCGGACTGCGCCGCATCCAGGCCAGTGGCGGTCCCTACACGGTTGTCCAGTACATGGAAAGTGACTGGAGCCTCCTCATCCGGCTCGCCGACCGCCACCGTTGCTTCGTCCGCGTCTCGCCCGACGGCGTTGACATCCTTTCCGGATACGATCCCCCCAGCACAACCCTGAATTGGAGAGAGGAAAAAAGTCTGGGTGTGTTCCGCTGCACCGGCCGGCTGGTGCCCTTCCAGGTCAACGGTCCAAACTATGACCGCGCCACCGCCGTCTCCCGCCACTTCCTGAAAACCACTTCGGAGCCTCCCCAGCTTGGATCCCTGGGCAACCTGATCGGTGCTGCCGTGCGGGCCGCCATGGAAAAGCAGATCGAAGACGGCCACTACGGCAAGTTCCTCTCGGGGACTCACGAGCGCTTCGAAGATGAGCTTCGGCTGGAAGCCGAACGGCGGCGCCTTCGCGGATGCAATGCCTACGGCGAGTCCCGGGACTGCCGCATCGAGTCCGGCGCGTGCGTCACCGTCGCCGGCCTGGAAGAGGCGTCCGGCGCCTACGGCGTCTACCGCGTCGAGCACCTGTGGACCGCGGGCAAGGGATACCGGAATCGGTTCTGGTGCTCGCCTTTCGCCCGCTATCTCGAGCCGGTGCAACCGGCCGCATCGCAGGGCTCGTGGCGAAAACCGGCCACTCAGGCCACGTTGCCGTCCACACCCCGTCTGCCTCAGATCAAACTTCCGTCCTTGGGTGGATCCAGGCCAAAGGACTTCGGGCTCGGCGTGACCATCGGCCGGGTGGTTGCTTCGGCTGTAGCCGAAGCCGGCGCCCGGGTGCGCGTAAAACTCCTTTGGGAAGACCAGGAAAGCGAAACCACATGGGCGCCGGTCCTGTCACCGCACGCCGGCGGCAAGCGTGGCCTGTTCTTCATGCCTGAGGTTGGCGACGAAGTGGCCATCACGTTCGAGCAGGGGGACCCCAACCGGCCTATCGTGCTTGGCTCACTGTGGAACGGCGCACATAACCCACCCAATGACGACCTCCACGGCGGCGAAGCCAACGGAAACGACGTCAAGCGCATCGTCACCAAAAGCGGCAACCGGCTCGTCTTTGACGATCTCGAGGGCGATGAGGCCATCGTCCTCGCCACCCCAAACCACATCCGGATCTCCATGTTCGAAGGCGACCAAACGCTGCTGATTCACTCCGACGGCGATATTCTCATTCACGCCGGTGGAACCATCCATATGCGGTGCAACCAATTCCTGCGCGAAATCGGCCCCTCCTCGGAAAAACAGCCCTCCGGCGAGGAATCGCCCCTGCTTTCCCCATTCTTCCCGTTCCCGCCGGTGGCCTCGGCGGACCCTGCAAAGGACGCAGGAAAAGGAGAATCATCCACACCTGCAGGAGAGAGTGAAGATGGCTCTGTTCAGGTCTGACATCCTGACCCCAACTCGTGTCGATATCGGCGCGGACCGCTGGAGACCCGACATGGGCAGGTTGCGCCGGGATTCGAGCCCCACCCAGCACGCCCTCGTCCACGGCGACGACCTCGAAGAGATTGAGGGCCATCAGTCCTCAACGGTGCATAAAAACCGGACGCTCAAAACCAACATGAACTACTCCTGCTCCGTCCGCGGCGACCGCAGCATGGACGAAACCAACCGCACACACAGGACGAGAGGCAACTTCACCTCCAACGTGATCGGCACAACCACCATAAACCGCGTCGGCGCCACCACGGAAAACTACACTCAACCTCTAACGGAAAACCACTGTTCGCCCAGGCAGACAAACGAGCCCACCCAGTGGTTTGAAACAAAGGGCATGCAGGGGAGTCTGATCGGAATGAGCATCGATATCGTTGGTCTCGGCGTCTCACTGAAAAATAAAGACATATCCTTGTTCATAAATGCTGTAAATCTCGGCGTGGCGGAACTTGTTGGCAGGGCCGCTGTCCTCGAGGCGACCGCATATGAACAGGATCTGAAAGCCCTCAAAACCGAAGCCCGCGCCGTCGAAGCCAAGGCCGGCGCGGTCGACGCGGATTCCGCCGTCGACCTTTCATCGCTTCATGTGTCCGGCAACAGCCGGATCATGTGATCATTTTCCGCGCAGAATGACAACGGATTCGCCTTCCGAAGCCATTCAACCCTGGATCCGGGCAGAAACCATCGAGTGGCCCTTCGCCTACTGGGCGCCACTTTCCGGATTCCCGGCACGCACACTGGAACGTCAGTGGCTGTCGCACATCCTCGCGGGCCTGTCCGACTATGCTGCTTCCCGGTCTCTCGTCGCTCATCCGTTCCTTTCTTCGCACGTGGTTCATCGCCATTTTCGCGATCTGTGGCGCACCCGGCTCATGGAGCTCCTGCCCATGATCGTTTATGGCCGCCGCCCCTGGGAGCCTCCGCCGGCGCACTTTTCGGACGAATTGCTCGCGCAGGTCATGGATCCCCAGCAGCCCTTCCCCGAGGAGAAAATCCAGCGCGGCATGTATTACTGGTGTCATTGCAGCGCCATCCAGAGCTTCGCCGAAAACTTCGCCGGCTACGGCGGTCTGATTTTCCTCTTTGCGGAAACGCAGGACGATCCGCTGGCGCAACTTCCGCCTGCCCTGCTGGAAAATCCATTTCTCCAGCAGCATCTCGGATCTCCAACCGGGCGCGCCGCCCTGAAATTGAGCTCCCGCATGCAGGCGCCCTGGGCCTCGAAACTGAAATCCGCTCTCTTGAAAGGCTGGGAAAATTTCGTCGATTGTGAGCACATTCCGGTGATTCTGCCCTGCTTTCACGCCGTCGATTTCGTCAGCCTCCCCACGGAGGTCCATGAGGCCGTTCTGGCCGCCTGCCCCATCTATTTCCGCGAATCCCCGGAGGACGGCGGCGTCCTGTTGGCCGCGCCCGAGTCCCTCGACTCAGTCCTTGCAGATCTTCAATCACGCTGGACGAATCAGCAGCAACGCAATTGTGGACATAATGACTGATCCAGTCTCGCCTCTGCCACTCGTGGTGATCGAACTTCCGGACGCCGGCGGTCTCTCCCGGTGTCTCATCCGGCCGTTCCGGAAATCCATCTCCAGGCGGCCCTTTCCGCCTCCGCCGGCCGCTGAAGCCATCCGCGCTGCTCTCCTGCCGGCCGAAAAGGAGACGTTTCTCGGGCTCCAGATGTGGCGTCTCCACGAAGACAGCAAGGCGGATATCCTCGCGCAAAGGGGCGCTTCCTGGAACCCCGATTTTGGAATCGGCGTATGGCTCGACCAGGGCCCGCCCACCCTGTGGACCGCAGAGGAGTTCATGCGGCTGCCTCCCGGCTCCAGCCTCCGGCCTCCCATGTGGACCGTCATCGCCGTCAATCCTGCCGCGACCGGGGGCAAAGCGGAAGTCTGGCGCCAGATGGCCGGTTCCGGCATCCTCCTCGAATTTTCCGTGACCGGCCCTCTTCAGGCCTACCTGCGCGAAAATCTCACGTTTTTCCGCAACTGGATCCAGGAGGCCGCCATCCGCTCTCAGCCCTTCTTCGTGCCGCTGGTGCGAAGCTCAACCTTCGAGTCCGCCGCGTACTCGGTCCTGGAAAAAAATTTCCTTGCCGTCGACACCTACCTGCGGGAGAGCGCCGAAGACGAAGCGCTCCTCGTCGTGAGCCGCCAGCCGGTTCTGCCCCGCCTCGAGCGCCTGGGCCCGCTGGATCGTCAGACCACCGCACCCCCGCCGGGTGTCAGCTACAGGCTCACCATCCAGTCATTCCCCCGGTGACTTCGCGCAGGCCGCGGAATGGGCGCTCGCCTCAACAGCCCGCCCCGGCCACAAGACTGGAGCCGGCGACAGGAATCGAACCTGCGACCCCCTGATTACAAGTCAGTAGAAGAGACGTTTTTGCTCATCCTTGGTTTTTAATTTCAACATACTGTGGCACTATCACTTGCGATCACCTTGCTTCCTCGTCGATAGTGGCCAATAATGTCGGATATAATGGACCCCGATTTTTGGACCACCCAATAAGTTAAGATTTGGCGGAGTCGTGGACGCAAAGGAGCAGCGATGA
>JBMFOK010000010.1:0-131291 GCA_049969655.1 Bryobacteraceae bacterium
GCCGCACCGTCGGCGCCGGCACGGTGACCGAGATTCTGGAGTAGGGTTTGCGGGCGCGGCGGCTGCCGAGGCCGCCGCGTTCGATGTAAGATAGGAAGAGTTTGGCCCCAGGGGCTTAGGTTAACGGTAGACCGGCGGTCTCCAAAACCGCGAGTGGGGGTTCGATTCCCTCAGCCCCTGCCACTCCCTCTTCGACTTCTCGAGACAGGAGGCGCCTGGATCCGGCGGCGGGCCGCCGGGGGCGAACGTTGTCGGCCGGAGCGGTCTTCTGGCTGGCAGGAAAGCGGCAACAGCAGGTACCCAGAATGGCCACGAAACCGATCGCAGCGAACAGCGGCAGCCAGTCCGAGCCGAAAGGCCCCGCCGGCTGGCTGATTGCGGCGAAAGAATATTTTGACGATCTTAAGGCCGAGATGCGCCGTGTCACATGGCCGACGCGGAAGCAGGTGCAGGCGACCACGGCGGTGGTCATCGCCAGCGTCTTTCTCTTTGCCGCCTACTTCGCCGCCGTCGACATGATTCTCGGCCGGGCCATCACCAAGGTGTTTGATACCCTGGCCCGGCGCTAGCGGCCAAGGGAGGCAAGGAACGAGTCGAGCGATGCCGGAACAGGAATTTGAACCCCAGGGCGAACAGCAGCAGGCCGAGCCATCCGAGCAGGCCGGCGAGCCCGCCGAGGCATTCGCAACAGCGCCTCCGTCTTTGGAAGGCGGCGAGGCGACGGGCGCCGGCGCGGAGGAGGCCGCGGCCGGCATGAAGTGGTACATCATCCACACTTACAGCGGCTTCGAGCAGAAGGTGGCCGAATCGCTGCGGGCGCGCGCCGAGGCCTACGGATTTTCGCACAAAATCGGGCAGATCCTCATTCCCACCGAGGAAGTCGTCGAGCTTCGCAACGGCAAGAAGGTGACCAGCAAGCGCCTGCTCTACCCGGGCTATGTGATGGTGCAGATGGCGATGGACGACGACCTCTGGCACCACATCAAGAACACGCCGCGGGTGACCGGGTTCGTCGGCGGCGGCAACACGCCGGTGCCCCTTTCCGATGCCGAGGTCGACGCGGTGCTGAACCGCCAGGCCACCTCGGCCGAGCGGCCGCGGCCGAAGCTGACCTTCGAGAAGAACGAGACGGTGCGCATCATCGACGGGCCGTTCGCCAGCTTCCAGGGCAAGGTGGACGAGGTGAATCCGGAGCGCAATACGCTGCGGGTGCTGGTGACAATTTTCGGCCGTTCCACCCCGGTGGAGCTGGATTTTCTCCAGGTGGAAAAAGTTAATTAAGCAGCATTTTTTGACCAGGATTTACGGAAAATGGCGAAGAAAGTTACAGCGCAGGTGAAGCTGCAAATTCCCGCGGGCAAGGCGACGCCCGCCCCGCCGGTCGGCACGGCGCTCGGCCCGCAGGGCGTCAACATCATGGAGTTCTGCAAGGCCTTCAACGCGAAGACGGCTTCGCAGGAAGGCCTGATCATCCCGGTGGTGATCACCATCTACTCAGACCGCTCGTTCACCTTCATCACCAAGACGCCGCCGGTCGCCGTGCTGGTGAAGAAGGCGTGCAACCTCGCCAAGGGGAGCGCCGAGCCGAACCGGAACAAGGTGGGCAAGATCACGATGAAGCAGGTCGAGGAGATCGCCCGGATCAAGATGCCCGACCTGAACTGTTTCGACCTGGAGGCGGCCATCTCGCAGGTGAAGGGCGCCTGCCGCTCGATGGGCGTGGAGGTGGTGCCGTAAGGGCCAGAGGCGTGGACAGCCGCGCGGCCGGCGTGGTAAGCTGAGAAAGTCCCTGTTCTTTTACATCCGTTGCCGTCAGCGTGCGGCCGTGCGCCGGGCGCGGGCACGTCAGGTTTGGGAGGCGCTGGAAGCCGGAAGCATCGGGCAGGCGGCGCCGTTTGGACCAGTCAAAATATGGCACGAAAACCAGGAAAAAAATACCTTGCCGCGGCGCAGCAGGTGGAAAAGCGGCCGTACACTCTGGAAGAGGCGATTCCGCTTGTTCAGAAACTGAAATTCACCCGCTTTGACGAGACCGTCGAGGTCCACATGCGCCTGGGCGTCGATCCGCGCCACGCCGATCAGATGGTGCGCGGTACGGTGGTGCTGCCGCACGGGCTGGGCAAGACGAAGCGCGTGCTGGTGATCGCCTCCGGAGAAAAGATCCGTGAGGCGGAGGCCGCCGGCGCCGATTCCGTGGGTGGCGAGGACATGATCGAGAAGATCCAGAAGGAAAACTGGCTGGACTTCGACGCGGTCATCGCCACGCCGGACATGATGCGTTCGATGGCGCGGCTTGGCAAGATCCTCGGTCCGCGCGGGCTGATGCCCAACCCGAAGACGGGCACGGTGACGATGGACGTGGCCCGGGCGGTGCAGGAAGTGAAGGCGGGCAAGGTCGAGTTCCGCGTCGACAAGACGGGAGTCATCCACGCGCCGGTGGGTAAGGTGAGCTTTCCCACTGACAAGCTGCTCGAAAACGCCAGCACGCTCATCCAGGCGGTGGTGCGCGCCAAGCCCCCGGCCGCCAAGGGCCGCTATGTGAAGAGCGTGACGGTGTGCTCGACGATGGGGCCGGGCGTCAGTCTCGACGTGACGCCCTACAACATGCGCATTGTCTGAGGCGGCGCGGGAGGAACACCGATGAAGGACAGAAAAAAGAAGCAGCAGGACCTTGAACAGCTTCGCCAGGACCTTCTGGCCTGCGCCACCGTTTTCGTGACGAGTTTTGACAAGCTCACCGTGGCCCAGGATTTCGAGCTGCGCAAGACGGTGCGCGCCGCGGGCGGCCGCTACCGCGTGGTCAAGAACACGCTGGCCGAAAAGGCCGCCGCCGGACTGCCGGCCGAGGCGGTGCTGAAGAACCTGCGGGGCACCACCGCCGTGGCCTTCACCGCCGGCGATCCGGTGGCGCTGGCCAAGGCGCTGAGCGAGTATGCGAAGGCCAACCCGGCCATCACGTTCAAGGCGGGCTTGGTGGAGGGCCGCGCGATCGACCTGAAGGCGATCGAAGAGCTGGCCAACATGCCGCCGAAGGAAGAGATTTACGCGAAGCTGCTCTATCTGATCAACGCCCCGGCGCAGCGGCTGGTGACGGCGTTGCAGGGAGTGGCGCGCAACCTGGCGGTGGTCATCGACCAGGGCGTGAAAGAGAACAAGTTTTCCTCCTAGCCGCAGCGGGCCTCGTCCCGGGCATGGTGCCGAGCCGGGCGCGCGAGCTGGAGCAAGAAGGGATTGAGATAGGGAGAACCGAGAACAATGGCTGACATCAATGCGATTGCTGAACAGATCCAGGGCCTGACCCTGCTGGAGGCCTCCCAGTTGGTGAAGCTCCTGGAAGAGAAGCTGGGCGTTTCCGCCGCCGCCGCCGCCGTTGCCGTGGCCGCTCCGGCGGCCGGCGCCGCCGCCGCTGCGGCGCCTGCCGAGGAAAAGACCGAGTTCAACGTCATCCTGACGTCGGCGGGCTCGAACAAGATCAACGTGATCAAGGCCGTCCGCGAGGTCACCAACCTGGGCCTGAAGGAAGCCAAGGACCTGGTGGAATCCGCCCCGAAGCCGATCAAGGAAGGCGTCTCCAAGGAAGAGGCCGAGGCGATCAAGAAGAAGTTCGTCGAGGCGGGCGCCACGGTCGAAATTCAGTAAGCGCGGTTGGCCGGCAGGGCTTGGGTGCGGCGCGCCGCGAGAGACCCGGAGGGCGGAGAACCTCCCGTAAGGGGAGGGGCCTGGCTCTGGTGTCTACCCTCGCGGCGCTGCCGTTTGACCTTGCGGGGGCCGCTCTGCTAGACTTGGATCATCAGAATCTGGAGCCGAACCGGGAAGCGCCGCGCCTGTGCCATCCGTTGTCTGCAAACCGTCCGCGCCTGAGCGGAGCGGGTCAAGCGTGCTTCGTCCGCCTGTCCCGTGTGTCCGCGGTGTCTCTTCCCTGCCTTGCGGTGGCGGCTCCCTGAAGACTACTTTCCGTCGTCCATCCTTGCCCTTGGTGACAGACGTCCCTGCGCCGGGCATCTCCCAGGAAACATACGAATCATTCATCGGCGCGCTGCTCCAGGCGGCGCGCCCCTGCCGCGCCGCGGCCTGCCGGCCGGCGGCGTGAGCGCAGAAGGAGTGGAGAATGGCAACTGCTTCGGCTGGCACGCCTCAGGAACGCGTCGACTTTTCCAGGGTCAAGACGACCATCCCGATCCCCAACCTGATCGAGGTGCAGAAGCGCAGCTACGAGCGCTTCCTGCAAATGGACCTGCTGCCGAGCGAGCGCGACGACATCGGTCTGCAAAGCGTCTTCCAGAGCGTCTTCCCAATCACCGATTTCCGCGGCTACTCGGAGCTCGAGTTCGTTGACTACACCATCGGCAACTGGGAGTGCAAGTGCGGCCACCTGAAAGGGCTGAACCACCTGCGCACGGTGTGCCGGAATCCGGCCTGCGGCGCAATGGTCCGCACCGACCCCTTCCACCCGGGCGATGTGATCTGCCCCAAGTGCGGCACGTTCAACAAGAACGTGGTCACCTTCTGCCCGCGCTGCGGCGATCCGGTGGGCCTGCAACTGAAGTATGACCAGGCGGAATGCGAGGAGCGCGGCATGACCTTCGCCGCGCCGCTCAAGGTGACCATCCGCCTGAAGATGTACGACAAGGACGAGCAGGGCAACCGCAGCCTCCGCGACATGAAGGAGCAGGAGGTCTTCTTTGGCGAGATCCCGCTGATGACCCCCAACGGCACGTTCATCATCAACGGGACCGAGCGCGTCATCGTCAGCCAGCTGCACCGCTCGCCGGGCGTCTTCTTCGAGCGGCTTCCCGTCCAGAACTATTTCCTCGGCAAGATCATTCCCTACCGCGGCTCCTGGGTGGAGTTCGAATACGACAACAAGAACCTGCTCTACGTGCGCATTGACCGGAAGCGGAAGTTCTACGGCACCGTCTTCCTGCGCGCGCTGGGGATGAAGAGCGACTCGGAGATCCTGAAGGCCTTCTACCGGATCACGACGCTCCAGCTCAGGGACGGCAGGATCTTCTGGAAGGTGGACGATTCGCTGGTGGGCATGAAGCTGGCCCAGGCGATCACGGCAAAGAACGGAGAAGTGATCCACCCGGCCCACCGCAAGGTGCGCGAGGCCACAATTGAAGCCCTGAAGAAGGCGAAGATCGACGCCGTCGAGGTGACCACCGCCGATCTGGAAGGCGCCTGGGTGGCCACCGACGTCATCGATATGGAGACTGGCGAAGTGCTCGCCGAGGCCAACCAGGAGCTGACCAGCTCGCGGCTGGCGCAGATTCTCGATGCCGGCATCGGCTCGCTGGAGGTTTTCTTCCCCGAGCGCGACGACGTGGGCGTGGTGATCTCGGCCACGCTCAAAAAAGACCCCATCAAGACGCCGAACGAGGCGCTGATGGAGATCTACAAGAAGCTCCGGCCGGGCGACCCGCCGACGCTGGATACCGCGCAGCAGCTGTTCCACGGCATGTTCTTCGACCCGCGCAAGTACGACTTCTCGCGCGTGGGCCGGATGAAGTTCAACATCAAGATTTACGAAAACGCCGAATACGCGCCGGAAGGCTGGATTGAGCAGCAGCGGCAGCGCAAGGCCGCCGGCGAGCCCTACGTGAGCGAAAATCCGCTCGACCGGCGGACGCTGGACCGGCAGGACTTCATCGACACGATCCGTTACCTGCTCCGGCTGCGCAAGGGCATCGGCACGGTGGACGACATCGACCATCTCGGCAACCGCCGCGTGCGAGCGGTGGGCGAGCTGCTGGAGAACCAGTTCCGCATCGGGCTGGTGCGCATGGAGCGCGCCATCAAGGAGAAGATGGCCGTTTACCAGGAGATGTCGACGGCGATGCCGCACGATCTGGTCAACGCAAAGCCGGTCATGGCTGCCATCCGCGAGTTCTTCGGCTCCAGCCAGCTTTCGCAGTTCATGGACCAGACCAACCCGCTGTCGGAGATCACCCACAAGCGCCGTCTTTCGGCGCTCGGTCCTGGCGGGTTGAGCCGCGAGCGCGCCGGTTTCGAGGTGCGCGACGTGCACCCGACCCACTACGGGCGCATCTGCCCCATCGAGACACCGGAAGGGCCCAACATCGGCCTCATCAGCTCGCTGAGCTGCTTTGCGCGCATCAACGAGTACGGCTTCATTGAAAGCCCGTACCGGCGCGTGGTCAACGGCGTGGTGCAGGACGAGGTCCGCGTGGTCAACCCCGGCGGCTCGAACCTGAAGGTGGGCCAGGTGCTGCCGCGGAAGGAGGCTGACAGGATCCTGGCCGCATTTGCGGGCAAGGAGAATCCGCCCGAGTTCGAGGCCCACTGCGATTATCTGTCGGCGTGGGACGAGGACCGCTACGTGATCGCGCAGGCCAACCTGCGGCTCGACAAGGACGGGCGCATCCTCGATGAGCTGGTCAACGCGCGCAAGGCGGGCAACTTCACGCTGGTGGATCGCGAACAGATCCAGTACATGGACGTGAGCCCGAAACAGCTGGTGAGCGTGGCGGCCTCGCTGATCCCCTTCCTCGAGAACGACGACGCCAACCGCGCGCTGATGGGCTCGAACATGCAGCGTCAGGCGGTGCCGCTGCTGCGCGCCGAAGCGCCGATCGTCGGCACGGGCATGGAGGCGGTGACGGCGCGCGACAGCGGCGCGGTGGTCATCTGCCGCCGCCCGGGCATCGTCGACAGCGTCGACAGCGAGCGCATCATCGTCCGCGTCGAAGGCGGCGTCCATGAAGGGCAGATGTCGCGAGAGGTCGGCGCCGACATCTATCCGCTGATCAAGTTCAAACGCTCCAACCAGAACACCTGCATCAACCAGAAGCCGATCGTGAAGGTGGGCCAACGGGTGAAGAAGGGCGACGTGCTCGCCGACGGGCCCTGTACCGATCACGGCGAGCTCGCGCTCGGCCGCAACGTGCTGGTCGCCTTCATGCCGTGGCGCGGGTACAACTTCGAAGACGCCATCATCGTCAGCGAGAAGCTGGTGAAAGAAGACTGGTACACCTCGATCCACATCGAGGAGTTCGAGACCGAGGCGCGCGACACCAAGCTCGGCCCCGAGGAGATCACCCGCGACATTCCGAACATCAGCGAAAGCTTCCTGAAGAACCTCGACGAAAGCGGCATCATCCGCATCGGGGCCAAGGTCAAGCCCGGCGACATCCTCGTCGGCAAGGTGACGCCGAAGGGCGAGACGCAGCTCACGCCCGAAGAAAAGCTCCTTCGGGCGATCTTCGGCGAGAAGGCGGGCGACGTCAAGGACGCTTCGCTTTATTGTCCGGCGGGCATCGAGGGCGTGGTGGTGGACGCCAAGGTCTTTTCGCGCAAGGGCGCCGACCAGGACGAGCGCAGCCGGGCCATTCTGGAAGCCAAGATGGAAAAGCTGCGGCGCAATCTCGAGGACGAGAAGCGCATCCTGGCCGACGAGCGCGCCAAGCGGCTCGAGCAGCTCTTCGAAGGCAAGGAGCTGCTGGCCGATCTGCACGACGAAAAGACCAACAAGAAGCTGCTGGCCAAGGGCACGCCGCTCACCCGCGATGTGCTCGAAAAGCTGAAGGCGCGCGACCTGAAGCGCATGAAGCTCAGCGGCAAGGACCCGCGACTCAACGAGGCCATCGACGAGATCGAGGAGCTGACCTCGCGCCAGATCGCGGTGCTTGAAAAGATTTCTCAGGAAAAGATCGAAAAGCTCAAGAAGGGCGACGAACTGCCGCCCGGCGTGATCAAGGTGGTCAAGGTTTACATCGCCATGCGGCGCAAGCTGAGCGTGGGCGACAAGATGGCCGGCCGCCACGGCAACAAGGGCGTCATCTCGAAGGTGGTTCCCGAAGAGGACATGCCCTACCTCGAAGACGGCACGCCGGTGGAGATCATCCTGAACCCGCTCGGAGTGCCGTCGCGCATGAACGTCGGCCAGATCCTGGAGACGCACCTCGGCTGGGCCGGCCTGAAGCTCGGCAAGCGGTACGCGACGCCGGTCTTCGACGGGGCCAGCGAAGAGGACATCAAGCGGGAGCTGGCCGAGGCGGGCATTCCGACCTCGGGCAAGGTGACGCTGTACGACGGCATGACCGGACAGCCGTTCGAGCAGCCGGTGACGGTCGGCGTCATCTACATGCTCAAGCTGAGCCACCTGGTGGATGACAAGATCCACGCCCGCTCCATCGGACCCTACTCGCTCATCACCCAGCAGCCGCTGGGCGGCAAGGCGCAGTTCGGCGGCCAGCGCTTCGGCGAAATGGAAGTCTGGGCGCTGGAGGCTTATGGCGCCGCCTACGTGTTGCAGGAGCTGCTGACGGTGAAGTCGGACGACGTTTACGGGCGCGCCAAGATCTACGAGGCGATCGTCAAGGGCCAGGCTGCGGCCGAGCCCGGCGTGCCCGAGTCCTTCAACGTGTTGATCCGCGAGTTGCAGGCGCTGTGCCTGGACGTGGAACTGATCAAGAGAAGCCGCGAGCCGTTCGAGACGGCGCTGGCTGCGGACTGATTCCGGAAAGGACAGGAGGCGAACATGTACAGATCCAGCCCTTACGACCGATCGAGCCTGATTGCCGACTTCGATTGCATCCGCATCAGCCTGGCCTCGCCGGAAAAGATCCGCAGCTGGTCCCACGGCGAGGTGACCAAGCCGGAAACGATCAACTACCGGACGTTCAAACCGGAGCGCGACGGGCTTTTCTGCGCGCGCATCTTCGGGCCGATCGCCGACTGGGAATGCCTTTGCGGCAAATACAAGCGGATGAAGCACCGCGGCGTCATCTGCGACAAGTGCGGCGTCGAGGTGACGCTGTCGCGGGTGCGGCGCGAGCGCATGGGGCACATCGAACTGGCCAGCCCGTGCTCGCATGTCTGGTTCTTCAAGGGACTGCCTTCGCGCATCGGCTACCTGCTCGACATCACGCTGCGGGACCTGGAGCGCGTCCTCTACTATGAGGCCTACGCCGTCGTTGATCCGGGCGAGGTGCCCGGCCTGATGAAGGGCGAGGTCATCACCGACGAGCGCAAGCGGCAGCTCGAAGCGGAATACCCCGGCAAGTTCGTGGCGATGATGG
Source organism: Bryobacteraceae bacterium (assembly GCA_049969655.1). Classification (GTDB taxonomy): domain Bacteria; phylum Acidobacteriota; class Terriglobia; order Bryobacterales; family Bryobacteraceae; genus JANWVO01. The sequence goes on from JBMFOK010000010.1 coordinate 9,042, forward strand.
GCGCCGAGGGCATCCGCGAGCTGCTGCGCCGGCTTGACATCGAGGCTCTGTCGGCCGAAATCCGCGAGAAGATGAAGACCGAGCAGAGCCAGCAGAAGAAGCTGAAGTACGCCAAGCGGCTGCGCGTGGTGGAAAGCTTCCTGCGCTCGGGCAACAAGCCGGAGTGGATGATCCTGAGCGTGCTGCCGGTGATTCCGCCCGAGCTGCGCCCGCTGGTGCCGCTGGATGGCGGCCGCTTCGCCACAAGCGACCTGAACGACCTCTATCGGCGCGTCATCAACCGCAACAACCGGCTCAAGAAGCTGATCGAGCTGCATGCGCCGGACGTGATCGTCCGCAACGAGAAGCGCATGTTGCAGGAAGCGGTGGACGCGCTGTTCGACAACGGCCGCCGCGGCCGCGTGCTGCGCGGCGCCAACAACCGGCCGTTGAAATCGCTCTCCGATGCGCTCAAGGGCAAGCAGGGGCGCTTCCGCCAGAACCTGCTGGGCAAACGTGTCGACTATTCGGGCCGTTCGGTGATCGTGGTCGGCCCCGAGCTGAAACTCCACCAGGCGGGCCTGCCGAAGAAGATGGCGCTCGAGCTGTTCAAACCGTTCATCTACCACAAGCTCGAACAGCGCGGCCACTGCACCACGATCAAGCAGGCCAAGGAACTGGTCGAGCAGCAGGACCCGGTGGTCTGGGACATCCTCGAAGAGGTGGTCAAGGACCATCCGATCCTGCTCAACCGCGCGCCCACGCTCCACCGCCTTGGCATTCAGGCCTTCGAGCCGGTGCTCGTGGACGGCAAGGCGATCAAGATCCATCCGCTGGTCTGCACGGCGTTCAACGCCGACTTCGACGGCGACCAGATGGCGGTACACATCCCGCTGTCGCCGGAGGCGCAGATCGAATCCCATGTGCTGATGCTGAGCTCGCATAACATCCTGTCGCCGGCGCACGGCGCGCCCATTGCCGTGCCGACGCAGGACATGGTGCTCGGGCTGTACTACCTGACCAAGGCGCGGCACGGCGCCCGGGGCGAGGGCAAGAAGTTCGCCTCGGTCGAAGACGTGCTCATCGCCTATGAGATGGGCGAGGTGGAGACGCAGACGCCCATCACGCTGCGCTACACCGGCAAGGTGCTGGACCTGTCCACGGCGCGCGACCCGCAGGACCTGCTGCACATCGAGCCGGTCGAGTACCGCAAGACCGACATGGAGACCACCGTCGGCCGGGTGCTGCTGAACGACATCCTGCCGCCGGAGCTGCCCTTCATCAACGGCCTGCTGAAGAAGAAGGGCCTCACGCAACTGGTCCAGTACTGCTATCTGAAGCTCGGCCTTCAGGCGACGGTGAAGATGCTGGACGACATCAAGGACCTCGGCTTCGCTTCGGCCACGCGGGCCGGCGTCTCCATCGGCATCGACGACATGGTGGTGCCCGAGTCCAAGCCGCGGCTCGTAAAAGAGGCCGAGCGCCAGGTGGTGGAGGTCCAGAACCAGTACCAGGAAGGCGCCATCACCCAGGGCGAGCGCTACAACAAGATCATCGAGATCTGGAACAAGGTGACCGACGAGGTGTCGGCCGAGATGTTCCGCGTCATGGAGGCGGACGACAAGGCGGGCAAGCTGAATCCGATCTACATCATGGCGGACTCCGGCGCGCGCGGCTCGCGGCAGCAGATCCGCCAGCTCAGCGGCATGCGCGGCCTGATGGCGAAGCCCAACGGCGAGATCATCGAGACGCCGATCACGGCCAACTTCCGCGAAGGCCTGAACGTGCTCCAGTACTTCATCTCGACGCACGGCGCGCGCAAGGGCCTGGCGGACACGGCGCTGAAGACGGCCGACTCGGGCTACCTGACCCGCCGTCTGTGCGACGTGGCGCAGGACGTCATCGTCACCGAATACGACTGCGGCACTTCCGACGGCATTTACGTCGAGCCGATCATCGAGTCCGGCGAGATTATCGAGCACCTGCGCGACCGCATCGTCGGCCGCGTGGCGCTCGAGGATCTGAAGGACTACGAGGGCAACCTCCTGGTGCGGGCCAACGAGGAGATCACCGAGGATCTGGCGCAGGCGATCGAGGACGCGGGCATCGACCGCGTCAAGATCCGCTCCGTGTTGACGTGCGAGTCCAGGCGCGGCGTCTGCCAGCTCTGCTACGGCCGCAACCTTGCCACCGGACGGCTGGTGGAGCGCGGCGAGGCGGTGGGCATCATCTCGGCGCAGTCGATCGGCGAGCCGGGCACGCAGCTCACCATGCGCACGTTCCACATCGGCGGCGCGGCGGCGGCGGCGGTGGAGCAGAACAAGCAGGAGGCGCGCTACGACGGCTACGCCCGCTACATCGGCATCAACTTCGTGCGCAACGCCCAGGGCGAGATCATCGCGATGAACCGCACGGGGCTGCTGGCGGTGGTCGATGAGAAGGGCCGCGAGCGCGAGCGCTATCAGGTGGTTTACGGCGCCAAAATCCTCGTCGAGGACGGGGCGAAGGTGGAGGCCGGCCAGACGCTGCTCGAATGGGACCCGTTCGCCTTCTCCATCCTCACCGAGGTCAGCGGCGTCGTCCACTTCAAGGACATCATTGAAAACGTCACCTACCACGAGCAGGTGGACGAAGTCACCGGCCTTTCGCAGTGGGTCATCATCGACTCGCAGGACGAGAAGCGCCTGCCGACGATCCTGGTCCGGCCCGAGGGCGGCACCAAGCACGACGAGAAGAAGTACCTGCTGCCGACCAACGCGCACCTGCTGGTGCGCGACGGCAGCGTCGTGCACGCCGGCGACGTGCTGGCCAAGATCCCGCGCGCGACCACGAAGACGAAGGACATCACCGGCGGCCTGCCGCGCGTCGTCGAGCTGTTCGAGGCGCGCAAGCCGCGCGAGGCGGCGGTGATGAGCGAAGTGAACGGCGTGGTGCGCGTCGGCGACGTGGTGAAAGGCTACCGCCGCGTCACCGTCGTCGCAGACGACGGCAGCGAGCGCGAGTACCTGATCCCGCGCGGCGTGCACCTCAGCGTGCAGGACGGCGAGCGTGTGAAGGCGGGCGATCCGCTCATGGACGGCCCGCGCAACCCGCACGACATCCTCCGCGTGCTCGGCGAGAAGGAAGTCCAGAAGTACCTGGTGAACGAGATCCAGGAGGTGTACCGCCTCCAGGGCGTCAACATCAACGACAAGCACCTCGAGGTGATCGTCCGCCAGATGCTGCGCTGGGTGAAGGTCGAAGACATCGGCGACACGGACTTCCTGCCCGAGGAAGTGGTGGACAAGTTTAAATTCCGCGAGGAAAATGAACGGGTCCGCCAGGCGGGCGGCCGACCGGCCATCGGCACGCCGGTGCTGCTTGGCATCACCAAGGCCTCGCTGTCCACCGACAGCTTCATCTCGGCGGCCTCCTTCCAGGAGACCACCCGCGTGCTCACCGAAGCCGCCATCAACGGCAAGGTGGACTACCTGCGCGGCCTGAAGGAGAACGTGATCATGGGGCGGCTGATTCCGGCCGGCACCGGCGCGGAATACTACCGCCGCACCAAGATCGCCGGCGAAGACATGGTGGAGGAGCCGGTGGTGCAGGAGCAGGACGTGCTGCTGTCCGAGCCGCTGAACCTCTACGACGAGGAGACGCGCGGCAATTACCTGGCCGGCAGCGAAGGCTCCGACCTCAACTTCGACGACACCTTCGGCGACGCCGAATAAAGGCGCGGCGCCGCTTCGGCAACCTCAGAGGGCGGGCTCCCTGCGGGCCCGCCCTCTTCGTCTCTCCTCCGTCTCAGCCCGCCGCGTGTGCGAAGGCCAGCACCGAAGGCCGGACGAGCTGCTCCCAGTCCTCCGTGGCCATCTGGATCGAGTCGCGGTGCGTGCCCGCATTGAAGCTGATGGTCTCTTCGGCCAGCAGCAGCCCGTCCACCCAGACCGGCATGTCATAGAGTGTTCCGTTCCCGAAGGGCGGCATGGCGCCGAGCTCGCAGTCGGGGAAGAGCTCTTCCAGCTCCCGTTCGGTGGCGAGCCGCAAGTGGCGGCTGCCAAAGGCGTGCCGGAGCTCGTCCAGATCCACGATGCGGTCGGCGGAAAGCACCGCCATCGCATACCCGTCCTCGGAGTGCAGCACCACCACCTTGGCGAAGCTCCTCGGCGAGACATGCTCGGCCTGGGCCGTCTCCTTCGCGGTGTAGCTCAACGGATGACGGTCGTGCCGGTAGGCCACGCCCTTCATTTCCAGGAACGATATCAGACGATCGAGCGCCTTCATGACGACTTCCTCCTGCGGGGAACCGGCTTCTGGCCGGGGACCTGTTTCCTGTTCATGGCCAGCCCGCCGGGGCTGGACGGCTGGGCGTGGGTGCGGATCCGCTCCACGGCCCAGGTGCGGATGACATGAGGGTGCGACCTCTTGTCCATACATTGCCTCCCTGAATTCAGCACTGTTCCGCAGGCTCGGCGCGGGGGATTTTCCGCAGCAGTTCCTCCACCTGCCCGAGCCGTTCGTGCAAGGCCTCCTTGAACGCGCGTTTCGTCGTGTGCCGGATTTCGGCCAGCAGCTCCCGCTGCTTGCATTCCAGAAGCTGCGCGAGCAGCTCCCACTCCTCCGGCTTGAGCTGAGGGGCTGCCATGGTCGGTGTCGCCATTTCTGCCTCCTGTCGAACCTTCCGCCCATAAGTTACTCCGAAACGCTTCGGATGGGAAGGGGGATCCGTGCCGGTGTGCTACACAGGAGTTGTATGCCGCACAAGGGGGGCCGCCGCGCGCCAAAGGCGCCGGGCGGGAGCGCAGGGCGATGAAGGCGCTTTCGCTCCTGCTGGCGTTGCAGTTGAGCTCGGCGACGCTCGACCGCCGCACGCTGAACGAGTTTGAAAAGTACATGGCGGGGGCCGACGCTGAGATGTTAGAGCGCGCCCGGCAGGCCGCTTCGCGGCCGCAGCCTGGCGTTCCGGCCGAGCCGGTGATCGCGCCGTGGCGCGAGAACAACCCGGCTGAAGTCTTCCACGGGCTGATTCACGATTGGCTCGGGACGGTCTTTGTTTCCGGCGCCACCGTGGAAGACGCGCTGGGCGTGCTGCGTGACGTGCCGCACTACCCGGAGATTTACAGCGGCGACATTCTCGAGGCGCGGATCCTTTCGAGCTCCGGCAACCGCCGCCGTGTGCTCTTCCGCGTCGTCAAGAAGAAGGTGATCACCGTCGTTCTCGAAACCGAATACGACGTCGAAGACCGGTTCTTCGCCGGCGGGGTGGCGCAGATGTGGTCCCGCAGCACGCGCGTGGCGGAGGTGGAAAACGCCGGCAAGCCGGACGAGCACGTGAAGCCTCCGGACACGGGGTGGGGCTTCCTGTGGCGGCTCAACTCTTACTGGCACCTGGAGGAGCGCAGCGGCGGCCTGCTGATGGAGTGCCGCGCCGTGTCCCTGACACGGGACGTGCCGGCGGCGCTTGCCTGGATTATCCGTCCGATGGTGACCAGTCTGCCGCGGGAGGCCCTCTCCGGCACGCTGGTCAAGACGCGGGCGGCGGTGGCGCGGCGGGCCGCCGCGCGGCGCCAAGCCGGTAAGCTTCGTCCAGAAGCTCCACCACGTGCATCACGCGCTGCCCTCTTCCATGCAGCGCCACCCCGGCCCTGAGCTGGATGGCGCAGCCGACGTTGGCGGTGGTGACGATGTCCGCTCCGGTCGAATTGACCAGCGCCATTTTCTTTTCCAGGATGGACGCGGCCATTTCATCGTGGACGATGTTATAGACGCCCGCGCTGCCGCAGCAGAGGTCGGCGAGCGGCAGTTCGCGGAACCTCACGCCCGGGATGGCGGCGATCAGGTTGCGCGGGGCCTGGCGGATCTTCTGGCCGTGGGCCAGGTGGCAGGAATCCTGGTAGGTGACCACGGTGTCATATGGAATTTCCGGAGGCCGGATGCCGATTTCGTCCAGAAATTCGGTAATATCGCGGACTTTTCTGGAGAATTCCTCTGATTTTTCCCGGAATTCGGTGTCATTTTCCAGCAGCTCGTGGTATTCCTTGAGCGTCGAACCGCAGCCGGCGGCGTTGGTGATGATGGCGTCGAAATCGTCTGAAAGAAACGCCCGGACATTGCGGCGCGCCAGCTCGCGCGCCTTCTCCTTCAGGCCGGAATGTACGTGAAGAGCGCCGCAACAGGTCTGGTCTTCGGGGATCACCACCTCGCAGCCGTTCTCCTGAAGGACGCGCACCGTCGCCTCGTTCAGGCGGGCCGAGGTGATGTTGGCCAGGCAGCCGGCGAGAAACGCGACGCGTTTTCTTTTTTCCCCTTTCGCGGGAAAGGTCCGGCCGATGGAGGAAAAGAAAAAGGGCACTTCCGCTTCCGGGGCAAGCCGTTCGATGCGGCCCAGCTTCCCGAACAGCTTCAGCAGTCCGCTGCCGCGCGCCAGGGCCTGAAGGCCGGAGGCCTGATAGAGATACAGAAGCGCGCCCGCCGCCCTGAGCCAGGCTCGGCTTACCAGCAGATGATCGAACACGAGCCGCCGCAAAAGCCGCGCATGCCAGGGGCGGCGGATGGAGGCCTCGATTTCGGCGCGTGCCGCCTCGATCAGCCTTCCGTAAGGAACGCCCGAGGGACAGGCGCTTTCGCAGCCGCGGCAGGCGAGGCAGAGGTCGAGATGCTCGATATAGGAGGGCGTGATGGCGGCCTGCCCGGTGGCCACCTGGATCATCTGGTAGATGCGGCCGCGCGGCGAGTCCATTTCGAGGCCGAGTTCGCGGTATGTCGGGCACGCGTTCAGACACAGGCCGCAGTGGACGCACTTGTCCAGGTCGGCGCCGCGAGGAGCGTCGGGATGGCGGTTGGGCAGAATGGGCGGGAAGACGGGCGCTTCAGATGCGGCCATACAGCCTCCCCGGGTTGAGCAGTCCCTTCGGGTCGAAGGCGGTCTTGATCTTCTTCATCCATTCGAGTTCGGGGCCCGGATCGGGCCAGTAGATTTCGGCGGGGCCGGAGGACCACTCCAGCAACCGGCTCCATCGCGCATGTCTGGGGTCCAACATCCACCGGACGGCCGCGGCGGCTTCGTTGAATCCCAGATAGCTGATGCCGGTGCCGGCGCGGCAGACGCAGGGGCCGGGCGCGGATTCGAGCACCGGCAGGAGATCGGTCAGCGAATGGCCGGCGCGCACGACATACGGCTGCGAAGGCGCGAACTCTTCCACCGCGCGCCAGAGCCGCGCCTCGGCGTCAGCGTCGAAAGTCTGCGCTCCTGCCAGCTCGCGGCCGTAGCGGCGGATCAGCGGCTCCGGCCCGCCGGCGCGCACCAGCACGCAGAAGCCCTCCAGGCCCGCCAGCGCGGCCGCCGCCGGGTTGAGGACATCGAGGGCGGCAGGCTGGAGCACGCCGCGAAGGATCGCGTCCCGCTGCGCCACGGCTTCCGGGGCCGAGGCGAAGGCAAGCGCCCAGGTGCAGGTGAGGTCTGGCCGGGGGGCGAGCTTGAAGTTGACCACGGTGATGGCCGCCAGCGTCCCGAAGCTGCCGATGAGCGCCTTGTGGATGTCCAGTCCGGCCACGTTCTTCACCACCATGCCGCCGGTGTCGGCCACCACCCCCTCCAGCGTGGCATAGCGCATGCCGATCACCATGTCCCTTGCCGCGCCGTACTGTCGCCTCCGCGGGCCGGCGCAGTTGGCGGCGACGACGCCGCCCACCGTGGCGCTGTCCGCGCAGGGGGGATCCAGAGGGACCATCTGGCGATGTTCGCTGACGAGGCGCACCAGCTCCGACCACCGCATGCCCGCTTCCACGCTGATGGTGAGATCGCGCGGGTCGTACTGCCGCACGCGGTTCAGGGCGAGCGTCTCCAGCACGGCCGCCGCCGCGGCCGCCGGGCCGCCCATGCGGCGCTTTGAACCGGCGCCCCGGATTTCCACCGTTTCGCCGGCGACGGCCGCGGCGGCCAGCGCGTCGGCCAGTTCTTTCTCGCTTGCGGGTTGCAAAATGCGCATGGTGCGACCGGGTCGATCCCCATTCTGCCAGATGCGGGCGGCCGGCGGCAGCGTTCGCTATGATGCCAGCATGGCCTCACGGCGGAATTTTCTTGGCACCTTGGCCAGCGGGCTGGCTACCAGCCTGGCTGCGCCGGCATCCGTTCTCGGCTCGAACGACCGCATCCGGGTGGGCATCATCGGGCCCGGCTCGCGGGGACAGGAACTGATGCGGCAGGCGCTGGCGTGCGAAAACGTCGAGATCGTGGCGGCGGCGGATGTTTATTCGCGTCGGCTCGAGGAGGCGCGGGCCATTGCGCCGCAGGCGAAGACATTCACCGACTACCGCTCCCTGCTTGAGGATGGTTCCGTGGACGCCGTGCTGATCGCCACGCCGCAGCACCTCCACTGCGAGCATTTCGTGGCCGCGCTCGAGGCGGGCAAGCACGTCTATCTCGAAAAAACGATGGCCTTCACCGTCGCGCATGCGAAGAAAATGCGGGAGGCTTTTTCCCGCGCCCGCGGCCGTGTCGTCCAGATCGGCCATCAGTCCTGCGCGTCCGGCATGATGGCCGACGCGCGGCGCTTCCTGGCCGAGGAGCCGATGGGAAAGATCACGGCGATCCACATGACCATGTACCGGAACACGCCGCACGGCCGGCCGCAGTGGGCGCGGCCCGTGTATCCGGACATGACCGCGGAAAACATCCGCTGGAAAGCCTTCCTGGGCGAGGCGCCCGAGCGGCCTTTCGACGCAAACCGCTACATCAACTGGCGCTTTTTCTGGGATTATTCCGGAGGAAATGTTTACGAAAACATGTGCCACCAGATCGCGTTCTGGTACAAGGCGCTCGCTCTGGGAATCCCGAAAAGAGCCACCATGACCGGCGGAATTTACCTCTGGAAGGACGGCCGCGAGGTGCCGGACACGATGTGCGTCACGCTGGAACAACCCGAAGAGATGCTGATCAGCTGGAATTCGGGCTTCGGCAACGACCGGCTTGGATCCGGCGAGGACGTGCTCGGCACCGACGGGACCATTCAGAAAGCAAGCCAGATCCGCTGGCTGCCGCAGCGGGTCAATGTGAAGGACCGCGAGGAACGTCTGGGAACGGCCCGCGCGCCGCAGCACGCGCTGATGGAGGACTTCTTCCGCTGCATCCGCCAGGGCGGAGAGCCGGCCTGTCCTTTTGAGCTGGGCTTCCGCGTCTCCATTGCCTGCCGCATGGCGGTGGAGAGCTACCGGCTGGGCCGCAGCGTCATCTGGGACGCCGTGCGCGAAGAGATCGTCTGAGGCGCTGGCGCGCGCCGCGGCGGCTGTAGGATCATCAGGAGCGTATGAGCATGACGAGCGCGAAGATCGGCGTGATTGGCGGCAGCGGGCTTTACTCCATGCCCGGGTTCTCCGTCCAGCAGGAAGTGAAATTGACCACCCCGTTCGGCGATCCCTCAGACGCCTACATCGTGGGCGAGCTGGAGGGCAAGCCGGTAGCGTTTCTGGCGCGGCACGGGCGCGGCCACCGCATCAGCCCCTCCGAGCTGAATTTCCGCGCCAACATTTACGGCTTCAAGCAGCTTGGAGTGGAGTGGATCATCTCGCTGTCGGCCGTCGGGAGCCTCAAGGAGGAGCACAAGCCGCTGGATTTCGTCATCCCGGACCAGTTCGTCGACCGCACGCGCGGGCGCATCTCCACCTTCTTCGGCGAGGGCCTGGTGGCGCACATCTCCTTCGCCGACCCGGTGTGCCCGGTGCTCATGCGGCTGCTGCACGAGGCCTGTCGGGACGCCGGCGTGCCCTCGAAACTGGGCGGCACCTACCTGTGCATGGAAGGACCGGCCTTTTCGACGAAGGCCGAGTCGAACCTATACAGGAGCTGGGGCATGGACGTGATCGGGATGACGAACCTCCAGGAGGCGAAGCTGGCGCGCGAGGCGGAGATCTGCTATTCGACCGTGGCCATGGTCACTGACTATGACTGCTGGCATCCCGAGCACGACGCCGTCACCGTGGCTGATATCGTCCGCAACCTGCAACACAACGCCGAAAACGCCGCCCGGGTGGTGCGTGCGGCGGTGCGGCTGCTGGACGTGAACGCGCCGCGGCACTGCATTTGCAGCCGTGCGCTGGAGCACGCGCTGATCACGGACCGCAAGGCCGTGCCGCCCGCCACTCTGAAGAAGCTGGAGCTGATCGTTGGCAAGTACTTCGCCCGGTGAACTGGCTGCGGAGCTGCTCGCCGCCTGCCTGAGAGGGGAAATACCGCCGGCCGAGCCCGTGGAACGGCTGGCCGCGGCGGCGCTCGACCCGGATCCGATCCACGCCGCTGCCGCCTCGCGCGCGCTGTTTGCCGGGTTGGCCGAGCCGCTGGCGGACCGCTTTGAGCCGGCGCTGTGCGACGCCTATGCGCGCCTTTTCAGCCGCGTGCTTGCGCTGGCGATGCCGGAACAGAACGCGGACGATCTGTTTGCGCGTTACCAGGCGGTGCGGCGCGTGCGGCCGGCTGAGTTTGAGCCCGCGCGCGTTTACGTGCTCTCGCGCGTGACGCTTGGCGCCGACGTGGCCATCACCTCAGTGGTGCTCGATGCCGCGCGGCAGCGCTTCCCGCAGGCGGAAATCTTCTTTGCCGGACCACGCAAGGCGTGGGAGCTCTTCGAGCGCGCGCCGGGGCTTCGCCATCTGCCGGTCGAGTATCCGCGGCAGGGAACGCTGTCCGAGCGGCTCGCAGTGCGCGGCGTGCTGGAAGAAGCGTTCCGCGGGCCGGATGTCCTGGTGCTGGATCCGGACTCGCGGCTGACGCAGCTCGGGCTGCTGCCGGTGTGCGATCCCGAGAGGCATTTTCTGTTTGAGTCGCGCGGCTACGGCGGCGCCGGGAACGAGTCGCTGACGGCGCTTGTCACAGACTGGGTTCGCCGCGTGCTGGGAGTCGAAGAAGCCGTCCCGTGGCTCCAGCCGAAGTTTACCTGCGGCTTCGGATCGCAGCCGGTGGCGGCCGCGAGCCTCGGCGTGGGCGAGAATCCGGCCAAGCGCGTGGAGGATCCGTTCGAGGAAGAGCTGCTGCTTTTGCTGTCCCGCCGCTGGGGGCTGGTGATGGTGGATGCGGGCGCGCCCGGCAGCGAGGAAGAGGAGCGCGTGCGGCGCGCGGCGGAGCGGGCGCAGGCGCGCGGCGCTCGCGTCGGCATTCATGAAGGGCCGTTTGCATCCTTCGCTGCGGTGATCGCCGCTTCGGCGTTTTACGCCGGCTACGACTCGGCCGGCCAGCATGTGGCCGCCGCCGCCGGCGTCGCCCAGGTGTGCGTGTTCAACGGATACGCCTGCGAGCGCGCCGTGGCGCGCTGGGCGCCGGCCGGGCCCGCGCCGGCGACGGTCATCCGCGCTCCAGGGCGCACTGTGGAGGAGGTGCTCAGCGAGGTGCGCCGGGCGCTGGCGTAGCCGGGCCGGGGGCGGCAGGGCGCCGCTTTTTCACCATCCTGAGTTCGTTCTTTTCGCCCGGTACGATGCGGTACTGGACATCGTCCATGATGGTTCGGATCAGCCGCAGCCCGAGGCCGCCGCTGCGGCGCTGCCGGATGAGCTCTTCCACCGGAAGCACCGGCGCCTGCGTGGGGTCGAATGACTTGCCACGGTCGATCACCTCGAAGACGATCTCTTCGTCGTCGACGGTCACGCGCACGGTGACTTCGTGGGTGGCTTCGTTTTCATAGGAATGTTCAATGACGTTCGTGCAGGCTTCGTCCACGGCCAGGGCGAGGCGGGCGATTTCGTTGTCGTTAAAGCCCGCCTGCTCGCCGATGGCGGCGACGAATTCGCGGATGAGCGCCAGGTTCTCCGTCGACGACGGGACCTGAAGGCAGAAGGTGCGCTCAAAGCTCGCCATCGCGTCAGGCCTTCTCCTGCGCCTGTTCGAACCGCGCGACGGCCTGCTCGACGCTGGGCTGGATGTCGAACAGCGCCGGAAAGCCGAGCACGTCGAAGATCTGATAGACCTTCGGCTGAATGGCGGCGAGTTTGATGTCCCCGCCCGCCTGCCGCGCTTCGTCGATGAACGTCATGAAGACGCCGAGGCCGGCCGAGGAGATGTAGTCGAGCTCGGTGCAGTCGACGACGATCCGGCAATGGCCCTCGCGCAACTCCGCGGCGACCGCGTTCTCAAACTGCGGCGCGGTGTGGGCGTCCAGGTAGCCTCGGACGGCAATGACCCGCACCGGGCCGTGGTTTTTCGTCTCGATGGAAAAGCTGCGTGTCACGGCTCCTTTATCCCTCGTTGGTCTGGCCCGGAGGCGGCGCGTCCGCCGGCGCCGCGACGGGGCGGCAGCGCAGCACAAGCAGCGTCCAGTCATCGTGCAGCTCGGTGGCGCCCCGGAAGCTGCCGGCTTCCCTCATGATCTCATCGGCGAGCGCCGCCGCGCCCCGGCGGGCGTGACCGCAGATGATCTCCATGAGGCGCTGCTCGCCGAAAAGGCGCCCCTCGGTGTCCATCTCTTCCGTCACGCCGTCAGAGTACATCACGATGACATCGCCAGGGGCGAGCTCGACGGTCTGGATCTCCAGGTTGTCGTCGAACGCCGCATTGGCCGCAAGCCCCAGACCGATGCCGCGCGGCCGGAGAAACTCGCACTGGCCGGTGGCCGCGCGCCACAGGATGGGCGGATTGTGGCCGGCGCGCAGGTGTTCGGCACAGCGGCTGGCGGGATCCAGCCTGAGCAGCGAGAGGGTGATGAACATGCGTCCGCGGCCCGCGCCCGCCACGGCCTGGTTGAGCCGCGCCGCCAGCAGCGCCAGCGGCGGGTCGTGGTGCGCCGCCGATGCCAACATCCCTTTGAGCAGCGTCATATAAAGGGCCGCGCCCAGACCTTTTCCGGAGACATCGGCGACGCACAACATCCAGCGGCGGTGCGGGCAGGGCAGGTAATCGTAGAGGTCGCCGCCGACCTCCAGCGCCGGATGGCAGACGCCGGCCACATCGAAACCGGGGATGTCCGGAGGGGCCGAAGGCAACAGGTCGCGCTGCGCGCGCCGCGCGACCTCGAACTCCGCACGCAACCTCTCGCGCTGCGAGCGGGGCGGCGCGGCGGCGGCCTCGCTCATCCTCTCCACCATGCCCTCGATGTCCGCAGCCGGCATCGTGAAAGACGCGGCCAGCGCCGCCAGCCCGATGCCGAACACCAGCGCCAGCATCTGCCATCCGGCCGACTGCAACGACGGGGCGGCCAGATGCAGGAGGCGGATGCCCTGCACCGTGCCATACATGCCAAACGGGGCAAACCAGGCGCCCAGCATTCCAGCCTGGCGGTAGACGGCCAGATAGCCGGCCGTCATCAGCGCGCCGCTGGCCAGATTGCCCCAGTGGCCCGGAGGAAACGGAGAGCGGGGCAGGGAAGACACAAGCGCGCCTGCTGCCAGCAGCACGGCCCACCACTGCCAGGACTTCCGCACCCGCCCGGCCAGCCAGGGTGCGAAGAAGACGACGATCAGATAGACCTCCCACGCCGCGGTAAGTCCATCGAGGGCCTCCAGCGGCGGCCACGGGGCAGTCAACAGACCCACGCCTTCCAGAAACCGGACGCGCGGCCCGCCGGCGGCCGCAGCGATGCAGTACGGCGCCGCTCCAATCAGAGCGCCCACCGCGATGCCGGTCCAGACCTGCGCGGCGGCCTCGCGGTTCTTCCAGTGCCCACGGACCATCAGCGCCGCCGGCGCCCAAAGGCGCATCTGCTTCCGGGGCACGGACGCGTAGCCGGCCGCCACCAGCAGGAACACGCCCAGCAACGCCAGGAGCGCCACCGTGATGCCCATCGGCAGCCGCGTGTCGCCTACCAGGCCTTCACTGAAGGAATCCAGCAGGGCCTGGTTCTGGTAGCTGCCCGACAGAAACGCTGATGCCGCCGCCACGGCAGGAATCCAAAGGAACCGCGCGGCAAAGGCGAGCTGATCGGTGCGGCGCATCAGGCTGACAAACAGCGACCAGATCGCAATGCCGGCCAGCGCCGCCGCGGCCGCAGCTGAAAGCGTCATCAGCAGAACCCTTGTCCAGGGCCTTCCGGGCGGCACTCCGCCGGCGGCCTCCGGCGTTGCGGAAAACTCGTAGCTGCTGTTGACGACACGGCCGTTGCGCGTGATCACCACGACACGCGCCAGCACGCCGTTCAGCGCCGGGTCCAGCCACTCCCAGGCGCTGCGGCTGCCTTCGAGCGTGCGCACGTTGTCTGCGGTGCGCACGAACTCGCCGGCGTTGACGCCGGCCAGCCGCACCAGCTCGAGCTCGGCGGCGTTGTCGAACGGCTCGCCGGCCAAGCTTGCGCGCCGGTCGAGAAACGAGAGGGGGCGGCCATTGGCGGTCATCGTGATCAGCACGGCGTCTCCGCGGCTGTTGTAGGCGAGCACACGGAAGCGGATGGGCGTGAAGGTTCCGGCCACGCGGCTTCTGGGCGATGCGCGTCGGATGCGCATCAGCAACGGATCCACCTCGCTGCCCACGGCGAAGCGCCATCCCCGGACGTCCACCCCGTGCTGCCGGGCCCACTGAATGGCCGTCTCAATGGCTTCCCTGCGGCCGATGGTGACTCTCGTGTCGCCGAGCGCCGCATCATGGCGCGGCATCAGATGCCACAGCAGGAGAAAACCCACGAGCGCTGTGGCGGCGGCGACGGGGCGCATCATGCGGCAGCCTCCCGGGCGCCGGTTCGCGGGCACAGGCAGAGCAGGACCGCCGTCAGATCGTCTTCCAGCGGCATTCCCGCCGGCCTGGGCGACAGCCGTGCCAGCGCGTTCTCAAGCCAGGGTTGAAGCTCAGGCGGCTCCTCCGGGGGCAGGCTTTCCAGCAGCCGCTCCGGGAGCCTGCCTTCGCCTTCCGCCGGCAGCCGGAAAAGACCGTCCGTGCAGATCAGCAACGCGTCGCCGGGCTCCAGCCGCGTGCGGTAGACGTCGAGCGTCATGCCGGCCATCCATACGGGCAGCGCCCGCTCGGCGGCAAGCTGTGCGCGGCGGCGGATGAAGATGCGCGGCCAGGCGCCGGCGCGGGCCAGTTCCAGCGCGCCCGTGGCGGGGTCGATGAGCGCCATGCCGACGCCGATCTTTTCGCCACTGCGGTGAAGGACCCCGCCCAGTTCTTTTTCGAGCCGCATCAGCGCCTCGTCCACCGGCGAGCCGGCGGCGTTCTCGTACATCAGGAAGCCCTTGGCCAGCGCGATCGTCATCGCCGAGGCCAGTCCATCACTGCCACCCTCGGCCACCACCACGCAGAGCTTCCCGTCGGGCCGCGGGTAAAAATCATAGAAGTCCCCGCCGACCTCCTGCGCGGCGCGGCAAACCGCCGCGATGGACAGACCCGGCAATTCGGGCCTGGCGGCGGGCAACAGCATCCGCTGTGCTTCGCGGGCGGCGGCGATTTCCGCTTCCAGACCCAGCCGCTCGGCCAGACGCCTGGCGTGCGCCGGCCGGACCTGCTCGTCGGAATACCGCCTGCCGAGCCACGCCGCGGAGGCGGCCAGAAGCGCCAGCGTTCCGGCCGTCAACGCCACCATGTCCAGCCGCTCGCGCCAGTATGGGGCCGTGGCCAGCAGCGCAGCGATCTGCAACAGCAGGTTGAGTCCGGCCGAGGCGGTCACCGCCGCAAGGTAGTCGAACCAGTGGAAGGCCAGCAGCACCGCTGCGGCCACGGCCGAAGATTCGATCCACGCGGCCGGTACGAAGGTCTCGGCCGGCCGGCCCTGGTAGCTCAACAGCAGGGCGATGGCGGCCAGCAACAGCACGCGCAGCGGGGACAGCCTCACATGGCGCCGCAGGAACGTGAGCGGCGCCAGCAGGACAAAGACGCTCAGCGAGACCGCCCGCAGTGGCGTGTCCGTGAACAGTTCCAGCAAAGGCCAGCGGCCGAACGTGAAGCCGATGGCCTTCAGCGTCTGCTCGGTCAGGCCCGCGTTCATGAGGGCGCGCGTCAGCACCACCGCACAGAACAGCCAGGAGGCCCAGACAAGCCCGGCCAACACCGAGACGCCGATGTTGGATGAGAAGACATGGCCGGTGAGCGCGGCATCGAGCGAGGTCAACTTGCCGGGCCACCCTTCCCGCAATTCGCTTTCGCCTGCGCCGTAGGCGATGCCCAACACCGCGCCCACCAGCGCCGAAGTCAGCGTCAGCAGGGTCCACCGGAAGGCAGTGGCGGCAGCGGTGAACTGTTGTGCGTCGAAGCGCTCGCCCAGCGAGTCCGGATCGGCGATGGCGAGCAGCAGGCTTGCGCCGGTGAAACAGGCCATCAGCAGGAGCGCGCGGCCATGCGGCGCTTCGTGCTCGATGGCGCGGCGGGCGTAGCGGTAGCAGGCATAAACGGCGAGGAAGACGATCAGCAGCAGCCGGAGTGCGTTCAGCGAGTCGGCGGCGGCCGAGGGCCGGGACACGGCGGTCTCAAGGATCTCCGACGAGTAAACGGGCTCGACCGAACGGCCCACGACGCGGTCGCCGAGCACGTCAATCCGCATCGCCAGCTCGACGCCCGGCGCGTTTCGCGGCTCGACGCGCCAGGTGTAGCGGCGCGCGCCGGCCACGCCGGCCTCGGAGGTGACGCTCGACTCGGGCTGGCCGAGGAACCGTACCGCCATGCCGCCGACCCACTCCTTCAGCTCCGCTTCGGCGGTGGCGCGGGAAAGCTCTTCCGGCGGCAGCTCCGCCGGGCCGCGCAGGTCGCGCCCGCCCACGCGAAGATCGGTGACAAAGCCGCGCGGGCCGACATCGGCCCGCAGCCAGAGGCCGTAGTCCGGTTTCACCAGCAGCACCTGCGCCACCGCCTCCGGCAGGAATCGCCGCACGCGGAAGTGCGGGCCCACGTCGCGCAGCCGGTAGTAGGCGAGGTTCGCCGAACGGATCTCGAAGCGCACGTGTTCGCGCCAGCCGTTGACTTCCAGGCCGTGCCGGCGCGCTTCCTGACGCGCCGCCTCGACGGCGCGCTGCCGGTCGATCATCATCCGGAAGCCCGGCCCGCGCGTGCGGTGCTCGTGAATCCAGAAGCCGAGCGCGAGCGCCAGCGGCGCGCCCAGCAGCAACAGGCCCCAAAACCGCCGTTTCCACGGCAGGCCCAGGAACGCCTCAAAGGGTTGAAGGATCCTTTCGAGATCGCTCATCCGGACGCAGACACACGCCGCACGACCATCACGGTGATGTCATCGTACTGCGGCGTCTCCTCCACAAACCGGCTCACCGCCTCCAGCACGCCATCGCAGATCTCCTGCGCCGTGCGGCCGGCCAGCCGCCGGACGCAATCAAGCAGCCGCTCCAGGCCGAATTCTTCTCCGCCGGGGGCCTGGGCGTCGGTCACGCCGTCCGAGTAAACGACAAGCACATCGCCCGCCTCCAGCGCCAGCGGCTGCGACTCATACTGTATCCCGGGAAACATCCCGATGGGAAGCCCGGTGGCGTCGAGCAGCTCCACGCGGCCACCGGAGCGCACGACGATGGCCTGGCACTGTGCGGCATTGACGTATTCGAGCGTTCCCGAGCGCGCGTCATACCGCGCCGTGAACAGCGTGGCGTAGCGGTTGCCGGGCATCGAACCGCAAAGCAGCGCGTTGGCCCGGTTGACCAGCTCGGTCAGCTCGAGCGGGAACACGAGCAGCGCGCGCAGCGTGGCCTGAATGGTCGCCATCAGCAGCGAGGCCGAGATGCCTCTGCCGGCGACGTCGGCCACGCACAGCAGCGGCCGCTGCGGGTCGCCGAGCACATCATAGTAGTCACCGCCCACCAGGCGCGCCTGGCGGTTCGCCGCCGCCAGCTCGAGCCCGGGCACCTCCGGCAACTGCTTCGGGAACAGGTCGCGCTGGATCGCCGAGGCCAGCTCGAGCTCGCGCTCCATCTGCCGCCGGTAGAGCGTGTCCTGGAAGCGCCAGGCGTTGTCCAGCGCCACCGATGCCTGCGCCACCAGCGCCGAACAGAACTCGACGTCCTCGGCCGTATACTCATTGCCGGTGGCGGGCGGGCCTAGCGCTACCACCCCGACCGTGGTCTCGCCGCTGCGCAGCGGGACCAGCAGAAATTCTCCATCCCGTAGCGGCTCGGCGGCTCCTTCCGCGAGCGCGCGCCACCGTTCGAGGTCCGGCTCGCTCACGTTGCGCGCCAGCTTCAGCGGCGGCTGCCCCGGCGGCCAGGCCACCAGCGCGTGCCGCCGCACGGTCCACCGCCCGCTCAGGGTGAGCATCAGGATGCGCGCCACCTCTTCGGGGTCGATCGTCGCCGAAAAGGCGCGGGCCAGCTCCACGAGCGTGTTCAACTCGTGAATCTTCTGCGCCAGTTCGCGGTTCGCCTCGACGATCTCCTCGTGTGCGAGCGCGTTTTCAATGGTCGCTGAGGCCAGCGAAAGCAACGCTTCCAGAAACTCGCGCTCGCTTTGATCGTCCGGCCAGCCTGGCCGCCGCGGTGGCGGCAGCGCCAGAAAGCCGGCCTCGCGCGCGCCCTCGCCGATCGGGATCTGAAGGGTCAGCCCCAGCGCGGCCAGCCGTTCCGGCTCCACCGGGTCGCCTTCGCTGATTTCTTTGAATCCCCGCACAGCGGCGGCGCGCCAGCCTTCGCCATCGCGCAACGCGATGAGAGCGCGCGTCACCAGCAGGCGCCCCATCACCGTGCGCATCAGGTGTTTGAGCTGTTCGTGCAGGTCGAGCGAGGAGCCCAGGATCCTGGCCGACTCGAGCAGGCTCTCCAGCCGGCTGGCGTCCAGGCGCAGATCGCGTGTTGGCGCATCCACCGTAAATTCAGCATACGGCAAGGCGCATTCCCCAAAATTGCCGCGAGTGTGCGGGTCAGGCCCGATCATCCAAGAGCCCCCAACTCCTGTTCGACGTGCGAAACCGCATACCTGTTGCCTTCCGGCCGCGCTGGCGCGGATATACTCTTAGCATGGCCCTGGATCGCAGATCGTTTCTTCAGGGAGCGCCGGCGATTCTCGCCGCGCCCCGCGCCGCCGCCAACCCGCCCCAGCCGCCTTACGACCGCGACAAGGTACGCCGCGTCGGCGTGATCGGTCCCGGCTGGTACGGCAAGTGCGACCTGTTCCGGCTCATCCAGATCGCCAACGTCGAAGTCGTCTCGCTGTGCGACGTCGACCAGCGGATGCTGGAACAGGCGGCCGATCGCACCGCCGAGCGGCAGCGCTCGAAGCGGCGGCCCCGGCTCTACCGCGATTACCGCGAAATGCTGAAGGAGCGCGACCTCGACATCGTTCTCATCGCCACGCCCGACCACTGGCACGCGCTCACCGCCATTGAGGCTCTCCGCGCCGGCTGCCACCTGTATCTGCAAAAGCCCATCAGCGTCGACGTCATCGAGGGGCAGGCGATCCTCGCCGCCGCCCGCAGGTACAACCGCGTGGTGCAGGTAGGCACGCAGCGGCGTTCGACGCCGCACCTCATCGAGGCGCGCGATGAATTCATCCGCCTGGGCAGGCTCGGCCGCATCGGCCACGTCGAAATCTGCTGCTACTACCCGATGCGCTCGCGCGAGAACCCGCCGGACACGCAGCCGCCCGCGTGGCTCGACTACGAGATGTGGGTGGGCCCGGCGCCCATGCGCCCCTACAATCCCATGCTGCACCCGGGGCGCTGGCGCCAGTTTATGGAGTATTCGAACGGCATCGTCGGCGACATGTGCATTCACATGTACGACATGGTGCGCTGGATGCTCGATCTCGGCTGGCCGGCGTCCGTCTCCAGCTCCGGCGGCATCTATGTGACCCGCGAGGGCAAGGGCAACATCAGCGACACCCAGACGGCCATCTTCCACCACGACGGGCTCGACATCGTCTGGACGCACCGCACCTGGGGCCCGCCTCCCGATCCCAAATATCCGTGGGCCGCATTTTTCTACGGCGAAAAGGGCGTCCTCAAGGCCAGTGTCTACTCCTACGACTTCATCCCCAACGAGGGCCAGCCCGTGCACCGCGACGTGACCTACGAACTCGAGCAATACCCCGAGGACAAGACCGAAGAACGGCTCGAGCGCCACGTCGCTCCGGCCATCCGCTACCACATGATGGACCTGCTTTCGGCCATCGACAACGGCCGCCGCCCCGTGGCCGATATCGAGCAGGGCTACATCTCCACCGCCGCCTGCATCCTGGCCAATCTCTCTGCACAAACCGGGCGCACGCTCCACTGGGACGCCGCCGCCGGGCGCGTGCGCGGCGACGACGAGGCCAACCGCCTGCTCGCGCGGCCCTACCGTTCCCCCTGGGTGCATCCGGACCCGAAGAGCGTCTGAACGGCCCCGTCTTCGGAGGCCGGGCGCCCCCGGCCCCTGGACCGTCTGCATGGCTCACGAAAGGCCCGATTTGGCCTGGTTAGTCTCCTTGTCACGAAATCGTCATGCTTCTGTAACGAAAAGTCGGTATCTGTGACAATAGGGACAAGGGCTCATGAAGAAAATTCTTCTCATCGAGGATGATACGGATCTTTTCGCGCTGCTGAAGTACAACCTCGAAAAAGAGGGGTTCCTGGTGGTCGGGTCGCAAACGGGACGCGGGGCCGTGGAGATGGTCCGGCAGGAGCGGCCGGATCTGATCATCCTCGACATCATGCTGCCGGATTCAGACGGGCTTGACATCTGCAAGGGCATCCGGAGCCGGCCCGAGCTGGCGCACATTCCGATCATTTTCCTCACCGCGCGCGCCTCGGAGACGGACCGCATCCTCGGTCTGGAGCTCGGCGCGAACGACTACATCGTGAAGCCGTTCTTCGTCCGCGAGCTGATTGCGCGCGTCAAACTGCAATTCCGCCAGGCGCAGCCCCCGGCGCGGCCCTTGCAGGCGGGGCCCCTTCAGCTCGACCGCGCCTCCTGCCGGGTGACGCTGGACGGCCGGCCTGTGCCGCTGACCGCCACCGAGTTCCGGCTGCTCGAGTTCCTGATGTCGCGCCCGGGCGTCGTCTTCAGCCGTGAACAGCTGCTGGATGCCGTCTGGGGCCACGACCGCGCCGTCACGGATCGCACCGTGGACGTCTACATCCTGCGCCTGCGGCAGAAGCTGGAGGGCGAAGACCGTGCGCTGTGCTTCATCCGCAGCGTCCGCGGCTTCGGTTACTCGTTCAACGAGGATCCCCTTCAGGCGGCGATGCAGCAGCAGGCGGCGGGGTGAAGTCCGTCCGCTACGGCAGTTCCAGACTCACAAACCGCAGCCGTCCGTTGCGCTCCACCTGGAAGGCCAGCGCGGCGCCGGATTTCTGCTTCCGCAGAAAGGCGCGCAGCTCGGCCACGTTGCGCACCGGCATCCGGTTCACCGCGTAGATCAGGTCGCCGGCGCGGAAGCCCTCCTCGAGCACCGCGCTGTCGGCGTGGCGCGCCGCCACCAGCACGCCGCCGGTTTCGCTGCGCGCCGGGGCGAGCTGTTCGCGCAGCGCCGGCGTCAGGTCGACGGCAAAGATGCCGAGCTCGGCAATCAGGTTCTCTTCGCGGCTGGCCAGCTCGGCGTAGGTGGAAGCCTCGTCGTGGCGCTCGGCGATGCGCACCTCCAGCCGGATCTTGTTCCCGCCGCGCAGCACATCGAGTGTCATGGTCTGGCCCACCACCGGGCGGTACAGGCTCAGGTTGAACTGGCGGGCGTTGTCGATGTCACGGCCGTTGGCCGCAACGATGACGTCGCCGACGCGGAGCCCGGCAGCGTCCGCCTCCCGCTCCGGTTCGACGTCCGCCACCACAACGCCCCAGTCGCGCGGCAGTTTCCAGCCATCGGCCAGTGTCGGCGTGATCGCCTGCACGGTGGCGCCGATGTCGCCGCGGACGACGCGTCCACTGCGGCGGAGTTGCTCGACCACGCTGGCGACGATATTGGACGGCACCGCGAAGCCGATGCCTTCGTTGCCGCCGGACTGGGAAAGGATCATCGTGTTGATGCCGATAACGCGGCCTTCGGTGTCGACCAGCGGACCGCCCGAATTGCCCGGGTTGATCGGCGCATCGGTCTGGATGTAGATCATCGGGTCGTCCGGCCGCAACTGGCGCGCCGGCGAGCTGACCACGCCCATCGTCACGCTGTTGTCCAGCCCGAGCGGGCTGCCGAAGGCAAAGACGAGCTGGCCCTGCTCCACCCGGTCGGAGTCGCCCAACTCCAGCGCCGGCAGGCCCTTTTCCTGGACGCGCAGCAGGGCGACGTCCGTTTCAAGATCCAGCCCCACCACTTCGGCGCGAACCGAACGCGTGCGCGAGCGCGGCCCGTCCGCCGGCGGGGCCAGCGTCACCTGCACACGCTGCGCGCCAACCACCACATGGGCATTGGTGACGATGTAGCCCTCGGCGTCAATGATGACGCCGGAGCCCGAGCTCTGCTGCCGCGCCGCCACGCCGGACTCGTCGCTTTCCTCGGGTTCCAGTTGCCGGTAGCCCACGGTGCTGACGCGGACCACTGAAGGATGCACGCGGCGGCTCAACTGCTGGAAGCCCGCGCTCAGCTGCGCCAGCGCGCCCGGCTGCGGCTGCGCAGCGGCTGTCAGCGCGCAGGCCGCGCACACAACGCCGAAATTGCGGAAAAATGCCACGCGAAGAAAACCCCGATCTGCCTTATTCTACCCTCAGGCTGTCCTGCCCGGCCTGAAAGGAGAACAAGGGCATGCAACGGCGCACATTTCTTGGAATCGCGGCAGCGTCAGCCGTCCCACTTGCCGCGGACGGTCCGCTGCCTGCGGCCGTGCTGGGCCGTAGCGGGATGCGCGTCACACGCATCGCCGTCGGCGGTTACCACATGAACGTCAACGGCGGGCAGGAGGCGCTGCGGATCCTCCGTCGCGCCTTCGAGCTCGGTATCAACTTCTACGACAGCGCCAACGCCTATCACCGCGGAGGCAGCGATGAGATTCTCGGCCGCGCCTTTGCCGGCGTCGACAGGCTGAAGATCGTGCTGATGACCAAGTGCGAAATCTACTCGCGCGATGGCGCATTGCGCGTGCTCGAGCAGCAGCTGCGCCGTCTGAAAACGGACTTCATCGATCTCTGGCAGTGCCATCAGGTGAGCGAGCACCGGGAGGTGGATCAGATCCTTGGTCCCAACGGGGCGCTGGAGGCGTTTGTTCTCGCGAAAAAACAGGGCAAGGTGCGCCATATCGGTTTCACCGGGCACCGCGACCCGGCCATTCACCTCAGACTGCTGCGGTCCAGCGATGAATGGGAGACGGTGCAGATGCCGGTCAACCTCGTCGACCCCCATTACCTGAGCTTCCTTCGGGCCGTGCTGCCGGAGGCGCGGCGGCGCGGGTTGGGCGTCATCGCCATGAAATCAAACGCCATGGGGCAGATCACTGCGCAGAACGTGGCCGGCATTGATGAATGTCTCCGCTTTGCCTGGAGCCAGGATGTCGACACGCTGGTCTCCGGCGTCGAAACAGTTCAGCAGCTGGAGCACAACGTCGCGGCTCTGCGAGCGTTCCGGAAGATGACGGCGGAGGAGATCCGCTCGGTGCTCGAAACGACAGCCCGGGGCCGCACCGGCGCGGGCGTGGAACGCTACAAGCGGCCGCCGGAGCGATCCGGGGTCAGGCCTCACCGGGACGGCGAACCGGCCTGATCAGCGCCCGCGCCGGCGCGCCGTCGGCGCCCTCGAGGCGCAGCGGCAGGCACACGAGTTCATAATCGCCCGGCTCCACGCCGCTCAGGCAGATTCCTTCGAGGATCCATACGCCCGCGCCGAGCAGCACCCGGTGCGTTCCTGCCGGGTCCTCGTGGAAGCCGCTTACCGAGAGCGCGTCGATGCCCACCAGCAAGGCGCGCGCCTCCACAAGCTTTTCCGCCGCGTCCCGGCCAAGGAAAACATAATCCTCAAAAAATGTTCCGGCAAACAGGTTCCGTTCGCTGTTCCGCGTGCGGAACAGCACCCGCGCGCCGGGCTCAAGCTCATCCGGCACGTCCGCCGCGCCGATCACATTGCCGTGCGCGCGGACCACGCGCGCCGGCCCGATCATCACCTCTGGCGGCAGCGTGTCGATCGCCCGACCATCCCGCAGGAAGTGCAGCGGCGCATCCATGTGCGTGCCCGTGTGCGCGCTCATGGCGAGCCGCGTCAGGTTGTAGGCGCCGCCGTGCTCGAATGACTGCACGCGCTCGATCCGCGGCGGTCCGTCGCCCGGCCAGACGGTCATGCCCGCGCGCAGCGGCGTGCTGATGTCGATCCAGCCGCTCATCGCCACGGCAGCTCTCCCAGCGGGCGCCAGTAGATGTTGCGGAAGGCGACGGGCCCGTGGTCGCCCTGGAGCATGATCGGGTTCTCCGGGGCTTCGGGAATGTCCATGTGGGCGCGCGTCGGCCCGTCTACCTCCACGTTGTCCTGCACCATCACGCCGTTGAACATCACCCGCAGGAACCGGGCGTTTTCGATCTTCCGGCCGGATTTGTCGAAGCGCGGCGCGCGGAACCAGATGTGGTAGCTCTGCCACTCGCCGGCATTGCGCATGGCGTTGACGCGCGGCGGCGAACCGCCGACGGGGCGCTCGTTGATCCAGCGGTGGTAGATGGCGCCGCAGTCGCCGGTGGTGAGGTCCGTGTAGCCGAAGCTGTCGAGGATCTGCACTTCGTACAGCCCGTGCAGATAGACGCCCGAATTGGAGCCGCGCGGGATCATGAATTCGAGATACAGCTCGATGTCGCCAAATTTTCTTTCGGTGACCAGATTCTGCGTGCGGCCGGTTTTTCCGTTATAAATTCGATCACCGCCCTCGCCCACGCCGAACAGTTGCTTGGGGGCGTACCAGCGGTCGAAGCGGATGCCGCGCACCGCCATCCACTCGTGAGGCTGTTTCGGATTCTGCGCGTGCCAGCCGGCCAGGTCGCGCCCGTTCAGCAGCGGCTGCCAGCCGGGCTCGGTAAGAAACGGCGGGTCCTGCGCCAGCGCGGAGCCGCATGCCAGAAGCAAGATCGAAACATGGCGGGACTTCATGCTGCCATTATTCCACCGCCCGGCGGCCCGCTGCCCCTGCCGTCCCGGGGCGGAGCAGGTCTTGTGCCGACGCCCACGGACCGTTCTCGAGCGCATGGCGAATTTTCTTGACTTCTTTCCCACCCTGACCGCATGCCGTGGCCCTCGGGTCACGGACGGCCGGGCGCTCAGCCCGGGTAGTTCAGCAGGAGGAGAACCTTGAAAATCACAATTCTTCTTGCAGGCCTGGTTGCGGCCTGTAGCATGACCGCCTCCGCAGCCGCCTTGATAGGCATCGATCCGCCGTCGAACCTCATTGTTTCCGCAGGGGGGCTCGAATGGGTCTATGCCGCCCCATGCGCCCCCGGTGGATGCGGAACCATCACGCTGCATCACGGCTTTCGTCTGCCGACTGATTCCGAATGGCTCTCGTCATTCACGGATCTGAACGATCTGTTCACGAAGTTCGGCTCACCAAGCCCCGGAAAATGCGCTGCACCGTATTTTTCGGATCAGTGGGATCACTGCGACTTTGGTGATCT
Source organism: Bryobacteraceae bacterium (assembly GCA_049969655.1). Lineage (GTDB taxonomy): Bacteria > Acidobacteriota > Terriglobia > Bryobacterales > Bryobacteraceae > JANWVO01. The sequence continues at coordinate 34,383 of JBMFOK010000010.1, forward strand.
TCAGTCAGGTTACGTGTCCAACTCGCCGTTTGCCCCCGACGATGCCCATCGGCTCGAACCAAATGGTGAGACTTTCCTCGTGCGCGGCGAGGGGGGCGAGATCCCGGAGCCAGCCACCTATGCCCTGGTCGGCGCCGGACTGGCGGGCGTCATGGTCCGCCGCAAGCGGGCCAGGGCCCGGGGATAACCGGGCTGTTGCCTCATCCCTGCCTGCTCTTGTACGGCGCTCCGCCACTTGACGGAGCGCCGCTTACCGGATAGCGTAAGGAGCGATATGCTCCGGCGGCACTTCTGTCTCGGCGCGGCGACGGCGGCCGCTTCCCTCCGCGTTGTGGGCGCCAACGACCGGCTGCGGCTGGCAATGATTGGCCTCGGCGGGCGCGGGCGCTGGCTCCTTCAGAACGAGGAGTTTCCGCGGGCGGACTTCGCCGCCTTTGCCGACTGCTGGCTGCCACAATGCGAGAAGGCCGCGCAGATCCGCCCTTCCTACGCGCAGGCGCGGCACTATCAGGACTACCGGCGGATGCTCGACGGCGAAAAGCTCGACGCCGTCTTTGTCGAAACGACCACGCACGCGCGCGTGCTCATCGCCATCCACTGCATGCAGGCGGGACTCGATGTGTACGCCGAAAAGCCGCTGACGCTCACCGTGGAGGAGGGCCGTCTGCTGCGGCGCGCCGTCCAGCGCTACCGGCGCGTGCTTCAGTGCGGCACGCAGCAGCGTTCCATTCCGATCAATGCCTGGGCCAGCCGGCTCATCCGCGAAGGCGGCATCGGCCGCGTGAAGGAAGTCATCGCCTGCAACTTCGAGCCGCCCAAACGCTGGACCCCGAAACCGGAAATGCCCATGCCCGAAGGGCTCGACTGGGACGCCTGGTGCAACCAGACCGAGCTGCGGCCCTACCACGAAGATCTCCAGCGCCGCTGGGCCTGGTGGTGGGACTACGACAACGGCGGCCAAAGCTGGGGTGTCTCCGGCTGGGGCACGCATGCGCTCGATCAGGTGCAGTGCGCGCTTGGCACGGACGACACCGGCCCGGTGGAGCTGTGGCCGGAGGGCGAGGGCGAACAGGCGCCCGTCATCCTGCGCTATGCCAATGGAACGCTGCTCAAGTGCACCGGGCAGAAGCGGCCGGACCATTCTGATCTGGGCGCCATTTTCGTTGGCGAAAAGGGAACGCTGGAGATCAAGCGCGGCACGCTCGTATGGGACCCGCCCGGGCTGATCGGAGACAAACCGGAGGACACGCCAGAAGGGCCGGGCGAGAATCGCTGGCACATCGAGAACTTCCTCGAGTGCGTCCGCACGCGCAACCGTCCCAACGCACACGTGGAAGCGGCGCACCGCTCGACGACCCTCTGCCACCTGATCACCATTTGCCGCGAGCGCGGCCGGAAACTCGAATGGGATCCGAAGGCCGAGCGCTTTCGCAATGACGCGCAGGCCAACGCAATGCTGTCCCGCCCACGGCGCAAAGGCTACGAGCTGCCCAAGGTGTGAGGCGGCCGGCCGGGAGCCGCTGCGTTGAACATCACGGGCTTCAGCGCCGAGACTGGAGCTCGCCCCCCAGGGCGAGCGGCAGGAGCGGACATCAGGGCAGCAGAGCCCGTTGACCCTGCGCCGCTGTCCGCTCGTTCACGGGCGTTTCGCGCCCTTCACTCACGGCTCTGAGGTGAATGGCACGAACGGGCTTCGGAGCTCGAATGGCCCAGCCCCGCACAGCCGCCGAAACTCAGTCGTTCACGAGCTGGCCGGCCAGAAAGCGAAGTCCGGCGACCCGCTCCAGCCACCCTCGGGCATGCTGCACCTGGGCGCGCGAGTAGATCCCGTAGGAAGGCACGGCACACCAGACGATCTGACCCGGATCGAGCCGCGCGCGAAGGCGGACTCCCAGGCCGGAGGCGCTCAAATTCATCACCCTGCCTTTGACCTGGACCGCCCCCTCGCCATCTTCCCAAAACACCACCGCCGGGCTGTCCACGGCCAGGCGGGCTTCTTCACGCCTGTCTTCCCGGTTCTCCATGCTTCCATTGAAGGCTCCGGCTCGAGGCATGGCAATGTACTGGAAGTCCTGGTACCGGGCGCAGACCGTTCCAGATCACTGGTACCAAGGCATTCGGAGGAACAGGCCGGCTCAAAACCAGGCCTCTGGGATCGGAAATCAGGGGAGGAAACGGGACTGGATGGTGGCCAGGGACGGACTCGAACCGCCGACGCCGGCCTTTTCAGGGCCGCGCTCTACCATCTGAGCTACCTGGCCAGCCGTTCTCAAACACAGTCTAGCAAAACGCCATCCCGCTTGCAGCGCAGCCAGCCACGGGCGCCGCGAGGAAGCCGCCTGACGGTAACCTGCCTGGCGACAGCCTCGTTGAGCGGATGAGAGACGGGCATGGTGCGGACGGGGAGAGTCGAACTCCCATGGGTTGCCCCGCTGGATCCTAAGTCCAGTGCGTCTGCCAGTTCCGCCACGTCCGCAGGGGCCTTCCACCCAAAAGAATATCAGGCCGGCCGCGCCACTGTCTCAGCCTGCCGCTACCGCCACGCGCATGCGCTTCACCCGATAGAGCGGTGCAGGCGAGCCGCATGGACACGCGCCGCATGGCTGCATCCTGACGAGCCACCGCGCAGCGTCCGGGCCGGCCAGATGATATCCGCAGCGCGCGTCGCATTCGTAAGCCAGGAGCCGTCCGTCCGGCATTCGAATCTGCTCAAACACCGGCACACGGAACCAGCTCCAGAGCTCGTGGTGGCGGTGCGGCGGGAGTGGCGCGGCATCGGGCGGCACGAAGACGAGAATCGGATACCGCAGCCAGGTCAGCTCCAGTTGGCGCGTTACAACAAGCCGCCCCGCCTCGGCCAGGTCCCGCCACCAGCCGGCCAGCCCCTGGGGCCGCAGCTTTTCGAGCTCCTGCGGCGACCACTGCGGCAGACAGTGCACGCCCCGCGGCCCGCGCAGCGCCAGCCCGAGCACGGCTACCCGCGGGACCGGATACAGCGGATACTGCAATTCGTGCTCCGGTTCGGCAATACCGCCGTGCGTACCGCGCCGCAATGCCTTCAATAGCAGCTCGAGCGCCTCTTCCATCTGGGGCATGGTCTTCTGACAACGATGTGGCCCGGAGGAATCGCGCGTCTCAGAAAAAAACGTGGACTAAGTTTTTTGCATGAGGCGGACTAAATTGCCCCCGAATATCGCCCGTGCCTGCTCCCCATTTGCACCGATGTTTTTCAACGCCTCGCACTGCCGCGCATAAACGGCCTCCACCCAGCCGCGCGGGAAAAAGGAACTGTCCGTTCCGAACAGCAGCCGCTCGGCGCCGAGGATCTCCAGCGCCTGCGAAAACACCTGCTCGAGCGTTGGCGGCGGAGTCAGATATTTGGTCCACGAATTCGACGAGGACGTATCGAAATAGACGTTCGGGCACTGCGAAGCCGTCATCAGCGCCTCACGGAAATAGCCGGCGCCGAAATGGGGGATGATGAAGTGCAGCTTCGGGTGGCGCAGGGCGAGCGCATGCACGTCGATCGGATTGGAGAAACGCATGTCGAAGGGCGAGGGCGCGCCCACGCGGGCGCGGATGCCGACGCTGAGCACCCCGCAATGGACGAAGACGACCGCATGATGCCGCTCGGCTGCCTGGAGCATTTCCTCCACGCGCGGATCCGCGAGCGGATAGCCATGCATGGCTGGCAGCAGACAGATGCCACGGAGGCCCTGGGCGAGCCACTCCTCGCACCGCGCCGCGGCGTGCGGCGCGGCAGGGTTCAAAAAGAACCAGCCCCAGAAGCGCTCCGGGTGGGCGCGGACGGCGCGGGCGACGCTGTCTTCGTCGCCGGGAAGGGAAGCCAGCAGCACTGCCCGTGACACCGAGTGCCGGTCGAGCTCGGCCACCCAGCGCGCGGCGAACTCTTCGGGCTGCTCCGGAGGCGTCTCCACGCCGCCGCGGGCGCAGGCGGCTGCCGCGTCCGGCAGCCCTGCCTGCTGGGCCAGAAGGCGGAAAAAGCCGTGCGAGAAAAAGTGCAGGTGCGCGTCGGCGACCTCCAGCGGTCCCCAGGGCGAATCCTTCAGCAAGGGAGGCATCAGGCTCCAACTCCCCGGCCGGCGCGGCGCGCCAGGCCTTCGGTGAGTGCGATCTGCGTCAGCGCGGCGACGTTGTTTACATTCAATTTTCGCATGAGCGTCTTGCGATAGCCGCGGACGGTTTCCAGGCTCAGCTCCAGCAGGTTGGCGATTTCCTTGCTCGTCTTGCCTTCGGCGATCAGGCGCATCACCTGGAGTTCGCGCGGCGTCAGCACGGAGAGCACGGAGGAGTCGCGCCGCCGGAAATCGCCCTTTCGGACGCAGTCGAGAAACCGGTCGGAGACCTCCGGGCTCAGGTACGTGCCGCCGCGGGCGACGGTGCGCAGCGCCGCGAGGAGATCTGCATGGCTGGCTTTCTTGATGACGAACCCGCGCGCGCCATTGCGCATGGCCTGCACGACGCTCGCCTCGTCGTCGTACATCGAAAGGATGACGACCCGCGACTGCGGCGACTCGCGCAGCAGCTCCACCGTGGCCTCGATGCCGTCCATGCCCGGCAGGCTGAGATCCATTACCACCAGATGGGGCCGCGTGCGCGCCGCCAGCGCCACCGCCTGTCCGCCCGTCTCTGCCTCGCCCACCACCTGGAATTCACCCGACGCCTCGAGCAGCGCCCGCAGGCCGTCCCGCATGATCTGGTGATCGTCGACGAGGAGGATTGTATACATCACCTGTTCCTCCCGGCCGGAAATCTGATGATAGCCCCCTCGGGGCCGGCATGAATGGCGAAGTCCGGCTCCGCGGCCCGCAGCGTGGCTTCAAGGGCTGTAAGAACGTGGATATCATCGAGGCCTGCGGCCCGGACGCGGAGTTCGCCGACCGAAAGCGTGACTTCCGCTGCGCCGCCCGCCTCGGCGGCGGCCAGCAGTGCGTCGCGCAGGCACTCGCACAGCGCCGCGGCGGCGACGGGGGCCAGGCGCGGCGGCTCGGCCTCGATCTCCAGGCGCGCGTGGAAGGCCCGCGCCAGCGTCTCCAGCGCGCCCGCAAGCCCCCGGCGGTCGGCCAGATCCGGCGAGGCCTCCTGGCTGAGCAGGCGCACGGTTTCCATGGCCGAGTCCAGCGCGCCCTGGAGCCGCGCGAAGAGCTGCTCCTGTTCCGGCGACAGCGCGGAGATCGTGCCGCGCAACAGCTCCGCGGCCAGGCCGGCCGAGCAGAGCGACGGCCCCGCCTCGTCATGCAGGATGCGGCTGAGGCGGCGCCGCCCGGCCAGGCGGATCCGCCGCAGTCCTTCCGCTTCGCTTGCGCCGCGGCGCGCTGCCGGAGCCATCATGGCCCATGATAGACCAACCAAACAAAAGAGGAAAGGACGTTTCAAACAGAAACGCCTGAATTTGTCGTGCCGGCAGCAGGCTGGCGCCGCGCCCGCAGGCGCGGCCGCCGATGTTAGCCTAGTCTCTGAAACCATGCTGCTGGCGATCGACGCGGGCAACACGAACGTGACCCTCGGCATCTTCGACGGCGAACGCATCGTCACGCGCTGGCGCCTGCGCACCGTCCACGACCGCACCCCCGACGAGTGGGGCATCCAGCTCCGGAGCCTGTTCGCGCTCGAACAGCGCGCATTCGACCAGATTGACGGCGTCGCCGCGGCCAGCGTGGTGCCGCCGCTTGAGTCCAGCCTCACCGAGATGGCGCGGCGGTATTTTGGCGTCGAACCCTTCTGGGTCACCGGAACGACGGAGACGGGCCTCAACATCCTCTATGACAACCCGCGCGAGGTCGGCGCGGACCGTATTGTCAACGCGGTGGCGGCGCTGCGAAAGTACGGCGGCCCGTGCGTCGTCGTCGACCTGGGCACGGCGATCACTTTCGACGCCGTCAGCGCCCGCAGCGAATATCTGGGCGGCGTCATCTGTCCCGGCATCGGCATCTCCATCGCCGGCCTGTTCCAGAAGACGGCGCGGCTGCCGATGGTCGATTTCCGCGACCCCGGCCGCCTGATCGGCACCAATACCGTCGCCAGCATGCAGGCGGGCCTGTACTATGGCCTGATTGCGATGATCGACGGCATCGTCGAGCGGATGGCGGCGGAACTCGGGGCCGAAACGCGCGTGGTCGCCACCGGCGGGCACGCCCCGCTGATCACACGCGGCTCGAAGTGGGTCCGCATTGCCGACGAGGATCTCACGCTGGAAGGCCTGCGCATGATCTGGGAGATGAACTGCCGGCGATGAGCGGCGAACGGGAAAACGGCGAATGGAAGCTGAATTACTTCAGCTATTTCACCGAAATTGAGGAGCATTTTCAGCGCGCCCGCGGCACCGGACTGTTCCTGATGTCCCCGCTCGACTGGGCGCTGGTGGAGAGCTGGAAAAACGCGGGCGTGCCCCTGGAGGCGGTGCTGCGGGGCATCGACGCCGCCTTCGAAAAATGGCGCTCCCGGAGGCAGAAGGGCCAGATGATCAACAGCCTCGCCTACTGCGCCCAGGCGGTGATGAAAGAGGCCGAGGCGATGGCCAACAACCGCCCCGCTCCGTCCTCCCCGGCCGGAGCGGCCATCCCACCGGAAGCGGTGCGGCAGCACCTCGAAAAGGGGCTTGCCGCGCTCGAAGGGCGCGAGCCGTACGCGGACGTCGCCGCGGCGCTGCGCGCGCTTCTTGAGAATTTCGACCGGCACTTCGGCGACCTTCAGGAGCTCGAGCTGCGGCTCTCGACCCTGGAAGACCGGATGGCCTCCCTCGCGCGGACCCGGCTGAGCGAGGAGCAGCTTTTTGAAATGCGCCGCGAACTTGAACGCGAACTCCGCCCCTACCGCAGCCGGATGAGCGCCGAACAGCTCGCGCGACTGGAAAAGTCGTTCCTCGACCGCAGGGTGTATGAGGCGGAAGGGCTGCCGCGGCTCAGCCTGTTCTATCTGTAAATGCGCGGCCGCGCTTCAGCGGCGGAAATACCAGAGCCAGAAATACTGTTGCCCGGCGCCGTGATGGTAGCGCAGCTCAAAGCCGCAGCGTTCGGCCATCTCGGCCGCCTGCTCGAGCGTAAACGGCACGCCGAGCCAGGTGTCATCGGGGTCAGTTTCCACCTGCGGGTTGCCCTGGACCTGGAACTTGAACAGCGCGCCCGGCCGCAGGAGGCGGTGCACCTCGCGGACGTAGTTCTCGATGACCTCGCGGCTCGGAATGTGCTGAAAGACGATGCTCGAGAAGGCGAAGTCATATTCGCCCGGCGGGATCACATCAAGATCCATGCCGTTGTTCTGGTAGACGTGCGCGTTGGGCATGTCCTTGAGCGCCTCGCGCGCCAGCGCCACCATCTCGCCGCTGACGTCCACGGCGTGGACCTCGCCAAAGATCTCCGCCAGGGCCCGGGTAACGCGCCCGGCGCCGCAGCCGATCTCGATCACCTTCATCTGCTTGGGGTCCCTGCCCTGGCAGATGTTGATCATGTCCGTGAGTATCTCCTCGCGGACGGTGCGGCGGCCGGATTCGAAGAACTCCTCGTCGGTCCAGTCTGTCTTCTCGGTGTTGACATAGAACCGGGCGTTTTCGCGGGCGCGCTCGTCCCAGTCCTGGCGCATCCTGTCGAGGGTTCTTTCCAACTCGTGTCGCTCCATTTCCTGCCGTCCCCTCCATTGTAGCCGCCGCAGCCGCCGGCCCGGTTCGTGCTATATATAGAAGCAGGCCGACGCGTGGGCGGCTAGCTCAGTTGGGAGAGCACCGCGTTCGCAACGCGGGGGTCGTGGGTTCGAGTCCCATGCCGTCCACCAGCCCGGCGCCCTCCTTCCAGTTCACTCCCGGAATACCCGCAGGAATAAGGGTCTGTTCGCGCCTGGAGCTGTTTCCGGATTGTCACCGGCGCGTCGATGCACCGGTGGCGCAAACCCCCTGCGGCGGATGCACGGCGCCGCGCCCCCGCCCCGCTACCGCGCCGAGACCGCCGGGATGTTGCGCTCCCGGACAAGGCGGTTGAAAGCCTCGAGATCCTTCTCGAGGAGGTCTTTCAACGTGCGGAGCTGCGCGTTGGTGCGCGAAGCCAGATCTTCGTACACCTGATAGCTCTGGTCAGTGGGCCGCGCCTCGGCGCTGGCGACCACGCCGGCCAGCGCCGCCAGCTTGTTGTTCAGCCGGATCGGGTAATTCAGTGGATCCTGCGGAGAGCGGTTCTTCGTCTGATACAGCGCCTCCTCGACGGCGGTGAGCTTTGCGGCCAGCTCGCGCGCGGGCTTCTCGAGAGCTGGGTCCCGCCGGCCCCAGGCCTCCAGCTGCGACCGCACGTCGCGGATCCGCAGGATGGATTCGTGAATTTCCGTCAGTTTATCGCGGATTTGTAGCAGTAATTGTTCCTGCTTTTCCAGGTCTTCCTGGGTGATTTCCTTCAGCCGAGGATCCTTGCGGATCTCGAATTCCGTCTCGAAGGAAACCTTGCCGGCCGTGAACCGCGCCCGGTAGCGGCCGGGCGCCGCTTTCGGGCCGCGCACGGAGCCGGCCCACAGGATCAGGTTCGGGATCGACTTTGCATCCTCGTGCCGCAGGTCCCAGACAAAGCGGTTGAAGCCGGGCTCCGGGCGGAACGCCTGCTGGCGGGGCCCGCCCCGGCGGCCTTCGCCGCCCTCGCCGCCCTCAACGCCCTCCGCCTGCTGCGGCGCCTGCGCCGTGGTAAACCGCCGGATCACCCTTCCCTGCGCATTCAGGATTTCGAGCGCCGCCTCGCCGGCCGGCTTCTCTTCCAGCCAGAAATGGAAGACAGCGCCCGCCGGCGGATTTTCGCCCACCGTCATGCCGGGCTGAACCGGCGCGTAGGACGTCGTCATCCGCCAGGCGGGCTCAACGGGGAAGAACCCGTTGCCCTTCTGCTTCCAGGCGTACAGCACCGGCAGATCGTCCAGCACCCAGAAGGACCGCCCCTGCGTGGCGACCACCAGGTCTTTCATCTCCCGGTGAACCGCGAGATCGGTGATCGGAACCGCCGGAAGATTCAGCTGGAGCGATTCCCAGGACGCGCCGTCATTGAAGGATACATACAGGCCCGTCTCCGTGCCCGCATACAGCAGCCCTTCCACGTTCGGGTCCTCGCGGATGACGCGCGTGAAGGCGTCGTCCGGGATGCCCCTGACGATGCGGGTCCAGCTTCTGCCACCGTCCGTCGTCCGGTACAGATAGGGGCGCAGATCGCCGTGCTTGTACATGGTGGCGGCAAAATACGCCTTCTTCGGGTTGTGCGGCGAGGCTTCGATGGAATTGATCTGGATCCACTCGGGCATCTGGCTGGCCGGCGGCGTGACGTTCGTCCAGTTCTTTCCTCCGTCGGCAGTGACCCAGACGAGCCCGTCGTCGGTGCCGGCCCAGATCATGCCACGGGCCAGCGGGCTTTCGGCCACGGTGAAGATCGTGCAGTAATATTCGACGCCGGTGTTGTCCTTCGTAATGGGGCCGCCGGAAGGGCCGAGTTTCGCCGGATCATTTCGGGTCAGATCGGGCGAAATGGCCTCCCAGCTCTGGCCCTCATTCGTGGTTTTGAACAGGATATTTCCGGCCGCATAGAGCACATTCGGGTCGTGCGGCGAAAAAAGAATGGGGAAATTCCACTGGAAGCGGTATTTCATCCCCTCGGCGCCGTAGCCCATCGGGTTGTCCGGCCAGACGTCGACAGAACGGAGCTGGCGCGTGCGGTGGTCGTAGCGGGTGAGATAGCCGCCGTAGGAGCCGGCGAAGACCACGTTGGGGTCTTTGGGCGAGGGCGCGACCCAGCCAGACTCGCCGCCGCCCACGGGCCACCAGTCGTCCCTGTCAATATAGGCGCCAGCGGAACGCGACGCGATCCGGACAGTCGTATTGTCCTGCTGCGCGCCGTAAATGTTGTACGGAAACTCCTGGTCGAGGGCGACCCGGTAGAACTGTGCGGTGGGCTGTGTCTGCGCGCTCCAGGTGCGTCCGCCGTCGGTGGTGACGCTGGCGCCGCCGTCATCGCCGTTGATCATGCGGTTGGTGTCGTTGGGATCGATCCAGAGATCGTGCGTGTCGGAGTGCGGCGTGGCGACGGGGCGGAAAGTGACGCCGCCATCATCGGAACGCCAGAGCTGGACGTTCTGGGCGTAGACCCGGTCAGGGTTCTTCGGGTCGGCGTGGATGTGCGTGTAATACCAGGCGCGCTGGCGAAGGTTGCGGTTGTCGTTGACACGGCGCCACGTTTTGCCGCCGTCATCGGAGCGGAACAGTCCGCCGTCTTCGGCTTCGATCTGGGCCCAGACGCGGTCCGGGTTGGCGCCGGAGACGGTCACGCCGATGCGTCCGATGAGTCCCCTGGGCAGGCCCTGGTTGCGGGTGATCTCCGTCCAGGTCTCGCCGCCGTCGGTGGACTTGAACAGTCCCGAGCCCGGCCCGCCGGACTCGAGCGACCACGGTGTGCGCTTCACGTCCCAGAGGGCCGCATACAACACGTCTGGATTCGTGGGATCCAGCGCCAGGTCGATCGCCCCGGCCCGGTCGTTGCGGTAAAGCACGCGCCGCCAGGAGCGGCCGCCGTCGGTGGTCTTGTAGACGCCCCGCTCTTCGGACGGGTTGAAGATGGCGCCCAGCACCGCCGCCCAGGCGATGTCCGGATTGCGGGGATGGACGCGGATGCGCGGAATGTGGCGCGAATTGGGCAGGCCGGCGTGTTTCCACGTGCGGCCGGCGTCAGTGGACTTCCAGACGCCATCGCCGTGGCTCACGTTGCCGCGGATGCAACCCTCGCCCATGCCGACATAGAGCACGTTGGCGTCGGAGGGCGCCACCGCGATGGAGCCGACGCTGCCGGTGCGGAAGAAGCCATCGGAGACGGGCAGCCAGGTCCGGCCCGCGTCCGTGCTCTTCCAGACGCCTCCGCCAGTGGCGCCGTAGTAGAACACGTTGGGCTGGCCGGCCACGCCGGTCACTGCCGTCACCCGGCCGCCCCGGTAGGGGCCGATGAGGCGGAATTTCAGGCTTTTCCATGCGGGCGCGTCCTGCGCCGCCAGCGCCGCGGCGGCGGTGAGGAGCAGTGTCCATCGGGCTGTATGGGTCATAAGAAAACTCCAGGCTGGATGCGTTTATTGTATGCAGAGTTACGCTGAGGATGAGGAGGTGGGTGATGAATCGGATCCTGCTGGTGCTGCTGATGGCGGCCGCACTCGTGCCTTCCGCGCGAGCAAGCTTCTTCTGCACGCTCTCCGCCACGCCGGCGCTGGTTTCGCAAGGAGGCCTGGCGGAGCCCGTTGGCGACATCGTATTGCAGTGCGCGGGCGCGCCGGGACAGAACGTTCGCCTGACGCTTTCCGCGCTGCTGGACCAACGCATCGCCAACCCGATCGACTTCTCCGCCGGGATCAGTGGCGGCGTGACCCTCTGGCTCGACTCGGCCCCCTCGCCAGTCCCGCTGCCCGTGGTCCCCAGGCTCTCCGGCAATCTTGTGTTCTTCGAAAACCTCAACCTCGCGGCCAACCTCTCCGGGCAGCTTGCACTGCGCATCACCGGGCTCCGCGCGGCTGCTGCGGATACGGTTCAGGCCAGCGTCCAACTCATCCCCGATGTGCCGATGCTGCTGCCTTCGAACCGGGTCGTGGTGGCGCGGGGGGTCCCAGGGCTGCTGGCGACCCCGCTGGCCGCGGCCGCCTGCTGCGCCGGGCCGCCCCTGCCAGAAACGATGGACTGGAGCGGCATTTCGGCCCGCCAGCCATGGACGGCTGTGGTGCGCGTCTCGGAAGGGCATTCCGCCTCCTTCCAGCCGGTGGACCCCCTGGATCCAACGCGGGGGGCCACGCGCATCCTCGTCCGCCTCAAGGGTCTGCCTCCGGGCAGCCGCGTGCTGGCGCCCGATGGCATCGCCGGCTCCAACGCCGCCCAGCCGACCTCCTCCGGTCTTCTCGGCCGCCCGGCCGCCCCGGGCGTGTACAATCCCGGTCCGCCCCGTTCGCTGCTGTTGAGCCGCGTGCCCCAGGCGGATTCGAAGGGCGCCGGCGGCACGGCGCTGCTGTGGCCTGTCTCTTCGCTGACTCTCGCCAATGTTGGTGAGGCTCCGGTGGACGGCGACGAGGCCTGGGTCGTTTACCAGGTGATGGACGCCGACTCCTCGCAGGCCGAAACGGCCGAGATTCCCGTCTGGGTCTTCACGCCCGTGACGCGGACCAACGAGACGGTCATCGTCCGCATCCAGGCGATGCTGGCGCCCCTTTCTGACCAGGCTGGATCCGTGCCCGGCGCGCCAGTACCGCGCTACACCCCCGTGGAGCCCCAGGCGGACTGCGGCCTGCTTGGCGACTGCGACGCGGACTATTTCCCGAAGCTCGACGTCGTCCCCAGTCAGACCACCGAATTTGCTCTGGCGGCGGGCGGCGGACTCAAAGACGCGTACCTGTTCGTGCGCAACCTGGGCGGCCATTTCATTGAATGGACCGCTTCGGTCCGCTTCCTGGACGGAGAGGGATGGCTGCTGCTGCGCGGCACCGGGGGCTATGCCGAAGGCAGCTATCACTACCAACTGAACCCGAAGGATCTGACTCCCGGCGAATATCGCGCTGAAATCGTCTTCGAACAGAAGAACTCGCCCACCGGGCAGAACGCTCGCATCGTCATCCCCATTCGCCTCACCGTGACCGAAGGTCCTCCTCCGCCACCGCCGCCGGGCAATCCGCCCGCCGCACCGAAACCGGCTCTGTGGGCAGCGCTGACCGTGCCCTTCGACTTCCCGGGGCCCTTCGCGCCTGGCGGACTCATGCGTCTGCAAGGGCAGTTCTTTGCCGAAGAGACAAGCGTGACCGTAGGCGGCGTGCCGGCGCGGGTGCTGGTCGTTCAGCCCGGTCTGCTGCTGATTGAACTGCCGGAAGTGGAGACACCTGCGTCAGTGGACGTGGTGGCGGCCAACGGCGATCAGGCCAGCGCTCCCCTGCCAGTGCAGGTGTTGCGGACGGCGCCGTCGGTGGTTCTCATCCACAATGCCGGGGGCGGACTGAATGGAGAAAGTGAGCCCGCCGCCGCCGGCAGCGAAGTGACGCTCGAGGTCACCGGCATCGCGCATGCTGACGAGCCCCTGTGGATCAACGTGCACGACCGCTGGAGCCCGGCCCACCGCGAGGCCGGCAGCGGCCCGGGCCTCGACCGCCTGCGGCTGGTGATTCCGCACGACCTGCCCACGATGATGACCGCCGTGCGCGTCTGCGCCAGCGCGCCGGGCATCGACAGCATTTGCAGCCACCCGCGGCCCATCTGGATCACCGCCGCCCCGTAGCGCCCGACGAGGTCCGCCTGCGATAGACTGGCTTCCATGCAGCGCCGGACCTTCCTGCTTCAGACTGCCGCGCTCGCATTGGCGCGGGCGGCGGAAATTGACGTGCGCCGCCAGGGCTGGACGGCGCGGTGGATTCATCCGCCCGTGCCGGACCTCCAGCGCTATGGCGTTTTCCATTTCCGCCGCGCGCTGGAGTTCGCTTCAGCGCCGGCGAAGTGCCTGGTCCATGTGACTGCCGACAGCCGCTACCAGCTGTACGTCAACGGGCGGCGCGTCGTGTGGGGACCGGCGCGCGGCGACCTGTTCCACTGGCGCTATGAAACCATCGACCTGGCGCCGTACCTCCAGCCCGGCCGCAACGTGATTGCCGCCATCGTCTGGAACGACGGCCCGCACGCCGCCATTGCGCAGTGGTCCTTCCGCACCGGGTTCCTTCTCCAGGCCGTGGACACGGAGCACGCCCGGCTCAACACCGGCCCCGGCTGGCGCTGCCTGGAGAGTGCCGCATACCAGCCCGTTCCCGTGCCAAACTACCAGCCCACAGGCTATTACGCCATCGGCCCGATGGAGCGTGTGGATGCGGCCCGGTATCCCTGGGGCTGGCAGCAGCCGGACTTTGACGACGGCGCCTGGCCGGAGGCGCGCGTGGGACTGGTGGCCAGCTCGCGCGAGCATCGCGACGCACCCACGCGCTGGATGCTGGTGCCGCGGCCGATTCCGCTGATGGAAGAACGCCCCGAGCGCCTCGCGCGGCTGCGCCGTGCCGAAGGCGTTCAGCCGCCGGAACAATTTCCATCGAAGCCCGCTCGCGTCACCGTGCCGCCCCGCAGCCGGGCCTCGATGCTGCTCGACCAGGGATACCTCACCTGCGCCTTCCCTGAGCTCGAAGTGGAAGGCGGCCGCGGCGCGGCCATTACCCTGCGCTATGCCGAGGCCCTCTGGCAGCAGTTGAAGCCGCGCCGCATGAAAGGCCACCGCGACGAAGTCGAGGGCAAGGAATTCATCGGCTACGGCGACACGTTCCTCGCCGATGGCGGCCGGCGCCTGTACCGGCCCCTGTACTGGCGCACCTACCGCTACATGCTCGTCGAGATCGAAACGCAGGACGAGCCGCTCGACATCGTGGACCTCCGCGCCACCGCCACCGGGTATCCGTTCGAAGTGAAGGCGCGCTTCGATTCGCCGGACCCGCTGCACCGGAAGATTCTCGAAACCGGCTGGCGCACGGCGCGGCTCTGCGCCCACGAGACCTATATGGACTGCCCGTATTACGAGCAGCTTCAGTACGTCGGCGATACGCGCATCCAGGCGCTCGTGTCGATCTACATGACCGGCGACGCGCGCCTGATGCGCAACGCCATCGAGCAGATCGACGCCTCGCGCACGCACGAGGGCGCCACCTTCAGCCGCGCGCCCAGCACGCTCCAGCAGTACATCCCGCCGTTCTCGCTGTGGTGGATCGGCATGGTGCACGACTACTGGCGCTATGTCGATGACGCGGCCTTCGTGCGCGAGATGCTCGGCGGCGTGCGCGCCGTGCTGGGCTTCTACGAGCGCTACCAGCGCGCCGACGGCCTGCTCGGCCCCATGCCGTGGTGGAACTACGTCGATTGGGTGGAGGGCTGGCAGGCGGGCTGTCCGCCGTCGGAGCCGGACGTCATGCCCGCCTCCATTCACATGCAGTGGCTGCTGGCGTTACAGCATGCTACGGAACTGGAGGAAGCGCTCGGCGAGAGGGTTTTCGCCGCGCGTTGCCGCGAAAAGGCGGCAGAGCTGGCCGCCGCGCTGCGGCGCTTCTGGAGCGAGCCGCGCCGCATGTTCAGCGAGGACCTGGCTCATGCGCATTTCTCCCAGCACGCCAACGTGCTCGCCGTGCTTGCTGCGCTGCTACCGTCCCGGGACGCCGAACGGGAGCTGATGCTGCGCGTCGAACCGGCGCAGAACCTGGCGAAGTGCTCAGTTTACTTCCGCTACTATCTGGACCGCGCGATGGTGAAGGCGGGCCTCGGCGAGCGTTATCTGAGCCGGCTGGGTACGTGGGAGTTCATGCTGAAGGAAGGGCTTACGACCTGGGCCGAAATTGACAGCCCGTACACACGCTCGGATTGCCACGCCTGGGGCGCCAGTCCGAACATCGAGTTCTTCCGCACGGTGCTGGGCGTCGACTCGGCGGGCCCGGGCTGGTCGAAGGTCGTCGTGAAGCCGCACCTCGGGCCGCTTCAGAAATTGAGCGGAGTGGTGCCGCACCCAAAGGGCATGGTCGAGGTCCGTGTGGAGCGCGACGGAGAAAGATACCGCATCGACGTCCGCGCCCCGCAGGGCGTGGAGGTCATTCGGCAACCCGGCGGCTGATGACTGCCCCGCGCCTTACAGTAGGCGGAAGTTCACTTCTACATTGGCCATCACCGGCACCGGCTTGCCGTCCTTGTAGCCGGGCCGGAAGCGCCACTTGGAGACTGCCTCGATCGCCTTTTCGTCGAGGCCCATGCCCAGCGGGCGGATGACGCGGATGTTGGTCACCTTGCCCGTCTCATCGACGACGATCGCCAGCACCACCGTGCCCTGGAACTTCGCCTTACGGGCCTCTTCCGAATATTCGGGTTCGACCTTGTAGATCGGCACCGGAGCGCTCACGCCGCCGCCGATGCGGAAGGCGCCGCCGCCGAAGCCTCCGCCCTCGCCCGGCCCAACGCCGGGGCCGCGGCCCGAACCCACGCCCCCGCCCGAGCCGGAACCGATGCCGCCGCCTGAGCCAGGCCCGCTGGAAGGCGGCCCGATCTGGCCAAACGGGTCGCCGTAGTTTGGCATGTTCACATTGGGCAGCGGCATGTTGGGATCGGCGATGATGGTGGGCTCCATCACCAGCCGCGGGTTCTGGTTCTGCACCACTGCCGTCGGCGGCGTGAACTGCTTCAGGTCCGCACGGGGCAGCTTGCCCTTGCTCGCGGGAAGCGGCGAACGGTCGCCGCCGCCACCGCCGCCGCCCGCCGCCTTGGGCGCCGGCGGCAGATCGGGCATATAGGGTGAAATCTCCACGGGCGCGATGATCTGGATCGAGTTCTTCACTGCCTGCTGCACCTGCTTGTTGGTGCCCAGGGCAAAGGCAAGCGCTACCAGCCCAATGTGGATCACGAGGGAGAGAAACTGCGAGCGGCCCCGGTACGGGTCCGGAGCGAACAGTTCCTTCACCTGCACCGGCTTCGCCGTTACCTCCAGCGGCGGGAGCTTGGGCGGGAAGATAAGGTCCTTCAGGTTTTGGACCAGGTTCACGTACCACGGCCGTTCAATCTCTTCGAATTCGGCCAGCGCGGAGCCGCGGAGCTCTTCACGCGTCAACGGCCGCACCGTCGTCTGGAGGGGCGGCTCCTTGCTGAACAGATACGCCAGGTTCTCGCGGAAAGACCGCCAGAAAGATTTCTGCCGCTGAGATTCCGCCAGTTGCCTCAGTTCCGGATCGGGGCTGTTGAGCAGCTCCTCTTCCGTCAGCGGGCGGAAGGTGACCATGAGAGGCGGCTGCTTTTTCATCGCCGACAGGTCTCTCAGGGTCTGGAACAGGTTCAGGAACCAGGGCTTGCGCTCCTGTTGCAGGGTCAGAAAAGAGGCCAGAGGATCCTCGGCCAGCCCCACAGGCGGGCCCGGGATCGGCTCGGCATAAGGTGGCTTGGGCACGTGAGCCTGCATGATGACGTAAATTGTATGCGCCCCAGGATCTCAGCCCGGTCCCGGGACGGGCCTCTGCCAGCTTAGACGCACCCTTCCGGGGAAAGTTGCACCAAAGCCGGTCATTCCGCCCGGATCATTCCCAAAAATTGTAGCACGCACCAACCATAGAGGCGATGCTCTCCAAAATTTTGTAACGGCTCGCGGCAAAGTCTGCCCGCCCGCCGACCCCGCTCCGGCGAAGAGCAGGCAGCAAGCGCCGTCCTTCCTAGCGAAAGGCCTGGTTTAGCAGCGAGGCCAGCCGCAGGCCGGCCAGGCGCACCTGTTTCTCGATATACGGGTAGGCGCCTTCGGCATACTCCTCGCCGAGCAGCGCCGGCCGCTCCAGTGGCAGCGCCCGGTAGGCGTAGGATTTCGAAATCGCGTGGGAGTCCCACACCCAGTCTTCCGGGCCCCCCTGGGCGGCGCGGCTCATCTCGCGGTAGCCGGCCCTCCGCAGCAGTCGCTCGCGCACGCCCGGCCGCGCAATGGTTTCCCTGAGCAACGGCGTGTCCCAGATCGAGTGCAGGTTTGTCGGGCGATTGCGGAAGACCACGGGGACGTCATTGCCGCCGCGGTCCCGGTTATCCCCACAGTGCAGCGGCTGGTGGAGATCGCCAATAAAGTGCACGAGGAAGCGGAGCGCCTCTTCCCGTTCCGCGTCTGGCAGGGTGCGATCGCCGAGGCGCGCGGTGAAGCGTTCGATGGCGGTAATGATGCACTCGTGGTTAGGGCAATAGGGCTCCCACTGGCCGCGCGGAGCGTCGATCGGAATGTTGATGTAGTGCCAGGGCGCGGTTTCGCGCCGTTTGGGCCGGATCTCGTCGGCCCACGGGGCGATGGAGACAATCGTCTCGCCGGCAGGCAACAGCCGGGAGATCTGCTGGCGGGCGGCGCGTGTCAGGTGGCGTTCGGCAATCTCGGCGATGAGCTTGTGGCCCTCGGCGCCCCAGGGCCAGGCGGGTGCGGCCACAAGGAGAGCTGCCGAAAGGCGTAACAATGGGAGCAGGCGCATGCGACTCCAGTATGGCAGCCGGGCAAGCGCCGCTTCAACGCGGCTTTTTCCTGCCGGCGGCCCCTGTCAGGCATCCAGATAAGCACCGGATGGACTCTCGCCCTTATCAAGAGTCGCGCCGTATGGGCGCGTGGTTGTGGGTCAGCCTGCTGGCCACAGGCATTGCCGCCGCCTTCGTCTACCAGCTTCCGGCCGCCTGGTTTCCTTATCTTGGCGGCCCGTGGTGGGTGGAGTGGCTGGCGTTTGCGGTGTTCTACATGACATACGCGACCGCGAGCCTGCCTTTCGACATCTGGGCCGGCTACTGGCTGGAGTGCCGTCATCAACGCGAGTGCCGCCTGCTGCCGGTGTTTCTGGGGGCGCTGTTCCGCAGCGAGGCCGCTCAGTTTCTGGCGATGACCCTGTCGGCGCTGGCGATGCTCGTTGCGGGCCGTCGATGGGGTTTGCCTGGCGCGGTGGCGGCGCTGGCGGTCGCGCAGGCGGTGCTTGTCGCGCTGCGGCCCCAGGTGGCGCGCCTGCTGGGCGCGGCGGAAGCGGGGCCGCTGCCGGCGCGGATCTGGATCCCCGGCTTTGTCTGGAATCTGGCGGGCATGGTGTGGATGCTGCTGCTGCCGTGGTGCGGCGCCGCATCCGTCTACCAGCTTGTGGAGGCGATGCTTGGCGCTTCGTTGTGGTCGCTGGCCGGATACGTGCTATTGCGCGTTCGCTGGCGTGAAGCCGCGCTGGCGCTGCTGTACCAGTCCTGGGCTTCTTTCGGGCTGTTTTCGCGCGCCACCGCCGGGCTGATGGGCCGTCCCGAGCTCTGGGCCGGCGTGGTGGGGGCGGCGAATCAGTCGGCGGAGAAAAACTCGCGCGTGGCGAGCCAGATCTCCTCCACCTGATCGCGCAGCTCGTGGTCGGAGTCCACCTCGCGCAGCTCGCAGCAGGTCCGCGTGCGGGCGAATTGCCGGGACACCTGCACGGGAACCACGTCATCGCGCACCCCGTGAAAAATCAGGCACGGCTGGACGATGGCAGGCTCATCTTCATAGCGCATGGCGTCCTCCAGAAACTGCCAGCCGAGCTCTGTTTCGGCGCCCGTGCCATAGTGCATCAGCCGCAGGGCGCCTTCGCGGCGCCAGGCTTCGACGGCGGCCGGCCCCAGGGAGTCGGCCCAGAGGCGCGGGAAGCCGAACGCCGGAGCCAGCAGAACAAGGCGGCGCACTTCGGGGTGCCGCGCCGCATAGAGCGCCGCCAGCCAGCCGCCGAGACTTGAGCCGATGAGATGCACCGGCTGGCCGGCGGCCCGTTCTTCCACCGTCCGCAACTGTTCGGTGATGGTCAGGCGGCGGAAGTCGGCGCCGTTCAGATCCGGGGCTTCGAAGGGCCAGCCTTCGGCCGCAAAGCGCCCGGCCAGATAGCGGGCCTTGTACGATTGCGGCGAAGAGGCGAAGCCGTGCAGATAGAGGGTGTGAATCATGCTACAAAAGAAGCTTAGCGGACTTTGCCGTCCGCTTCCGAACCGCAGCGGCTTCGTTGCATTCCCTCTGCCGGCCCGGTAGAATCGAAGCTTTGCGGCTAAAAGGGAGGTTTCATGTCCGTTCGCGACAAAGTGAAGCAGATTATTGTGGAACAGCTCGGCGTCGACGAAGAGCAGGTGGAAGATACCGCCTCGTTCGTGGACGACCTGGGCGCCGATTCGCTCGACATCGTCGAGCTGGTCATGGCCTTTGAAGAGGCGTTCGACATCGACATCCCGGACACCGACGCGGAGAAGATCACGACGGTGAAGGACGCCATCGACTATATCGAGGCCAAGGCCAAGAAGGAAGAGTGAGCCGCGCCGGGCGGCATCCAGGGCGAGGGCTCGGGATTCACACAGGAGAAATCCATTGGCACGCAGGGTGGTCGTCACCGGTGTCGGCATTGTCTCGGCGCTGGGCAATAGTGCGGAAGAAACCTGGCAGGCGGTGCTTGCCTCAAAGTGCGGCATTGGTCCGATCACGCAGTTTGACTGCTCGCAGTTCAGCGCGCGCATTGCCGCCGAGGTGAAACATTTCGACCCGCTTCAGTACTTCGAGAAGAAGGAGCTGAAGAAGGTCGGCCGCTTCATCCAGTTCGCCGTGGCGGCCTCGGAGGAGGCGATGAAGTCGGCGCGGCTGGAAGTGACGCCGGACATCGCCGAGATGACGGGCGTCTATATCGGCAGCGGCATCGGCGCGTTCGAGGTGATCGAGCGCGAGCACAAAGTCCTGCTCGAAAAGGGCCCGGACCGCATCAGCCCGTTTTTCATCCCTGCCTCCATCGTGAACCTGGCCTCGGGCAACGTCAGCATCCGCACCGGGGCCAAGGGACCGAACTCGGCCACCGCCACCGCCTGCACGACCAGCGCGCACTGCATCGGCGACTCGTTCCGGCTCATCCAGCACGGCTATGCCGACGTGATGATCTGCGGCGGCGCCGAAGCCTGCATCACGCCGATGGGCATTGGCGGCTTTGCGGCGATGCGCGCCCTGTCAACACGCAATGACGAGCCGGAGCGCGCGTCGCGTCCGTGGGACCGCGACCGCGACGGCTTCGTCGTTGGCGAGGGCGCCGGCATCCTGATTCTCGAAGAGCTCGAGTTCGCGCGGCGGCGCGGCGCGCCCATCCTGGCCGAAATCGTCGGCTACGGCATGAGCGGCGACGCTTATCACATCACCGCCCCATGCGAGGATGGCGACGGCGCTTACCGTGTGATGCGCAACGCCATCCGCGACGCCGGCATCGCGCCCGAGCAGATTGATTACGTCAACGCTCATGGGACAGCGACGCCCGTGGGAGACGTGGTCGAGTGCATCGCGCTAAAGCGGACCTTTGGCGAGCACGCCTACCGGCTGGCGGTGAGCTCCACCAAGTCCATGACCGGGCACCTGCTCGGCGGCGCTGGCGGGCTGGAGGCGGCGCTGACCGTGTTCGCCATTCGCGACCAGATTGCGCCGCCGACGATCAACCTGGACAACCCGGACGAGGGGTGCGATCTCGACTTCGTGCCGCACCGGGCGCGGCCCATGAAGATCGAGTACGCGCTGTCGAATTCGTTCGGCTTTGGCGGTACCAACGGAAGCCTGATCTTCAGGCGATATCAGGACTAGCGCCTGCGCCGCGCCGGGCGCGGGCGAGCAAGGACGCCCATGAAAATTGTCGTCACCGTCAAGCAGGTGCCTGCCCGCGATCTCCAGGCCGAACTGGCGCCCTCGGGCGGCTGGATCGACGAGTCTGGCCTCAGCTTTGAAATGAACGAGCCCGACGCTTACGCCCTGGAGGCGGCGCTGCGTCTCAAGGAGTCGGCCGGCGGCGAGGTCATCGCCGTTTCCGCCGGCCCGGAGCGCGTGCAGTCGGTGCTGCGCGAGGCGCTGGCCAAGGGCGCGGACCGGGCCATCCATGTGGCCGCCGAGGGCGATGCGGCCCGAGGCCTGGATCCGGCCCTCAACGCCGCAATGCTGGAAACAGCCGTGCGCGAGGAACAGCCGGAGCTGGTCCTCACCGGGCTTCAATCGGATGACACGGGCAGCGGGCAGACCGGCGTCGTCCTGGCGGCGCGCCTGGGCTGGCCTCATGCGACGCTTGTGATGGCCATCGAACCCGGCCCGGGCGAGGTGCGCGTGAAGCGCGAGCTCGAAGGCGGCTGGTATCAGCACATCAGGCTGCCTCTGCCGGCCGTGCTCACCATTCAGAGCGGTATCAGCCGGCTGCGCTACGCCACGCTGATGGGCATCAAGCGCGCAAGGACGAAAGAAATCCGGCGGCTCGAAGCGCCGCCGGCGGCCGCCGGCGGCCTGCGGCTGGCCGGGCTGGCCCTGCCGCGCCGCAGCCGGCAGACGCAGTTTCTCGAGGGCTCGCCCGCCGAGCAGGCGGCGCAGCTTGTGGAAAAGCTCCGCTTTGAGGCGAGGGTGCTATGAGCGGGATCCTGGCGATTCTGGAGCGCGGTGCGGGCGGCTGGCACCGGATGTCCTTTGAGGCTCTGGCCGGCGCGCTGGAGCTGGGCCGCGTCACCGGCGAGCCGGTGACCGCCTGTGTGCCCGCTGCGGACGCGGGCGCCGCGGCGGCGGAGGCCGCAGCCTGGGGCGCGGCGGTGATCGCGCTGGAACATGAAGCGCTCTCGCTCTATGCCGCCGATGCGTGGATCGCCGCCCTGGAGCCGCTGATCCGCGAGCTCGGTCCGGCCTGGGTGGTGCTGCCGCATACCTACCAGACCCGCGACTTCGCCCCGGCGCTGGCGGCCCGCTTTGGCCGCGTGCTGATGGGCGACTGCACCGGCTTCTGCAGCGAGGACGGACGGCCGGTGTTCGAGCGGCAGCTTTTCCAGGGCAAACTGATCGGGCGCTTTTTGTTTGAAACAGAGGCGCCCAATTTTGTTTCCTTCCAGGCGGGCGCTTTCCGCGCGGCGCAGCCGGCAGGGACGGCCGCGCCCGTCGCCGTGAGGCGGGCGGAAATCGACCTGGCGCGGGTCCGCCAGCGGCCGGAGCCGCCTTTCCGCGAGGCGGCGCAGGCGGTGGACCTCTCTTCGGCGGAGCGCATTGTCGCCGTCGGTCGCGGCATCGGCGACGAAGGCAACCTGGAGCTGGCGCGCGAGCTCGCCGCCGCTCTCGATGCGGAGCTGGCCGCCTCGCGGCCCATCTGCGACAACGGCTGGCTGCCGATGGACCGCCAGGTGGGCAGCTCCGGGCAGACTGTCGCGCCGAAACTCTATCTCGCCCTGGGCATCTCCGGTGCCATCCAGCACGTGGTCGGAATGAAGGGGTCGGGGTGCATTGTCGCGGTGAACCGCGACCCGCAGGCGCCGATCTTCGAGATTGCCGATTACGGCATCGTGGGCGACCTGTTCGAGGTGGCGCCGGCGCTGATCGAAGAGCTGAGGAAATCGAAAGGGACGTCCTGAACCGCCGGACCTGAGGGCTCTACCGGGCCGGCGCCGTCGGGGCTCTCTGGAGCACGGCCGGCGCGCGCGGGCCATCGGGACGGAGGGCGCGCGAAGGCGGGCCCGCAAACAGCGCCACCCACGCCAGCAGACACAGCGCTGCGGCGAACGTCAGCGCAAAAATCCACAGCACGTTGCGCCCGGTGCGGTCACGCCGGTGGCCGATTTCGTTGATCTGTGCGATCAGGCGCTCAATGGCGCGCCGTTCTTCCCCGGCGCTGATCTGCATCCCCTCGCTCCCTCGGCTCCTGCCCCTATAGGATGCGCCAGATGGCGCGCGCGCTGCAACCGGTGGGGCGCGAGCAGGGATAGAATCGCGGCGAGGAGGCGCAGATGGATCTGAACCGCAGACAATGGCTGGCCGCCGCGACGGCGCTGCCCGCGGCCGCCCAGACCGCCCAGGACCGGATCTCGCTGGCGCAGTGGTCCTTCAACCGCAGCTTCCGGGCGGGCGTGTGGAAGAACCTCGACATGCCGAAGATCGTCCGCGAGAGGGCCGGGCTCGATGCGCTCGAGTTCGTCAACCAGTTCTTCGAAAACCCCACGCTCGGATACCTGCGGCGCCTGAAACACAACCTCGCCGATGCGGGCGTCACGCCGGTGCTCATCATGGTGGATGAGGAGGACCCGATGGCGGGCGCGGATGCGGCGGAGCGCCGCGCCGCGGCGGTGGCGCACCGCAAGTGGGTCGACGTCGCACATTACCTGGGTTGCCGCGCCATCCGCTGCAACATGCGGGGCGGAGAGGCCGACTGGCGCAGCGACACCGGTCTGGTGGCGCGCGCGGCGGAAAGCTTCCGCGACCTGCTGGCCTATGCGCGCGGGTCGGGCCTGCGCATCCTCGTCGAAAACCATGGTGGCGCCTCGTCGGACCCCGACGTGCTCGTGCGGCTGATGAAGGAAGTCAACGACCCGCAGTTCGGACTGCTGCTCGACCTCGGCAACTGGAACAGGGGCGACGACCAGTATGAGGCAATCCGCAAGACCCTGCCGTGGGCGCGGGGGATCAGCGTGAAGGACGTCCCGGGCTGGGACCTGGAGAAGAAGCTCCGGATGTGCATGGAGAGCGGCTTCCATGGCTTCTGGGGCATCGAAAGCGGCGCCCGTCCGCCCGAGGGCGCCACGCCGCAGCAGATCTTTGACGCCGAGCTGGCGGCGGTGCTGAAGATGAAGGCAACGCTCGAGCGCGTGGTGCTCGGGCGCGGCTGAGCTCCGTCTAGGGCTTCGGCCGCAGAACCACAAAGAGGCTGGGCGGCCGGCTGGCCGGCGGCGCGGTGAAAGCCTCCCAGGCCGCGACGGCCTGCTCAAGCAGGGCGCGTGCGGGGACGGGCTTCCAGCCGTTGAGCGAATCGATCAGACGCACCTCGCCCCAGACCTCGCCTTCCGCGTTGACTGCCGCCGGCACGGTGGATGACACGGCGAGCAGGAGATCGCCCGGAGCGAACTCGATTTCCGCTTCTTCGCAGCGGAGGCTGTTCTCCGCGGCCAGCGGCGGGCCGGTGTGCCGCAGGCGAAGCACCTCGGCGCCCTCCAGGGTGCGGCGAAACAGGAAAGGCGGCAGAAAGCCGGCGTTCACATACCGGAGCCGGCGCGTGCCGCTGCGGTACATTGCCAGAAACAGCCGCACCTGCGGCCAGCGCGCGCCGGGCGCCTCCATCGCGCGCCGGGTGGAGGCCACCAGTTCGGCCAGGTCTTCGTGATAGGCGCGGGCGCGAGTGCGGAGCAGCGCCTGGAGCTGCACGATGCGGATGGCGGCTTCTTCGAAACCCGCCTCGAGTTCCGCCGCAAAGAAGGCAGCGGCGCGGCCCGGCAGCGGAAACGAATCGAACCAGACGCGGCACTCGCCGCGGTTGTCGGCCACGCCGGCCGACTCCAGATCCGGCAGATCCGCGCCCTCAGGCGGCTGGACCAGCGACAGCGCCAGCTGGACCGACGCGCGGCGAGCCTCGGCGCGGGCGGTCTCTTCCGCCTTGCGGATCCACGCCGTCGCCTGCGCCGTCAGCTCCTCGGCGAGCTGAAACGCCCGCGCAAAATCTTCAAGGAATGCCAGATGGTGCGGCCCATATGGCCCGCCGCCGGACAGGCTGCCAACAAGAAAGAATCCGGCCAGAAGATCGCCACGCATCACCGGGACGGCCGCGGAGGCGCCGAGTTCGGTCAGGCGGTTTTCCTCCACCACCGACTGCGCGGTGCGCCCGGTGGCTGGCAGCCGGATGCTTCCATCGGGCGCGACGAGCGTCAACGGCAGCGAGGCCGGCGGGCAGGCCAGGGCCGTGGCGAGCGCGCCGTCGCGCTGCCAGACGAGTTCCGATGCTTCGCCCTCCGGCGCAGAGGCCCGGCACGCATATCCGGAATCTTCCAGTGCGAAATACCACACGCGCGCCGTGCCAAGCTGCTCCCGCAGCGTCCGGCAGGCCACGGCGGCAGTGGAGGCGCCCTGTTCCAGGCCCTTGAGCAGCTCCGCGCGCGCCTGAGCCGCGCGGCTGGCCCACTCGCGCCGGAGCGCGGTGCGGCGCAGGGCCGCATCCCGGACCGCACGCCATGCGACGTCGGCCACCACCCATGCCACCACCGCGACCGCGGCCATCGCCGCCAGACGCACACGGAGCGGCTCGCCGGCGCTTGCCGAAAACAGCAGCGCGGCCGCCAGCAGCGCCATGCCCGCCGCCAGCAGCAGCCGCAGGCGCGGCCGCGCCGGAGGCGTATGACGGCGCCAGCCCACCGCCAGCCGGAGGCGCAGCGTCCGCGGGGCCAGCCAGGCCGCTGCGGCCACCATCAGGAAGATCAGCGTGACCGGAAGCCACAGCAGAAGCGGAAACCATTCGAGCCAGTCGTTCATTGCGGCTCAGCGGGGGCGGAACTCGAGGAAATACTGATAATCAAGCCAGCCGTGCGATTTCTCCAGGCGGAACCCGGCACGGCCCAGCTCGTCGATCACTTCCTGCTCGGAAAGCTTTTCGGACTCGGGCGGTCCCACCGGCAGCGGCCGCTTGTGGAAGTCGATGACGACAATCCGGCCCCCGGGTTTCAGCGCGCGCACAAGCTTGCGGTAGTAATCCGGACGGCTGCTGATGTGGTGAAGGACGTTGCAGAAGAAGACCGTGTCGACGGTCGCTTCCGGCAGCCGGGGATCGTCCGCCGCGGCCAGCACGGTGGTGACGTTGGCAAGGCCCAGCGCGTCGATCTGTTCCAGCAGCCGCTGGTTGACATCCACGGCGTAGACCCGCGCCACCAGGGGGGCAAAGCGGCGCGTGAAATATCCCGTGCCGGCGCCGATATCGGCCACAACCTCGTCCGGGCGCAGGGCAAGCGCTCTGACCACCTCCTCGGGCTTCTGCCAGGCGGCGCGGCCCGGTTGCTCCAGCATCCGCGCCAGACCGCGGCCCTCGCCGCGCTTCTGGCCCTGCCGTTGGCCGTGTTGCGGCGCGGCCGGCAGAAGCGAAACGATCAGCAGGCTAGCCAGCCAGCGCACTGTGCTTCCTCCCGAAGAAGAAGTAGATCACAATGCCCGCGATCGACCAGCCGACGAAGCGCACCCACGTCTCCAGCGGCAGTGCCATCATCAGCACCAGGCAGGTGAGCATCGAAAGGGTCGGGATCACCGGGCCGAAGGGAACCCGGAAGGCGCCCGCGCGGGCCGGGCGGATGCGCCGCAGGATCAGCACGCCGGCGCTGACGACGAAAAAGGCGAACAGCGTGCCGATGCTCGACAGGTCAGCAAACGTGCCCACGTCCCAGACGCCCGAGGGAATGGCCACGGCGAAACCGGCGATCCATGTCGAGACATGCGGCGTGCGGTGCACCGGATGGATCCGCGAGAAGAATTTCGGCAGCAGCCCGTCGCGCGACATGGCGAACCACACCCGTGCCTGCCCGTACTGGAAGACGAGCAGCGAGCTGACCATGCCGCCCAGCGCGCCGATGTCGATCCATTTCCACAGCGTGTTCATGCCGAGGTTCTTCAGCGCCCCGACGATCGGCGCCGCGTTGTTCAGCGTGTCCCATCGCGCGATGCCGGTGAGAACCACCGCCACGCCGATGTAGAGCAGCCCGCAGACGACGAGCGTGCCGAGGATGCCGATGGGCAGATCGCGCTGCGGGTTCTTGCACTCTTCGGCGGCGGTGGAGACCGAGTCAAAACCGATATAGGTGAAGAAAACGATCGCCGCGCCGGTCAGCACGCCGGTGAAGCCGTTGGGCATGAACGGGCGCCAGTTGGACGGATCCACGGCGCGCGCCGCCCCGATGATGAAGATCAGGATGGCGGCGATCTTGACCAGCACCATAATGTCGTTGGCGCGCGCACTCTCCTTGATGCCGTAGACGAGCAGCCACGTCAGCCCCATGACGACGAGAAATCCCGGCAGGTTGAACCACGCGCCGGTGAACTGGCCGCCCTGAATGGCGGGCGTGGTGAGCGCCCTCGGCAGGTGGATGCCCAGCACGCCTTCGATCATCTGCGTGACATGCGCCGAGAAACCCACTGCCACGGCCATGTTTGAGACCGCATACTCGAGCACCAGGTTCCAGCCGATCATCCACGCGATGAATTCGCCGAGCGTGGCGTAGGCATAGGTGTAAGCCGAGCCCGCCACGGGGATGGCGCAGGCCATTTCGGCGTAGCAGAGCGCCGCGAACCCGCACACGATCGCCGTGAGAAGAAACGAAAGCGCCACCGCTGGACCGGCGCCCGGCCGGCCGAAGGTGAAGCTCGAGTTGCCTCCCTGCAACAGCAGGTCGATCAGCGGCACGTGCAACAGCGACTCGTAGGTGCGCACCTCGCCCGCCGCCGCCGTCCCGGTGAGAATGAAGATGCCGGAGCCGATCACCGCGCCGATGCCGAGCGCCATCAGCGACCAAGGCCCCAGCGTTCGCTGGAGCCGCTTGTCCGGCTCTTCGGCCGCCGCAATCAGTTCCGGGATGCTCTTCGTGCGGAACAGGGATTTCACTCGGGCGCCCCTTTCACCGGCAGAGCTGGAAGGCGCGGGGCGCACGGCCGGCGGGCCGCGCGCCGCCGCCGCGCGGCCGTGTCAGCGCTTGCGCTGGCCCTTGGCCATTTTCTTCACCTTTTTCTTGCGCGAGCCGCGCTCGTAGTCGCGGGGCCTGAGCGGGTTTTTCAGTTCCGCTTCCTTGCGTGCCTTGCGCTTCAGCGCCTTGCGTTCAGCGCGATCGGTGATGTGCTTGGTGTTCATTCCGGATGTGTCCTCTCGCAGTGTACAGCAAGTCAGTCCTCCGTCTGGAGTCCGGCGAAGCGGGCCACCAGTTTCTTCAGCCCGTAGCCGGGAAAACTCACGGTGAGCTTGGCGTCGTCGCCCTCGCCCTCCTTGCGAAGCACGGTGCCGCGTCCGTATTTCGGGTGGAGGACGCTTGCGCCGGGGCGGATGCCGCGCGGCTGCGCCTTCTTCTGGGGCGCCGGCGACGGTCTCGGCGCGGCCGGCGCTTTCGGCGCGGCCGGCGCCGGAACGGGGCCGGGCGCCGCGGAAGCCGAGGCCGCGGCAGCGGGCGCTGCCGAAGCGGCCTGCGCGCCGCGCTCAGCGAAAAACCGGGCGATGTGGTCGATGGAGTTTACCGTCTTGCCGGTGTAAGACTGGCGGCGCACCGCCTCCCGCACCATCGCGCGTTCGCCCAGCAGGTCCAGCGCACCGGGCACGTCGCGCGGGGCATGCAGCTCTTCCAGCAGATGGCCCGGAATCTCGGTGAGGAAACGCGACGGCTCGCTCGGCTCGAGCGGCGCGCCTCCGTAACGGCGGCGGTAGCGGGCGCCGGTCAGGTAGAGCCGGCGCATGGCGCGCGTCATGGCGACATAGAAGAGCCGGCGCTCCTCCTCGAGCATCGCCTCGTCGTTCAGCGAGCGCGAGTGCGGGAACAGCCCCTCTTCGAGGCCGGAGATGAAGACGACCGGGAATTCCAGCCCCTTGGCGTTGTGCATCGTCAGCAGCGAGACGCGCGCGCTGTCGTCGATGTCATCGGCGTCGCTGACCAGGGCGGCCGTATCGAGAAACTGCTGGAGCGAATCGCCCCGCTCGGCCGCGTCGGCGGCGGCTGAGACCAGCTCTTCCAGGTTGCCGAGGCGCGACTCCGATTCGGGCGTTCCCTCGGCCTCGAGCATCCGGCGGTAGCCGGTCTGCTCGATGACCCGCGAGATCACCTCGTGGGGCGGCTGCTGCCGCGCCGCCTCGCGCAGTTCTTCGATGAGGCGCACAAACGCCGACAGAGCCGCCTGCGCGCGGGCGCCGAGCGCGTGCTGCCCGATGGCGCGGTGGATGGCCTCCCAGAGGCTGAGCCCGTCGCGCGCCGCAATGGCTTCCAGTTGCTCCACCGTCGTCTTGCCGATGCCCCGGGCGGGCACGTTCAGGACGCGCAGCAGCGCCACGTTGTCGCGCAGATTGAGCAGCAGGTGCAGATAGGCGAGGATGTCCTTGACCTCGGCGCGCTGATAGAACGACAGCCCGCCCACCACCATGTAGGGCAGGTTATGGCGGCGTAGCGCTTCTTCGATCTGCCGCGACTGGAAGTTGGTGCGGTAGAGGACGGCCACGCGCGTGCCCGGGTCCGAGGCGAGAAGCCGGCGGATCGTGTCGGCGATGAAGAGCGCCTCCTGCTCGCCGTCGTCTGCCTCGAAGTAGCAGATGGGATCGCCGGCGGGCCCGTCGGTCCACAGGGACTTGCCCTTGCGGGCGGTGTTGTGCTCGACCACGCGCGAGGCGGCCTCGAGGATCGTTTTCGTCGAGCGGTAGTTCTGCTCCAGGCGGATGACAGTGGCGCCCGGGAAGTCCCGCTCGAAGTCGAGGATGTTGCGGATATCGGCCCCGCGCCAGCCGTAGATCGACTGATCTTCGTCGCCGACCACGGCAACGTTGGAGTGCGCCACCGTCAGCAGCCGCATCAGCTCGTACTGGGCCCGGTTGGTGTCCTGGTACTCGTCGATCATCAGGAACTCGATGCGGCGGTTCCAGAGATCCCGCACGGCCTCGTCATGGCGAAGCAGACGCACGGCTTCGAGCAGGAGGTCGTCGAAGTCGAGCGCGTTGGCCGCTTCGAGGCCCTTCTGATAGTGCTCGTACAGGGCGGCGATGCGGGTGGCGTTCGGGTCGGCCGAGACGCGATAAACGTCTTCCGGCGTGAGCTTCTGATTTTTGGCGTGGCTGATGCGCGACAGCACCCCCCGCGGCGGCAGCGCCTTCTCATCGACGCCGAGCTTCTTGTAGACCTGTTTGAGCAGCGCGAGCTGGTCGGACTCGTCGTAGATGTGGAACTGCGTGGTGAAGCCGGGACGGAGGTCGGCCAGCGAGGCGCCGTCGCGCCGCAGCAGGCGGACGCAAAAGGAGTGAAACGTGGAGACCACCGGACCCGCCCCGGTCGGTAGGCCGCCGAGCAGACGCAGCACCCGTTCCCGCATCTCGCCGGCGGCCTTATTGGTGAAGGTGACGGCAAGGATCGCCGGACCGTACACGCGGTGATGGGCAATGAGGTGGGCGATGCGGTGTGTGATGACGCGCGTCTTGCCGCTGCCGGCGCCGGCAAGGATCAGCAGCGGGCCCTCGACGTGTTCGACGGCACGGCGCTGCTCGGGATTCAGACCGGAGAGGAAATCCATTATGGTGGGCTAAGTGGCAATTTTACCATGCGGGTACGACTGGGAACGAAGCCTCGGTGCGATTGTTGTAACCTGTGGACGAGCCGGGTGCGCCATTGAAGCTAGGTAAAGAAATGTAAACCGCGCCCGCTCGGCCTTGCCCAGCATGCTGGTGGACAACGACATCGTGGAGCGGGCGCGGGCCGGAGACGCCCAGGCGTTCAATGAGATCGTCCAGGCGTACCGGCGCCGGATCTTTGGCACGGTGTCGCGGCTGATCGGACGGCCGGAGGATGTCGAGGATGTGGCCCAGGAGGTCTTCATCCGGCTGTATTATTCTCTGGACCAGCTCCGCAGCCCGGAGGTGTTCGAACCGTGGCTGTACCGGCTGACGGTGAATGCGGCGCTCGATTACCTCCGGAAACGCCGAAAGCGAAAGCCGGAGGCGCGGGTTGCCGATCTGAGTGAGCAGCAGGTGATGATGGCCGATGCGGCGGCAGGAACCAAGTTTGAGATCGAGGCCCGCGAAAGGGCGCGGGTGCGAGAGCTGGTCGATACACTGCTGGCCGGGGTCTCCGAACAGGACCGCATCCTGCTGACGTTGAAGGAAGTGGAGGGATTGTCACTGAAGGAGCTGGAACGGATCTACCAGGTGAATGAAAACGCCCTGAAGGTGCGGCTGTTCCGCGCGCGCCAGCGGGTGCTGAAAGCCTGGGCGGCGCGGCGGGAAGAAGAGGCCCGGAAAGGAACGACCAATGACCGGCGAGAATCGAAATCTTGATCAGGAGCTGGACCGGCTGCTGGCCGCATACCGGGAAGCCTGCGAGCCGCCGGAGCCCTCGGCGGATTTCATGCCACGGCTCTGGGCGCGCATTGAAGCGGCTCCGCAGGGCTGGGCGGAGCGCCTCTGGAGGTGGGCCAATGGGCTGGCGGCGGCCGCGGCGGCGGCCAGCGTGCTGCTGGTGGCCCTTCAGATGTTTTCCCGCCCGGCGCCCGATTTTTATAGCGCCACCTATGTGGAGACCCTCCTGGCGCAAACCGATGCGGAACTGGCGCCGGCGGAGCTGGCCGGCGTGCCCGCGCCGCCCGCCCCCGGGGAGCATTCCGAGCGATGAGGCAGTCCAACCTGAGGCTGGCGCTGAGCCTGCTTGTGGTGTTTGTCAGCGGCGTGGTGGTGGGTGCGGTGGGCGACCGTTATCTCGTGAAACGGCAGGAGGCGGTTCAGCGTCCGCGCTCGCCCGAGGAATTCCGCCGCGCCTATGTGGCGGAGATGCAGAAGCGGCTGAAGCTGACTCCCGAACAGCTCGACCAGCTCAACCGCATTCTGGACGATACGCGCGAGCAGTTCCGCCAACTGCGCGAGCGGCAACGGCCCGAGGTGCGTGCCCTCCAGGAGCAGCAGACGGCGCGCATCAATGCCATCCTGACGCCCGCGCAGCAGGAGGAGTATGCGCGAATGCGGCGAGAGCGCGAGGAAAAACGCCGGCAGGAAGAAAAAGAGCGCGGCCGGTGAAGGCCGCGCCCCCGGTGTGGAATCCCCAGGATCCAGGCTCAGTTCTGGCTGGCCTTGTTGTTCTCGCGGTCGGCCCGCTCCTTCTTGAGCGCTGCCGAGCGCTGCATCTTGCGCTGGAAGCGGTCGATGCGGCCCTCGCTATCGACCAGCTTCTGGCGGCCGGTGAAGAACGGGTGGCAGTGCGAGCAGATTTCCACGCGGATGTCGCCCTTGTGCGTCGACCGCGTGCGGAACGTATAACCACACGCGCAGATGACGTTCACTTCTTCGTAAGCGGGGTGGATGCCGGCTTTCATTGTCAGGAAATCCTTTGAACCCTCCCAGTATAGCAAAGCCTTTGCGGATGGCGCGGCAAGACAAAAGCCCCGCGGCCGGACTCCGGCGGCGGGGCCTTCGGTAGCCTTCGAGTCAACAGGCCTGCGGCCTGATGTGGAGAGCGCTCGGTGGTCTGGATCCGGTCCACTCCTTCCGCCGGCCGCAATGGGCCATCTGGCGGGTGGCACGGAAACCAGGAGCGAGCCTATCCGCTGACCACCTCGCGCGAACGCTTACTACCAGAACTCATATCGACTGGACCACCTCCTTTCTTCCGTGATGGCCCGATGATACGGGATTCCAGCGAAAATGTCAACAGAAATTTCGCCCGACCCACGAAATGGCGGGGCATGCCTGGTGAGACCCCTACATCTGGTGCGACGCTGACCGTCGCCGCTCGTTCCAGCCCCGTCAGCGGGGCCACAAGGGGAGCCGGAGGACCTCCTTCCGAATTGTCTCCCCGACAGCGATCTCCCGGATTTCCAGTGCGAACCCCGGGCCGGGTCTGCGAGAGACGGCGAAGATCGGTACGTCAGCCGCGCGAATTCTGTATCGCCCGGCGTGCAGGGAGCTCACGGCGGCCAAAGAATCGAGGTTCGCCGTTGAACCCGGCTTCGCCCGCAGGCGGAACTGTCCCGTGGCGGACTCATAGTTGGCATAGCTGAAGCAATAGCCGATACATGCCCGGTCCAGCATGTGGTTGATCGGATTCAGGTCCTCCGGCACTGCCGTCAGCCCGCTGACGACCCGGCTGCGTGGGGGCGCCCTGCGGACGACCTCGTGGAAAGACTGCTCGATTCGAGACAGCGACCGGTTGTCCAGGGCGAGGAGGCAAAAATAGAATCCGGCCGCAGTGGCGCAAACGGCGCCCACGAACCGGGCAGGCAGGCGGCCCGCCAGAAGTGCGTGGAGGCACAGGACGTACCAGAGCCCCAGCCGCCAGTCAATGAAGTAGAGGGGATATTCGGTGCCAGGCCACCGCAGCCGGGTTGGCATCAGCGCAATCGCTGCGGCACAGAGAAAGGCCAGGTCCGCGGCTGGAACGCGCAGCATCGCAAGACGTTCAACGCTCGCCTTCCACACCAACCCGGTCAACCAAAGGAGCAGGAGCGGAGTGACTGGCAGAAGGTACCAGAGCGAGTCAATGAGAAACGGCGTCACACCAGTGAGCTGGAGCATGCGCGCCTCGTTCCACTTTGCAGGCAGGTTCACGCCGATCAACCACCCGGTGAGGGCAAGCCCCAGCAGGGAAGCCATGAGCAGAGCAAGCCGGCGCCGTTCACCCAGCATTTGCCGGAGCGCCAGGTAGAGACCCAGCCCTGCCGCCACCGCCGCACCCAGCAGATGCCCGAGGCAGGCCAGTGCCAGCATCGGCAGCGCCAGCAGTCTCTTCCTCCCTTGCGACGCAAGGAAGACGATCCCCCAAAAGCCGAATGCACAGGACAGGTAGTAATTGAAGAAGCCCTGGTGAAAGACCCAGCCATAGGCGAGCATTGCCAGCAAAGGGGCCGAGGGCCAGGGGGACTGGCCCGTGAGACGGCGCAGCAGAGCGAAAGATCCCCAGAAGAAAATCATCACGGCCAGCGAGACACCAGCCTTTTCTGCCAGCACCGGGCCGCCCAGGCGCCAGAAGCCCTCCAGCCACCAGTCGAACAGCACGTTCGAATACTGCGGAACGATCTCCAGCCCCAGGGGCTCGCCGGATTTTACCAGCAGCACCAGCCAGGTGTTGTACAGGTGACTGGACAGGTCGCCCGCCTGCACGCGGGGTTGAAGCCACACTGGCAATAAAACGAGCGCAGATACACTGGCGACGGGGGCTGCCCGGCCGATCCAGGCTTTTTGTGGAGGCACCAGTGGCACATCTTACCCAACGGCGGAGCGGCATCCTGTCTTTAGCCACTCCAGGGCAGAAGCAGTAAGCAGGCGGACGAGCTCCGAGCCCGTTGAGGAACCGGGAGCTGTCGAACTTTGGATGGATCTCCAACTAGCCAGGGAGCACCGGAAGAGATCCGGGGAGGAGGCAACCGCCCGACCTCAGGGAGACGACCTAGACCCGCACAACGTTGAGCATACGGCTTGCCAATCGTAACCATTTGATAACAAAAGGATCCTTCGTTAGGTCAGAGACCTGATCTCCCAAGACCCGGAATTGGCGCTATGAAATTTGGAATATTCCTTGGTGCGCTCGCCGCTCCCGGGAGCGAGGAACGGTCCCCTCTCGACTCAGAACCAGTCCGGGGGGATCGGAACGCTTCGGAGCGGAACCCTCTCTCCCTCGTGCAGGGATCGGGCCTCCAACCGGAACGGCTGCGCTGACTGGAGAAACACGCCGTAGAGGGGAACGTCGCGCGGGCGGACCACAAACAGGCCTGCCGCCAGACGGTCCACCTCGGCGCTCTCGTCGAGGGCGAGCGTGGATCCAGGCCTGGAGCGCAGGCGAAAGGAATTGGAGCTGGGAACGTAATTCCCATAGGCGAAGCAGCGGCCGATGCAGGCCTTGTCCAGCATGTGCGAGAGCGGGTTCATGCCGGCTGGCCTGCCGGTGGCGGCGGCCACGGCGCGGCCGCCTTCAGGAATCTGATGTGCGGCCCGGAAGAACTCGTCCTGCGCCTCATTCAGATACCGGTAATCGGAGGCCAGGAACAGGAAATAGGGCACAGCCATCACGGTCATCAACGCCCCGAGGAAAGGCATGCGCCTGGGCTGTGCGGCTACTGCCAGAGCCTGGAGAACTGGCGAAAGGAATAGGGCGAGGCGGAAGTCAACAAAATGCAGCGGCCTGGAGGTTCCGGGCAATTGCACGGCCCCCGGGATGGCCAGGATGGCGGTTGCGATAATTCCTGCCAGGCAAACGGCCGGTTCCTGCAATAGCAGAGATTTCTCTCTCATGGCGCGCACCCAAAGACAGAAGAACCAGAGTGCGGCGACTCCGAGGAGGAACCCGTTGTACTTCTCGCCAAATGGCCGCAATTGCGTGGCGAAGACGACATGGAAGCCTTGGTGCAGCTCCCATTGGGCTGGTAGCGCTTCCTGAATGATTCGCCCTGCGACCATGAGCCCGACGCAACACGTCGCCGCCGCCAGGTCCCGTTTCCGCCAGCCCATGTCCCGGGTGAGAACCACGAAGGCCGCCAGGCCCGCGGCTGCTGCTGCGCCAACCGGGTGGGCCAGGGCTGCGGGAACCAGAGTCGCCACGGCAGCCCAAACCCTCGGCGGCGGGTTCCACACGAAGGCCAGCGCCCAGAAGCCAAAGCCGCAGGACAGATAGTAGTTGAAAAAGCCCTGGTGGTAGCACCAACCGTAGGCGAGCATGGCGATCAACGGGGCGGAACTCCACGCCGCGCGCCGGGTAATGGCGCTCACCCAGGCGAACCCGCCCCAGAAAAAGATGAGCACGGCGGTGGCGACGGCCACCTTTTCCGCAACCACGGGCCCGCCGAGCTGCCACAGCCCTTCCAGCCACCAGTCGAAGAGCACGTTGGACCACTGCGGAGCCAGTTCCAGACCGGGCGCCCGGCCCTGGCGGACGAGCATGACCAGCCAGGTGTTGTAGAGGTGCGACGGCAGATCCACCGCCGGCACGTGCCTGGGCAGAAGCACCGGGAGCACAAGCAGGGCCGAAACGGCCAGATGGGACACGGCAACAGCGATTCTTCGCCACATGCGATAAGAAGAATTCTCGCACTGGAGGGCGAAGCTTGCCGATGGCCGCCGGCGGGAAGGCGCGGGCCGCCGCGCGGCAGTACAATACTGGGCATGTCAGCGGGAGCGAAGAAAGGATGAACGCAGCCGAAGGCGCGGCGATCGAGACGGCCCGGCGCGGTCTTTCCGCGCTGTTCTTCTCGGGCCTCCTGACGGCGCTTCTGGGTGCCGTGCTGCCGGTGTGGCGCTACCATATCGAGCCGGACTACGTGCTCATCGGGCACTATTTTCTGCTTCAGAACCTGGGCATTCTGGCGGGTGCGGTGGGCGGAGCGAAGGTGCTCGGAAAGCGGGGCGTCGGCTTCACCCTGGCGCTTGGCTGCGGGCTGGCCTGCGCGGCGCTGCTGCTGCTGGCGGCCTTCTGCCCGCCGGCCAGCGTCTGGGGCCGCCTGGGCGGGCTCCTGCTTGCCGGGCTGGCCGCGGGAATCATCAACCAGGGAGGCATGCACGCCATCACGCCCGCCTACGAACTGCACCGTGCGGCCACGCTGAACCTGAGCGGCATTTTGTTCGGCGCCGGCTGTCTGGCCTGCGCACTGTTCGTCAGCGGGACGTTTTTCGTCTACACGGCGCCCAGTCTGCTGATCCTGCTGGCGGTGCTGCCCGGGCTGGCGGCCGGCCTCTACGCGAGGATGCCGGCCGCGCCGGACGTGCTGCTGCCGCAGCGCGGCTGGCGCGAGGCGCTGGCGGAGTTCCGGACGCCTTCGGCCATGCTGTTCGCCGCGCTGCTGTTCTTCCAGTCCGGCAATGAAGGGGCGCTGGCCGGCTGGCTCGCCCTGTTTCTGACGCAGCGGATTGGGTGCAGCCCGGCTGCCGGCCTCGGGCTGCTCGCCGTCTACTGGGCGGCGCTGCTGGTGGGCCGCGTGGTGGCGCAATGGGCGCTCGGGCGGGTGCGGCATGGGCGGATGCTGGCCGGCGCGGCGGCGGCGCAGATTTTCGGCTGCACGGCGCTGTTTTTTACCGACAACCTTTTCGGCGCGGCCGTGGGCGTGCTGTTTGCGGGCGGCGGATTTTCCGTCATATTACCGCTGGTGCTGGAAAAAATTGGCGACCGGTTTCCCCGGTATCATCCGGCATTATTCAACGGGATTTTCTCCATCGCGCTCACTGGCGGGCTGCTGGCGCCGGCCACACTCGGCTATTTCGCCCACTTTGCCGGCATTGGCGTGGTAATGGGGCTGCCGGTGCTGGGGGCGATGATGGTGGTGCTGCTGTCGGCCGCGCTCTGGCTGGAGGCCAGGCTCAGCGCAGCCTGAGCACCGCCCTGCCGGCCGGGCCATCGTAGAGGAGCTCGATCCTTTTCAGCCTCGCGTGTTTGCCGCGCCAGTGGAAATAAATCAGGCCGGCAGCGCCGCCGCGCGGCGCCTCAACGCGGGTGAGTCCGAAGCGTTCTGCCGTCTCGGCCGCCGCGGCCGCCTCTTCGCCAGGCGAGAGCGGACGGCTGCCGCCGGGCGTGGGGATACGCGCCTCCGGGTCGCCCGGGAAACGCTCTACCGGCCGGGGGCGGCCGAAGATCACCTGCCCGCTGCCCACGCCGCCGCCGGCGACCACCTGCGGCCGCTGTTCGTACTGGTCCGGGTTCCGAAGAGCGAGGGCGACCGTGCCCGGGGTCACCGGCAGAAGCTCGGGCGGGCGTCCGTTGAGGCGAAGCCGGAAATGGGACGGCGCGAATTCGACCGGCTTGTCCGACGGAAACAACGCCACTTCGACGACAAGAAAATCCTGCGTGAAAAACCGGCCGGCCTGCGAGTCAAAGGCGCGGCCGTGATATTCGGCGGCCAGCATGCCCGCCTCGACTGCCGCCTGGAGCGGATAATCGGTGGCGCGCGGACGCGGATCCAGCCCGCCGGCATGGAGCGTACAGGCGGCCAGCATCAGGAGCAGCCAGGGCACGGCTTCAGGATACACTGATGCCGATGACAAATAGAGCCCGTTTCATGGCCCTTCTGCTCGCTGCCGCAACGGCCGCCACGGGACAGGGGCTTGAAAGGCGTATTGCTGCGCTGCTGGACGAGCCGGTGGCGCGTCGCGCCTCGTGGGGCATCCATGTCGTGCGGCTTGCCGACGGCGCGGTGCTGTATTCGCGCGGCGCGGGCGTCCCGATGACGCCGGCGTCCAACACGAAGCTGGTGAGCACGGCGCTCGCGCTGGAACGTCTGGGGCCGGACTACCGCTTTGTCACACGCGTGCTTGCCGACGCGGCGCCGGACAGCGAAGGGCGAGTCCGCGGGCCGCTGCGGCTGGTGGGCGGCGGCGACCCGACGCTTTCCGCCCGGGCGGTTCCCTACGACCGGGACGCGAAGGACGGCGACCCGCTGGGGCCGCTCCGGGAGCTGGCAGGGCAGGTGGCT
This sequence comes from Bryobacteraceae bacterium, assembly GCA_049969655.1. Classification (GTDB taxonomy): domain Bacteria; phylum Acidobacteriota; class Terriglobia; order Bryobacterales; family Bryobacteraceae; genus JANWVO01. Next base: position 72,758 of record JBMFOK010000010.1, read on the forward strand.
GCGCGCGGCGTGCGGGTGGTGGAAGGCGGTGTGGTTGGCGATGCGACGCGCTGGCCGTGGGCGCCGTATCCGGCGGGCTGGGCCATCGGCGACATGACCTGGGAGTACGGCGCGCCGGTGAGCGCACTGACGGTGAACGATAATTCGTTGGAGCTTGTCGTGCGTCCGGGGCTGCGCGCCGGAGAGCCGGCTGCCGTTGAGTTCCGCCCGCCGGTCGACTTTTTCACCGTGTTCAACCTTTTGCGGACACGGGAAGGCGGCGAGCGGAGGATCGTCGTGCAGCGGGCGCCGGGCTCGCGGGTTCTGGAGATCCGCGGCGTGGCGCCGCCGGGCGCGGCGGTGGTGCAGTCGATTGCGGTGGACGAGCCGGCCCGGTTTGCCGCCGAAGTGTTCGCGCAGCTTCTCCGCGAACGCGGCATTGAGGTGCGGGGTCGGGTGCGAGCGGCGACGCGCATCGAGGGCACGGCCTGGCAGGAGCCGCAGGGCGTGGAGCTCGCGCGGCGCGAGTCGCCGCCGCTGGTCGAGCTGCTGCGGATCATCAACAAAGTGAGCCAGAATCTGCACGCGGAGATGATGCTGCGGGAGACGGCGCACGTGGTGCGTGGCGAGGGCACGGTGCGGGCGGGCGTCGAGGAGATGGCAACGTTGCTGAAGGCAGCGGGCGCCGACGAGGCCGAATTCGATCTCGAGGACGGCTCCGGGCTGTCCCGGCGCGGACTGCTGAGTCCGCAGTCGCTGACGGCGCTGCTTCGCTACATGGACCGCTCCGGCCGCGGGGAGCTGTTCCGCTCGCTGCTGCCCGTGGCCGGGCAGGACGGCACGCTTGCCGGACGGTTCCGCGGGCTGGCCGAGGCGTCGGCGGTGCGCGCCAAAACGGGCAGCCTGTCCCACGTGGCCGCGCTGTCCGGCTATGCCGGCGAGGATCCCTCCCGGCGGGCCGTTTTTTCGATCATCGCCAACGGGTTCACTGCGCCGCCAGCGGAAATCCGCGCGCTGATTGATAAAATGGCAATAGCGATTCTCGAAGAAACCAGGCGGTAAAGGATGCCGATTTTTGAATACCGGTGCAGCCGTTGCGGACTGCGTTTTGAAAAGCTGGTGCGGCGCCAGGACGAGGACGGCCTTGCCTGCCCGTCGTGCGGCTCCAGCGAGCTCCGAAAGGAGTTTTCCGTGTTTGCGGCCCACTCAGCTTCGGGGAAGGAGTCTCCGAACGCGCCGATGTGCCCCTCCGGGGGCGTGTGCCCCACACCGGGCGCTTGTGGTCTGAATTAGGGAGACGACCTTCCTAGAGCTCCAAGAATCTGGTTGACTTTCGCTGGGTCTTCGCCAATAATGTGGGCATGGCACTGACGCCGCGGCAGAAAGAAGTCCTGGACTTTCTTGTGGACTACATCGGGCGGCACGGCTACAGTCCCAGCTTTGAGGAGATTGCGGCAGGGCTGAAGCTGTCGTCGCTGGCGACGGTTCACAAGCACATCACCGCGCTCGAACAGAAGGGCTATGTCCGGCGGCGTTTCAACGAGAGCCGCTCCATCGAGGTTTCGCCCGGCTATCTGGAAGCCGAGCGCGAACGGTTGCAGGCCCGGCAATTGGGGCAGCGGGAGGTGCCCCTGCTGGGACGGATTGCGGCCGGCTCGCCGGTGGAGAGTGTTGCCACGCCGGAAAGCCTGAATCTGGGTGAGTTCGCGCAATCGGAGGACATCTACGCGTTGCAGGTGAAAGGGGACTCGATGATCGAGGACCACATCTGTAGCGGAGACTACGTGCTGGTGCAGCGGGTGGCGGAGGTTCGTGACGGCGAGATCGTGGTCGCCCTGGTGGACGGGATGGAGACCACGCTCAAGCGGTTTTACCGGGAACCCGACGGCAGGATCCGGCTTCAGCCCGCCAACGCGGAGCTGGCGCCGATTTACGTGGAGCCCGAGAGGCTTCAGATTCAGGGCCGCGTGCTTGCCGTGCTGCGGAAATTCCGCAGCCAGGCGATGTCGCACCGCGCCGGCTGACAGGCGCGGCGGAGAACGAAGCCGGTCGTGATGCTCAGATCCGCGTGGGGGCGTGGTGTCTCGTTGGGGCGTGAGCGCGGGCATTGCCGGCGTTCGCCGCAGGCCATGGCAGCGGCGCTCGCACGCGAGGCGGAGGCAGGAGTGTTGCCCTTACAGCCGCGTTGCTGAATGGCGGCCGGCGCGGCTGCCGGGTCAGGCGAGCTTCTTGCGCATCTCGACGCAGTTGAGCATCAGCGATGGCACCAGCCGGTAGCGGATGAGCGCCAGGTGCTGGTAGCCATGGCGTGCGTAAAAGGACTCGGCGTTCAGCGTGGAGCGCACCTTGAGTTCCCTGAGACCGCACTGGCGGGCGCGGTCTTCCAGATGACGGAGGATGGCCGAGCCGGTGCCCTTACCGGAGGCCGCCGGTGAGACATAGATGGCCTCCACTTCCCCTTCCTGCTCGTCGAGCTGGCCGAAGCCCTCGATGCGGCCGTTGCGTTCGGCGACGACGAAGTAGCGGTCGAGGATGGCGTGGTAGGAGTCCGGCGAAAGAAGGCCGGCCCAGACGGTGACGTCTTCTTCGGGGTAACTGCGGCGGCAGGTCTCCAGCACGGCCGAACGCTGGATTTCGTAGATCGCCTGCCGGTCGTCGAGGGTGGCACGGCGGATGACGAGCTCGCCCGGTGCGGATTCCATCATGGGTGTCCGCTAATGAGCATACAATGTGGCAGAGACACGGGAGGCTCAAAGGCGATGGAGATGACCCGGCGAGGATTTCTGGAGATGCAGGCCGCGATGGCGGCCTCGATGCGGGCTCGGGTGGCGGCCAACGACCGCGTGCAGGTGGCTTTTATCGGCTGCGGCGCCCGGGCGCACGAGCTGATGGAGGCGATGATGGCGCACCCGCAGTTCGACATTGTCGCCGTCAGCGACGCCTACCGGGGCCGGATTGAGCGGGCGCAGGACCGGATCCGCGAGCGGCGCGGGGCGGCCCCGCGCGTGCTGAAAGACTACCGCGAGGCGCTGGTGGACCGCTCGGTTGACGCGGTGGTGGTAGCCACGCCCGACCACTGGCACAAGCCGATGGTGGTGGCCGCGCTGGAGGCGGGCAAGGACGTCTACTGCGAGAAGCCGCTGACCTACCGTTCGAGCGAAGGGCTGGAGATCATCGCCGCGGCGAAACGCACGGGACGGATCGTGCAGGTCGGCTCGCAGGGCATGTCCTCGATGACGCAGAACCATGCGCGGGAGCTGATCCAGGGCGGCAGACTGGGCCGGGTGACGCTGATCCGGGCCGCTTACAACCGCAACACCGCCTCCGGCGCGTGGATCTATCCGATCCCACCGGACGCGGGGCCGGAGACGGTGAACTGGGAAATGTTCCTCGGACCGGCGCCGAAGCGCCCGTTCAGCCTGGAACGGTTTTTCCGCTGGCGCTGCTACGAGGATTATTCGGGCGGCATTGCGACGGATCTGTTCGTGCACCTGTGCACGACGATCCATTATCTGATGAACGCGAAGATGCCGAAGCGGGTGATGGCGATGGGCGAGCTGTACCGGTGGAAGGAGTCGCGCGAGGTGCCGGACACGCTGAATGCGGTGCTTGAGTATCCGGAAGGGTTCACGGTGAATCTGTCGTCGACGTTCAACAACCAGTCCTCGTCGGAGGCGAGCTTCATGTTCCTCGGCACCGAGGGCACGATCTCGGTGGGCTGGGGCGAGCTGCGCTACTGGCCCGAAAACGTGCGGGAGGACAACCGCTGGATCGTGGAGAGCTGGCCGCGGCGGCTGGAGGAGCAGTACTGGAAGGATCCGAAGGTGCAGCAGGAGGAGCTGCGGCATCTGAACCGGCCTCGGCTCATCGACGGCGGCAATGTGTGGCGCGAGGAAGGGCAGGACGCCACGGTTGTCCACTTCTGGCATTTCCTGAACTCGATCCGCACGCGCAAGCCGTACTGGCAAAACGAAGTGGCCGGCCACCATGCGGCCGCGTGCGCGCACATGGTGAACGAGAGCGTGAAGACGGGCCGGATGGTGGAGTGGGACTTCGAGCGGGACGACATCCGGCGCGCCTGAGGCGCAAATCGCCATTCAAAGACGCGCGGCGGCGCGGGCGCGGGCGGCCTGCGGCGCAAGGTCAGGCCGGGCCGAGGCGAACTGGAGGAAGAGGTCATAGAGGCGGCGTGCGTCACCCATGCGGCCTGCGGAGCGGGCGATTTCGGCGCGTGTGTACAGGAGAGCGGGATAGACGAGAAAATCGTAGAACTCCATCTGGCCTTTCGACAGCAGCGGCCAGGCGTTGCCAAGCTCCTGGGCCGCCTGATTCACCTGTCCGGTCTGGACCAGGCAGAAGGCGCGGAGTTCCCGCCAGATGGAGTCCGTGCCGCCCGGCGAGCGTTCGATGACCGTCCTCCAGGCGTCCGCGGCGCGCGTCCAATCGTGGCGGGCGGTGAGTGAGAGCGCGCGGAGCTCAAGCTGAAGGCGCTCGTCGCGGATGCTCTGCACGGAGGACGGGTCCAGGGCGGCGGCGGCGTAAACGCGGTACAGATCCTGCCAGCCATCGCGCAACGGCGCGTGCGGCAGCCAGGAGGTGGCTGCCGGCGGCTCGGAAAAGGCGAGGCGCAGCGCGAGCATGGAGGCGGCCACCGGGGACAGCGGATCCTGCCGGTCGCGGGCCAGGCGTGCGAAGCGGATGGTGGCGGCTGCGGCCTGGCCGAGGAGTAGTTCCCAGCGGGCCTGAGCCAGACCGGCGCTGCGGTCGTTGCGCGCTGCGCGGTCGCGGAACCAGTGCGAGAGGGACTGCGAGGCGCGGCGCGAGTCGCCGGCCAGCATCCAGCACAGAGCCGCCTTTTCCATGGCCGCGCCGCCGTTGAAGGTTGGGTCTTTCTGATAGCTTTCTTCGAAGGCAGCCGCCGCCTCCGGAAAGCGGCCGGCGATCATGAGGATCTCGCCCCGGGTGTCGGCAGGGTTGGGGCCGGGATCCAGCTGCGCGTAACGCCGTACGGCTTCCAGTGCGTCATCGAAGCGGCCCTGCCAGGCCCGTGCGTAGGCAAGCGAATTCCAGAGAACGGCCTGGCCGGGCTCGATGGTCAGAGCATTGCGCAGAGCGGCTTCGGCCCTGGAGAACTGGCGGTTCGCCGTATAGGCCTCGGCGAGGCGAAGCTGGATGAGCGGGTCGGACGGGCTGAGTGCGGCGATTTTTTCCTGCGCGGCGGTGGTGTCCAGGCGGTTGGGGCTGAAGCGTGCGGCGAGCAGGTCCAGGCGCGCCAGCGTGAGGGGATCGAAAGAAGCCCGGTGCTGCCTGGCAGTGTCGATCACCCTGCGAAGCGCGTCGGCGCCTTCGACGGCAGCAGTGGTTTCCGCCAGGCCCAGCCAGCACCAGCCGCACCCCGGGTCTGCTTCGGTGGCGGAACGGAAGGCGGGGAGCGCTGAGGCCGGGGAGGCGGCCGTAAGGCCCCGGGCAAGGCTGCGAGCCGCCGGCTCGGTGTGGACGGCGACCGGGTTCAGGCGGGCCTCTACGCGGAGAGAAGACGCGAGAAAGCGGGCCGTCTCTTCGAGCAGCCTGCGCCAGCCCGTGGCGGGCACGGTGAGGGTGCGATGCGCGGCGAGCCTGTGAGAGGGGAGTTCATAGAGGAAGAAATGGGCCTCGATGCGGTTATTGCGGGCGTCGAGGAAGCCTGAGAGCTCGTGGGTCGGGCCCGCGAAGTCCGTGGCCGAGCGGACTTCGGCCAACTGAAGGCGGGGCGTGCTTTCCAACTGGCGGCGCAGCGAGAAGGGAAGAAGGCGGGCCAGCCAGGCGGTGCCGGCGGACGGAGAGTGATCTTCCCAGGGAAGGATGGCGACGCGGAGCACCGGCGGGGACGGCTCTCCGGCTTTCCGGCAGGAAGAGAGGCCCGCAATGGCGAGAAAGGCAGCGGCGAAAAGAGGCAGCGGGATCGGGCAGAAACGGGACATTCTGATAGAACCTGCCAGAAATAAGGACGCGGCGTGCCGTCCTGTGTCATGTCAGGCTGGCTATTGAGCGGCCTGCTACAGGACACGGGGCTCGATCTTCATGATTTCCTCAAATTCGGGGAGCTTTCGAATTTCTGCGAAAACGTCCTCTTCGAGATACCGTTTTTTCTCCTTGAAGCCTTCTTCCAGAGATTTTCGGATATAGAACAGGGCCAGGTCGTTGCGTCCGTTCTGAGCATAAACGCGGGCGAGATAATAGTGGAATTTGGCACGCTCCTCGACGCTGCGCTCCTGGAGCAGGACGCCGGCGGTGCCGCGTCGTTCGAAGACATCGGGATCGAGAGAAAGAGCCTTCTGGTAGCATTCCACCGCGCGGCGGTAATCCTTGCGGGCGAAGTAGGCGGTGCCGAGGTTGGAGTAAATCGAAGCGGAATCCGGGTTGAGCTGAAGGGCCTTTTTGTAAGCCGAGATGGCGCGCCGGTAACTTTTCCTGGCGTAGTGAATGGTGCCGAGATTGTTGATTGCCTCAGGGTATTTTTTGTTGAGTTTGATGGCCCGCTCGTACATTTTCTTTGCCGACTCGAGGTCGCCCATCTGCTGATAGGCGATGCCGATCTTGTTGAGGATGACGGCTGTGGGAGGCTGGACGCTCTGGTAGGCCTCAATGGCCTCGCGGTACATCCGGCGCGCCATGTAGATATCGCCGCGCTGTTCGGGCGTGAGCTGGGGTTTGGCCGTCTGGGCTTGCTGGGGCGCCGGCTGTGGCGGCTGGTCCTGAGCGAAGGCAGAAAGCAGGGCGGTGGCGAGCAGGATGAACGGGCCGCGGGGGACGAGGTGAAGAATCCGGTACCGCATAGGGCCCTCCTGGCGATGAGCCTACCTAAATATAGCCCGAATCCGGCCCCAGAATCCGCGCTTCTGCTCTGGCTGGGGAGCGGCCGGCGGCGAGGCGGCGGACGGCTGGGTGGCGGGCTGGCTGGCGGTGCGATCGCGGGACGGCGGGGCAGCGACCGTAGTGGGCCGCTGCGATTGGGCGGGCGGATCGGTCTCCCAACTGCTGATGATGGTGCGGGCGCCTCCGCCGTGGAGGTGACAGAGCTCGACAGGCTGGGTGCCGGCGATGAAGACTTCCTGGATGATCTTAGGGCAGGCGGCGGTGGCGAGCTGGCCGGTCTGGGGATCGATGTCGACGATGGCCACGCCATCCGGAGGCGAGAAGGGCTGGACGCCGCGGTATTCGCGGTGGCGGTGGGCGCGCTTCATGAATTCCGTCCAGATGGGAAGGGCCGCTTTGGCGCCTTCGAGTGGCAGCTCCTGATTGTCGTCAAAGCCGACCCAGACAACGCAGAGAAGCTTTGAAGTGAAGCCGGCGAACCAGGCGTCGTGGGAAGTGCCCGTCTTGCCGGCAGCCGGGAGGAGGAAGCCGCGGGAGCGGACACCGGCGCCGGTGCCGGAGCGGAGCACCTCTTCCATCAAACTGACGATCATGTAAGCGACGCGCGGGTCGAGCACCTGGCGCGTGACGGGCTCGTACTGGTGGATGAGCGAGCCGTCGGCGGAACGGATCTCGCGGATCATGCTGCGCTGGACCCAGACGCCCTGGTTGGAAAAGACGGTGTAGGCAGTGGCGATGTCGAGAGGAGTGACCTCGTAGGCGCCGAGCGCGAGGGCGGGCGTCGGCTTGACGCCTTTGAGGCCGGCGGCCTCGGCGAGGTCGGCCACGGCCTGGTAGCCGGCCATTTCCGCGAACTTAACGGTTGGAATGTTGAGCGACCGGGAAAGAGCGAAGCGGAGGGTGACGGGGCCGTTGAACTGCTGATGGAAGTTGTTGGGAGTGTATTCGCGGCCGTCGTAGAAAAACGTGGTGGGTTCGTCGACGACCTGGGTGACGGGAGTGATGACGGGGTCGCGTCCTTCGATGGCGGTATTGAGGGCGGCGGCGTAGACGAAGGGCTTGAAGGCGGAGCCTGGCTGGCGGCGGGCGATGGCGCGGTTCAACTGGCTGGCGGCGTAACTGCGGCCGCCGACGAGGGCCTTGACCTCGGCGGTGTGCGGGTCCAGACAGACGAGGGCGACCTGCGGCTCGGGGTATTTGCGGCGCATTTTGGCCAGCAGGGCGTCGACCTCGCGGATGCCGACCTGAACGGCTTCCAGGGCGTCGCGCTGGAGCTTCATGTCGAGGGTGGTGTAGATGCGGTAGGAGTTGGCCTGGAAGTCGAGTTCGGAGAAGTTTTCCTGGAGCTCATCGTAGGCGAGGTCGACGAAATACGGTGCGTCGCTGGACTCTTCGCCGCCCTCGGCGAGTTTCAGGGGGGCCTTGACGGCTTCGAGGTATTGAAGCTCGGTGATGTAGCCGTTTTCGCGCATCAGGCCGAGGACGATGTTGCGGCGCTGGATGGCGCGCTCGGGGTGGCGGTAGGGGTTGAGATAGTTGGGCCGCTGGATGAGGCCGGCCAGCAGGGCGGCCTCCTCGAGGCGGAGATCGCGGATGTCCTTGCCGAAGTAGACCTGGGCGGCCTCGCCGAAGCCGTGGATGGCAAAGCTTTTGCGCTGGCCGAGATCGACCTGATTGGCGTAATACTCGAAGATCTGTTCCTTGGTGAGCTTCTGTTCGAGCTGGAGGGTGATGAGGGCCTCGAGCGCCTTCCGCTTCCAGGTCTTGTCGGTGGAGAGCCAGAGGAGGCGGGCAAGCTGCATGGAGATGGTGGACGCGCCATAGCGGCGGTTTTGGGTGATATCGACCCAGGCGGTGCGGATGATGCGGATGGGGTCGAAGCCGGCGTGTTCGAAGAAGCGTTTGTCTTCGGCGGAGATGACGGCGTGAACGAGGACCTTGGGGATGTCGTCGAAACGGACGAGGCGGCGTTTTTCACGCCGGCGGTCGTGGAGGTTGGTGACGAGTTCGGGGTCGAGGTAATAGCGCGGCCGTTCGGTGTGATCGCGGCTGGAGATGATCCGGGTGACGGCGCCGTTTTCGATGAAGATGACGCCGGGCTCGGAGTGAGGGTAAGCGTCGACGCCGGGAAAGATCTCGATGCCGTCAGCGCGGACGTGGTACCAGCCGACGCGGTTGGAGCGGTCTTCCGTGTAGCCGCGGCGTCGGAGGGCGGCGACGATTTCGTCGATGGTGGCTTCGTCGCCCACGCTGACGGGTTCGGGGGTAGCGTAGAGACGAGCGGTCTGCGTAAAGGGGCCTTTCTTGAGCTTTTCGTCGACCAGACGCGAGTAGTGGACCCAGATGACGGCGAAGGCAATGAGGCCGGTGATGACGAAAAACGAGATGAGAGCCGCGAGAATGCGGAACGGGGTGATGCGGCGGCTGGCGGCTGGGTGAGGGGATTTCTTGCGCACGTGTTTCTGCGGAGGATCTTCCTGTTCCTATTCTGGCACGAGGCTAGCGGGGGTCTTTATCGAGCGCTTCGAGTTCTTCCCAGATGTTGTCCGGGTGGCGGTGCCATTCGGCAGGAGGCTGGGCGGAGACATGAGCGATGGGCTCGTCGAGGGTGCCGTGGCCGTACGGGCAGATGAGCGACTTGCGGGGCGGGGCGAACAGCGTGGCGCGGCTCCAACTGCCACTTTCTACGGGCATGCGGAGGCGGCGCAGGCAGGTGCGGCAGCGGATGCGCTGGTCCCAGATGATGACGACGAGCAGAGCGACGGCGAAGAGCCAGAAAAGGAGGATGGCGGCGGTCCAGGGGAGGTCGTGGGGGAAGCGCGGAAGTCGTGTGTAGAGGAAGATCTGGGGCTCTGGCAGGAGGGTCTCGATGCCGAGCCACACGAGGCGGAGAAGGGCGAACGCGGCGACCAGTTTGACGACGAGATACGCCCAGTATTTCATGGCCCGACCTGCCCCACCAATTAGACGCGCCCCGGGGGGCGAGAGTTCCTGAAAGAGGGCAGGGGTCAGTGGCGGAAGAGGTTGCGGAGGATGAACAGAACGTTGGCGGGCCGCTCGGCGAGGCGCCGCATGAAGTAGGGATACCAGGCATCGCCGTAGGGGACGTAGAGGCGAAGGCGGAAGCCGCTGGAGACGAGCATTTTCTGGAGGTCGCGGCGGACGCCGTAGAGCATCTGGAACTCGAAGCTCGAAGGGGTGCGGCCGTTGCGGGCGGCGTGTTCGAGGACGATGTCGATCATGCGGGGATCGTGGGTGGCGAAGGCGGGGTCTTCGCCTTCATCGAGGAGGATGCGCGCGAGGCGGGCGTAGCTGGCGTTGACGTCGCGCTTTCTGGGCCAGGCGACCGAGGGCGGTTCGTTGTAAGCGCCTTTGCAAAGGCGGATGGGGACGTGGAGGGAAACAAGGCGGCGCAGGTCGTCGTGGGTTCGATAGAGGTAGGCCTGGAGGACGGCGCGGAGCGAGCCGTTGGCGCGGTGGAGGTCTTCAACGATGCGGAGGGTGCGGTCGACGTACTGGCTGGACTCCATGTCGATTTCGACGCGGGAGCCGATGGCCCTGGCCTTCAGCAGAACGGTTTCGACGTTTGCGCGGCAGAGCGAGTCGTCGATATCGAGGCCGAACTGGGTGAGTTTGATCGAGACGGTGGAGGGAAGGGAAGCGGCGGCGATGGCGTCGAGCGCCTGTTCGATGCAGGTGCGGGCGGCGGCAGCCTCGTCGGGTGAGGTGACGTTTTCGCCGAGGTGATCGAGGGTGGAGAGGATGTTTTCGTCGAGGAGGCGACGGGCGACGGCGATGACGTCCTCAAGGCGCTGGCCGGCGATGAACCGGCGGGTGAGGCGGGCGGCTGCGGGTGAGGTCTCCATCCACCGGCGGAGGGTGCGGTTGCGGGAGAGGAAGAGAAACGTTTCTCTCAGCATACGTGGCTGATCCCCTATCACGGTACCTGAAGCGGCGTGCGAAAAGGAAGGGGGTGTGTCACAGGGGGGCTACAAGAAATATTCCTTTTGTTTTTCATGTGTTGCAACGGGAAGGGGTAAGAATGTTTTGGCGGGCGGCGAAGCTCGGAGCCGGCGGGGGGATAGCGAACGGCATGGCGAAAGGCGAAACGAGGAAACGAGCAGCGCGGAAGACGCCGCAGCCCGCAAAGACCGCCGGCAGAGCCGCGGCGGGGACGGCGAAGAAGCAGCCCGCGTTGAAGAAAACGGCGAGTCCTAGCAAGGAAGAGGCCGCTCCGGTCAAGAAGCGCACGGTCAAGAAGCTCGACAGAAAGAAGCTGAGCGCGATGGTGGACAAGATGCTGCTGCAACTGGCCGAGCGGGTGGAAGAGGGCGACTGCCGGATCACGACGAGCGAGGGCATGAAGCTGATTCAGCTACGCGAGGCGCTGGGTCTGGAGCGGCCGAGCAAGGTGAAGGTGGAGTGGGTGGAGCCGAAGGCGGAATGAGAGTGCGGAGGACGATTCCGTATTCGCCGCTGCCCTCGCAGAAGAGATTTCACGAGCTGACGGCAAGGTTCAAGGGATTTTCGGGGCCGATCGGATCGGGGAAAAGCCAGGCGCTGTGCCACGAGGCGCTGAAGCTGGCCTATCTGAATCCGGGCAGGACCGGGCTGATGGGCGCGCCAACGTATCCGATGCTGAGGGACGCGACGCAGGCGGCATTCTTCGAGGTACTGCGGCAGAGCGAAATTCCGTTCGAGTTCAACAAGGCGGAGAACCAGGCGGTGCTGACCGACACGCAGTCACGGATCATTTTCCGGTCGCTGGACGAGTACGAGCGGCTGCGCGGGACAAACCTGGCATGGTTCGGCGTGGATGAGCTGACCTATGCGAGCGAGGAGGCGTGGCTGCGGCTGGAGGGGCGACTGCGGGACCCGAAGGCGCAGCGGCTGTGCGGGTTCGCGGTGTGGACGCCGAAGGGATTCGACTGGGTTTGGGAACGGTTCATCCACAATCCGGTGGAAGGGTACGCGTGCGTGCAGGCGAAGCCGTTTGAAAACCGGCATCTGCTTGAGAAAGTGCCGGACTTTTACGAGCGGCTGAAGCACAGTTATGACGAGGCATTTTATGCGCAGGAGGTGCTGGGCGAATATCTGAATCCGGCGCAGGGGCTGGTGTATCACGCCTTTGACCGGCGGATTCATGTCCAGGAAATCGAGGCGGACCCGGACCGGGAGCTGCTCTGGGCGCTGGATTTCAACGTGGATCCGATGTCGAGCGTGGTGGTGCAGGAAAAGGACGGGCAGTTTCTGGTGCTGGACGAGATTGTGCTGCGGCGCGCGAGCACGCGGGAGGCGTGTGAGGAGTTCGTGCGCCGTTACGGGGGCTGGAAGGCGGGGCTGGTGATTTACGGGGACGCGTGCGCGTCGCACCTTCAGACGACGGGCACGACGGACCGGGAAGTAATCGAGCAGTATTTCGCCGAGCGCGGAGAGAAGCCGTCGTACCGGATTCCGCGGAAAAATCCGCCGGTGCGGGAGCGGGCGTCGCTGGTGAACGCGAAATTGCGGTCGGCGGCGGGCGATGTGGGGCTGCTGGTGCATCCGCGGTGCAAGGAGCTGATTCTGGACTTCGAGCGGGTGCAGTGGGCGGAGAACAGCAGCGAGATTGACAAGGCGAAAGATCCGCGGCGGACGCATCTGAGCGATGCGCTCGGCTATCTGCTGTGGGCGCGCTGCCAGGCGGAGCCGGGGGCCGGGGAACGGAACGAGAGGCTGTACTGGTGAGGGAGCAGGCGATGGAGCAAATCAACCGGGAGCACGCGGAATATCAGGCGTGGAAAACGATCTGGCCCAAATACCGGGATCTGTATACAGGCGGGGAGCAATTCATTGCAAACGCGGACCGGTACCTGATTCCGCGGCAGAAGGAGCCGGCGGCGGTTTACCGGGAGCGGGTGAGCCGGGCCTTTTACGAGAACTATATCGGTTCGATCATCGACTGGTACGCGGCGACGCTGTTCCGGCGGGAGCCGATCCTGACGTTTGAGGGACGGGATGAGGCGGCGCGGCGCTATTTCAACGAACTGGCCGAAGACTGCGACCGGCGCGGATCTTCGCTGAGCGACTTTTTCCGCCGGCAGGTGGTAGAGGCCCTGGTGATGGGGCGGAGCTACATCGTGATTGACTTTCCGAAAGGCCCGAGGCCGGCGGGCAGCCGCGCGGAAGAGGAGGCGATGGGGCTTTCGCGGGGGTATTTCAGCGAGTATCCGGCCGAAAGTGTCATCCACTGGCAGAAAGACGAGCGGGGCGAATACGAGTGGGTGGTGCTGCGGGGGGAGCGGGAGGTTTTCGACGAAGAAACCGGGGAAAGGAAAATTCTGCGGCATTGGGTGAAGTACGACCAGTGCCGGTATGAGTTGTGGCGGCAGGTGCAGACGGGGATGAAGCGCGGTCCGGCGGTGCTCGTGGAAGAGGGGCTGCACGGGCTGGCGGGCGTGGGGCGGGTGCCGGTGTTTGAGTTCACGCTGGGCGACGGGCTGTGGCTGATGAACAAGGCGGCGTCGCTCCAGCTTGAGCATTTCAACAAGTCGAACGCGCTGGCATGGGCGCTGACGATGGGGCTGTTCGCGATGCCGGTGATATACAGCGACAGCGAGTTCAAGCAGGTAGTCGGCGAAAGCTACTACGTAAAGCTGGGGAAGGACGACCGGTTCGGGTGGACGGAGCCGGAGGGGCATGTCTACCAGATCGCGCTTGAAAACATAGACCGGCTGAAGGAGGAGATTTACCGGGTCTGCTACATGCTGCACCAGGCCGGTGGAGCGTTATCGAAAAATGCGGCGCTGACGGGCGTGAGCAAGCAGCGTGATTATCTGGTGACGCAGGAGGTGCTGCGCGGGATGGGGGACCGGGTGAAGGACATGCTGAAGAAGCTGCTGCGGACGCTCGCCGAAGCGCGGCAGGACGACATTCAGATCGGGGTGTCGGGGCTGGACGAGTTCGACATTGGCGAGTTTTCCAGCGAGCTGGAAGACGCCGAGCGGCTGCTGCGGCTGGGGGTGCCCTCGCCGACGCTGCGGGCGGAGGTGCAGAAGAAGCTCGCCATGAAATATCTCTGCGACGCGAGCCAGGAGGTGAAGGACCGGATCGCGCGGGAGATCGACGCCGCGCAGTGAGCGTGGCGGAGCAAACCGAAGAAAGCGAGGAGGCACATGGAGCAGGCACAGCACGAGGAGACACGCGTGGCGGCATCCACGGAGAGGGAGGACATCCGGAACGTGGTGCGGAGCGCGATTGAGGAATACCTCGATCTTCAGAAGCGTGCGAGCGAGCCAGCCTACAAGGCGGAGCTCGAGGAAGAGAGGAAGCGACGGGAGCAGCTCGAGCGGAGGCTGAACGAGCTGATCGAAGAGAACAAACGCAGCCGGCAGATGGCGGAGGAAAGCGACCGCCACGCGCAGATCAAGAGCGAGCTTCAGCGGCTGGGGGTTTCGAAGGTGGATCTGGCGTTCAAGATTGTGAAGGACGAGATCGTGCGGGCGCCGGACGGGACGCTGGTGGCGCGGACGTCGGAAGGGGAGAGAAATTTCCGTGAATATCTGTCGCACTTTGTGCAGGAAAATCCCGAATTTCTTCCGGCGCGGATCGCCGGCGGGAGCGGGGTGGTGAGTCCGCCGAGGCCGGCGTCCGGCGCGACGGTGATCGACCTGGAAAAGATCCGGCCAGGAATGAGCCGGGAGGAGTTGCAGAGGATCCGGGAACAGATTTCCCAGGTGGCTCTGCAAAGCCTGAGAGGTGAATAGCGCGGGGGCCGGAAGCCGCCGCGGGAGAGAGGCAACAGAGCAAGTAAGGAGAGGAAGAAAAGAATGGCAGCAATCACTTCGGCCAATCTGGCCAATGCGATTGTGAAACTGGTGGCCGTGGACGCGCTTCCGGCGCTGATGGGCCACCTGGTGATGGGCAATCTGGTGAACCGTGACTTCGAGCCGCAACTGGCGCAGGCCGGGGACACGGTGAACGTGCCGATTCCGCCGACGATGGTGGCCAACAACATCGCCGAAGGCGGCACGGTGCAGACGCAAAACCCGAACGTGGAGACGGCGCAGATCGTGCTGAACACGCACGCCGAGGCGACGTTCCAGATTCCGGACGTGACGAAGGTGATCGCCGTTCCGGACCTGCTGCGGCTGTACATGGAACCGGCGATGATCGCGCTGGCGGAGAAAGTGGAGAGCGACCTGCTGGGGCTGTACAGCCAGTTTACGGCGAACACTCCGGTGGGCACGGGCGGCACGGCGCTGACCGAAGCGGTGGTGGACGCGGCCGAGACGGCGCTGTTCAATGCGAAGGTTCCGCAGAGCGAGCAGAAGTACCTGGTGGTGGACGGGAACGCGTATTCGCAGCTGCGGCAGATTCCGCGGTTCAGCGAATATCAGACGGCGGGCGAAGCCGGGCTGCGGGCGCTGGTGGATGGCAGCATCGGGCGGCTGAAGGACTTCTATGTCTTCCGGTCGCAGTTCGTGAAAAAGACGGGTTCCTCGCCGGTGACGACGAACAACATTGCGTTTGCGAGGAACGCGATCGGGCTGGCGATCCGGCGGCTGCCGAAGCCGCTCCCAGGGACGGGCGCCATTGCGGAGTATGCGGAAGTCGGCAACTTCGGCATCCGCGTGGTGATGAGCTACCAGCCGAATACGCTGGCGCAGCAGTTCACGGTGGACATTCTCTACGGCGTGGGCGTGCTGCGGAACAGCCACGGCGTGCAGGTCCGGAGCTGATCCGGCGAGGCGGGGCGGCCTGCGGGCCGCCCCGTGTTCTGATTGGGGGCAATTTCGAGAGCCGGAAAGGAGCGATATGGATCTGAAGCGATATTATCAGGAACTCCGCAAGAAAGAAGCGGAAATCGAGGGGAAAGACGTTTATGTGGTGAGCCTGGATACCCCGGACGGCGGCAAGGCCGGCGTGATCACGCAGGTCCCAAAAACCATCGGGTGCAAGCTGATTGTCGAGGGGCGCGCACGGCTGGCAACGCCGGAAGAGGTGGAGCAATTCGAGAAAGAAGAGGCAGAAAAGAGGGCGGAATTCCAGAACCAGGAATTTGCGCGAAAAATTCAGGTCCAGGTGGTGGCCGAGCCGCGGCCGGCGCGCGGCGGGAAAGAGCGGCCATAAGGAGGCGGGCATGGCGCTGCTGGTGGATGGGGATATCAACAGTCTGGATGACCTGCGGGAATGGGACAGTGGGATTCTGGAGACGGCGGACGGGGAACGGATCGATCTGAACGCCAAGATGCGGCGTGCGCAGGCGGAAGTGGAGGAGGAGATCGAAGGGTTCCTGAGGGACCAGGAGCGCGGCGCTGTAGAACAGGTGGTGATTGACCGCGGGCTGCGCCACTGGCATGCGCTAAGAACACTGGAAGCGACCTACCGGGATGCGTATTTCAACCAGCTCAACGACCGGTATGGGGAAAAATGGAAACTCTATCGTGGGCTGGCGGAAGAACAGGCGGCACGGTATTTCTCGGCGGGCGTGGCGATTGTGCTGCAACCATTGAGGCGACCGGCGGCCCTGGAGATCACGGTGGGAGAAGGGGGGCTGCCGCCGGCCACCTACCGGCTCCAGGCGACAGCGGTGGATGGGCTGGGCCGGGAGAGTGCGCCGTGCCCGGTGGAAGTGGCATCCAGTCCGGTGCCGCACTCGCTGACCGTGAAGCTGCCGTATTTGCCCGCAGGAGCAACGGGGTGGAACCTGTATGCCGCCTACGCCGATGGGACGACGGCACTGCAAAATGACGAACCGCTGGGACCGGCGGAAGCCTGGACCCTTCCGGAGAGTGGGCTGAGAAGCGGGCGTCCGCCGGGAGAGGGGCAGGCGCCGGATGAAGTGATCCGCGCAGGCGGCTCCATTCTGCTACGGGGGTGAGCATGACCTTTACCACGCGCGAGGTGGTGGACACGCTGGTGGAGCTTCTCGACGGCGAGGGCGGACTGGCCCACAGCCTGGAGCATCTGAAAGAGACCTACGGCCAGGAGCCGGCGAGGCCGGAGGCGGCGAGGATCCGGATCCTGAAAGGCGGGACGGAGACCGTCGAGAGGGCTTCCGGGGCGCGGTATCCGGAGGTGCGGGTTTACTGCGAGCGGATCCGGAGCTCTCCGAGCGAAAAACTGCGACGCTTTTCCGGAGAAGTCCGGGCAGTGGCGGAGGTGAGGGTGTCGCAGGACCGGCTGGAGGGAATTACCGAGCGTCTCCAGTATTATTTCGACGCGGTGAGAGATGTCCTGGAACGGCGCAGCGGCTGTATTGGACCGGGACTTTACCTCAGCGGGGAGTACGAGGTGCAGGTGGAACCCGTGAAGAAAGGCGGAAGCTATTTTCTGCAAACGGCGCGGGTCCTGTGCACCGTTCTTGTCAACCGCTCATGAACAGGAAAAGGAATTATGGCGTGCTACATTTCAACGAGAAATAACCGGTACTATGCCGCGGTGGAGACGGCCTTTGGACAGGTGGCGCCGGTGACGCCAGCAAACCGTTTTAGCGGGCTGTGGCTGGACGTGGTGCAGCGATGGGAGGAGCCGCGGCGGCGGGACAAGACGGGAACGCGGACTTTTCAGGGCATTGCGGGACGATTGCGAAAGCGCACCAGCTACGAGTTGACGACCTACCTTTACGCCAGAGATGCGCCAACCGCGCCGCCGCGATTTGGCGCGCTGATGGAGTGCGCGCTTGGAGGTGCGGCGCGCGTCACACCGGAGGCATTGCCGGTGACCCAGATCCAGGGCACGACTGCCACATTCGCGACGGCTCACGGGCTACAACCCGGGGATGCGATCCGTTTCGGAGGTGAACTGAGATTTGTGACGGCCGCTCCCGACGCGGTGACGGCGTGGCTGAGCGCGCCGGTGACCGAGACAACGGTTCCAGCGGCGGGCGGAGCGGTGAATTACCGCCCTGCGGGGAACCTGCCCAGCGCGAGTCTGTACGATTGCTGGTCGCCGGAAGGCGCGGTTCAGCGGGTGCTTCGCGGATGCGTGGTGGACGAGCTGGAGATCGAGCTGAATGGCGATTTCCACGAGCTGAGGTTCCGGGGTGAAGCGGCCGGGGTGATTGACAGCGCAAGTTTTGAAGCCGGCGAGGGCGGTCTGGAGGGATTTCCCGCCGAGCCTTCCGTGCAGGAGCTGATGGAAATGCCTGTGCCGGGACATCTGGGGCAGGCCTGGATTGGGGTGGAGCCAGTGCAGCTGGGGACGGTGGCGTCGGCGAGGGTCCGGATCAAGAACAACATCGAGATGCGATGGCGCGATTTCGGGGCGCTATGGCCCAGATGTGTGATTCCCGGCGACCGCGACGTACGGATCGACCTGGAGATTTACAGCTGCGACTCGGAGGTCTGCAAGGCAATTCATGCGAGTGCGAATCGCCGTGAGCCGATGGCCCTCATGGTTCAGATGGGAGAGCTTCCGGGGGCAATGTGTGGAATTTATGTGGCGAATTTTGTTCCGTCTCCTCCTGAATTTCTGGACGGGGAGGAACGACTGCGATGGCGGCTTCGCGGGAGCCGGGCGCAGGGATTCCACGACGACGAAATCTACATCGCTTTCGGATGAGGATCGTGAAGGGATGAAGTACGAGAGCACGGTCGTGCGTGAGTCGACGGTGTGCCCAGGAGTGCGGTATGTGGTGCTTCGACCGTCGCTCAAGAAGCGGGCGGAGATCACGGCGCGGGTGCGCCAGTTGCTGGCGGAGCTGGAATATCGCGGAGCCGGGCAGACAATGGAGGATCGGCTGGCGGCGGCGGAACTGGAGAGCCGGATTGACGGGTTGTACATCGAGTGGGGCCTGGTGCGCGTGGAAAATCTCGAGATCGACGGCGAACCGTGCACGCCGGCGCTTCTGATTGAGAAGGGGCCCGAGGATCTGGGGCGAGAGATCGCGGCAGCGATTCGAAATGAGTGCCGGCTGAGCGAGGAAGAACGAAAAAACTGATCCTCGCACTCCACTTCCATGCAGGAGACACCGCCGGGTGGCGGTGCGAGGATTGCCGGCGACAGGGACTGGAAGAGAAGCGGCGGTGCGGGTGGAATGGAGGCGGTGCGGGTGACGGTATCGTTTGGGCGAGGCACGGCTCCGTCACGCGGCAATGTCCGAAGACGGTGATCAGTGGACAAAGCGTGGCCTGGCTGGAACTGTGGGCCACATGGAGAGGCAGCGGGAAGGGACCAATGGAGGATTGCGGGGCCAAGGATCTGGAGGCGATTGCGGTGCTCGAGAGGGAATGGGAGAGGATGCAGGATGAGGCGCGACGACTTCGCGATTGAGGCGAGGATAGCCGAGGCGGTGCAGGCGGCGGCAGGCAGACGGGCAAGGAATGGAGAGAACCTTGCGGAAGCCGTGGCCGGGAGCCAGGTCAGGCCCACCGACGAGGGGGAGCAAATTGCAGCGGTTGTCGGCTCGATCGTGTCCCGGCTCGATGGCCTCATCCAGCCGGCAGCCTCGCCGTCTTCGGCGTGGCGCAACGCGGCCGCCAGCCTGAACCCGCTGATTGGGGGCCTGTTGCGGCTGTTCGGTGGAGGCGGGGAGGAACCGGCGCCACAGCTGCCGCTGGCGCCGAGGTTCAAGACGGTGCGGTACGAGGCGGCTTATGAGGAGGGCAAGGAGGGAGTGTTCCTGGTGGATCGAGATCAGTCGGGTACGCTCCGCCGGGCGGCGGTGCCGGCGACGACGCAGGTGGTGGTCCAGGTGGACGCGCTGGACAGCCATTCGTTTCTGGAAAGAGCGCCTGAAATCGCTGAGGCACTGCGGAAAGTGCTGCTCGAATCCGATGGGATTCGGGCAGTTCTCGACGAATGAGGGCACAGGGCAATGTTGGTATTCCCACGGCTGAAAACGGGCGTTTCCGTGCAGTACCCGGTCGCATCGGTGTCTGACCGGCCAGTGCGCGTGTTTACATTCCTCGACGGAAAGGAACAGAGATTTCCGATTCGAGGCGGGAGAAGGCGGTGGGTGGTCCATCTGGAGCAGCTTGATGAGAGCGAGGCGGCCGAGGTGGAAGCCTTCGTACGGACTCACCTGCTGACCTTCGAGCCGTTCGAGTTCAGCGATCCGCTTTCTGGATCGGTGTACGGCCGCTGCCGGCTGGAAGGAATCCGGCACGAATTCGGCGGCGATGGATTGAAGAATCTCCGGACGACTCTGGTTATCGCCGAAGAAGAGGTCTGAGATGTATTTTCCCGTTTTGCAGAGCGGCGTTTATGCGCAATTCCCGGTGTCCAAAACGGACGAGTACTCGATCATCGAAGAAGAAACGCCTGGCGGGGGAGTCTGGCGGCTGGGTACGGGGAGAGCCACGGTGCGGCGCTGGCGGCTGGAGCTGGAAGAAGTTTCTGACGAAGAGGCCCTGGCGCTGATTCAGTTTTACGACGCCGTGCGCGGAGGATGGCACTCATTTTCCTTCGCTGATCCAATGGGAAATCTTCTGGTCTGGAGCGAGAATTTGGGGAAGCCATCGTGGCTCAGGAGTCCTGGAGTATCGGTCACGCCTGCGGGCCCATTGGAGGGAGGGCCTGCGGAGTTTCTGATTGTGAATGGTGGTGCGGCTCCGGGTGAAATCTGGCAGGAATTGGACCTGGCGCCGGGGGCTGCCGTTTGCTTTTCCTGCGAGACGCAGACGCCCGGCGGGCCGGCAGGCGGGGTTTTTTCTGCCGGAGCCGAAAACCGTATTGTTTTTTCGGCAGGCTGGAACCGGATTTTTGTCACTGGGACCAGCAGTGGAGGATTCCAGCGCGTTGGCATCCGGCTGGAGCCCGGCGCGGCGCTGCGAGTGCGGCGACTTCAGGCGGAGATCCAAATTGCCCCCTCTGAATATCGGCCCACTTTTGAGGTTGGCGGCGTATGGCCGAAGACCCGGTTTGCGCAGGATGGTCTGACGGTAATTGCTACGGCGCCCGGGAGGAACCGTATACGGATTCTGCTTGAGAGCGCGATGGAGAGCGTTTTGTGAGCCTGATTGATCAACTCAAATCGCAGGAGGCGACGCAGACGCCGCTGCTCCTGTTTGAATGCACGCTGGCCGACGGCACGATTGAGAGATGGTGCACACACCGCGTGCGGGCCGGAGGGCAAGAGTACGAGCCCCGGGTGTTGCGCCACAGCGGCTTTGAAATGCGGTTAGGCGCCGAAGACGGGCTGGACCACGGGGCGCGGCTCACGGTGGTGTTGGCCAATGTGGATGGAAGAATCTCGCAAATTGACGCCGCGACGGGCTGGAGGGGAGCGCGGCTGAAGGTCTGGTTTGCCTTTTTCGACGTGGAGACGGGCGAACCCGTGAGCGAGCTTGCTGCGGTCTTCAGCGGAATTGCGAATCCGGTCGAAGAGCTGACGGAGCGCGAAGCGCGACTGAGTTTTCTCAATCGGCTGAGCCTACAGAGACTCCAGGTGCCGCAGATCCGCATTCAGAGCCGATGCCCCTGGCGCTTTCCGGAGACTCGCGAGCAGAGAGAAGAGGCAGCAGAGGGCGGACCGGCGGGCCGCTATTCGGCATTTTACAGATGTGGATATTCTCCCGATGTGGAGGGCGGGCGGGGAAATTTCGACCGGGGCGAGCCCTTCACGAGCTGCGGATATACGAGGGAGGATTGCCGCGCGCGTGGGATGTTCGACACGGACAGCCAGGGGAGAAAGACAGCGAGGTTTGGCGGGTTTGCCTTCTTGCCGGCGAGCACCCTGGTACGGCCGCACGGGGCAAAGGACAGTCAGCTTTCTGAGCCTCTGGACGGGCGTGCACGCCCCAACGACGCGGTGCCGATTGTTTACGGAACGGCATGGATCCAGGCGCCTGTAATATTTGCCCGGAACGACGGCAACCTGACACACTGCGAAGTGCTGTTGGGCCTTGGGCCCATTGAAGGGGTGCGCAAGGTGATCGCAAACGGTGTCGAGATTCCGCTTGCGGATGACCGGCGGGACATGAGCGGCACCGGCTGGTATGCCGTTCTGACGACCGGCGAGCGAACGGGCGGATTCAATCTGGACTTCAGCGATGTGCAAGGCAATCCTCAGGGTGACCCGCATGGAAGCCTCGCGTGCCTGTCCGTGGTCCTGCCAAACCAGATTGTGGAGCGCGGCCGGTTGCCGAAAGTGGAAGTTCTGCTGGACGGACTGAAGCTGCCGCAGTACAACGAATCCGGTGAGCAAACCGGCATTTCATTCAGCAGAAATCCATCATGGGTTTTGCTGGACCTTTTCAGGATGGCGGGATGGCGTCCTGAAGAAATAGATATTGCGAGTTTTTGCCGGACCGCACAATTGTGCGACGAGTTTGTTCCGCTCCGCTTTCCCGGCGGCGAGGAAATGCAGGGGCCCAGGTTCGAAGTAAACCTGGCCCTGACGCGGCGGCGGAGCTTAAGCGAGGTTGTGCGAGGCATCAAAACCGCTGCCGCACTCATGATCACGCTGGACGCCCAAGGCCGGCTGTCGATCCGGCCTGAGACGACGATTGCGCGGCAGGAACCAGAGAAGCGACCGTCCAGCAATGCCACTTCGCCGGTCTTTGGTGGATGGCCGGCATACGAATTTGGGGATGGCACGAATGGCACGACCGGCATCCTGCGGCGCAACGGGCGCGAGTCCACGTTCCGGGTATTCCGGCGGTCCTCAGCGGAGGCGCCGAATCGGCTTACGGCGGAATTTGCTGATGGATTCCGGAATTATGAACCCGATGTCCTGACGCTGGCCGATTATCGGGATGTGGAATTGCAGGGCTGCGAGGTTTCCGCGTCTCTTGGTGCTATCGGGTTGCCGCACTTCGATCAGGCGGCAAGGATTCTTCGCCTGAATCTTGAGAAGAACATTGAGGGCAACCAGTTTGTGGAGTTTGAAACGTCGATGCATGCCTTTGGGTTGCGGCCCGGCGACCTGATTGCGATTACGCACGCCAGAGAGGGATTCCAGAGAAATTTATTCCGCATTCTCAAGATTGTTGCAGGCCTGAACTTCGAAACAGCACGGTTGATTGCACAGCGTCACGAGGATGCCTGGTACGAGCGTGCCGCCGGCGGGGATGCGGGCGATTACGGGGAGCCTGCCTGGAATGGAGGCATTCCGCGCTCTTTGGCCGGGAGGAGGATCGGGGGCGAAGGATCTGAGGAATTCGAGGTGGAGGAAGTAGGCTCGGGCGGGGAGGCCGGCACGGAAATCATCGTTCGATTTACACGGCCAGAGCCACCTGCCGCGGGCGCACCGCGGCCACCGAGTGTGAGCCTGATGCCAGGAGTAAGGACTGGGGATGGGAGCCTTGGTGGCGGAAAAACGCTCTATTATGCGCTCACTTGCGTTGATGCAGCAGGACGGGAGTCACTGCCGTCGTTTATCCTGGAGGCTCGCCTGCCGGGGTCGAGCAGCAATTATGCGGTGGATCTGAAGGGCATCCGGGTCAGTGCTGACGCGATGACCCTGCGCGTGTATCGGGGCGAGAGCCCGTCCTGCCTGCGGCGCATCGCGGCCGACGTGCCGGTTGCGGCAACTTTCACTGACGCGGGGTTTCCACCCCAATTGATACTCCCGCCAGATCCGAATTATGACCACGCCCGATTTCAATGGCGCGTGGAACTTCTCCCTGAGACGCAGGCTGATGTATTTGGCGCTACGAAAATCGGCAATACCCAACTGGGCCTGCTGGCGGATGAGTTCCGAGGGTGCGCGATCCGGATCGTGAGCGGGAGAGGAGCCGGGCAGGAACGGATTATCCAGAGCCATTCTGCCACGGAGTTCCTGGTCTCGCCGCCGTGGAGCGTCTCTCCCGATGGGACAAGCCGGTTCGTCGTTGCCGAAGCGGCGTGGAAGGCGGCCGGCGTTACCCGTTCGGATGAGATACGGTTCCTGGTGCCGAACGGAGTCGTGGGTGCGATACAGTTGCTGGGTATTGCTGTTAGCGCACGGGGCGCCGAGAGCCCGGAGAGTGAGGCCATCCTGGGGCGGCACGAGCTCTCCGGGGCGGGTGCGGGGGATGCCGATGTTCCTCCCAAACCGGACTTTGGTCTGAGCTCGGTTGGCGAAGGTGGTTTCCTCATCAGCGGGATTGGATTTCCGACGCTCGAAAACACGCGCACCATCCGTACGGGAACCCTCACCGTGCATTACTGGAACGAGCTGGAGGGGCCGAGCCCCTGGCGGACAACGGCGGATTTGCCAGAGGGAGAGACCATCCTTCGGGTACAGCAACCGCTCGGTGTTGGGCCGGCAGACCTGCTTCAGCTGGGCCGAGAACTCATGAGGGTCCTGGAGGTGCGGGGCAACGGAACGGAGCTGCTGATTGAGCGGGGCGTTCATGATACGCCCGTGTCGGCTCATCAAGCTGGAGAAGTGATTTATCCACTGAAAAGGCTCACCACCGTGTTTGCCTTCCAGAAAGGGTTCTTTGGGAGCCCTGCCAGCGGCAACTACAGCCAGCATGTTGAACTTCCATCGGCCAGGATTGCGGCGGCGGAATTCTATGTGACCAACGACAGAGGCAGCGGCCCCGCCGGTTACGAGGCCTATACCGGCACGGCAGACGCCGGGCTGCGCACGATGTCCGGAGGTCAGTACACGATTCAGTACGACGGCGAACTGTCCGTCATGAGCGCCGTGGCGCCTCCGCTGGTTGTGGAGCGAACGCGCGTTGTCAGAGATGTGCAGGCCACGGTAGACCGGCCCCCTCTGGGCGAGCCTGTCCTGATCCGCGTTCTTGTGAATGGCACGGCTTATGCGGACCTCACGATCCCTCCGGGGCAGCACTCTTCTGAGGCGATTTCCTGTTTCGATCGCGAACCGCTTGCCGAAGGCAGCTCCATCCAGGTCGCCATTGTTGCGGTGGGAACGGGACCTGCAAGCTATCCGGGGCGTGGATTAACGGTGACCATTAGGCTATAGGCATTTCGTGGTGCCGTGGGGAAAGCACCCCGGGCCGGGCTCGGTTCGTCGGTTCGACAACGCACGGCCTCGAACATGGGTCGTCTTTCCAGGGCAGTCTGTAGCTGGCGCTTCGACGTTTCGTCATAGCGCGTGACATCATGGGTTCCGCCAGTCTGGAATGCAGGGCGCCGTCCGGGACACCAGCCACGCTGGAGTTGCACGCGCCGCCATCCATTTCGGTCTGGTTCGTGGTATACAAATATATAGCCGTGGGCGCGTAGCTCAGCTGGTTAGAGCGCCTGCTTCACACGCAGGAGGTCATTGGTTCGAGTCCAGTCGCGCCCACCACCCCGGCCCCTCCTCAACAGAATTCCCTACGTTTCAGAGTTCGATCCTAACCCGAGTAAGGCCGTTCTCCATTGGCTTCAACCCAGCATGCAAACGCCCGCCCAGTGACTCGCTTCCCGTTCACAGCGCCGCGCACTTCCACGATCCTCATCAGGTCTCGCGACTGTCACGGCCGGCGTCCCGGTGCATCTCAGCAACAGGGAGATCCGAGCGAAGCAATGCTTCTCCGACCCTGTCCACAATGCGGCACGACGAACCGGATTCCCTATTCGCGCCTATCGCAGGAAGGGCGGTGCGGCGCCTGCAAGGCGCCGCTTCCGCCACTGGATATGCCATTGGAGGCGGGGCCCTCCGAATTGGATGCCATCCTCGCCTCCGCACCAGTACCGGTTTTGGTTGACTTCTGGGCCCCATGGTGCGGCCCCTGCCGAATGGCTGCACCGGAGGTCGAAGCGGTCGCAAGGGAAATGGCGGGCCGGGCGCTGGTCCTGAAGGTAAATACGGAAGAACACCCGGAACTGGCCGCCCGCTTCCGCGTTCAGGCAATTCCCAATTTCGCCATACTCCGGAATGGAAGGCTGGTGGGGCAGCGACCCGGATTCGCCCCGCGGCAGCAACTGGCGGCCTGGCTCGCGCAGGCAGCTCCACCAGCGTAATACTTCAGCGGAGAATTCCGGGCTGACTGTCCCTTGTTGCCCCGCCACGCCAAAGAAGCGCTGCTTTCACCCCTGCCACGTCACCCCTTCCGGGTCCGCTGCACACTCAAGGCATCAGTCCAGGAGGTAATAGCAGGTTCGCACTGACGAACCGGTCCCACAGCGATTTCCGCTCCCGGAAGTTGGCCCAGTGCAGCACGGCCTGCTCCCCGTCGGCGGCAAAGAAGCCCACGCCGCCCTGGACCAGCCGCGGATCAGACCATTCATCCACCACCTTCCCATCAATCAGGGTCGTAAACCGCGCGCCGGCCACCAGCGTGGCAATCCGGTAGGCCTTCTTCCTGTCCAGTGCCACCGGAAGCGGCAACTGCTTTTTCGCAAAGAGATTCTCCCCTTCCTTCCCGTAGCGCACGATCACGGCTCCGGATGGAGCCCCGGGCCGGAGAATTTCAATCCGCGAGGCGTAGTACGAATTTGTCCCGGCTGCCCGGTAGACCCAGCCCACGCCTTTCTTCTCGATCTCCGCTTCGAACTCAAACTCGTAGTCCCGTGCCTTTAAGGTGGGCTTCCACAGCCGCAATTCACCCACGCGGGCCCTTCCATCCTTCACCACCCATCCACGCGCGCTGCCCGTCCACTCCCCGAGGCTGGTCTGAAAATCCACTCTGGCGCGAATCGCGCTTCGTCCCGGCAGGTGCCCGTCCAGCCAGCGCACCAGCGCGTTCTCTCCCGTCACGCGCTCCCCGTCGTCCCGCGCCCCTTCGGGCAGTGTCATCGGCGCGGCACTGGCGACCGGACTGGCCCCTCCGCGGGCGGCGCTGTCATCCGGAAACACCAGTTTGGCCACCACCAGCGCGCCCACCAGGCCCACCATCATCACCGCCATCATTCCCCCCGAGGTTCGCGGCTGCGGCTTGGGCGATTCCACGGAGGGGTCCTCGAAGACCGGACCATCGGCCTCCAGGTCGCGAAGAAACCATGCGGATGCACGCGGACCCTTCTTCCGGCAGCGTTCGCTACAGAAGTCGCGGTCCGTCAGGAGCCGGAGCGGGCTGATTTCACGCCCACATCGCTGGCACCGCATCTACACTCTCCCCTCTCTCATCCACAGATTAATTCGTCCTCCCCCATCCGAGACTCAATTAGGTGACTTTTCCCTTCAATTTAAGGAGGGCCCCCAAGCCGGAAAATCATAGGATCGCCCATCTTCGCCTCTTCATCCCTGCATCGATGCCCGTCCGCTCCCCCAGCCCCAGAGCTCCCACCCGTACAGACACACATGATCGAAGGCCCACAGGCTCACTCCTCCAAGTCCGAGCTGACTGGCATGGGCGATCTCTTTCTGCCAAGGGCAACCCCCGCGAAACAGGGCAATCATGGCCCTCAACGCCTCCCGCGGCCACGCCAGGCCAGCGGCAAACTCCAGAGAGTCCCGCGCCAGATCCAGGTTCCTCGACCAGGCGCTGAAGTCCAATGCTTCTACCTTGAATCGGTCGAACGGAGCCGATCCTTTAGATCTCCATTCCACCGGCAGATTCACGAAGTGGTTCAGACGCCCGCCCAGCCCGTGCACCCCCGCCGGAGTTGGGTGGTTCACGTCGTAAGGAAACAGGATCTCCAGAATCGCGTCCGGATACAGCGCGCGAAGATGGCTTGCCAGCGCCGCCGCGTAGTCCCTCAGCCGGCTCCGCAGGAACTCCGCGTCGGCGCCACCGTTCACCGCCGGATCCTCATCGGGCGACCCAAAAATATGCAGACTCCTGCCGAGTGCCGCCTCGGCCGCTGTGCGCGTCTCGTCATCGTAGTAGGCCATTCCACCGCCGGGATTCGCCTCGCTCCGATTGGTGAAATACCACCAGCTGAACTCCCCCATCTGGAGTCGCGGCACCAGACCCGCGGCGACCATCAGCCCCGCTATCTCCGCCATCGCCTTCTTCTGGAACTCCAGCATTGCCGATCCAAAGCCGCAGTGCGTCGACCTCAGGTTCCCGAATCCCATATCGGTCACAACCATGGCGCCATCCGGAAAGCGGGCCGCCAGATGGTCCGGCGGCTCCACCAGCTCCATGGAGAACGCCGTGATTACCGGCCGATCCTCGGCAGCGCATAGCCGGTACAGGTCCCCGTGCCAGGCGCGGGCTCCCGGGTTGAGAGCTTCCGGCGAATCGACGTCCACTTCCCACCGCCCCATCTCCCCGCCCGCAATACGCCCGCCCCCTGCCACGGCACCGGTCGAACCGGCCGCCGGCTCCACCCACGCATCGACGTCAAAATCGTAGGCCGCGCCAGTCGACCTCGCCCGTAAAATCAGCCGCGTCCCCTCGGTCCTTGCCCACAGACCCACCGACGTGGCGTTGACAAACATCTCGAAATGGCGGGCAATCAGCTCGGCCGGCTCGCTCTGCAACACGCTCTTGCCGAGCACCTGCGAACCAATCTTCACGAAGACGCTGTCGCCGGCTACGAATTCCCCGCTGAATTCCACCTGCGTCTCCGCCATCCTCCCGCCCACCCGTCGCCTCCGGTTCCACCAGAAGATGCCGATGTACTCATTCACTTCCCCGGCGCACCCCAATTGGCGCAGGATCCAGAGAATCCGCGACGGCGGAAGCTTGTAGCTGTGGTCGGTCGAGTAGTCCAGCGCGGGCGTCATCCAGGTCTGTGCCGGCACAGGAGCTGGCACATCACTTTCCACCGCCGCCTCGATCCCCGCAAAATGGAACGGCCCGCCTCCGAGCACTTCCAGCCGCACCATATGCTCGCCGGCTGGAAGCCCCGCCGCCAGCCGCCGGCGCGTCGGGACCTCGCCGGCCGTGTTCAGCGCGGCTGCCAAAGTTCCCGCCGGAGCGCCGTCGATCTCGACCCTCACACTCCCGCGCCCTGCCGCCAGCGATGTCCAGATCCAGAGAGAATGCGCGTGCTCGCAGCTATACCGCACCACAACCGCCGCGCCCGCCGTCTGCGCCACCCGCGCCATTCCGCCCGGGTGGAATCCCGTCTCCAGTTCCCAGCGGCCCTCATACTGGCAGGCCGAATCCACGCATTCAATTCTTACGCTGCCGGGACCGGCCACACGCAGCCGCCGCACCTCTTCCGGGCCGCTCACGCTCCAGTTGAAAAACGCCGCCGACCACTCCGTCGGCTCGAAATCCGCCCCGTTGGCCAGTCTCGGCGCCAACGTCAACCACATACGCCGGATCTGCGGCGCCCCAAGAGCGGAAAAATCCAGCTTCACGCGCAATACGGCCGTCGACGTCCCGCCCCGGAATTGAACTTCGCTTTCGGCCGTGCGCAGCCGCGAATTCTTGGACACGGCATACATCCGCAGAAAGTTCGCGTCGTAACCGCCTTCCACGGTCCGGATGCGCAGCGTCGTGCCCTCGGCCTCCGCTCGCAGCGAAAAAGGGGCGGCCGTATAGTCAGCGGTGCTAATCTGCCCGGCCAGCGCCCGGCATACCGTCGTGGCCCGCACGTGATACAGCGTTTCGGTGGCCAGGCCGCTGGCCGCCACCTGAACCGGGCTGCCGTCGTCCCGCCGCGTCCGCAGCCGCACCATCCATGGCTGCGAGCCCTCGCTCGCCTCCACGTCCGGGTCCGGCTCCCCGGTGGCGCCCCCGTTGACGGCCGCAATCAAGGCGGCTGCCACCGTGGCCGAACCATCCCCGTCCTGCTCTACATACAGATACGTCCGGCCCCCGACGCTCAGCGAATGAACCGTTCCGGGCGTTCCTGCATAAAACGCATACTCCGTGCTCACCTTGCCTGGCACGATGTAGTCAAAGGCCATGTTCAGGTACCACAGCGTGAGCCGGTCATAGCCTTCCAGCTCATCACCCAGAATGTGGAACTCGGCCTCAGCGGGCTCGTCCGGAGTCGCAATCACTTCGGCGTGCTCGGCCAGCCGGATGCGGATCGGTTCCCCATAAGGCGGCTGCACGTCCAGATATGGCCAGTCGATCGTCGGATACTTACGGCTGTTGAGGGGCATCAGGTTCTCATACTGGACGTCGAACTGGAGCGTGATGCCCTCGAAGTTGAAATCCGGCAGATATTTGATGCGGGGATGCTCGAAGAAATTATCGGCGTCGTACAGCACCACCACCGCAAAATCGGCCGCGTCCTGAAAATGCCCGCGGACCTTGAAGCCCTGCGGCGTGGCCTCATACACCGCGGCCGAAGCGCCCAGATGGTCAAATCCCTGCAAATGGACCGTGCGGTCGGGCTGGAGCTTATAGATCCGTTCTCCCAAGGCGGGTCCTCCCGGAAAGGCACTGTAGCGCCGCCCCGGACACAGCCTCGGCTCCCGTGGCCGCCGGTGCGGGCCATCCGGTTGATTGCACAGGCGCGAAAAAATCTTTGAGCTCCCGTGACGCGCCGTTGGCGGCAGGTCCGGCCCGGCCGTCCGGTCCAGGCGCCGCGCCGCGGCCCACCGCCCTCCGGCCCTCAGCGGGCCGACGCGCGCAGCATCCACGCCGCCTTGTCGTGGAACTGGACGGCCCGCGTGAGCAGGTCCACCGTGCCTGGGTCGCCGGCCCGCTCATATTCCGGAATCGCCTCCTCGCGCAGCCGGCGGCTCAGGCTCTCGTGGCCCTCGGCCAGCGCCGCCAGCATCCCGGCGGCGTCCTTCGCGCCGTCGATCCGCGCCTGCACGTCCGTCCCGGCGTGGCCGCCCAGCGCGCGGATGCGCTCGGCCAGCTCGTCGATCAGCGGTTGCAGCCCGCTGTACTGCTCTTCGAAGAGCGCATGGAGCGCAGCAAACTGCGCGCCCTCCACGTTCCAGTGGTAGTTCCAGGTCTTCAGGTACAGGCTCAGCTCGTCATTCAGGATCTGGTTCAGTGTCCTCATGGCACTCTGTTGGACGCGCGCCACGCCCCGCGGTTCATCGCGCGCGCCTATTTCACAGATAGTCCACAGGCCATCAGCCTGAATCTTCGGCGGCTCTCGATTCCGCTTGCGGGTCGGACCGCCGGCTGCGTTACCCTGAAGTCGATCCCCCTTCCGCGATGTCGACGACGCTCAAAGCCGACGCCGCCTTCGAGCGCGGCCTGCCGTCCAACGTCTACGCCGAACGGATGGTGCTCGGCTCCATCCTGCTCAACTCGAACGCGTTTGTCACCGCTGCCGCCACCCTGACGCCGGAAGACTTCTCGCTCGAAAAGCACCGCATCATCTTCCGGCGCATGCTCGACCTGCACAACCGCGAAGAACGCATCGACCGCGTCACCCTCGCCAACGAGCTTATCCGTCACGGCGAGCTCGAAGCCGTCGACGGGCTCAGCTATCTTGCTTCTCTCGACGAGGGCTTGCCCGAGATCTACCACCTCGAAAGCTACGTCCAGATCGTCCGCGACAAGAGCCTGCTGCGCCGCATGATCTACGCCGCCCAGCAGACCATCGAGCGCTGCATGCTTGGCGAGGACGACCCCGTCCAGATCCTCTCCGCCGCCGAGGAGAGCTTCCTCTCCCTCGGCGAGGCGCAGACGAAGAACACGCTGGCCAGCGCCCGCGAGGTCTTCGACTCCGCCGAAGGCGGCATCAACACCTTCCTCGACCCCTCGCGCCGCGTCCGCGGCGTCAGCACCGGCTTCCTCAAGTTCGACGAAATGACCGGCGGCTTCCGCCCCGGCGAGCTCATTATCCTCGCCGCCCGCCCAGCCATGGGCAAGACCGCGCTCGCCCTCAACATCGCCCTTCACGTCGCCACCCGCCGCGAGGACCGCCGCGCCGTCGCCATCTTCTCGCTGGAAATGTCGAAAGAATCGCTCCTCACCCGCCTCATCTGCTCGCGGGCGCGCGTCGACCAGCACCGCTTCCGTACCGGCCATCTCGGCCGCGAGGACCGGGCCAAACTCAACGAGGCCGCCATGGACCTCTACGAGGCGCCGATCTTCATTGACGACACCTCGGCCACCTCCCTGCTCGACATCAACGCCAAGATCCGCAAGCTCAAACACACGCTCGACATCCCGCTCGGCCTCGTCGTCGTCGACTATCTCCAGCTCATGCCCGCCCCGTCCCTCGGCCGCAACTCCAATCGCGTCCAGGAGGTCGGCGCCCTCAGCCGCGGCCTCAAGCTCCTGTCGAAGGACCTTGACGTGCCCTTCCTCGTCCTCAGCCAGCTCAGCCGCGCTCCCGAACAGCGCATGGGCGATCACCGCCCGCAACTGTCCGACCTCCGCGAGTCCGGCTCCATCGAGCAGGACGCCGACATGGTCGCCTTCATCTTCCGCCCCGAGATCTACCACAAGGACCGCGAAGATCTCCGCGGCAAGGCTGAGCTCATCATCGCCAAGCAGCGCAACGGCCCCACCGGGATCGTCCCGCTCGTCTTCCTCCAGCAGTACACCCGCTTCGAAAATCCCGCCGAGGAGCTCGCCGAACCCCTCGGATGAAATGGGGTCAGACACCTCCGGCCCCCTCGTGGCCGCGCCTGATGCGGGCCCGAAGGGTGCGCGGAAGGCGCCCTCATGACCCTGCGGGACATCCGCAGGGATGAACATTGGCGCGGGCAGGTGTGGTCGCGCCGTGGCCGCTCGTTCCCAGGCGCTTCGCGCCGCTCTCTCGCGGCTTCGAAAGACCGGATCTTTGAGGGGGCGCGACGTCGCCCATCACGACCGCTTCCGGGCAAGCACGCGGCGCACGGCGTCCACGATGTTCGACGCGCGCAAGCCGTATTTGTCCAGCAGCTCGTCGGGCGAGCCGGATTCGGCATAGCCGGTGAGGCCGACGAACTCGATCGGCGCGGGATGGCGCCGGGCCAGCGCCTGCGCCACGCGGACACCGAGTCCGCAGTCCACCAGGTGCTCCTCCACGACGACCAGCGCTCCGGTCTCGCGGGCGGCGCGCTCCAGCGCGTCTTCGTCGAGCGGCCTGATCGTGTGGATGTCAAGCACCCGCGCCGAGATGCCTTCTCCTTCCAGTTGGCCAGCGGCAAGCAGCGCCTCGGCCACCATCAGCCCGGTGGCCACGATCGTGACGTCCGTGCCCGGCACCAGCTCCACCGCCTTGCCAATTTCAAAGTGCGCGTCGGAGTTGTACACGATGGGCGCCTTCGGCCGGCCAGTGCGGATGAAGACCGGCCCCACGTGCCCGGCGGCCCAGCGCACGGCCCAGCGCGTGGCCACTTCATCGGCCGGCGACAGGACGACAAAGTTCGGCAGGGCGCAGGCCAGCGCGATCTCTTCCACGCTCATCTGCGACGGGCCATCCTCGCCAATCGAGATGCCGCTGTGCGTGCCGACGACCTTCAGGTTGACGTTGGGATACGCCACCAGCACGCGGAGCTGCTCGAAGCCCTTGGTCATGACGAAGGCCGAGAAGCTCGATACGAAGGGAATCTTGCCCGCCAGCGCCAGGCCGGCCCCAATGGCCACCATGTTGGCCTCGGCGATGCCGCACTCGAACAGCCGGTCGGGAAATTCTTTGGCGAAATAGGTCGTCATCGTGGACTTGGTGAGATCCGCGTCCCCGACCACGATGTTCGGGTTCTCGCGGCCCAGTTCCACCAGCGTCCGGCCAAAGGCTTCGCGCGTGGCCGCGCCGAGCTTCTTTTCGTATCTGGCGGCAATCAGCATCTCAGGCAAGCTCCTTCAGGGCGAGTTCCACTTCTTCCGGCGTGGGCGCCACACCGTGATATTTCGGGTTGTTTTCCATGAAGCTGACGCCCTTGCCTTTCACCGTATGCGCAATGATCACTGTCGGTTTGCCCTTCACCGAGGCCGCCTCGGCAAATGCCCCCTGCAACGCCGGGATGTCGTGGCCGTCCAGCTCGATCACGTGCCAGCCGAAAGCCTGCCATTTCGGCACGAGCGGCTCGAGATCCAGGATGTCTTTCACAAAGCCGTCGAGCTGGATTTTGTTGTAGTCGACAATCGCGCAGAGGTTGTCCACCTTGTGGAACGAGGCGAACATGGCCGCTTCCCAGATCTGCCCTTCCTGGATCTCACCGTCGCCGAGCAGCACGTACGTTCGGTAGTCGCGCCGGTCGAGCCGCGCCGCCAGCGCCATACCGATGCCCGCGCTCAGTCCTTCGCCCAGGGATCCGGTCGAGGCTTCCAGCACCGGGATGAAACGCTTGTCGGGATGGCCCTGATAGATCGAGCCCAGCTTCCGCAGCGTGTTCAGCGTCTCTTTGGGCGTGTAGCCGCATTCGGCCAGCGCCGCGTACAGCACCGGCGCCGCGTGGCCCTTGGAGAGGATGAAGCGGTCGCGGTCCGGCCAGTCCGGGCGTGCCGGATCGTGCCGCATGACGTCCCAGTAGAGAGTGACGACGATCTCGACCGCAGAGAGCGAGCCGCCCGGATGGCCGCTCTTGGCAGCGCCCGTCATGGTGATGATGTGGCGGCGGATCTGCTTGCAGATGCCCGCAAGTGCAGCAGGGTCCTTCGTGCGTTCCATGGAAGCTACTAACATATCACAGCCGCGCGGACCGGCGGCCTTTCGGGGCGGTGATTTCAGAGTTCTGCGTCCTGAATGCGCAGGCGCAATGCAGGAGCGCCGTGCGCCGGCCCTGCTTCCTTCGGCCCCTCGTGAACCCGCAGCCGCCCGGCTACGCCGGCTGTCCTCAGGCGCGTGCCTCGAAGACGAGATTGAACGGAGTCTGCGCGGCGCGACGGAAGTGTCGGAAGCCGCCTTCGAGGACCAATTCGCGCATTCTCTTTTCTCCCGCCTGCGCACCCAGCGCCAGTCCCACTTCCTGCGCGCGGGATGCCGGCGTACAGATGACAGTCGAGGCTGAGTAGAAGATGCGGCCCACGGGATTCAGATTCTCTTCCACGCGGTCGCCGGCCAGCGGTTCGACGATCATCCATGTGCCGCCCGGCGCAAGCGAGGCGCGCACATGACGGGCGACGCCTGCGGGATCGCCCATGTCGTGAAGGCAATCGAAGAACGTCACCAGGTCATAGCCGGAACCCGGGAATGTTTTCGCGGAGGCCGTCTCGAATCGGGCATTTCCGGATTGTCCCGCCTCGGCGGCGCGCTCGCGGGCCTTCTGGATGGAAGCTTCGTGGTAATCGAAGCCGGTAAACCGCGAGTTGGGAAACGCGCGCGCCATGATCAGGGTGGAGGCTCCATGGCCGCAGCCCACGTCGGCCACGCGGGCGCCACGTTCCAGTTTTTCCTGCACTCCATCGAGCGCCGGGATCCACTCAGCCAGCAGATGAGCGAGGTAGTTGGGGCGGAAGAACCGTTCCGTGCCCTCAAACAGGCCGTGATGATGCTCGTGCCAGCCAAAGCCGGTCCCGCTCGTAAACCGGCAGGCCAGCTTCTCCAGATCGTTGAAACAGGAAGCGACGATCTGATAAGCGCCGGGCACGTCCATCGTGGACAGGACGAACTCCTGCTCGGGCGAAAGCTCGTAGGTGGCATCGGCGGGGTGGTAGGTGATCCAGCCGGATGCGGCATTCGCGTTCAGCCACTCGCGCGTGTAGCGTTCGTCCGCGCCGGCGCGCGCCGCGATCTGGGCGGAGGTTTGCGGCCCGGCGCCGCACATCGCCCCGTACAGGCCGAGCCGGTCGCCGATCACGACAAGAACGGCATGCATCGCCGCTCCCATGTCGCGAACAATCTCGTTCAGCAAAAGGGCGAGCTTCGACTCGTCCACGGTATTCTGTGGTTCCTGCATGGTCAGCCCCTCTGTCAGACAATTCTGGACAATCCCGTGCGGAATCTCCAGTGACTCAATGCTGAACCAGCAGGAGGACAGAGTCAAGGGCCCGGGCAGAATTTGAACACCGCCGCATCCGGCAGCGTCACCCGTGCCGCAGCAGCCACGCCGCTTCGCGCGCGAAATACGTCAGAATCACGTCGGCGCCGGCGCGGCGGATGGCGATGAGCGACTCCATCATCGCCCGCTGCCCGTCCAGCCAGCCGTTGGCCGCGGCCGCCTGGATCATCGAAAATTCGCCCGACACCTGGTAGGCGGCCAGCGGCACGTCGAAGCGGTCGCGCGCCATGCGCAGAATGTCGAGGTACGGCATGGCGGGCTTCACCATGATCATGTCGGCGCCTTCCTCGATGTCCAGCGCGATTTCGCGCATCGCCTCGCGCGCGTTCGGCGGGTCCATCTGATAGCTGCGCCGGTCGCCGAACTGGGGCGCGCTTTCGGCCGCCTCGCGGAAGGGGCCGTAGAAGACGCTCGCGTACTTGGCGGCGTAGCTGAGGATGGGCGTCTTCGTGAAGCCGGCTTCGTCGAGCGCGCGACGGATGGCGGCGACACGCCCGTCCATCATGTCAGAAGGCGCGACGATGTCGGCGCCCGCGCGGGCATGCGAAACGGCCGATGCGGCCAGCCAGGAGAGCGTGGCGTCATTGTCCACGTCGCCGTCCACCACCTTGCCACAATGGCCGTGGCTCGTGTACTCGCAGTTGCAGACGTCGGTGATGACGACAAGCGACGGATAGCAGTCCTTCAGGGCGCGCACCGCGCGCTGCACGATGCCGTCTTCGCGGTAGGCCTCGCTGGCCGATTCGTCCTTGTGGGCGGGGATCCCGAACAGGATCACCCCGCCGAGGCCAAGCTCCACGCACCCGGCGCACTCCCGGACGAGCTCATCGATGGAGAGCTGGTAATTGCCAGGCATCGAGGAGATCGGCCTGCGCACCCCCTCGCCTTCGGTGACGAACAATGGAAGGACCAGGTCGGCCGGTTCGAGCGTCGTCTCGCGCACCAGGCGCCGCAGCGGCTCGCTGGCGCGTAGCCGGCGCATGCGATGGATGGGGAAGGGCATGACATCCTGATTGTACCTGCGCGGAGATAATGAAAGGCATGGCGAGAGAGTCGCGGAAGCAGGCGCGGCGGTTCATCGTGAAAGGGCGCGTGCAGGGCGTCGGCTACCGCTGGTTCGCCCAGCAGTGGGCCTCGCAGATCGGCGTCACCGGCTGGGTGCGCAACTGCGACGACGGCAGCGTCGAGGTCTACGCCTGCGGGTCGCCCGAACAACTCGACGAGTTCTCCATGCGGCTGCGGCAGGGGCCGCGTTTCAGCGACGTGCGCCACGTCGAACAGCAGGAGGCGCCTCTGTTACAATCAAGTGGATTCACCATCCGCGGCTGAGTCCTCCTGCTCCCATGCTCGACCTCAAGTCTCTGATCCGCGAAGTGCCGGACTTCCCCAAACCCGGCATCAATTTCTATGACATCACCACGCTGCTCAAGGACCCGCGCGGCTGGCGCCAGACCATCGACGCCCTCAAAAGCCATTACGAGGGTATGACGGTGGACCTCGTCGTCGGCGTCGAGGCCCGCGGCTTCTTCTTTGCGCCGGCGATGGCCTACGCTCTGGGCGCCGGGTTCGTGCCGGTGCGCAAGCCCGGAAAGCTGCCGGCCGAGACGGTAAGCGTCGAGTACGAGCTCGAATACGGCACCGACAGCCTTCATATGCACCGGGACGCGATCGCCCCCGGCCAGAAAGTGCTCATCATCGATGACGTTCTCGCCACCGGCGGCACCGCCGCTGCCGTGGCGAAGCTCGTCGAAAAGCTCGGCGGCGTGGTGGCCGGGCTCGGCTTTCTCGTCGAGCTCGATTTTCTCCGGGGCCGCGACAAGCTCTCCCGCTACGACGTCTTCTCCCTCATCCACTACGAGAAGTAAATGCTGCCGCGCCGCGCTGCCGTCCCTTCGTTTGCGAAGGTGAACCTCAGCCTGAAGGTGCTCGGCCGCAGGCCGGACGGCTACCACGAGCTGCGCACGGTGTTCCAGACCGTCGGCCTCGCCGACCGGATCGAGTTCGAGTTCAGCCCGGCCCGGCGCGGGTTGCAGATCGAGCTCGACGATCCGCTCGGCATCGAAAACAACCTCGTGCTGCGGGCCGCGCGGCTGTTCTGCGAAAGCGAACGCGTGCGCGGCCGGCTTCGCATGCGCCTGTTGAAGCGGATTCCCATGGGAGCAGGACTTGGCGGCGGCTCGGGCAATGCGGCATCGGTGCTGCTGGCGCTTGGCCCCCTGACCGGCCGTAACGCCGACCCGCGGCGCCTCCACGCCCTGGCGGCCTCGCTCGGCAGCGATGTGCCGTTTTTCCTCTATGGGGGCACCGCTGTCGGGCTGGGCCGCGGCGAGGAGCTGTACCCGCTGCCCGATGCCCCCGCCTGGCCGGCGCTGATCCTTGCGCCCGATTTGCATGTGTCCACCGCCGAAGCCTACCGCGCCCTGGGGCGGCCCGAATTGACTTCCCCGGTGGACTCCCGTAAACTGGATGTTTTCCAGTCGTTTGTCTGGCGAGGACAGTATCTGTCCGGCGCGGAGAACGACTTCGAGGCCGCCGTGTTCGCGCTCCATCCGGAGCTCAAGCGGTGGAAGAGGAAACTCGAACGGCTCGGGGCCCAGTCTGCACGGCTCTCCGGCAGCGGGGCAGCACTCTTCGGGGTGTTTCCGGACCGGGCCAAGCTTCAGGGAGCCCTTCCGCAGTTCTCCACGGAACCTCTCAAAGTTTTCTCGACGACGTTGCTTTCGCGCCGGCAATACCGCGCGCGGATCGGAAGCAGTTTGCGGGAGCATGCGGTTGCCAACACCTGGCCGCCCCGAAGCCGGTACGTGAGAGATGAATTGTGATCGGTTCAAAATCCTGAGCGGCAACGCCAACCCGGCCCTGGCCCTCGCCATCTGCCGCGAGCTGGGCATGACGCTGGCCAGCGCCACCGTCAAGACCTTCTCCGACGGCGAAATCTGGGTCCAGATCACCGAGAACGTCCGCGGCGCCGACGTCTTCGTCATCCAGCCCACCTGCCCGCCCGCCGACCGCCACCTGATGGAGCTGATTCTGATGATCGACGCGCTCAAGCGCGCCTCGGCGGACCGGATCACCGCCGTCATGCCCTACTACGGCTACGCCCGCCAGGACCGCAAGGACCGGCCGCGCGTGCCCATCTCGGCCAAGGTCATCGCCAGCATGCTCGAGCGCGCCGGCGCCCACCGCCTGCTGACGCTCGACCTGCACGCGGCGCAGATCCAGGGCTTCTTCGACATCCCCGTCGATCATCTGTTCGCCGCGCCGGTGATGATCGATTATGTCCGGCGCAACTACGATCTCTCGCGCCTCATTGTCGTTTCTCCCGACGCTGGCGGCGTCGAGCGCGCCCGCGCCTTCGCCAAACGCCTGGAGGCCCCGCTGGCCATCATCGACAAGCGTAGGGAACGGCCCAACGAAAGCGAGGTCATGAACATCATCGGCGACGTGCGCGGCCTCCACTGCCTGCTGGTGGACGACCTCATCGACACGGCGGGCACCCTGGGCAAGTCCAGCGACGCCCTGTTGGAGGCCGGCGCGGCCAGCGTCACCGCCTGCGCCACCCACCCGGTGCTGTCCGGACCGGCGATCGAAAACATCCAGCGTTCGCGCCTGCGCGAGGTCATCGTTTCCGATTCGATCCCGCTCCGCGACGACGCAAAGGCCTGCGGCCGGATCAAGGTTCTTTCCGTGGCTCCGCTGTTGGCCAAGGCCATTCAGAGCATCCACGAAGCCACGTCGGTGAGCAGTTTATTTGTCTGAGACAAGGACAGGAGCAGCGTTATGAGGAAGGACATCACCATCGCCGCCGAGCCGCGCCCGGCGCGGGGCAAGAACGAGGCCCGGCGCCTGCGCGCGCGCAAGCGGATCCCGGCGGTCGTCTATGGCGCCGGCAAGGAGTCGCTGGCGGTCAGCGTCAACCCGCTCGAAATCGAAAAAATCCTGCATTCGTCTTCCGGCGTCAATACCATCTTCAACCTGGACATCCAGGGCGTCGAATCGACGCCCGTCATGGTTGTCGACTGGCAGCTCGACCCGGTCAAGAGCAACCTGCTGCACGTGGACCTGAAGCGCATCGACCTGTCGAAGCGCCTCCATGTGAAGGTGCCGGTGCACACCACCGGCGATCCCCGCGGCGTCAAGGAGCAGGGCGGCCTGCACGAGGTCATTACGCGCGAGATCGAAATCGAGTGCCTGCCCGACGAGATTCCCGAACATTTCACCGTGGATGTGTCGCATCTCCGCGTCGGGCAGAGCCTCCGCGCCGGCGACATCCCGCTCAGCGGCTCGATGAAACTGTTGACGCCCGCCGATCTCGTCATTTCGCACGTTGTGGCGACGCGCGGCTCCGCCGTGACCGAAGAAGCCGAGGCCGCCGCTCCAGCCGAGCCGGAGGTCGTCAAGAAGGGCAAGAAGGAAGAGGAAGGCGGCGAGAAGAAGAAGTAAAGCGGTCGAGGCCGGCATGATATGGCCGAAGTCGAGATGCTTGTGGTGGGGCTCGGCAACCCCGGGCCCGAATACGAATGGACGCCGCACAATCTCGGCTTCCTCACCGTGGACCGGCTCGCCGGTCGCCACTCGATCCGGCTCAGCCGGTATGAGTGCCGTGCGCTGGTCGGGCAGGGCCGCATCGGCGGCCGTACGGTGATGCTGGCCAAGCCGCAGACGTTCATGAATCTGAGCGGGCAGTCCGTGAAAGGGCTGCTCGAAAAGCTGGAACTGGGGCCGGAACGGCTGCTGGTGATCTATGACGACCTGGACCTGCCGTGGCTGAGCCTGCGGATCCGCCCCAAAGGCTCGGCCGGCGGACACCACGGCGTCGAAGACATCATCCGCTGCCTCGGCCGGCAGGACTTTGCCCGGCTGCGGCTGGGCATCCATCCGGGCCATGAGGTCCGCGATGGCGCAAAGTTCGTGCTCACTCCTTTCCGGAGCGGGCAAAGGGAGGAACTGGACCGGCTGCTGGACGAGGCTAGCGCCGCGGCCGAGTCCGTCATCACCGAGGGCGTCGAGAAGGCCATGGCGGTTCACAACCGCCGCGCCCCCGGACCGAACAGAGAGGAAGAATGACCAAGAGGACGTACGAAGAATTCTTCATCGTGGAACCGGACACGCCGGAAGAGCAGATCGATGCCTACATTGAGCAGATCAAGGGCATCATCACCGCCGCCGGCGGAACCATCGACAAGGTGGACAAATGGGGCAAGCGCAAGCTCGCTTACAAGATCAATAAGTTCACTGAAGGCTATTACGTGCTCATCCAGTTCACCTCGCCGCCGGACCCGGTCCAGGAGATCGAGCACCGCATGCGCGTCACCGACATGGTGATGCGCTGGGTCACCGTGCGGATCGACGAGAAACTGAAGAAGCTGGCGAAGAAAACGAAGCAGCGCGAGAAGCGGGCGAAGAAGCGGCCCGCTGCCCACCCCGTGGCCGCGCCCGCGGCCCCGGCCGCGCCCATGCCCGGCGCGCCGGCCCCGGCCGAGCCCGCACCCGCTGCCGGAGATCAAGCCTGAGCAAGAGGAGGAAATGACAAGCCATGGCAGAACAGAAAAGCGGACGCCCCATCGCGGCCAGCCAGAAGCCCACGGGCACGGACAAGGCCATCGCCACCGGCAAAAGGCAGTACTTCCGGCGCAAGAAGGTCGACCGGATCTGCCTCGAGAAGATCGACTACATCGACTACAAGGACGTCAAACTCCTGTCGCAGTTCCTCACCGAGCGCGGAAAGATCATCCCGCGCCGCATCTCGGGCCTGAATGCGCAGAACCAGCGCCGCATCACCGAGGCCATCAAGATCGCCCGCATCATGGCGCTGCTGCCTTTCGTGGGCTCCGTCGAAAAGGAGAAGTGAGCGATGGAAGTCATCCTGCGTGAAGACATCGAAAAACTCGGCTCGCGCGGCCAGGTGGTGAAGGTGGCCGACGGCTTCGCCCGCAACTATCTGTTGCCGCGCCGCCTCGCCGTGCCCGCCACCGAAGCCAACCGCAAAATCGTCGAACAGGAGCGCCAGGCGGCCCTGCGCCGCGAGGCCAAGGAAAAGGCCGCAGCCGAAGAACTGGCCAAAATGCTGGCCGGCGTCGTACTCACCACCACCCAGAAGGCGGGCGAGACGGATCAGCTCTTCGGCTCCGTCACCGCCAAGGACATCGCCGAACTGCTCGAAAAGCAGGGCTACCAGATCGACCGCCGCAAGATCCTCCTCGATCACCCGATCAAGACCCTCGGCGAACACAAGGTCACTCTCAGACTGCACCGCGAAGTCTCGGTGGAGATCACCGTCAACGTCAACCGGGAAGAGTCCGAATAGTCCGTCTGTCCGTTCCTTCCTCCAACCGGGGCGGCGCTGCGGCGCCGCCCCTGGCTTTGCTCCGCCATGCTGATCCTTCCTGACCAATACGACCAGACGCCCGTGCTCCGCCTGCTCGAAGAAGCCGAATGCGGCCGTATCGGCTTCGACCAGCGCCTCATCCGCTCTCTGCTGGCCCGCCCCGAAGAGACCCTCGACGCCCTCGAACAGTTCCTCGCCCGGCCTGACTCCGAAGGCGCCGTCGCCGACCTCACCGAACAGGTCTTCGATCTCTACCGCGCCTTGCGCTCTCCCCGCGCGCTGCCCTTCTACGCGGACCTGTTGCGCAACGCCCGCGAGGGCGTGCCCGATGAACTCGTCGAGGCGTTCCATGAACTGGGCGAGGCGGCCGTCGATACGCTGCTCGGCCTCTACGAAGAGGCCTCAGAAGACGACCGCCCGGACATCCTTTTTGTGATGGCTGCGCTTGGCGTGCCTCACCCGCGCATCCGCGAGCTCGTCGGCCGGATCCTCTCGACAGACCCATACGAGGGAGCGATGTGCGCCTCTATGTGCCGCGACCCCGAGCTGCTGCCGCTGCTTCGCGAGGCGCTCGCCGCGCTACCGCCCGGCGCCGACACCCGCCTTGAAAGGAAAGCGCTGGAAGAGGCAATCGAATCCCTCGAACAGCCTGCGCCCCGCGAGGAGCCGCCGCCCTTCGACATCCTCCCGCAATACCCGGAAGAGGCGCCCCCGCTGTTTGATTACCTGCCCCACAGCGAAGTGATCAGATTCCTCGATCATCCTGACCCGGACCTCCGCGCCCGCGCGGCGCGCAGCTTCGCCGATGAGGAGCTCGACGAAAGCATCCGTCGCAGACTGCTGAAGGCGGCGCGGGAAGACCCGGATCCGCGCGTCCGCGGCGAGGCCCTCCGCGGGCTCTCTGCCTGCGGCGCCGACCCGGAAGTCTTCGCCCTGTTGAACGAGGTTCTCCGCGATCCCTCGCGGCCGGCCGAAGAGTGGTCCGGCGCCCTGGTGGCACTGGCCGAACCGGATGCCGGCCTTGAGGTCCGGCGGGCCGCCGAAGCTGCCTGGGAGCGCGACGAAACCCGTGTGGCCGCTCTCGAAGCGATGTGGCGCATGCGCGACCGGCGTTACCTGAAACAGATCGCCGCCGGCCTGAAAAGCGCCGACCCGGACGTGGTGCGCGAAGCCATCCGCGCCGTCGGCGCGCTGCCCGCAGAGGAGCTCGCCATCGAGCTCGTGCCCTTCTTCGACGACGAAGATCTCCGCGAAGACGCCCTGTTCAGCTACGCGCTCGCCGTGCGCCACGAGACGACGCCCAAAAGCGCCCGCCGCCTGCTCGATCGCATCGCCGAACGCGCAGGCGGGCTGTCCGATCACGAGCAGGAGATCGTCGCCTCCGCCCTCGACATGAGGCTCGAGCGGGAGGGTTACCGCCCGGTGTTCTTCCCGGAAGAAGACGGGGAGCCGGACGGCGAGGCGCTGCGGCCCCCGGAGCCTGTCCGCAGCCACAAGGTCGGCCGCAACGACCCCTGCCCGTGCGGCAGCGGCAAGAAGTACAAGAAGTGCTGCGGCCGCACTGAATAAAACAGGACGCGCGGGTTCTGTTTGAATCCCGCACCGCATTCCGCTACGCAGGCTTCGAAGTTTCCAGGCGGGGCTGGCATGACCGGCAGGCGGGGCGGCCCACGGAACCACAACGGCCATGCCCGGTCGCGGACGCTAGAATCGGATCAGATGCGCCAGATCTTCACGCTCCTCTTTGCATCGACGGCGCTCCTCGCGCAGACCCACACCCCGGAATGGGCGCGCAAGGTCGTCGAAGACGCCCTCCAGGCGCTGGGCGGAGAGAAATTCCTCGCCATGCGCGACCGCGTGGAAGAAGGCCGGTCCTACGCCTTCTATCGCGAAGACCTCTCCGGCATCAGCCGCGTGAAGTTCTATGTCCGGTACCTCACGCCACCCGAGCCGATGCAGCC
Source organism: Bryobacteraceae bacterium (assembly GCA_049969655.1). Classification (GTDB taxonomy): domain Bacteria; phylum Acidobacteriota; class Terriglobia; order Bryobacterales; family Bryobacteraceae; genus JANWVO01. The sequence goes on from JBMFOK010000010.1 coordinate 116,439, forward strand.
GGATTTCCTGGGCCAGCGCGAGCGCCGCACCTTTGGCAACAGGGGCGACGTCTACATCATTTACAACGAGCAGGGCGCCTGGGAGATCACTTACCGCGGCGCCAAACCTGTGGCGGCGGAAGTCTTCGAATCCTGGAAAGAGACGTTGCTGCACAACGTCCTCTACACGCTGCGCATGCGCCTCAGGGAGCCGGGCATCGCCTTTGATCCCGTGGGAACTGACATCGTCGACCGCCAGCCCTGTAACGTCGTGCGCATCGTCGATGCCGCCAACCGCCAGACTACGGTCTGGTTTCACCAGACCACTCATCTCCCCGTCCGCCAGCAGTGGGAGCGGCGCGATCCGAAACTGAAATTCCGCATCGAGGAAGTCACCATCTTCGACAAGTACCGCGACGTCGGCGGCGGCGTGCAGTGGCCTTACGTCGTGCGCCGCGAACGCAACGGCGAGCGTAACTTCGAGATGTACGCCGACAGCGTCTCCATCAATCAGGGCCTGACGGACGATCTGTTCACGCTGCCGGCCGGCATCCGGATGCTGGAGCCCGGCGGCAGCAACCTGCGGCCCGGCAGGAAGTGAGCACGCCCCGGATCCCTGTCCGGCCCGCCGCCCGGCTTTCTATGATGAAGGGGTAGCTTGTCCGCCGCGTTTTTCCGTCGTAGACTGGGCGGCGGCCGAAATGATGGGAATGGAGTTCATGGCCATGAATCGAAGACTTATGTGGATGATCGCGCCGTGGCTGGTCTTCTGGGGCTGCGGAGGCGCCGGGCCCGCGCATCAGACGACCGAGAAATACTACCTCGTGTGCGCCAATCCGAAGATTCCCTACTGGCAGGAAGCAGGCGCCGGGTTCCTTGCCGCCGCCCGTGAGCTCGGCGTGCAGGCCGAGGTCGTGGGACCGGAAACCTACGATGCTCAGGCGGAGCGCGACGAATTCCGTCGCATCATGATGAAGAAGCCGGCTGGCGTTCTGGTCAGCGTGAGCAATCCCCAGCTCCTGACGCCCGAGATCGACGCGGCCGTGCAGGGCGGCACGCCGGTGGTCACCGTCGACGCGGACGCTCCGCAGAGCCGCCGCCTGTTCTTTGTGGGCACGAACAACTACGAAGCCGGGCAGATGGGCGGCCGTCTCCTGATCAAGCTGCTCAACGGCAAGGGCACGGTCGTGTTTTTCACCATCGCCGGCCAGAAGAACCTCGAGGACCGGCTCGACGGCTACCGCGCGGCGCTCGAGTCCGCGCCCGGCATCAAGGTGGCCGCGGTGCAGGACATGAAGGGCAACTCCAGCCTTGCATTCGATATCGCCAAAGACTATGTCGACAGGAAGAACCTGCCGGACGCTTTTGTCGCGCTGGAGTCGCTGTCGGGCGCGGAAATCGCCGATGTGCTGGACCGCGCGCGGATCGAGAACAAGGTGATCATCGCCATGGATGCCGCGCAGAACACGCTCGAATGGATCGAAAAGGGCCGGATCGCGGCCACCATTGCGCAAAAGCCCTACACGATGGGCTACTACGGGCTGAAGGCGCTGGCCGACGTCGTGCTGCGCAAGCCCCCATCCCTCACCGCGGATTTCCGCAATGACCCGCGCTCGCCCCTGCCCGTCTTCATTGATACCGGCACGCTGCTGGTGGACCGCAACAACGTTGCGAATCTGAGGAAATAGCGCGCCGCGCCGGGCGCTATGCTTGAGGCATGGCTGTCTGGACCGCTGCCGAACTGGCGCCCGGCCTCTGGCTGTTTGTCGCGGCCGCTGACGGCGCTTTGCGCCGGGCCGCATTCTCCTCTTCTGAAGCCGCGCTGCCCACGGGTTTCGACCCTGCGGCGCGCCGGGACCGGGATCCCGTGCTCGCGCAGGCGCGGCGCGAACTGGCCGAATATCGCCGCGGCAGAAGGCGGCGGTTTGAAGTGCCGTTTGAGCTGGAAGGCTCGCACTTCCAGTGCGAAGTCTGGAAGGCGCTGTTCCGCATTCCCTGGGGCGAGACGCGTACGTACGGCGAGATCGCCCGCGCCGTGGGCCGCCCCGAGGCGGCGCGCGCCGTGGGCGCGGCCGCGGGCCGCAATCCGCTGCCTGTCATCGTGCCCTGCCACCGGCTGGTTGCGGCCAACGGAGGACTGGGTGGCTTTTCCGGCGGCATTGAAGTGAAGAAGCGATTGCTGGAGCTCGAGGGCGTCACTCCTGGCCGCGTGTGACGCGCGCCCCGCCAGCGGCGGCCACCCGCGCCCGACGGGCTTGGACAAGACATGCGCTGCGAGCCAGGGCAACGCCGCGCAAACCCGGGGATGCACGAATCCGAGGGGAGAATTTCGATGCAACAAAAACATGTCGTCGCGATTGCAGGCGCCACGGGAGCGCAGGGGGGCGGGCTCGCCCGGGCCATCCTGAAGGATCCGGAAAGACCCTTTGCGGTGCGCGCGCTCACGCGTAACCCGGCGTCGGCCAAAGCACAGGAACTGGCGCGCCTGGGTGCCGAGATCGTCGCCGCGGACGTGGATCAGCCGGAGACTGTGGCGAGGGCTTTCGAGGGCGCCTACGCTGCCTTTTGTGTGACTTTTTACTGGGATCACTTTTCGCCCGAGAGGGAGGTCGCTCAGGCCTCGGCCATGGCGCACGCCGCCAAAAAGGCCGGCCTCGGGCATGTGATCTGGTCTACCCTGGAAGACACGCGGCAGTTCGTCCCTCTGGAAGACGGCCGGATGCCGACACTGATGGGCCGCTACAAGGTGCCGCACTTTGACTCCAAGGCCGAGGCGGACGCCATTTTCGCGGATCTTGGACTGCCGGTCACGTATCTGTCACCAGTTTCTACTGGGACAACTTCATCCACTCCGGCCTGGGACCCGTCCGGGACGACGGCGGCAGGCTCGTGTTGACCCTGCCCATCGCGGACGCGAAACTGCCGGGCATTGCGGCGGCCGACATCGGCGGATGCGCCTGCGGTATCCTCAGGCGCGGCGCGGAATTTCATGGCGCCCGCGTGGGCGTGGCCTCAGAACATCTGACCGGGGCCGATATGGCGGCGGGCCTCGCCGAGGCCGTGGGCGAACCCGTGGAGTACCGGCCCATGCCGCCCGCCGCGTTCCGTCAGCTCGGCTTCCCGCACGCGGACGACCTGGGCAACATGTTCCAGGTCTTTGCTGAATTTTCCGAAGCCTTCTGCCGCGCCCGGAATACCCGGCTTTCGCGGGAACTGAATCCGGACATGCTCTCCTTCCGCCAGTGGGTGGAAACCCACCGCGGCAGGATTCCGGTGGCATGAATCGGCTGCCGCGGCGTCACCGGGCGAAAGAGATCCAGCCCCGGCGCGCGGCATGGTAAAGCAGCGTTCCGGCCACCATTCCGATCACGTAGCCATAGGGCAGCAGCAGCGCGCTCAGGCCGACCAGGGCGGCGATGGCAAAGTCCTCCCTTTCCGGAGCCACGTCGCGCACCAGCAGCAGCAGCGTGAGGCTTTCAAAAAGCAGCAGAATTCCGAGAACCGGCAGCGGGAAAATCTCAATGATTTTCTGAAATCCGGCGCTGAAAAACAGCCCAAGGGCGGCATAAATGGAGCCGTAAATCACCACCGATCCCCCCGTTCGCCCGCCAAAGGCGTAGTGGCCCGCCATGCCGCCCGAGCCGTGGCAGGTGGGAACGCCCCCGAGAAAAGGGTTCACCAGGTTCATCAGCGAATACGTGAACCCGATCTGGCGCACCGTGGGGGCGCGCTCCGGAAACAGGTCGGCCGCCACCTGCCGCGTGGCGAGCACCGAGTTTGCCAGCGACAGCGGTAGCTGCGGCAGGCTGAGCACGAGGAACCCGGTCCAGATGTCCGGCCAGCCCGGCGCATGGACCTGCGGAAGCCGGAAACCGGCCGCGTGAAGGAAATCCGCCGCGCTCAGCTTCACCGTGAACGCGTAGGCGAGCCCCAGCCCCACCAGCGCCAGCGCCGACGGGAAACGGGGCCGCCGCATCAGCCACAGCGTCAGCACGAACCCGGCCGCGGCCAGCGCCCAGCCAGTGCGGCCGTCGGCTCGCACGTATTCGCGCAGGGCGATGGAGGCCAACTGGAGCCCCAGACCGAACTGGATTCCGCGAACCACCGGTTTGGGCACAATGCGCGCCACCCAGCTGATGGCCCCGCTGAGGGTGAGCAGCAGCATCACCACGCCAATGGCCAGCCCGCCGCCGTAGACCACTGCGGCCGGAAGTTTCTGGGCAATGATCAGCGCCGCCATCGCCTTCAAGGGCTGCACCGGCATCGGCATGCGGTACCAAAGGCCGGTGAAAACCTGCATCATTCCGAAAACGGTGAGCACGCTGGCCGAATCAAGCCGTGCCGCAAGGATCATGCCCACCAGCAGCGGCAGATCCGTCCCCATGTCGCCGAATGCCCCGGACCACTCGTGGCGGTCAAACCGCAGCGGGGGCCTTGGGCGCCGGATGGCGGCCGTTGTTTCAGCGGATGGCGGCGTTTTCGTTGACATCGCCAATGAACCTGCGGGCGCGCGGCTCCCTCCGGATCACGCCGAGGGGGCAATTTCCCAGAATAACAGCCCGCAAATACGGGCTTGTATCCGCCGTCAGCCGTGCTATTCTCGCAGCCAGAGCGAGGCGGGAAGGGAAACGGTCAATGCGGAACCCCTTGCAGGCTCTCGACAGGGCGCCCGAAGAGCTCACCCGGGGCCGGCTGAAGCGGATCGGTGAAGGGGTCGGCAAGGTCGTCTATGCCAGCGAGCACTGGGTGGTGAAGCGCGACCGCGGGGCGAGCGAGATCATCGCCCTGATCCTCATCTGGCGCCTGCTAAAGCGGCTGGAACGCGTTCTGCCGCGCCGTCTGGCGGCGCGCTGGACCACGCATCCCTCCACCGCCCTGCGCCTGCTCCGCGTCGCCATCCAGGCGGTCGTGTCTCTGGTGCCCAGGGCGCTCTGGTTCAGCACGCACTGGGGCCGCATCTGGCAGAAGTTTGTTCACCGAGACGTCCGCGGCGAGTACCTGGCGGTGAAGCATCTGGCGGGCACTTCGCTGGTGCCCGAGACAGTCACGTTCCCGCCCACGCTCGTCAAGGTTTCGGGCTGGCCAGGCTGGCTCGTGGTCACCGAAGCGACCGAGCGTGTCGAAGAGACGCTGTATGACCGGCTGAAACGGCTCGCCGCCCAGCGCCGATGGAACGAAGTCGAGCGGTGGCTGGAGCGGCTGCTCGAGCTGCGCCGCGCTGGCTGGCGGCGCGGCGTGTTCAGCGTGGACGCGCACCTGAAGAATTTCGGCGTCATCGAAAGCCGCGTGGTGCTGCTCGACGCCGGCGGGCTGACGGATCGCTGGGAGGACGTGGATCGGCACCTGTCCTCACTCGCACAAAACGGCCCGCCATCGCAGCAGTTTGGGCTCGCTGAAATCCTCAGGGATGCGCCCGAGCTGGCCGCGCGCTTCGACGCGCGCTGGCGCGAGGTGGCTGATCCCAGGTCTGTCCGCGACCTCTGGCCTGCGAAGGGAACCGCCTGACCGGGCGCCTTCGCGTGCCTTCTCAATCCGGCGTGGGCCGTCCTCATCCGGCCCAGCGCCGTGGAACCACACGCGGCTTCCTGCCGGCCAGACCGGCCGCATAGGAGACCGGATCCATGGGCGCCAGCCGGCGGATCTGTTCCGCGCTCAGCAGGCGGATGTGCGGAATCTCGGCCAGGTATTCCGCGATGTACCACACGTCGGTCTCGCTGCACATCCAGCCGAGGCGGTCAAACCGGCCGAGGTTCACCGGCCGCGAGTAGGCCCGCAGCGTCTTCTCGCCTTCAGCGTTGTAATAGTCCGGGAAGTAGCTCATCACCAGCTCCCGCAGCGTGCGGTACACGGGGTCGCGGTAGCGAAGCCCGGCGTAGCTCGACTTGGCCACCGCGCCCCACGCACCGGCTTCGCGGAACACCGCCAGGACGTGGTCATCATCGCGAACGGCCGCCAGATCCACAAGCAACGGCGGCCGGCCCGCGATCCGGAACGCGGCGGCCGCCAGCAACGCGCCTTCCAGACAGTGCGCCCGGCCGTGACGGAGCACCAGCCGCGGGGAAAAGCAGGTGTGCGGCGAGGAGTCGTAGTTGTAAGGCAGCCAGTCCAGGAACTGCTGGACCCGCGCCGGCGAGCGAAGACGGCGCAGCTCGTTAATCTCGGCGCGCGTCAACCCCCAGTCGGCCGCCATGTCTTCCTCCGTTTCAGAAATCCGTTGCCGCGAAACCAGGCTCTTTCACTGGCATGATTTTCATCGATTTCGCATACCGGACGGCGTCTTTCTGGATTGCCGCGGCATTGCCGACCAGACAGAATTGGAGATTTTCCCGGGTAAAATGCCGGCGGACGGCGGAATTCACCCTGTCAACCGTCAGTTCGTCCAGCTTCTGGAAGAACGTATCGATGTCGCTCCGATCCAGGCCATTCAGTTCCAGCTCGGCAAGCAGCGCACACAATTGATCGGCGGTTTCCAGCCGGTCGGTAGGAAAATTTCCCTTGATATACGCCCGTGCCGAATCGAGCTGCTCCTGCGTGATCCCGTTTCGGACCAGCCTGTCGAGCACCTCCAGCGCCAGATCGATCGCCTGGGCGGTGGTTTTCGTCGGCGTGTAGGAATTGATGGCAATCGCGCCCGGCAGACGGTCCTGGTCGAGGATCGAGTTGGCGCCGTAGGTCAGGCCCGCATTGACCCGCAACGCGTCGTTCAGCATCGAAGTGAACCGCCCGCCGAAAAGGGTGTTGGCCACCAGCAGCGCCACGCGGTCCGGGTCGCGGCGGTCGATGCCCGGCATGCCGATCCGGAAATAGGTCTGGGTGGCGTCCGGCTTGTCCACGATCAGCAGCCGCGGCTGCGCAAAGCGCACGCGGTCCGCCTGCGTCGGCGCCGCGGCTTCGCCCGCGGGGAGGGCCGAAAGCACGTTCTGCACCAGTGCGCCAAACTGTTTCGGGTCAAAATCCCCTGCGGCGATAAAAATGACGTTCTTTCCGGCGGTCATGCGGCGATAATATTTAAGGATTTCTTCCCGGTTCATCCGCCCCACCGAGAGTTCATCCGGCGCGCCCGAATGCCGGTAGGGATGCCGCGCGGGGAAGAAAAACCCGTTAAAATAGCGCCCGATGGCCATGCCGGGATTGTCCTTCACCGCACGCACCTGATCAGCCGTCCGCGCCAGCACCTTGCGCACCTCGTCTTCCGGGAAGGTCGGCCGGGCCAGAATATCACCGAGAATCCCGATGGCCTCCGGCGCCGTTTTCGAAAGGAATTCCAGCGCGAAAAAAGCGGAGCTCCGGTTGGCGCCGGATTGCAGCGTCGCGCCCAGGCTGTCCAGATCGAGGTCGATCTGCTCGGCCGTACGCCTCCCCGCGCCGCGGCGCATCAGCTCCACCGTGACCGAGGAGATCCCGTTCAGCCCCTCGGGCTCCGTCTCCGCTCCGCCGCGGAAGACGGCACGCACCGAAATCAGCGGCACATCGTGCTTCGGCAGCAGGATCAGCGTCGCCCCGTTGGGCAAAGTCTCCCGGGTGAACTCGGGCAGGCGGACCTGGGCTGTCATGGGCATCGTCGCGGTTGCCAAAAGGATGAGGGCGGCAGACTTCATTGGGCCACCTCCGCGCGCTGTTCGGGAATGAGCGTGGCCACGGTCCGGTTCCGGGGGGAGAAGATCCTCGCCGCCACGCGCCGGACGTCGGCAGCCGTCACTCTCTCGATCTTCTGCGGCGCGTTGTTGATCTCATTCCAGCTTCCATAAAAGACTTCGTACGTGCCGATGAGGTTCGCTTTCCCGGCAATCGTCTTCAACTGCCGGTAAAACTCGGCCACGATCTGGTTGCGCACCTTCTGAAGCTCCGCTTCGGGAACCGGCTCTCGCCCCAGCCGGTCGAGTTCTTCATAGAGCGCCTTTTCCACGTCTTCCGGCCTCTTTCCGCTGCGCACCTGGAAGGTGAAGAGGAACTGCCCGGGATCAAGCGTCGGGTTGATCCCACCGCCGACGTTCAGCACCAGCTGTTCCTTCTCCACCAGCCGCTGATGCAGCCTGGAACTGCGCCCGCCGGCCAGAATCGTGTCGATCACCTCGTAAACCGGATAATCCGGGTCCTTCGCCGAACCGATGTGGTAGCCGGCCATCACAATGGGCAGGTTCGCGGGCCGGACCACGTTCACCCGCCGCTCGCCCTGTTGCGGCGGCTCCACGGTCCGCACCGGCGGCGGCGGCTCGTGCCGGGGAATCGGCTCGAAATATTTCTTCGCCAGCGCCATCACCTCTTCCGGCCTCACGTCCCCGGAGACCACCACCACGCAGTTGTTCGGCGCGTAGCCCATCCGGTAATGTGCCTTCAGGTCGTCGATGGTCCAGCTTTCGATGTCCGAAGCCCAGCCGATAACCGGCCATTGATACGGATGCGCGATGTAGGCGGTGGCGAAGAACTGCTCATACAACGTGCCGATCGGATTGTTCTCCACCGATGTGCGGCGCTCGCTGCTGACCACGCCGCGCTCGCTTTCGACGATTTTCGGGTCAAAGGACAGGTCGCGGATGCGGTCCGCTTCCATGTCGAACATCAGCTCGAGCGCCGTCCGCGGGAACCAGTCCGTGTAAACGGTCACGTCGCGTGTCGTGTACGCGTTGTTCCGTCCGCCCGCTTTTTCCATCTCGATGTCGAACTGTTTGGGACCGTATTTTTTCGCCCCGTTGAACATCATGTGCTCAAAAAAGTGGCTGATGCCCGTCGTTCCGGGCCTCTCATTACGCGAGCCGACCTTGAAGAACAGATAAAGCGCCACGTTGGGCACGTCGTGGTCCTCGTGGACCAGGATCTTCATCCCGTTGGCGAGCGTATGTTCGGTCACTTTCACCATCTGGGCACCCATGGCGAGCGGAGCCAGCAGCAGCACGGCAGAAATGCGGCGCATAAAATAAAGATAGCAGCGGCCGCCCGCCTCAGTGGGGCAGCACTTCCTGGATTGGCGGCGCCGCCGCGGCCACGGCGGAGCGAAAATCTTCGCCCAGCAGCGCGGCCACCGTCGACGCCAGCTGCGCCTGGGTGACCGGCTGCGCCGTCTTCCGCACCCCCGACGCCGGCGTGTCCGGCCCGAGAAACGCCATCCAGACAAATTGCGACTCCGGAATCCGCCGCCCGTGACTGCGCCACGTCTTCCTGCCGGAGCCACGCCCGTGGTCCGTGGCTAGAATCAACGTCGTCGAGCCCCGGTATTCCGGCATCGACTGGAGCGTCTCCCACAGCCGCCGCACATAGTCATCCACGCGGTGGGCCGCCTTCAGATACAGGTCATAGCGGCCCGCGTGCGCCCATTCGTCGGTTTCCCCCAATAGAACGGCCAGCACCCGCGGCTTCAGCAGGCGCAGAGCTTCAAGAGCGGAATGAAAAACGAACGAATCGAACGCCTCCGAATCCCAGTATTCGGTTTCGGCTTTCAGCCGGTTGATCAGTTCCACGCTCGCGCTCTGCCCGGGAAGGCGCAATGGCTCATATCCGGCATTGACCAAAATCCCCGAACGGGGCGCGTTCAGAATCCATGGAAACAGGTCCCAGGCCCCGAAGACAGCCACGCGACCCTCGAAGCCGGGACGCCGGTGCAGAAACTCAAACACATTCAGGTTCGGGTTGTAGCGGCGGTCGTTCGAGTCGATGCGCGGATCAGCCACTCCGCAGAGCGCCTCGCTGTAGCCGGGGTAGGAGAAGTTCAACCCGTTGGTGACACGCGCCTCCGAGCCTGCCGCGCGGTCGCCAAACACGGTTCCCTGCCGCGCCACCACACCCCAGAAGAACGGCAGCAGTGCCGCGCGCCGTTCTTCTGCCGACTCCCGCCAGAACTGCTTCCGCAGCGCGCCCACATCGGCCACCCCGCCCGGCTTGCGCTCCATTAGCGCCGGGTCCGCTCCCCGAAACACCTCCTGCCAGCGCAGCCCGTCCGTCATGACAAGGACGACGTTTTCCGTCCGCCGCGGCGCCTGCGCCAGCGCGGCCGCCGCACCGAAAACCAGGACACACAGCAAATGCCGTCTCATGGCTGCTCCTTCCGCAGCCTACCAGAAGCGGTGGCCGGCCGCCGCGCGGGCCTTGTCACACCACACCGTCCGGGCGCCTTTGGCAGACGCCCCCCTCCTCCGTGCCGAAAAATTGCGCCCTACCCTTTCCGTTGAACAGGCGACCCAGTCTTCACTGGACGACCGTCCCACGGAGTTGTCGGAAGCTACGGCCCCGCGCAAACGCTCCACCGCTTCCGGGATCTTCGCAGGCCGGAGGCGAAGATCGTCGCAGCCCGGGACGATGGGGGCGCCCCCCGGCCTGCTGGACAGAAGCCAAAGGACCATGCGGCTGATCACGGCGCCTGCCGTAGACATCGTCGCCCGGCCATTGCTTCAATCCACGGCCTCCTGATTCATGCTGCCCAGGGAATCGAAATACGCTCCGCAGGGATTCGTCAGCGCCCTTGACACGGCGAGGGATCAGGTCTAAGGTCATCTTGGTAGAAGTCAATCAGGTCTGTTTATCTTGGAGGGGACATGAAGGCTGTGCTTGGCGGCCTCCTGGGCGCGGCCCTCGCCGCGCAGGCGCCCAGGACGCCCGCGCCCATGGCGCCGGAAACGGTCATCCTGAAGAACGCCGCCCTCGGCGCTGTCACGTTCAACCACAGGCTGCACGACCAACGGACAGGCGGCAAATGCCAGACCTGCCACCACGCGTCGAAACCGGAAAAGCCCGAGACCAGTCCCAACCAGCCGTGCCGCGACTGCCACACCAAACCGCTCCCATCAGGCATGAAGACATCGCGGCAGGCCGCGTTCCACAACCCGACCGCGCAGAGCGGCGTCTGCATCGACTGCCATAAAAAGCAGGTGGCTGCCGCAGGCAAGGCGCCGCTCAAGTGCGCGGAGTGTCACAGGAAGGAAGCCAAACCGGTTGCAGGAGGGCAGTATGGGCAACCATGGCATTCCACGACGGGAGTTCATGCGGTGGGCTTCGGCAGCCACAGCGCTGACTCCCTTCCATGAGGGGTTTCTGCCGCGTCTCGGCGCGGCGCTCGCTGACGCCGTCAAGGAGTACCCGGTCATCTGGATGCAGCATTCGGCTTGCAGCGGGTGCTCAGTGTCAGTGATCAACACCATCCATCCCAGCATCAAGAACGTCATCCTCGATCAGATCCTGCCGGGACATCAGCTTTTTCTGAACTACCATTCGACGCTGATGGCCGCCGCCGGCCATCTGTCCACGGACGCCGCCATGGAGACGGCCCGGAAACACAAGGGCAAGTATGTGTTCATCGTGGAAGGCGCCATACCGACACGCGACGGCGGCATCGACGGCACGCTCGGCGAAGAAGATGGCAAGCCGGTGACGATGCTTGAATGGATGCGGCGGCTGGCGCCGGGCGCCATGGCGATCCTCGCCGTGGGTACCTGCGCCGCCTACGGAGGCATCCCCGCGGCCGTGCCGAATCCAACAGAGGCAAAGGGCGTCGGCGACGTCCTGAAGATGCTCTCCATCAACGTCCCGGTGGTCAACATCCCGGGCTGTCCCTGCCACCCGGACTGGTTCATCGGCACCGTGGCCCGGGTTCTCCTCTATGGCGTTCCTCCCGCCAAAGACCTCGACGAGCACGGCCGGCTGAAGGTCTATTACGGCAAGAGCGTGCACAACCGCTGCATCTTCCGCGACTACCTCGACGACGGCATCTTCGCTTCGAAGTTCGGAGAGGTCGGCTGCATGATGGAGCTCGGCTGCAAGGGGCCATTCACGCACGCCGACTGTCCCATCCGGCAGTGGAACAGCGGCGTCAACTGGTGCATCAATGCCGGCGCTCCCTGCATCGGTTGCACCGAACCGGGGTTCCCGGACGCCCACTCGCCCCTGTACCAGAGGAGGTGAGCCATGCCGCAGAAGGTGATCGTTGATCCCCTCACCCGCATTGAAGGACATCTCGGCATCGAGGCCGTGGTCGACAACGGCAGGGTCGTCGACGCCCGGTGCTCCGGCACGCTGTACCGCGGCTTTGAACAGATCCTCGTCGGGCGCGACCCGCTGGACGCCGTCCAGATCACCCAGCGCTTCTGCGGCGTCTGCCCCACCGCCCACGCCCTGGCCAGCGTGCAGTGTCTGGACAATGCGCTCGGCCTTGTGCCGCCCCACAACGGCCGCGTCATCCGCAATCTCATTCAGGGCGCAAATTATATCCAGTCCCATATCCTGCATTTCTACCATCTCGCCGTGCTCGATTATGTCCGCGGGCCGGAATTTCCGCCGTTCATTCCCCGTTTTGAGGCCGACTACCGCCTGCCTGAAAAAGTGAGCCAGGATATTGTCAGCCACTACGTTCAGGCCCTGCACATCCGCCTCAAGGCGCACGAAATGTCAGCCGTATTTTCCGGGAAAATGCCACATTGCGCCTCGGTGGTTCCCGGCGGAGTGACGGTGACGCCCGCCGTGGACAAGGTGACCACGTTCCTCTGGCGGCTGAAAGAACTGCGGGAATTCATCGACAATGTCTACCTCCCCGACGTGCTGACGATTGCCAGTGTGTACCGCGATTACGCCGAAATCGGGCGCGGCTGCCGGCGCTTCCTGTCTTACGGCGCGTTCGATCTGGACGCCCACCCGGACGTCCTGAAGCGGACGCGCTTTTTCCTGATGGGGCGCATCGTGGACGGCCGGCGCGCACCGGTCGACCCGGCCAAAATCACCGAAGACGTCCGGCACGCCTGGTATCGCGAGAGTCCGCCGGCCCATCCTTCCCAGGAGACCACCGAGCCGGACCGCCGGAAGGCCGGCGGCTATAGCTGGCTGAAAGCGCCCCGGTACGAGGGTGCAGCCTATGAGGTCGGGCCGCTCGCGCGCGCCATGGTCAACAGCGCCGACAACGCCAATCCCGCCCTGGCCAAAGCGCTCGACGGTGCGCTGGCTCAGTTGCGGCTCAAGCGCGAGAATCTCTGCTCGGTCATGGGCCGGCATCTGGCCCGCGCCCTCGAAACCAAGGTGCTGGCCGATGCCATGGCGGACTGGGTTCTCCAGATCAAACTGGACGAGCCGGTGGCCGTCGGACACAAGCTGCCCGAAGCGGCCGCAGGCATGGGCCTGTGGGACGCTTCCCGCGGCGCCCTCGGCCACTGGATCTCAATCCGCAACCACAAAATCGAGCGATACCAGGCCGTGGTTCCGACCACCTGGAACGCTTCGCCGCACGATGGCAAGGAACAGCCGGGGCCCATCGAGGAGGCCCTGCTCGGCGCGCCCGTCGAGGACCCGGCCAATCCGTTCGCCCTCGCTCGCATCGTGCGCTCGTTCGATCCCTGCCTCGCCTGCGCCGTGCACCTGGTGACGCCGCGCGGGCGCCTGCTGGCCTCGGCGCGCATCGTCTGAGTGGCCGACGATGAAATGCAGGACGCTGATCGCCGGCGCCGGCAACCTCCTGCTCGGCGACGAGGGTCTCGGCATCCATGCGGTGCGCGCCCTCATGGAGCAGGGCCTGCCGGAGGGCGTGGATGCCGTCGATGCCGGTACGGCCCTCGCGGAGCTGCTGGGCGACCTTGCCCGATACAATACGTTGATCCTCGTGGACGCCGTCTGCGGTGGCGGCCGGCCCGGCGATCTCTATCGTCTGGACATCCACTCGCCGGACGATCTGGCCTCCGCCGCCTCGCCCCTATCTCTACACGAGTTCGGCGTCGCCGAAGCGCTCGCCCAGGCCCGCGCCCTCGGCGTCCTGCCCCCGCGCGTCGTCCTCATAGGGATGGAGCCGGCCTGCCTCGAGCCAGGGATCCAGCTCTCGCAGGCCGCCGCGGACGCGATCCCCCGCCTGTTGGCGCTCATCCGCGCCGAAATCGCCAGCCGCCAGCCTTCTCGTGCTCCATTGCTGCCTTCCTCTCGCCCCCGGGCACGAAGGCAACAGACAGCCCCGGCGCTCTGGCAGCAGCCCGGGGATGCCGTCGGCGGGGATGTTGGCGATCATGCGGCCCGCTGCGGGACCGGTGATGCCGGGCCTGCGGTCGCCCTTGTCGGCGACGAGGAGAAGTCTGCCGGTGGTAAATCTGAGCGGCCAGGTCAGCTGTTCGAAGGCAGACCGAGGCGAACCGGATAAACGGTCGGATCATGTTGGCTCGCCCGCACTGGCCCGCGGGAATGGACGTCCCATAACGCTCCTCGTCACGCAGACGGCGGAGGCGCCACCGGGCGCTTGAGCAGGTGCTCAGAGGGCGGCCCGAATTCGAGTTCCTCAAACAGCAGCGACGGCGCGGTGACGGAACCGCCGCCGACGTAATTGCCGGCGCCCTCGATGGCGGGCGCGGCGCCGTTGTCGCGGCAGTCGAGCGGATGGATCCTGCCGCCCGGCGAGGTGGCTGCGGTGTTCGTCGAGCCCGTGCAGGGCGAAGGCGGCTATGTCGTGCCGCCGCAGAAATTCTTCGACGAATTGCAGGCCGTCTGCCGGCGGCATGGGATTCTCCTGGTCGCCGATGAAGTCCAGAGCGGCATGGGGCGCACGGGGAAGATGTTCGCCAGCGAGCATTTCGGCCTGGAGCCGGACGTGGTGACCATCGCCAAGGGCATCGCCAGCGGCCTGCCGCTTGGCGCCACGGTGTCGCGCGCCGAACTGATGACGTGGAAGCCCGGGGCGCACGCCTCCACCTTTGACGGCAACCCGGTGGCGGTGGAAGCGGCGCTGGCCACGATTGAGCTGCTCGAACAGGAGCTGGTGGACAACGCTGCCCGCATCGGCGCGCGCATGATGGCGCGCGTGCGCGAGTGGCCGCGGCGGTTCCCGCACGTCGGCGACGTGCGCGGCCTGGGGCTGATGATCGGCTTCGAGCTGGTGAAGGATCAGGCGACAAAGGAGCGCGCGCCCGAGCTGCGGGACCGCAT
>JBMFOK010000011.1:0-118680 GCA_049969655.1 Bryobacteraceae bacterium
GGTCGAGATCCCGCCGGTGAATCAGGTGGGAGGCGGGCTGGCGGCGGGCGTACCGGGCGGCAGCAGCGCAGGCGGGGCGGCTCCGCGCACGCAGGCCGCACCGGGCGGGAGCGGTTCGGGGCTGGCGGGATCGCGTGGGGGGACGAACGCGGGCGTCTCTACTGGCCAGGCTGGCGCCGGCCTGGTGGGCACGGGCGAGGGCGCCGGCGGAACTCATGCCGCGGGGGCTGGCGGCGGAACCGGCGCCGGGGGCGCTGGAGGCCGTGGGGCGGGCGAGCGCGGGCTGGCGGCCACTGGCACGGGGGCGGGCGGTGGGACGGCGCCAACGGGCACGGGCACGGGATCTGGTCTGAACCCGGGCAATGGCTCGCAGGGCGGAGGGCAAGGACCGGGCCGGGGACCGGGCAGTGGCAGAGCGGCCGGAATCGCCGGCCCAGGTGAAGGCGCGGCGGTTCCGCTGCGCCTGGGCAACGTGACGGCGCTCATGGAGCGGCGGCCAGACGGAGCCGTCGTCATTCACTACCCGCCCGACGGCAACTTCGACGTCATCGTCGTGGAAGGCGCCCTGCCGGAGGCCGTTTCGAGCCTGGCCAACCGGCTTGCATGCCGCCCGGTCTACACGGCATACCTGAACGTGGGCGCCGAACGGGAGTGGATGCTGAATTACTGCGCCGCCGAGAGGGCGGTGCAGGCGGCGCAAGGGATGGTGGTGACGCTTGAGGATCCGCCGCCGCTCAAGGCGCCTTATGTGTTGCGGGCGGAACTGCCTCCGCCGGAGGAGTGGAAATCGGCCCAGTACCAGGCGTTCCACGGCTACATCAGCGGCGCGGGAAAGATGGAGCGGGTAACGGTGGTGCGCGCCGCCAGCAATCCGGCCGGGCTGCTGAAGCTGTTGCCGTGGTGGGAGTTCCGCCCGGCGCGGCGCGGCAGCGCGCCAACGGAGATCGAGATGCTGCTGGTAATTCCGCCCCAGCGCGGGCCGTGAGGGGATTTACGAAGGTTATGAGCCTTGATTTTCTGAAGGGAAAGACCTCACCATTGGGCTAAGGTTCGGGCAAAGAGAGAGGAGGAAGCCATGACCGTTACCAAGGGGGGCGGGCGGCAGGGAGTCGTGCTGATCCTGTTCGCGCTGAGCGTGCTGGTGATTTTCGGCTTTATCGGACTCGCGTTCGATCTGGGCCGCCTGTATATCGTGCGTAACGAGGCGCAGGGCTACTGCGACGCGGCGGCGCTGGCGGCGGCCTCCCTGCTGGACGGAACGATGAACGGGATCAACGCCGCCCGCACGGCGGCCATTACCGGGCAATATGCCGGCACCGCCGGGGACTGGAAGAGGTTCCACTTCCAGAACGTCCAGTTCCAGAACATCACCGTGGAGTTTGCGACACAATACCTCGCCTCGGACCCTTCCAGCGGGGACTGGACAGCAAGCCCCTCGACGGCTGCGGGCTACCGGTTCGTCCGCGTGACCGCATCCGGGCAGGTGCCGATGTACCTGGCCCCTGTTCTCACCGGTCAATCGATGGCGACGGCGGCGGCCTCGGCCGTGGCGGCGCAGGTCAAGATGACGACCATCGATCAGGGCCTTGTTCCCTTCGCGCCCTTTGCGCACTGCACGACAAGCACCTCGTCGATACCGGGCGGCTTGCCGGCGTGCGATCTGAACAACGACCCTTCCATGGGATACGTCATCGGGCAACAGTACACCTTGCGCTGGGGCGCAAGTACGTTCCAACAAACGTTCAAGAACAACAAGATGAACACATCGGAGCTGGGTACCTGGTGCCAGGGAGACGTATCTGCCAACGGTGGTCAATATCCCTATCAACTGCTGGCCATCTGGATCTACAATTCTCAACTCTTGCAGCAGAAGACGGGGTTCTGGTCCAGCGACCAGGTAGCGGGCAACGCCAACAACTATGCGGACATGATCAACGGCTGGCAGGGCGAGCCCATCCAGGTGGACGAGAACCTGCCCGGGTTCGACACAGGGCCGCCGCAGATCTCCTCCATCGCCAAGGCCCTGGAAAACCGTGGGAGCCTGCCGTATCCGGGCAATATCATTTACGCCCCGATTGTGGATCCAGTCACCGGCGAAGTCCTGGGTTTCTTCTGCTTTCAGGTCCTGAGCTCCTATTCGAACAACGGGAATGCCAACTGGTGCGCCATCTTCCAGGGGGGCTGTCTCCACGGGTCCGGGGGCGAGTCCGTGAATCAGGACGGCATCTATGAGATCCGGCTGGTGAGGTGAGGGCGATGGCGCGGAAATTCTCCTCGAAGGAGCGCGGGGCCGTTCTTGTAGAGCTGGCATTGCTGGCCCCGCTGCTGGTGACGCTGGTTCTGGGCGCCATTCATTTCGGCTACCTGTTCTACCTTTACAATTCCCTCGAAAAGTGCGTGCGCGATGGCGCCCGCTACGCCGCCAGCCGGACATTCGTGAGCGCTGCTTCGTTCTCCACGGCGATCCGGACGGTCACCGCCTACGGCGCGGTCGGCTCGAGCACGCCCATTGTTCCGGGGCTCGACCCGTCCAAGGTGACCGTGACCGTGCTTCAGTACGATGTGAACGGGCGGCCGGTGCGGATCCGCGTCGCCATCAACGGCTGGCAGTACAACGGCGTGCTGTCTCCGTTTTTTGGCACGGTCACTCTGAACGGCAAGCCAGCCCTGGAGATGCCCTTCCTGGGGCTTTATTTGCCTGCGACGTAATCGGGGGCTGAGATGCGCAAACCGGAAATCATTCAGTTGTCCGCCCGGCGCCGGGGCGCCTCGCTGGTCGAATTCGGGCTCGGCGCCATGATGTTCTTCATGCTCTATTTCGGCGTGATGGACTGGGCTTGGACGTTCTTCCAGCACCAGACAATCACGTGGCGGGTGTCCGACGCCGCTCGCTGGGCGGCCGCCAACCGGGCCAACGACCTGGCCACGATCCAGAACATCGTCCTCTGCGGGACAACCGCCGGGTGTGGCTCCACATCGAATCCGTTTTTCTCAGCCGGCAACATCAGCGTCCAGCTTTTTCCGAAGCAGGATCAGATCGATCCATCCGGAACATTCCCCGCCATTACCCGCTATTACGTCCAGGTTACCGTTCAGGGCTATCAGATCCGGCACTTCATTCCCGGCTTCAGCGGCACGGCCACGGGCCGACCGATCACGTCCATTCAGCCGATGGAATGCCAGAAAGCGGACGGCAACTGCCAGGACTGGAACTGATCTCCGGCCATGGGAACTGACGCGCGAACGTTGCTGGTGGCGCGCCAGAATCCGGACGGCGGGTGGGGTTACCGGGAGGGACAGTCCTCGTGGCTTGAGCCGACCGCGTATGCGGCGCTTGCGCTGATCGGAACCGGGGTCGGCCGCCGCGCTGCTGCGTTGCTCCGTGGCTGGCAGCTTCCGGAAGGCGCCTGGATGGCCCATCCCCAGACGCGCCAGCCCGGCTGGGCGTCGTCTCTGGCTCTGGTGCTGAAATGCGCGGCCGGGGAGTTTGACGACTCCTGGCGGCGGGGCGTGGACTGGCTGGCGGGGTTCCGCTCCCGGGAGATGCCGCAGCCTGGGTGGCTCGAACGCCTGCTGCGGAAGGAGCCGGCGGTGGATCAGAACCCGTCGCTGGTGGGCTGGCCTTGGACAGCGGGCACGGCGCCGTGGATCGAGCCCACCGCCCACGCGCTGCGCGCCCTGGCGCTGAGCCTGCCGAAACATGAGGGGCCGGGCCTGCGGGAGCGGCTGGAATTGGGTACGCGCCTCATTCTGGACCGCCAGTGCCGCGATGGGGGCTGGAATTATGGCAACAAGCGCGTGCTGGGCCAGGACCTCGAGTCGTTTCCGGAGACGACCGCGCTGGCGCTCATCGGGCTGTGCGGCTGCGGTGAACCGCAGGTCGGCCGTGGCATCGAGTGCGCGCTGGCCCACTGGAGGCGCGGGCCGCGCGGACTGGCGCAGGCGCTGCTGCGCGTCGCCTTCCGCATGCACGGCGTGCCCTTCGATGACCGGCCTGTGGCTGTGAACGAACGCACGGAGACGACGGTGCTGGCGCTGGCGCTGATCGGCGAGCCGGAGGGGCCATGGAAATTGTGGAAAGGGGAGGCGGCATGAACCGGCGCGTCTGGCTGGCGACGGCGGCGGCCGCGGCCGGCAGCGCCTGTTCGCGCCCGCGCAAGGCAGGTTGGGGCCGCCAGGAGCCCGTCTTCGTGCTTCGTGCGCGCGACTACGGCGGCGAGCTGGCCGGCGAGATCTGCCGCGCGCTGACGGAGTGCCGCATCGGCGTGCGCGGCAGACGCGTCCTGGTGAAGCCGAATCTGGTCGAGTTTTCGCGCGCCACGTCCATCAACACGCATCCGCTGTTTGTGTCCGCTGTGGTGGAGGCGCTGGAACGGCTGGGCGCGGCCGAGGTGCGCATCGGCGAAGGCCCGGGCCACCGGCGCGACACCTGGACGCTGGCCGAGGAGGCGGGCTACTTCGAAGCCATCCCGCATTTCGAGCGGCGCTTTGTGGACCTGAACCGGGACGACGTGTCGCCGGCGGGCGAGCTGGAGGGCCACGGGGCGCTGTGGCTGCCTCAAGCGGCACTCGGCGCGGACCTCATCGTCTCTCTTCCGAAGATGAAAACGCACCACTGGGCGGGCGTAACGCTTTCGATGAAGAACTTCTTCGGCGTCGTGCCGGGCGCGCTCTACGGGTGGCCCAAGAACGTGCTGCACCATTACGGGATCGACCGATCCATTGTGAAGCTCGCCGGCCTGTTCGCGCCACGGTCCATTGCGATTGTCGACGGCATTATCGGCATGGAAGGCAATGGGCCCATTCAGGGCCGGCCGCGGCGGGCGGGCGTGATCGTTGCGGGCGCGAATCTGGTGGCGGTGGATGCCACCTGCTGCCGGCTGATGGGCATCGATCCGGCGCGGGTGCGCTCGCTGGCGGAGGCCAGGCGTCTCGGCCCCGTTGAGGAGCGTTGGATCGAGCAGCGCGGCGAGCCAGTGGAGGAGTTACGGCAGGACTTCGAGCTGCTGCCGATGTGGCGCGGCCTGCGCGCCTGACGGGTCGTCGTCATGGCATGGAGCAGACAGGCCGGGCCGGCGGCGTGGCGGGCCGCTCGAGCAGCACGGCGGTCCGGTCCCCGTGAATCCGCCGCCAGCCGGAGCATTCCAGCACCTCCCGCAACGGGTGGTCCTCCGGCAGCAGGGCGTGGCTGAACCCGGCGCGCGTAAAACTGCTGCGCCAGCCCGGCTTGAGCAGCATCCATTTGCCGTAATCGTCCAGGAATTTCGTGCCGTAAAAATCGCTGCGGCCGTCGAAAAAGACCTTCCGCGCTCCGCGAAAATGGTAGATCAGATATCCGCCGTAATAGTCCGGCGCCAGGAGGCGTGCCGCCGGATCGAGCTGCGCCACCGCCGGCGCCGCCCGCACGGGAAAGCGCTTCTCCGGAAATTGCGCGGCCTTCTGGATGCGCGGCGTTGTAAACCATAACACCAGGCCGAGGCCCACGGCCGCCAGCAGGAGGGCCCCGTTCGCCTGCCGCTCGATCCGGCCAAAATTGGCGGATTCCGCGAAAATCTCTTTCAGGGAGCGGAAGCTGCCGAGCAGTTCCGTGAAGGCGGCCGCCGCCAGCGGCAGGGCGGCAAAGGCGATGATGGGAATTCCGCGGGCGGCCCGCAGTCCGGTGGCGACCAGCAGCAGCACCACCAGGCTCCTCGCGAATCGACGCTGCTCCAGGCACAGCACCGCGCCGGCCATGGCAAGCAGGAAAAGGGCCAGCAGATAAATGCCGTCTTTCCCGTGAAAACTCGGGCTTTGATATTCGCTGATCCGCCCGAGCAGCGCTGAATTCGTCAGATATCGCGCAAGGTGCTGGTGGAGATGCCACCCGTACGGGTTGCAGAAGGTGGCCAGCAGCGCCACGCCCGCCTCTACCAACGCAGTGACGGCCCGGCTCCGCTGCCGGAACCAGAACTCGAACGCATACGCGCCTGAGAGGAGGAAGGCGAGAAAGAAGCTGCCGTGGAGGTTTGTCCACAGCGCCATCAGCACAAACAGACCGGGCAGCCGCCGCAACGAAATGCGCTCCGGCGTCTTTTCAAGCAGCCACAGCCAGCCGATCAACAGCGGCCAGCTGAACACGTGCGGCCGCGCGTGCCAGTGGACGGTGGAGGCGGTGATGGCAACAGCCATCAGCGCGGCGATCACGAAGCGGTCGCTGCCCAGCCAGAGTGCGAAGGCGCACCACATCCAGGCCGTGGCGGCGACGGCGAAGACGGCCAGAAGCACCACTCCAGCCAGGCCCATCTTCCTGTGCACCGCGCCGAGCATCACGTCCGCCAGCCACTCCCAGGCGAACCACGGCTCGCCGGGCTTTGAGAACGAGTAAGGATCGGTGCGGGGCAGATGGAACGTGTCAAGGATCCGCTCCCCGGTGACGATGTGCCAGCCTGTGTCGGAATCATTCAGGAACCCGCCAGGCCCCAGAAGGCCGAGGGCAAGATAGAGAAGAGTCAGGGCGGCGATGGCCGGCAGGTTTGGAATCAGCAGCCGCTGCCAGCGGTTCAGCACGGGCGGCGGCGTCAGCTGTGTTGAGTCCGACATTGTTGCAATCACCATGCGGCGCGGCCCGAGGCCGGACCGCGGCAGGAGTGCGTCCTCCGATGGATGGCAGTATACCAGCGGGGGACGGATGGGATGCCTCCGATGGAGCACGGCCCCGTGGGCAGCTCAGGAAACGCACTGCGGCTGCGCCGGCAACTCCTCCACCGGATACCCGGCAGCCTGCCAGGCCTCAAAGCCGCCGGCCAGCGGCCGGGCGTCTCGAAAACCCTGGTCCCGCAGCCGCAGCGCCCAGGCGGCGCTGGAAGCTTCGTCCGGGCAGGAACAATAAAACACCACCGGCCGCGTGCGGGGAATCCGCTCGAGCACCGCGGCCAGGTCGTGTTCATTGGCGATGAGAGCCGAGGGAATCTTCGCGCCCGCGCGGCGACGTGAGGCGATGCTGCGGAGGTCGACAACCAGCGGCGGCTCTTCCGAATCGAGCAGCGCGCGCAGCTCTCCGGGCTGGATGCGCGCCACGCGCACGTGCCGCATCGCCGCCTTCCGGCGCCAGAGTTTCCAGGCGGCCCAGGCGGCAGCGGCCGCGGCGAGCCAGAGAAGTATGGCGGAGCCCGTGCCGGCAAGCCGCTCCACGGCGCGCTCCGCCTCGCGGCCAAGCAGCAGGCCGAGGCCCAACATCGCCCCCACCCACAGGGCGGCGCCGCCGGCCGCGTAAATGAGGAACGCGCCGCGGCCGATGCCGGCGCTGCCCGCCAGCGGCGGCGCCACCGTGTTCAGCCCGGGCACGAACTTGGCCACCAGCAGCGCCGCCGGGCCCCACCGCTCCAGCGCCCCGGTGGTGCGCCGCACGCAGGTGGAAGGCTCAAGCGACAGGCGGCACAGCCAGCCGAGAATCTGCTCGCCGCGCCGCCGGCCCAGCTCGTACCAGACGAAGTCCGCCGCCAGGCTGGCCGCCACGCCGAGCAGCAAAAACATTCCAAAGGAAAAATGTCCCAGCCCGGCCAGCGCCCCCGCCAGGATCAACACCGGCGCCGTGGGCACCGGCGCGCCGAGCTGCTCGAGCAGCACTGCGGCGAACACCAGCGCGTAGCCGTAGCGCAGCACGAAGTCCCAGGTGGCGCTCATCTCCCTTGCAGCGTACCATCGGCCCGGGAGGCGGACATCGAGCCGACCGCTCGAGGCCGCCCCAGGCGCGCCTCAGGCCAGATCGAACAGCAGGATCTCCGCCTGCCGCAGGGCAATGATCCGCCCCGCAGGCTCATCGCTGAGAGCCGCGCCGTCGCCCGCCTCCAGCGCCGTGCCGTTCACTTCCACCGCGCCCGAAGCCACCTGGATCCAGGCGTGCCGCCCCGGCGCCAGCGGATGCTCCGCAACGCGGCCGGGCTCGAGCACGGCTGCCCACACTTCGGCGCCCTGATGCAGCGGCAGCGCCTCGTCGCGCGGCGCGGGCGATGCCAGCAGGCAGAACCGGTTCCAACGCGCTTCCAGCGGGAAGTGCGCTTCGCGGTAGTCCGGCGCAAGAGCGCGCTGCGAAGGATGGATCCAGATCTGCAACAGGTGCAGCGGCTCCGTGCGCGACGCGTTGGCCTCGCTGTGGTAGATGCCCGTGCCGGCGCTCATCTTCTGAAGATCCCCGGGCCGCAGGACGCCGCGCGCGCCGGTGGAATCCTCGTGCTCGAGCGCGCCCGAGAGAACCCAGGTGAGGATCTCCATGTCGCGGTGCGGGTGCCATTCAAACCGGCCGCCGCCGGCAATGCGGTCCTCGTTGATGACACGCAATGAGCGGAAGCCCATCCACTCAGGGTCGTAATAACGGTTGAAAGAGAAGGTGTGGCGGCTGTCGAGCCATTCGGTGACGGTGCGGCCGCGCTCGCCGGACCGACGCAGGCGGATCATGGTCGCCTCCCTGCGGATGTCTGTTGCAACAACCATCCATCAGGATGCACCGGCGCACGTCAGGATTCAAGCAGCCGCCGGAGAAGACGCGCGAGGGTCGCCATGCGCGAGGGGCCGAGCACGGCGAACTGCTCGCGGTGGAGCGCCAGCATGGGCGCGTCGAGCTGCCGGAGCAGTTCGAGCCCGGAGGCGGTGATTCCGACTCGCACGACGCGGCGGTCCGGGCTCTGCCGCGTGCGCGTCACCAGTCCCGCCGCCTCCAGCCGGTCGAGCAGGCGCGTCAGGTCCGGCTCGCGCGTGATCATCCGCGCGGCGATCTCACGGCAGTTGAGCTGCTCGGGATGCGCGCCGCGAAGGATCCGCAGCACGTTGTACTGCGGAGGACGCAGGCCATACGGCTTCAACAGCCCGGCGACGCCATCCATCAGGCGCGCCGCCGCGCGCTGGAGCGTGACGAAGGCATCCTGCTCCGGCGGCGGCGCGGGCTTCACGGGACGGCCTCCCGCACGGCCGCGTTGGCCATGGTGATGAAGGCGTCCCGCATCGGCTGCGGCGGCGATGTGGTCTGGACCAGGAACACGCCCACGAGCTGTTTCTGCGGATCCACCCAGCCGTAGGTGCCAAACGCGCCGCCGTGGCCGAACGTCCCGATGCTCTGCCCGGTGAGTGTGCCGGCGGGGTCTTTCGTCACCTCCCAGGTCAAGCCGAAGCCCGTCCCCGGGTTGTGTCCCGCCACAAGGTTTCCCGTGTGGACCTCGGTCATCGCCGCTACCGAGGAGGGCGCCAGCAGCCGCCGCCCGTTCCATTCGCCGTGGTTCAGCATCATCTGGTAGAACTGCGCCAGGTCCCAGGCGGTGGAGTATAGGGAATGTTCCGGCCCCGAATATTTCGCGCCCTCGCGGAACTTCAGCGGGTCGCCGCCGAGGATGTCGGCGCCCGCCTTGACCGGCTTTCCATCCCGCACGGCATAAACGGGCGCGAGCCGGGCGCGTTTTGATACAGGCAAAAAGACGTGCGTGTCCGTCATGCCCAGCGGCTGAAAGATGCGTGTCTCAAGAAACTGCTCGAAGCTCATGCCGGAACGGACCTCGATGATGCGGCCGAGCACGGCGATGCCGGTGTTGGAATACATCCAGCGCGTGCCCGGCTCAAACAGCAACGGCTGCTGCGAATAGATCAGGCAGGCTTCCGCCAGCGTTCGGTCCATGCGGACCATGATGTCGCCGATGCCCGGCGCGGCGGGGCCGAGGCCGGAGGTGTGCGTCATCAGGTCGCGGATGGTGATGGGCCGCGACGGCCGGCGCAGCGTGCGCACGCCGTTTTCTTCGCTGACGATCACCATCTGGCCGCGGAATTCGGGCAGATGGTCCTCCACGCGGTCGTTCAGCCGGAGCCTGCCCTCCTCGGCCAGCATCATGATGGCGGCGCCGGTGAATGGTTTGGTCATCGACATGATCTGGAAGATCGTGTCCCTCTGCATCGGCTTTTTCGCTTCTACGTCCTGCCAGCCGGTGGCCTCAAAATGCGCCAGCGCGCCACGGCGCATGAGGAGCGTCACCGCGCCGCTCATCTGTCCGCGTTCGACGAACTCCTGAAGCACGGGACCAATGCGTTTCAGCTGGGCCGCATCCATGCCGGCGCGTGCCGGGTCCGGAGAGGGCGGCGCGGCCAGAGCGAAAATTACGGGGAAAAGGAGGACAGGTATGCGCTTCATGGCGGGGAACTCAACAGGGCATTATAAACAAAAAGCGCTTCCTTCCCGGCGGAATTTTCGCGACTCCGGACCGGCGTCAACCGGCGTGTTCGAGCCGTGCAAGGCGAAACAGGCCCCGCAGCAGGGCGGGCTCTTCGTGGACCATTTCGAGCCCCGCCTGGCGCACAAGCCGAGGCAGAGGTACGTTGAGATCCGTGGCCAGCAGGCGCATCAGCGGGTTCAGCGTGCGCCGGATCAGGCGGGGACGGCCGCGCCCGTCGTGGTATTTGTCAAACAGCGCAATGCGGCCGGAAGGACGAAGCACGCGCGCCGCCTCGCGCAGGCAGGCGAGCGGATCCGGCACGATGGCGACGATCAGGTGCAGGAGGACGCAGTCGAAGCACGAGTCCGGAAAGGCCAGTTGCTGCGCGTCCATCCGCGCGAAGGAAACCGGCGAGGCGCACCCGCGGGCCAGCGCGCGGCTGAGCATGCCGCGGCTGGCATCAACGGCGAACACTTGCAGTCCGGCGGGCAGCAGCGGCAGGTCAAGCCCGGTGCCGCAACCGCAGATGAGCACACGCTCGCCGGGACGCAGAGCGGCCAGCTCCAGCGAGCGCCGCCGCTGAGGCTCGAAGGAGATGAGGCGGTCGTAGTGCGGCGCGTAAAGGTCCCAGCGCCGGATGCGCCAGTTCATGCCATTCCGCGGAGAATGCGGCTGAGCTGCTCCAGGTGCGTGTGCTTCGATTCATCGGGCACGGAACAACCGGGCGCGCAGATCCATTTGGGCGCGGCGGCGCGGGCCTCAGCGAGCATCTTCTTCACCGCTGCGGCGGGCGCGCCCACCACGCTCCGGTGGTCCAGGCCGCCCATCAGGACGGCGTTCGTTTTCTTCCTCGCCGCAGCCAGACTGACGCCCGTCTCGTGCGCCGAGTAATGGATCACCTGAACCGGCCAGCCTTTCCAGAAGTGATCGAGGTAGACCCTGCCGCCGTGCAGGTGCAGGATGTTGAGCGGCGCGTCTTTGGCCGCTTCGAGGACCATGCGGTCAAAGGGCTCGCTGAATCTGCGGTACTCGTCCAGCGTCAGCACGCCCTGCTGCGCGTTGTCGACGGCGAGAAAGATGCCCGAGGCGCCGGCGTCGAGCGCGCGGCGCACGTGGCTGGCCTCCGAACGCGCGATCGCCTCGAGCGCATCGAGCAGCGCCTGCGGCCGGGTGCGCATCAGCTCCGTCACCGCTTCCTTCGAGGCGATCTTAGTGGCCTGGTTCCAGGGGTTGAACACGGTCTCGACAAAATGTTTCGTGCCCGCCAGCCCGTCGCGGATCAGTTCGAGCGACTTCACCTGTTCGGGGAAAGGGTTGTCGACAGGCTTCAGCTCGTGCCAGGCCCCGCCCGCGGGCTTCGGGAACGGGTAGTCGCTCATCACCTTGACGATGTCCAGCCGGTAACGGCGCGCGAAATCGAGCGTCAGCGTGGCGTGGCGGCGCCCCGGCTGGTCTTCGTCGTGAAAGTGATGCCAGAAGCTGAACGGCGCGCGGTCGGGAGTCCGGCCCGCGAGCACGCGGTTGACGCGCTCCTTCGGCGTCAGCCCGCCTTTTTTGGCGGGCGCGGCAAACGCCGCCATCTGCAACAGAAACGTTCTGCGGTCCTGCATCCAGCCCTCCCTGGAACTCGCGTTCATGCCGGAATGGCGTTGCCGGGAATCACCGGCGGCTGGCGCAATTCGGGGCATCCGCGCCGCTCCGGCAGCAGCTTGCCTGGATTGAACAGCCGCGCCGGGTCGAATGCCTCCTTGATCCGGCGCATCATCTCAAGTGACTCCTCGGAAAACTGCCGGCCCATCAGATGGATTTTTTCCATGCCAATGCCATGCTCGCCAGTGATGGAGCCACCGGCCTCGACGCAGTATTCCAGGATCTCGAAGCCGGCCTTCTGCGCGCGCTCGATGTCGCCGGGACGGCGCGCATCGAAAAGAATGATGGGATGCATGTTGCCGTCGCCGGCGTGGAAGATGTTGCCGATGCCGAGCCCGCTGCGGCGGCTGACGTCTTCGATGTAGCGCAGCGTCGGCGCGATTTTCGTGCGCGGCACAACGCCATCGTGCACGTAATAAAAAGGGCTGACCCGGCCGATGGCGCCAAAGGCGTTCTTGCGTCCCTTCCAGAGAAGCTGGCGCTCCTGTTCGTCGCGCGCCTGCCGGATCTGGCGCGCCCGGCACTGCGCGCACGCCTGCCGCACCTGTTCGGCCTGCGTCTCGACGGCCTCGCGCAGCCCTTCCAGTTCGATCAGAAGGACTCCGGCCGCGTCCAGCGGGTAGCCCGCATGGACGGCCTCTTCCACCATCTGGAGCATCGATCCATCGAGCATTTCGACGGCCGCCGGCGTAATGGCCCGCGCGGTGATCTCGCTCACCGTGTTGGCGCAGTCGTCCACCGTGTCATAAATCGCAAGAAATGTTTCCACCGCCTCCGGCTTGCGCATCAGCCGCACGATCACCTTCGTCACCAGGCACAGGGCGCCTTCGCTGCCTGTAATCAACCCGGTGAGGTCGTAGCCGGGCGCGTCCGGCCAGAAGGCGCCGGTCCGCACGATCTCGCCATCCGGCAGAACCACTTCGAGACCGAGCACATGGTTGGCGGTGACGCCGTAAGCCAGCGTGTGTGGCCCGCCGGCGTTTTCGGCCACGTTGCCGCCGATGGTGCAGGCGCGCTGACTGGAAGGATCCGGCGCGAAGAAATATCCGTAGGGCGCGGCTGCGGCGCTGATGTCCAGGTTGACGACGCCCGGCTCAACCACGGCGCGTTCGTTGAGCGGATCAATTTCGAGGATCCGGTTCATCCGCGCGAACGAGACCAGAATGCCGCCCTGACGGGCGATGGCGCCGCCGCTAAGGCCTGTGCCGGCGCCCCGGCCGACAATGGGAATGCCATGGCGGCGAGCCAGCTTCACGATCTGGCTCACCTCGTGCGCGGTGCGCGGGAAAACCACGACGTCCGGGCGCGCCTTGTCCACGCCGCCGTCGTATTCATACAGGCGCAGGTCCTCCGGCCGGTCCAGGACGGCCCGCTCGCCGACGATGGCGGCCAGCTCGCGTTTCCAGTCGGGCATGGCGCCCCCTCCCTGCCTTCAGGCTACAGCAGTGCTTCGATGGACTGAAGCAGTTCCGGATCCATCCAGTCGCGCGGCCCGATGTGCTTCTGGCGGACGCGGCCGCGGCTGTCGATCACATACGTCTCGGGGTATTTGAACGTCCCGTAGCTCGAGCTGATCTTCGCTTCCGGATCCCGCGCGGTGAGGAAGCTCACACGCATCTGACGCAGGAAGCGTTCATAGGCGGCCGCATTCCTGTCCACGCTGATGCCAAGCACGACTACGCCCTTCGGCCTCAACTGTCTTGCCATCGCATCGAGGGAAGGCATCTCGTCGACACACGGCGGACACCACGTGGCCCAGAAGTTCAGCACCAGCACCTTGCCGCCGAAATCAGAAGGAGAAATCTGGCGGCCGTCATCGGTGACGACCGTGAAGGCAGGCGCGCGGTCTCCCACGACGACCACCCTTTCCCGCAGCGAGTCCGCCACGATGAAGCAGAGCGCTACCAGAAGGAGCGCCGCCGCGGTCTGGATCGCCACCAGCAGTTTGGGGTGTGTCATAAAGGCTGGAATCTATAATTGTATCGAGGGACGGGCCCGCCGCATCTCTCTGCTTGGGAACAATGGCGATGCTGCTGACGCGCCGCGTGGAGTTTTCCGCCTCTCATGTCTGCCGCCGTCCGGACTGGTCCGAGTCGGAAAACCGGGCGCTGTTCGGCGACGAGGCCCACCCGCGCGGGCACGGCCACAACTTCGTGCTCGAGGTGACCCTGGAAGGCGAGCCGGACCCGGTGACAGGCATGGTGGTGGATTTGAAACAGGTAAAAGCGGTCCTCGAAAAAGAGGTCATCGGCCCGATGGACCACCGCCACCTGAACGAAGAAGTGCCGCCGTTTGACCGCGTGGTGCCGACGCCGGAAAACCTCGCCGTCGAAATCTGGCGCCGGCTCGAGCCGCACTTTCACGGCAGCGCCGCCCGCCTCAAGGCAGTGCGGCTATACGAAAGCGAGGATTTCTTCGTCGAATATGAAGGCCGCTGATCCGGGCCTGCCATTTGTCCGCGTGGGGCGGCGGTATCGCTTTTCGGCCTCGCACCGCCTCCACGCACCGCAGCTTGCGGCCGAGCGAAACCGCGAGGTCTATGGAAAGTGCAACAACCCGTACGGCCACGGACATGACTACGTGATGGACGTCGTCCTCGCCGGCCGGCTCGACCCTGGCCGGGGGCGGCTCCTGCCACTTGAAATGCTCGACGAGTTCGTGCGCCGGGTGTGGCTCGACCAGGTGGATCGGCGCAACCTGAACGTGGATCTGCCCGAATTCGCCGCGCTGGTGCCAACCACGGAAAACCTGGCCTTCGTGGCGGCGGAGCGCCTGAGGCAGGCCTGGCCGCACTGGTTTGCGGGCTGGCCCGCAGAGCTGGAGAAGGTAAGAATCCGGGAGACGCGCAACAACATCTTTGAAGTGTCCGCTTCGCAAGCCGAAGCCCAAGGATCGGAAAGCCATGAAATCGTCGTCGAAAGCCGTCGTGAAGGTGCTTGAGCACAAGCGGGAAGAAGGCGCCATCGCCGCCCACATGCGGGAAATCCTGCGCGAGCTGGGCGAAGACCCGAAACGCGAAGGTCTCCTCGCCACCCCCTCCCGCGCCGAGAAGGCGCTGCGGTTCCTCACCAGCGGTTACACGGCTGACATCCAGAAAATTGTCAACGGCGCCATCTTTAACGAACGCTGCGACGAGATGGTGGTCGTCAAGGACATCGAGTTCTTCTCCCTCTGCGAGCACCACCTGCTGCCGTTCTACGGGCGGGCGCACGTGGCCTACATCCCGAAGAACAAGATCATCGGACTGAGCAAGATCCCGCGCATCGTCGACGTCTTCGCCCGCCGGCTCCAGGTGCAGGAGCGCATGACGCAGCAGATCGCCGCGTGCCTCCAGGACGTGCTGGATCCGCTGGGCGTGGCGGTGATCACCGAGGCTCGCCACTTCTGCATGATGATGCGCGGCGTCGAGAAACAGCACTCCTCGACGACTTCCTCGGCCATGCTCGGCGAGTTCCGCCGCCGCAAGGAGACCCGCGACGAGTTCCTCTCCCACGTGCGTCATCAGGGCCTGGCCGGCTGGTAGCGCCGCCCGGTTGCCTTGTGAAGCGGTTCGGCTACGATGGTAGGTAGCATGAGCCAGGATCCCCGCCATTTCCAGGTGGCCGACCCCTTCGGCAGGACGTGGGACGTCGAGTTCCGCTGGCAGCAGAACGCAATCTCCATCCGTCACGCCGATGCGGTGGACTGCAAGTACTACATCTCCTGCGGCGGCGACAAGCGCGAGCTCGTGGTGGCGCTGCGCCACCCGGATCTGTTGAAAGTGGCCGCCGAGCGCGGCCGGCCGCTCACCGACGCCTGGGTGATCCGGCTGGCCGGCCATCACGTGCGGCACATGATCTCCACCTGGGAGGACATGGACAAGGTCCTGGTCACGGTGCCTTACGGCGACCTGGTACGGCATAGCCTGGCCATCGCCGAAGAGGAGGAACGGGAACGCGAGCGGGCAGCCGCCTCGTGCTGATTTTCCCCGTTGCATTTCCTCCCCGTCTTTGGCGACAATTCACACTGAACGCATTCAACACCCCTGGTGGGACGAGGTGAACAGGTCATGATCGAGTGTCCCGAGTGCGGCGCTGACATCGACGTGGAAGAAGACGAGCTCGACGAGGGTGAAACCATCCTCTGCGAGGAGTGCGGGCGGAGCTTTGTCGTCGCCTCCGTCGACCCGCTCGAGCTGGAGCCGGAAGACGACGACTACGACCTCGACGAAGATTTCGACGAAGAAGACGAAGACTTCGACGAGGAGGAGGAAGAAGATGAGGAGGAAGAGGACGAAGACTGGCGTTAGCCGCTTCGCCTTCCTCCTGCTGGC
The DNA here is from genome assembly GCA_049969655.1 of Bryobacteraceae bacterium. Lineage (GTDB taxonomy): Bacteria > Acidobacteriota > Terriglobia > Bryobacterales > Bryobacteraceae > JANWVO01. The sequence continues at coordinate 16,132 of JBMFOK010000011.1, forward strand.
GCTTTCTCTCCTGGCTCTGGCGGGGCAAAAGCCCGAGCCTGCCGTCATCGCCGGAACTGTGTTCCGGGATCCGGGTTTCGCTCTTCCCGGTGCGGAAGTGGAGGTGGTGCTCGTGTCCCCGGTTCAGGGCCGCAAGCCGCCCAAGCCGCTTCGCACCCGCACCGACGGACGGGGCGAGTTCGCTTTTCAGCTGGCGCCGGATCCGGCAGAATATAAGGTAACCGCGCGCGCCCGCGGCTACGTTCCCGAAGAGCGCATGGTGCGCCTTTCGGGCGGCCCGGAGCGCGTGGATGTGTACCTGACGCTGAAGCCCGCCGGGAGCGACAAGAAATGAAACTCGCGCGACGCCTGCCTCTCCTCTTGCTGGCGGCTGCCCTGCTGGCTCCCGCCTTCCAGTGGACCAACCAGAAGAAGGACAAGCCCCGCGACCGCACCATCCGCAACGTCAGTGGCGTGGTGACCCTGCCGGACGGTTCGCCCGCCGGCGGGGCGGTCGTCCAGCTGAAGAATCTGAAGACGCTACAGGTGCGCTCCTACATCACCCGCGAGGACGGCAAGTACGAATTCCAGAACCTCTCCACCAGCATTGATTACGAACTGAGCGCTACCTATCACGATCTCGAAAGCCGGAAGCGGACCCTGTCCGTCTTCGACACCCGGCTCGACGCCGTGGTGAACCTGAAGCTGGAACCGAAGAAAGAGCAGTCCAAGTCAGAGGAGAAACAGCCATGACGACTTTGGCCGTATTCGCAGCCGCCCTGGCGCTTCTGGGCGCGCCGGGCAAAGTGGATGTCATCAAAGCGACGGATCTTCAGGGCAAACCCGTCGAGATCCAGACTGCCGGCAAGATCACTGCGGTGATCTTCATCTCCACGCAGTGCCCGATCTCGAACGATTACAACGAGCGCATGAAGGCGCTCTACAACGAGTTCCATGGCAAGGGCGTGCAGTTCGTCTTCCTGAACGCGAACTCGACCGAGTCCTCCGCCGAGGTCGCCGAACACGCCCGCAAGCACGCGTTCCCGTTCACGGTGTACAAGGACGTCAACAACGTCGAGGCGGACCGCTTCAGCGCCGAGTTCACACCGCATGTGTTCGTCATTGGAAAGAACTCGGAGGTCATCTATCGCGGCGCCATTGACGACTCCCGCCCCGCCGACAAGGTGACGAAGACTTACCTCAGGGACGTGCTCAACGCCGCCCTGGCAGGGAAACCGCTGCCGGTCACCGAGACCAAGGCATTCGGTTGCACCATTAAGAGGGTGAAGAAGTCCACGTGAAACAATCCATCGCCGTTCTGATTCTGTTTGCAGCCGGCCTCGTCCACGCAGCGGATCTCCAGCCGATAAGCGAGGCCGGCTACCAGCGCCTGCTTGCCTCGGCGAAGGGCAAGGTCCTGGTGGTCAACTTCTGGGCTACCTGGTGCGCGCCGTGCCGGAAGGAAATGCCGGAACTGGTTGCGCTGGCGGCGAAGTACCGCGCCAAAGGGCTGCAATTTGCCGCCATCGCCATTGACGAAGAGAGCGACGCGGCCACCGTGGCCGAGTTCGTCGCGAAGACGAAGATCCCCCAGCCCGCCTACATCAAGCGCTTCCAGGACGACCAGAAATTCATCTCCATGGTCGACCCCCGATGGTCCGGCGGGCTCCCTTTCACGGTTGTCTACGACCGCACCGGACGGAAAGTGCACGTCTTCCCCGGCGAGGTCAACATCCGGGAACTCGAACAGGTAATCCAGAAGCTGCTCTGACGCACCCGCTTCAACCCTCTTCGCCGTGCACCAGATCTTCGTAGGTCTCTCTCCGGCGGACGACTCTCCATGCGCCGCCTTCGACGAGCACTTCGCACGGACGCGGCCTCGCGTTGTAGTTGGACGCCATGACGAACCCATAGGCGCCCGCCGTCATCACCGCCAGACAATCGCCCGGCAGCGGCGCTTCAATTTCGCGTTCCTCGGCGAGAAAATCGCTGCTTTCGCAGACCGGCCCGACAATGTCGGCGGTGATGCGGGGCCGCCCCTGCGGTCGCACCGGCACGATCTCGTGGTGCGCCTCGTACAACGCCGGCCGGATCAGGTCCGTCATTGAGGCGTCCACGATAAGAAATTCCTTGCCGCCGCTCTTCTTCCGGTACAGCAGGGTCGTCAGCAGCACGCCGGCAGGGCCGGCGATGAAGCGGCCGGGTTCGACCAGCAGTTCCACGCGAAGCTCCTCGGCCACCCGGCGCACGTGCCGCAGGTAACTGGCGACGTCCGGCGCCGGGTCTTGCCTGCGATACGGGACCCCGAGCCCGCCCCCGAGATCCAGGAACTTCACTGCAATGCCCTTCTCCCTGAGCCGCTCTACGAAGGCGGCCATGCGGTCGGCCGCGGCCATCAGCGGCGCAATGTCGAGCAACTGCGAGCCGATGTGGCAACTGGCGCCTTCCAGCGCAATGCCGGGCAACGCCGCCGCCCGCAGGTAGAGCTCTTCGGCCTCCTCCATCGGGATGCCGAACTTGTGGCGCCGCAGCCCGGTGGAGATGTATGGGTGGGTTGCGGCGTCGATGTCCGGGTTGACGCGAATGGCTGCCCGCGCCGTCCGGCCTGTCCGTGACGCAAGGGCGCTGAGCAGGTGAAGCTCTTCCTCGCTTTCGCAGTTGAACGAGTGAATGCCTGCCTCCAGCGCCGCATCGATTTCCTGGCGGGTCTTGCCGACGCCCGAGAAGACTACCCTGGCGGGATCCGCGCCGGCGCGCAACACGCGGTAGAGCTCGCCGCCGCTGACGATATCGAAGCCCGCGCCCGCCTCCGCCAGCAGCCGCAGCACGGCCAGGTTGCCGTTGGCCTTCACTGCAAAGCAGACCAGGTGCGGCAGCCCGGCGAGTCCCTGCTCGAATGCGCGCCAGCCGTCCAGCAGTGCGGCCGACGAATACACGTAACACGGCGTGCCCGCCTGCGATGCGATGTCCCTCAGATCCACGTCCTCGCAATGCAGCACGCCGTGGCGGTAGTGAAAGGCTCCGTTCATCCGTTTCCCTTCATTCCACTCTCAGTACGATGACCGTCTGGTCGTCATGCACCGGTCGTCCCTCGCGGAACTGCTCCAGATCGGCCAGCATCCCGTCGGCGATCTCCTGCGCCGGCAGGCCGCAGTTCGCCTCCAGATACCGCCGGAGGCGCCGCCGCCCGTACTCTTCTCCAGCCGGGTTCAACTGGTCCTGCACGCCATCGCTGACCAGCACGACGACGTCGCCGGGCTGCGTCTCAAAGACCGTTTCATCGTAGTCGACGTTTTCCAGCAGTCCCACCGGCACGCCGGCGGCGTGAGGTTGCAGGATCTGGCCCCCGCGGCACACGAGCGGCGTCGTCGACCCCGCATTCGCCATCACGAACTCGCGCCGCCGCGCGCGCCACAACAGCAGCAGCAGCGAAACGTACCGCGCCGGGACCTGACGCTCCATCAGCGTGTCGTTGAGCGCCCGCAGCAGTTGCGCGGGACTGCGGCGCCGCGGCGCCGCGCCGCGCAGCATGCCGGTGAACAGCGCCCCGTAGAGCGCCGCCGCCGCGCCCTTGCCGCTGGAGTCGCCAAAGGCGATCATCATGTTCTCGTCGTCGTACTCAAAGAAATCGTAGACGTCTCCGCTGACCAGCCGGGCGGGCTTCATCCGCACGCCCACCTCCAGCCCCTGCACCGGCGGCGGCGACTGCGGCAGCAGCACGGACTGAAGATTGTGCGCCGCCTGAAGGTCCTGCTGGATCTCGCGCTCGCGCTGCGCCAGCTCCTCATAAAGCCGCGCGTTTTCAATCGAGATCGCCACCGAGGGCGCAATCAGCGACAGCATCCGCACATGGTCATCGTTGAAGTAGCCCAGGCGGCGGCTTTCCAGATCCATCACGCCGATCACCCGGTCCTTCACGATCAGCGGCACGGCGACCTCGCTGCGGATGCCAGGATGCCACTCCACATAGCGCGGATCGGCGGAAGTGTCCGGGCAGAGAACCGGATGACGCGATTCCGCCGCGGCGCCGGTGATGCCTTTTCCCAGCGGCAGCGATTCGCTGGCCGCCGTCCGGTCGAAGCGCTGGCTGTACAGGTTGCGCAGCACGCCTGCGGTCTCGTCGATGACCAATACCATGAAGGCGTCGTAGTTGATCAGCCGTTTGATGCTGATGGCGATCTTTTCCAGAAGCTGGTCCAGCTTCAGAATGGAGGAAAACTCCTGCGCCATCGCCGCCAGCGTGCGCTGCGTGCGGCTCTGCCGCTCGATGCGCCGGTACAGCCGCGCGTTTTCCACCGCCGCCGCCACGCGCGAGGCAATCAGTTGCAGCAGTGCGCGGTCCTGCTCGGTGAAGGCGTTGGGCGTGGTCGATTGCAGATCAATGACGCCCACCAGCTTCTGATGCAGCACCATCGGGACGGCCAGCTCGCTGCGCACCGCGTCCATCGCATTCAGGTAACGGCTGTCCTCGCGCACGTCGCCCACCAGCACTGGCTGCCGCGTCGCCGCGGCCGTGCCGGTAAGACCCTCTCCCGGCCGGATGACGAGATTCTGCATCACCTCGCGCCGGTGGCCGACGGCATAGCGGATGCGCAGCCCCTGCCGGCGCTCGCTGTAGAGGAGAATGGCGAACAGTTCGTGTGGGATCACCTGCCGGACGATGGCCGCCACGTTCTCCATCAGCTCGTTCAGGTCGAGCGTTTCCGAGGCAATCGAGGAGACTTCCAGCAGGAAGTCGAGAAGCTCGGCACGGTCCCGGAACCGGACGCGGCTCCTTCGTTCGTCTTCCATGGCGCTCAGCGGGAGGCCGCCTCCACGATCCGGATGCTCGCGCTGGCGCCGATGCGCGTGGCGCCGGCCGCGGTCATCGCCTTCAGGTCTTCGAGCGTGCGGATGCCGCCGGAGGCCTTGACGCCCATCTGCGGGCCCACCACGCGGCGCATCAGCGCCACGTCGGCGGCCGTCGCGCCTCCTTTCGAGAAGCCCGTGGAGGTCTTCACGAAGTCCGCGCCGGCCAGCTTCGCCAGCGCGCAGGCCACGGCCTTTTCGGTGTCATCGAGCAGCGCCGTTTCCAGAATCACCTTGAGAATCGCCCCGTGCCGGTGGCAGGTCTCCGCCACCAGCCGGATGTCAGATTCGACCACGGCGTAGTCGCCGCTCTTCAGCGCGCCGATATTCATCACCATGTCGACTTCCTGCGCGCCGTCCCGCAGCGCCAGCTCGGCTTCGCAGACCTTGGCGGCGGTGGACGTGGCGCCCAGCGGAAAGCCGACCACGGTGCAGACCTTCACCGCCGATCCCCGAAGCTCCCGGGCCACCAGCGGCACCCAGTACGGATTCACGCACACGCTGGCGAAGCCGTAGCGGCGAGCCTCGCGGCAGACTCGGATGACATCGTCCCGCGTCGCCTCCGGCTTCAGAATCGTATGATCGATCAGCGCCGCCAGCGACGGATCCACTTTCGTCAGCCGTTCGCCTGCCGACACGCGGTCTGCGCCGGCGGCGACAATGGCCCGCGTCTTGGCGGCGCACATCTGGACGCACCGCTGCACGCAGCCCGGACAGACTTCGCCCTCGGCAGCCACGCCTTCGCCGCAGACGCCAGCCAGAATTTCGTCCGCAATTTCCGCCGCTATTTTTTCCAGTTCTGCGGAGTCCACGATGAATACCGCCGTTCGATTTCCGTGATCTTCGCGGCGCGCGCGGCGTGCCGGCCGCCTCCGCACGGCGTGGCGAGCCAGGTGCGCACCACGTCCTCGGCCTGGCTTGGAGTCAGCATCCGGCCGCCCAGAGTGAGCACGTTCGCGTGGTTGTGCTCGCGGCTGTTCCGCGCGGAAGCCCTATCATAGCATAGGGCTGCGCGCACGCCCGGGACCTTGTTGGCGGCCATCGCGCTGCCGATGCCGGCGCCATCGGCGACGATGCCCAGCGCCGCCCGGCCTTCGGCCACCCGCAGCGCCACAGCGTGGGCGATGTCCGGGTAATCCGCCGGTTTTTCCTCGTAAATTCCCACGTCCTCCACGCGCCAGCCGAGCTCGGCCAGCAGCGGTTTCAGCCGCTCCTTGAGCGCAAATCCGCCATGATCGGCGCCGATGGCGATGGTCCGCTCCGGCCCGGCCAGCGCCGCCAGTTCCTCGGCGTCCATCTCGACGATTTCAACGCCCCGTTCGCGCGCCAGATCGCGGGCCGACGGCGTCCACAGCGCACCGCGCTCAACGCGGAACACGCCCCCGGCGGGGATGTCCTGCACCGTGACCACGCGCCGCATCGCCTTGATGATCGCACACCGCATGCCGATTCCGGGAACAGCGCGGGCCGCAATCCCGTATACTAAGGCGAAACGGAGGCACCATGCCGCTGGGCGACCAGATCCGCTCATTCATCAAGAAGCAGTTCATCGACGTCATCCAGTGGACGGACCAGGAGGAGGGCGTTCTCGTCTACCGGTTCCCCATGCAGGACATGGAGATTCAGAACGGCGCCCAGCTCACCGTCCGCGAGAGCCAGGCGGCGATGTTCGTCAACGAAGGCCGCTGCGCCGACATCTTCGGCCCCGGCCTCTACACGCTCAACACCCGCACCCTGCCGGTGCTGACCAACCTCATGAACTGGGACAAGCTCTTCCAGAGCCCGTTCAAGAGCGACGTCTACTTCTTCAGCACGCGGCAGCAGATCGGCCAGCGGTGGGGCACTGCCCAGCCGGTCACCATCCGCGACCGGGATTTCGGCGCCATCCGCCTGCGCGGCTATGGCGTCTATAGCTGGCACATCGAGAACCCGAAACTCTTTCTGACCAAAGTGAGCGGCTTCGGCGAGAAGTACACGCTGGCCGAAGTGGAGCCGCAACTGCGGCAGATCATCATCGCCCACATCTCGGACGCGTTTGCCGAAAGCGGGCTGCCGTTTCTCGACATGGCCGCCAACTACCTGGAAGTGGGCGAGCGCATCAAGGCCACGGTGACGCCCGTGTTTGCCGAACTGGGCATCGCGCTGGATCAGTTCGCGGTAGAGAACCTCTCGCTGCCCGAAGAGCTCCAGAAGTATCTCGACACGCGCGTCGGCATGAACATGATCGGCAACATGCAGCAGTACACGCAGTTTCAGGCGGCGCAGTCCCTGCCGATCGCCGCGGCCAACGAGGGCGGTGGCGGGCTGGCCGGGCTCGGCGTCGGGCTGGGCGCCGGGCTGGGTCTCGGCAACGTGATGGCGCAGTCGATGGGCGCCCAGATGCAGCCACCCGCGCAGCCGCCGCAGGCGCCGCCGGCTCCGCCACAGCCGCCGGCGGGCGCGCCGCCAGCGGCCCCGGCCGCCGCGGCCGGCGCTGCCGCCGCAGCGATGATGAAGTTCTGCCTGGAATGCGGCCAGCAGATTCCCCGGCAGGCGAAGTTCTGCCCGGAGTGTGGCAAGCCTCAGGCCTGAAGATCGCGCGGAAACGGCATCCGCCATGACGGCCGGTCTCGAGTGGGTTGTCGAAGCGGGAGGCTGCGATGCCGCGCTATTGGCATCGCAGCCCGCGCTCGAGTCCCTGTTTGGCGACCTGATCGCCGCACTGGATCTCCACCCCGTGGCGCCGCCCGTGTGGCGCGAATTCCCCGGCACGGGCGGCCTCACCGGCGTGCTGCTGCTCAGCGAGTCCCATCTCACCATTCACACCTGGCCCGAGCACGGCTTCCTCGCGCTGAACCTGTATTGCTGCCGCCCGCGCCCGGCCTGGGACTTTGAAACGCAACTGGCACTGCGCTTCCGCGCGGCAAGCGTCCGCGTCCGCCGGCTTGAAAGGGGCCTGCCATGAGGCGCGCGGCGGAGTGCCCGTCCTGCGGGGCGCCTGTCCAGTTCGCCTGGTCCGGCGCGGTCCAGACGGCCTGCCCGTACTGTGACTCCATCCTCGTCCGGCATGACGTAAATCTGGAGAAGGTGGGCATCACCGCGGATCTGCCTCCCGATGCCAGCCCCATCCAGCTCTTCACCGAGGGCGTCTTCGATAACCGACGGTTCACCGTCATCGGCCGCATCCGCTACGAATGGGAACAGGGCGGCTGGAACGAATGGCACCTTCTGTTTCAGGACCAGAAGAGCGGATGGCTGAGCGACGCCCAGGCCGAGTACGCCATCAGCTTCCTGGCGGCCCCGCCCGCGCCGCTGCCCCCGCCGGACCAGTTGGCGCCCGGCAAGCTCCTTCAGATCTCCGGCGCGCCGTTCTACGTGACGCACCTGACGCGCGTCCGCTACGTGGGCTTCGAGGGGGAGCTGCCCTTTACCACCACCGACCGCTCCGAGTTCCTCACCGCCGACCTGCGTACCTTCGACGCGCGCTTCGCCACCATTGATTACTCCGAGCAGCCGCCATTGCTGTTCGCCGGACGATTCGTGGAGTTCGACGAACTGCGGCTGGCCAACCTCCGGGAGTTCGAGGGATGGTGACGCAGAACCGCGTGCCCACTCCCAGGCCGGTCTCCTGCCCCAACTGCGGCGGCCGGATCGAGCTGCGCGGCTTCGCACACACCCGCACCGCCGTCTGCATCCAGTGCTGCACGGTGCTCGACACCTCCACGCCCGAACTGCGCATCCTTCAGCGTTTCGATGAAGCCATGCGCGTCCGCCCGCTCATCCCTCTGGGCACGCGCGGCACGCTTCAGGGGAAGAAGTGGGAGGTGATCGGCTTTCAGGTGCGCACGATTCGCGTGGACGGCGTGCCCTACAGCTGGCACGAGTATCTGCTGTTCAACCCATATGCCGGCTTCCGCTATCTGACCCACTATGACGGGCACTGGAACTTCGTCTCCACCGTGCGCGCGCTGCCGGCCTTCACGACTTTCCGCGGGCGCAAGGCCGCCGTGCTCGAGGGCAGAACCTACCGGCACTTCCAGACGGCCACGGCAACCACCACGTTCGTTATGGGCGAGTTTCCGTGGGCCGTGCGCGTCGGCGAGACGGTCACTGCCGAGGACTACATCGCGCCGCCCTGGATCCTTTCGAGCGAATCTGACGGCAAAGAGATCAACTGGTCGAAGGGCGTCTACATCACGGGCGCCGACATCTGGAAGGCGTTTTCGCTGCCCGGCTCGCCGCCGCCGGCCCAGGGCGTCTACGCCAATCAGCCCAACCCGTACGCCGACGGCATGCGGCGCGCCTGGCGGACCTTTGCGGTGCTCGCGCTGTTGTGGGTGGCGGCGCTGGCCGCGCACTGGGCGCTCTCTTCGAACCGCGAGCTGTTCCGCGGCTCGTATCACTTTGCCGCGAATGCTCCCGGCGAACATTCGCTGGTCACCGACGTGTTCACCGTCCCCGGCGATGGCAACGTGGAGGTGCAGATCCGCACCGACCTGGACAACAACTGGGCCTACTTCCACCTGGCGCTGCTCGCCGAGGACGGCTCGCGCGGCTTCGATTTCGGCCGCGAAGTCAGCTACTATCATGGACGCGACTCCGACGGAAGCTGGAGCGAAGGCCGGCGCTCGGCGGCGGCCACGCTGGCCCGCGTGCCCGCCGGGCGCTATTATCTGCGCATCGAACCGGAGATGGACGCGCAGGCCAGCTTTGGTTCGCCCGCCGGGATGAGCATGAATTATGAGATCATCGTCCGGCATGACACGCCACGGCCGTGGCTGTTCCTGCTGGCGCTGCCGCTGCTGCTGATCCCAGCGGTGGTCCGCTCCTACAGGGCGATCGGGATGGAGACGGCGCGCTGGTCGGAGAGCGACTACGGAACCTCTGTCGGGATTTCAGGAGACGAAGGATGAAGTTTTCGCTGCCGTATCTTCTCTACGGGCTGCTGGTGCTGGGCGGAACGCAGTACGCTGCGCGCTCCGGCTGGTTCGCCGCGCCCGCCACGGAGGTGAGGAACGTGCCCAGATCCATTCGCGAGAATCCGGGCGTCTATCGCTCGCACTATTCCTGGCTGCCCCGCTGGTTTGGAGGGAAATGACCGATGAGCTCCATCGTGCATCTGGATGCGCTTCTGAACGCCGTCATCTTTGCGGTGCTCGGCGTGGTGATCCTGGTGGTCTCGTTCGTCCTGTGGGACAAGATCACGCCCTATGATCTCTGGCGCGAGATCATCGAAAAGCAGAACACCGCCCTGGCGATCTTCGCCGGGTTCATGGCGCTTGGCATCGCCATCATTGTCGCCGCGGCGGTCCACTAGCCGCGGGACACGGAAAGCGGCATGGCGTTCGCCCTGTTTCTTTCGGTGTTCCTGATCGCCGCCTGCGGGCTCGTTTATGAGCTCATCGCCGGGGCCCTGGCCAGTTACCTGCTCGGCGACAGCGTGCTTCAATTCTCCACCGTCATCGGAACCTACCTGTTCGCGATGGGCGTGGGCTCGTGGCTGTCGCGATACCTGACGCGCGCGCTGGTGACCCGGTTCATCACCATCGAGCTGATGGTCGGGCTGGTGGGCGGCTTCTCGTCGACGCTGCTGTTTCTTGCTTTCGCTCACGCGAGCGGCTTCCGTTTCCTGCTGTATGGCGTCGTGCTGGTCATCGGCGTCCTGGTGGGGCTCGAGATTCCGCTGCTGATGCGCATCCTGCGCGAGCGCTATCAGCTCCGGGAGCTGGTGGCCAACGTGCTTACTTTCGACTATCTGGGCGCGCTCGGCGCATCGCTCCTGTTCCCGCTGTTTCTGGTGCCGCGGCTCGGTCTGGTGCGCGGCGCGATGCTGTTCGGGCTGATCAACGCGCTGGTGGCGCTGTGGTCCACCTGGCTGTTCCGGCCGCATCTGCCGCAGCCGCTCATGCAGCGCGCCGCCGCCGGGGCCGTGGTCGCCGTGCTTGGCGCGGGGCTGGCGCTGGGCCAGCAGATCACCGACACCGCCGATGACGCGCTCTATGCCGACGACGTGATCCTCGCCCGCACCACGCCCTATCAGCGCATCGTGGTCACGCGCTGGAAGGACGATTACCGGCTCTATCTGAACGGGCACCTGCAATTTTCCTCGCGCGACGAATACCGCTATCACGAAGCGCTGGTCCACCCCGGCCTGGCCTCGCTGGCCCTGCCCCGCCGCGTGCTGGTGCTCGGCGGCGGCGACGGGCTGGCCGTGCGCGAAATCCTCCGCTATCCCTCGGTCGAGTCGGTCACGCTTGTCGACCTCGACCCGGAAATGACGCGCCTGTTTTCGACGCACCCGCTGCTCGTGCAGCTCAACCAGGGCTCGCTCCGCGACCGCCGCGTGCGCATCATCAACGCCGACGCATACCCGTGGCTCGAGACCAACGGCGAGCCGTTCGACTTCATTGCCGTCGACTTCCCTGACCCGAACAATTACTCGCTGGGCAAGCTCTACACGACAGCCTTCTACCGGCTGCTGAAGCGCGCCCTCGCCGCCGGCGGCGCGGCCGTGGTGCAGTCCACCTCGCCCATGTTCGCGCGCCAGTCCTTCTGGTGCATTCACGAGACGATGAAAGCGGCCGGGTTCCGCACATTTCCGTATCACGCCTACGTGCCGTCGTTTGGCGAATGGGGCTATGTGCTCGCCACGCATGGCGCCTGGCAGCCGCCAGCGCGGCTGCCCGAAGGGCTGCGCTTCCTCACCGCGCGGAACGTTGCGTCGCTGTTCGAGTTCCCGCCGGATCTGGCGCCCGTGCCCGTCGAGCCGAACCGCCTGTTCGACCAGGTGCTGGTCCGCTACTACGACCGCGAATGGCGCGAGATCGTGCGATGAACGGCGCGAACCGGCGCGAGTTCGCCTTCTCGATCCTCGGGCTGCTGCCGAAATCCGAGCCGCGCATCGAGGGCGGCTTCGTCTTTGAGTCCGACACCGAGGGTCCCGATCTCGGGCACCGCCTGCGGAACCACGCCGCATTCCCTGCCCCGCGCCGCACGGCGCGAGTCGAAACCATCATCGTCGGGGGCGGCGTGGCGGGACTGTCGGCCGCCTGGCATCTGTACCGCCGCGGGTACCGCGATTTTCTCGTCATGGAGATGGAAAAACAGCCCGGCGGCAATGCCCGCTGTGGCCGGAACGACATCTCCGCCTTCCCGTGGGCCGCGCACTACCTGCCGGTGCCGGATCCGCGCCAGACGCTGACGCGAGAGCTCTGCCGCGAACTCGGACTGCTCGAAGGCGACGAATGGAGCGAGCGGCACCTGTGCCACGAGCCCCGCGAGCGGCTCTTCATTCACGGCCGCTGGCAGGAGGGCATTGAGCCCGCCATCGGGCTGGGCACGGACGACCTGCGCCAGTTCGCGCGCTTCCAGGCCATCATCGGCGAACTGCGGCAGACGGGCGCGTTTCGCATCCCGATGGAAGAAGGGATCGGCCGCACAACGCCCGCCATCGGCCGGCTCGACCAGCTCAGCTTTGGGCAGTGGCTGGATGATCACGGCTTCTCCTCCGGCTACCTGCGCTGGTATCTCGACTACTGCACGCGCGACGACTACGGCACCCGGCTGGAGGCGATTTCGGCCTGGGCGGGCCTGCATTACTTCGCCGGCCGCGAGCCTCACGAACTCGGGCCCCTCACCTGGCCCGAGGGCAACGGCTGGATCGTGCGGCGGCTGCTCGAAAGGCTCTCGCCGTTTCTTCGCACCGGCGCCATGGCCCGGCGCATTCAACGGCAGGGGGCACGGTGGGAAGTGATCGCCGGCGACACGCGCTACGAGGCGCGCTTTGTCATCTTCGCCGCCCCCACATGGCTGGCCTCGTGGATCGTCGATCCGCCGCCGCCCCGCTGGCCGTTCGAGTATGCGCCCTGGGTTGTGGCCAATCTGACGCTCGACTGCTGGCCGCAAAACCGCGGACTCGAATTCGCCTGGGACAACGTCTTCTACGGGTCGCCCTCGCTCGGCTACGTTGTGGCCACGCACCAGAACGTGCGAATGCACCAGCCGAAGACGGTCTGGACATGGTACATGGCTCTCGCCTCCGGCCGTGCGGCCGACCAGCGCCGTCTGCTGCTCGGGGGCGACTTCGCCTGGTGGCGCGACATCGTGCTCGCCGACCTCGAGCGCGCGCATCCGGACATCCGCCAATGCGTGCGGCGCATCGACATCTTCCGCATCGGACACGCCATGCCCCGGCCCGCGCCGGGCGCCATCTTCCACCCGGAGCGGCGCCGCCGCGCGCGTCCGGCAGGCACGCTCGTCTATGCCAACAGCGATCTGAGCGCGCTGTCGCTGTTCGAAGAGGCGCTCTACCGCGGCGTCCGCGCCGCGGACCACGTGCTTCGCCTGGCGGCCCGCGCGGGCGCCTGAGCGGCGCTCAACGCGGATAGGGATGCCCGCGTAGCATCGCCAGCGCCCGGTAAATCTGCTCGGCAAGCACGGCACGGGCCAGTTCGTGCGGCATCGTCAGGCGCGACAGCCCGAGCAGCAGGTCCGCCTTCGGCTTCCAGGTCTCGGGAAGCCCGTCATGGCCGCCGACAACGAAGACGAGGTCGCGCGCCTCGCGTTCGGCCGCTTCCACCAGCGCGGCGAACTCGCGCGAGTCCGGCTGACGGCCCCGCGGATCCAGCAGAATGTGGCGGGCTGAAGGATGGCGCGTGAACGGGTCGTAGCGGCGCGGATCGATTTCGCGCATCTCGCACTGCATGTAGCGCGAGCTGCGCTTGATGTATTCCGCCGCAAGCGCGTTGGCGTGCTCATCGCGCGCCCGGCCCACATACAGCAGCCACAGCTTCACGCCCACAGTATCGCCCGCCGGCGCCCTTGAGTCCATTGTCGATCTCCTGTTACGGTGGAGGATGGCCCCGAGGGCCCGCCATGGACTGGTTCAAAGCGAAAAAAATCGAGAAGGCCTCCGGAGAGGAACGCCACGTCCGCACCGAAGGCCTGTGGGTCAAGTGCGAAGGCTGCCGCCAGATCATCTGGCGCAAGGAGATTGAGGAAAACCTCCACTGCTGCCCGAAATGCGGCTACCACTTCCGCATTGACGCGCGCACGCGCCTGAAGTACCTGCTCGATCCCGAACCCGCCTGGCAGGAGCACGACGCCTCGCTCGTCTCCACGGATCCGCTGGAATTCGTCGATTCAAAACCTTACAAAGAGCGGCTCGCCGCCATGCAGCAGGAGCTCGGGCTGCGGGACGCCATCATCTCGGTGACCGGAAAGCTCGCCGGGCGCACGGTGCATGTGTGCGCGCTGGAGCTGAAATTCATCGGCGGCTCGATGGGCGCGGTGGTGGGCGAGGTGATCGCCCGCGCCATCGAACGGTCCCTCCAGACGCGCGACCCGCTGATCATCGTCTCCGCCTCCGGCGGCGCCCGGATGCAGGAAGGCGCTGTGAGCCTGATGCAGCTCGGCAAGATCAGCGCGCTGCTGATGCGGCTCGACGAAGAGCGCGTGCCTTACATCAGCGTGCTTACGGACCCGACCACCGGCGGCGTCACCGCCAGCTTCGCCATGCTCGGCGACCTGAACATCGGCGAGCCGGGCGCACTGATCGGCTTCGCCGGCCCGCGCGTCATTGAACAGACGATCCGGCAGAAGCTGCCGGAAGGATTCCAGCGTTCGGAGTTCGTGATGCAGCACGGATTCCTCGACGCGGTGGTCAGGCGCAGCGAGCTGCGCGATTTCATCGCCCGCGCGCTCGACTTCCTTTGCGGTCCTCTCGCGTCATGAGAGTTGCGCTGCTTCTTCTTCTCGCCGTTTTTTCCGCCTCCGGCCAGTACGACATCCTGATCCGAAACGCGCGGGTCATCGACGGCACGGGCAATCCCTGGTTCTACGCAAGCATCGCCATCCAGGACGGCCGCATCGCCGCCATCGGGCGGCTTGAGGGCGCCACCGCACGCCGCGTCATCGACGCCGCCGGCCGCTTGGCCGCGCCCGGCTTCATCGACGTGCACACGCACGTCGAAGGGACCATCGAGAAGGTCCCGCGCGCGGACAACTACCTGCTCGATGGCGTCACAACCATCGTCACCGGCAACTGCGGCGGCTCCACGCAGAATGTCGGCGCCTGGTTCCGGCGCCTGGAGGAGCTGGGCATCGGCGTCAACGTCGCCACGCTGGTCGGGCACAACACCGTGCGCCGCCAGGTGATGGGCACGGAGAACCGCCACGCCACGCCGGAGGAGCTGGCGCGGATGAAAGAGCTCGTGCACGCGGCCATGCAGCAGGGCGCGGTGGGACTGTCCACCGGGCTCATCTACATTCCCGGCGCCTACGCGCCCACCGAAGAGGTGGTCGAGCTGGCCAGATCCGCCGCCGTCTATGACGGCGTCTACGCTTCCCACATGCGCGACGAAGGCGCCCAGATTCTTGACTCAATCCACGAGGCCGCGCGCGTGGGCGAGCAGGCGGGCATGCCCGTCCAGATTTCGCATTTCAAGATCGACACGCCGCGCATCTGGGGCTTCAGCGAGAAGTCGATCGCTCTTGTCGAAGAGTACCGCCGCCGCGGCGTGGACGTCGTCGTCGATCAATACCCTTACGATCACTCCTCCACGAACCTCGGCATTACGCTGCCCGCCTGGGCGCTGGCCGGCGGCACGGAGGCGCTGCGGGAACGGCTCTCCAATCCCGAAACACGGGCGCGGATCGCCGCCGAGATGCAACAGCGGCTGAAGGATCTGGGCCATCCCGACTACGCTTACGCGACGGTCGCCTATTTCGAGAAAGAGCATTCCTGGGAGGGCCGCAACATCGCCGAAATCACGCGGCTGCGCGGGCTGGAGCCCGTGCTCTCCAACCAGATCGAGACGATCTTTCACATCCTGCTCAATGGCGGCGCGCAGATGATCTACCACTCGATGAGCGACGTCGACATCGAGCGTATCCTGCGATACCCAAACACCGCCATCGCCAGCGATGGCGGCGTGCGCGTCTTCGGCGAGGGCATGCCGCACCCCCGCTCCTACGGCACCAATGCGCGCGTGCTGGCCGAGTATGTGCGCAGGCGCGGCGTGCTGACGCTCGAGGACGCCATCCGCCGCATGACCTCGCTGCCGGCGCGCACGTTCCGCTTCCGTGACCGCGGCCTCCTGCGCGAGGGCTTCGCCGCGGACGTCGTCGTCTTTGACCCCGCGCGCGTTCAGGACCGGGCCACCTACTCCCAGCCGCACCAGTACAGTGAAGGATTCGATTATGTTCTGGTCAACGGCGTGGTGATGGTCGACGAAGGCCGGCTGACCGATGCGCGCGGCGGGCGCGTGCTGCGCCACCGCCCGGAACCCGTCCGGCCATGATCAGCCTGGTTCGCGCCGGCAAGCGCTTCGGGCCGAAGGTCCTCTTTGAAGACGTCAACTGGCTCATCACCCCGCAGGACCGCATCGGCCTGGTGGGCGCCAACGGCACCGGCAAGACTACGCTGCTGCGCATCCTCGCCGGCCTGGAGACGCTCGACTCCGGCGAGTGCAACGTTCAGAAGGGCATCACCGCCGGCTACCTGCCGCAGGACGGGCTGCGGCTGAGCGGGCGGACCGTCTTCGAGGAGTGCCTCTCGGTGTTCGAGAAGCTCCGCGCCATGGAGCGCGAAATGGAGCAGGCGCTCGAACGGCTTTCCTCCCTGCCCCCTGATGACCCCGAATATCAGGCCGCCAGCAACCGCTACGCCTGGCTCGAGTCCCATTTCCGCAACCTCGACGGCTATGCCCTGGAAGCGAAGGTCGGCGCCGTGCTCACCGGACTGGGCTTCCCGAAGGAGGACTGGACGCGGCGCACCGAGCATTTCTCCGGCGGCTGGCAGATGCGCATCGCGCTGGCGAAGCTGTTGCTCGAGCAGCCCAACCTGCTGCTGCTCGACGAGCCCACCAACCATCTGGACCTCGAGGCGCGCAACTGGCTGGAGGACTATCTCAGCTCCTACCCCTATGCCTTCGTGCTCATCTCGCACGACCGCTATTTCCTCGATGTCACCGTCCGGCGCATCGCCGAGCTGTGGAACAGGAGCCTTCACTTTTACACTGGCGGCTACGAGGCTTATCTGCGGCAGAAGGAAGAGCGCCGGCAGCAGCTCATCTCCGCGTGGAAGAACCAGCAGGAGCGCATCCAGCACCTGGAGGCGTTCATCAACCGTTTCCGCTACCAGGCGACGAAGGCGCGGCAGGTGCAGTCGCGCATCAAGGAGCTGGAAAAGATCGAGCGGATCGAAATTCCTCCGGAAGAAGAGACCATTCATTTCTCTTTCCCCCAACCGAAACCGTCCGGCCGGATTGTCGCGGAATTCCGGAATGTCACCAAGGCCTACGGCACGCGGGTGGTGCTGAAAGACGTGAATTTCTTGATTGAACGGGGCGAAAAGATCGCGCTGGTCGGCGTCAATGGTGCGGGAAAATCCACGCTCATCCGGATGCTGGCCGGGTTGGAACCTGTCACCGCCGGCGAATATCTCCTCGGGCACAACGTTCAGCCGGAGCATTTCGCCCAGGACCAGTACAAGGCGCTCGACCCCGGTGCGCGGCTCCTCGACGACCTGATGCGCGTGGCCAACGGAAGGACCATCACCGAGCTGCGAACCCTGCTCGGGTGCTTCCTGTTTACCGAGGACGACGTGTTCAAGACCGTCGGCGTGCTCAGCGGCGGCGAGCGCAACCGGTATGCGCTGGCCCGCATGCTGCTCAACCCGTCCAACTTCCTGCTGCTCGACGAGCCCACCAACCATCTGGACCTTCGTTCCAAGGACGTGCTTCTGAACGCGTTGCGCGAGTATTCCGGAACGCTCGTCTTCGTCAGCCACGACCGCTATTTCATTGACCAGCTCGCCACCCGCGTCTTCGAGATCGAAGACGGGCAGGTGAAGGTCTATCCCGGCAACTATGAAGACTACCTCTACCGCAAGCTGGGCGCGGCGTTTCCGCAGCAAGCCGGGCAGACGGGATCGAGGCCGGAGGCAGCGGCGGGAATTGCGGTGCAGCAGCCGCCGCGGCCGGCCCCGGCGCGCCGGCGCGCCAACCCGATCCGGCTGCGGCAGCTGGAACGGCAGGCCGAAGAACTGGAAGAAGCGGCCTCACGGCTGGAACAGGAAATCGCCGAAATCGAGCTTTCACTCCAGACCTTCGTCAGCGCCGAAGAGACACGGCGCCGCATGGAGGCGCTCGAAGCGCTCCGGCGCGAGCTGGAAGAGACGCTCGGGCAGTGGGAGCGGACCTCGCTGGAGCTTGAGAGCCTGCGCCAGGAACAACAGGCGGAGGCGTGAAAAACCCGGCCCGCTGCGGGGCCGTTACGGCCGCGCAGCGGGCGGGCGGCTGCGTCATGGAGTCGCTCAGACGGCTGGCTCGATTGCGACCACCGCATCCATGATGCAGCCCGAGCCGAGCCAGTTGCCGTGCTGGACCAGCTCATCGATGGTCTGCGCGGGAACGAGGTCGTTGTCGCAGAATCCTTTCCCGCCCGCCACGCTGAGCCACGGCGAGCGATGGCCCAGGCCGTGCGGAACGGCCACCGCGTCCGGGCGGATGGTCTCGGTCAGCCTCGCCACGCCCACGGCTTCGCCCGCCCGCGAGCGCACCCGCACGCTGGCTCCATCCCGGATCCCGTGCCTGGCCGCCGTGGACGGGTGAATGTGAACAAAGGGCGTCCCGTCGATCTCGAAGAGAACCGGGTTGTTCTGCGTGGAATTGCGCTTGTGGGCGCCCGGAAGGTAGGTAATCAGGTAGTACGGGTAGTCGGCGCTCGGCAGGTCGCGCTTTGGCCGCCAGTTGGGCAGCGGATCGTAGTTCTTCGCCGCAAAAGCGGGAATGTAAATCTGGCATTTGCCGGAGGTGGTGGCGAATTTCGTGGCCGGAGTGAACGGCTCTTCACTGGCGACGAAACCCTTCTTGCGGAATTCGGCGAAGTTTTGTGCCAGTCCCGCCCGCCGGACCTGCTCGTCGAGAAGCTCGCTGGGGCTGATCCACGAGCCATCCGCTTTTCTGAAGTAGTCCGGCGCCAGGCGTTTGCCCAGCTCAATGGCGATGTAGGCTGCGCTTTTTGCCTCGAAGGGCGCGCTGACCACGGGCTGGCGGACCACCGCGAACGGGGACTTTGCCGCCATCTCCCGGACAATGATGTCGCTGCCCTCCAGAAACATCGTGCTCGGCAACACCATGTCGGCGAAATACATCGCGTCCATGGGCAGGATGTCGACAAGCACCATGAACTCGACCGTCTTCAGCGCTTCCTCCATCATTCGCCGCTGCGGGATGCTGTTCAGGTTGTAGTTGTTCCAGAAGATGAACTTCACCCGGCCCGGATACCGGTTCAGCATCCCGTCCGCCAGCGTGGAAAACATGCCATACCCGCCGGCCAGCGGCAGTTTTTCACGCCCGTCCACGCGCTTCGCAGGCGGCTTCGGATATGCAGGCGGCGGATAGATGGCGTCCAGGCCCGGGATCTCAAAGGCCCTTGGGAAATAGCGGCCGCCCGGCCGGTCAATGTTGCCCGCCAGGATGTTCAGAATGCCGATGGCGTGGCACAGGGGCGCAGCGTTTTCGTAATTCGACACGAGAGTTTTCTTGTGAAGCGGCGCAACGGCCGGACGCGTCGAGCCGAACTGGCGTGCGATGCGTCGAATGACATCGGCCGGAATATCGCTTTCTTTTTCGGCCCACTCCGGAGTGTACTTTTCGAAATGCTGGCGGATTTGCGTCTCGTATTCCGGGAAATTGGTGTATTGGGTAACAAAGTCCCGGTCGTAGAGATTTTCCTTCACGAGCACATGGATCATCGCCAGCGCCACCGCGAGGTCGCCGCCGGGCCGCACCGGGTGCCACTCGTCGGAAAACTTTGCCGTTGCCGTGTACATCGGATTGAAAGTGACGACACGGGCCCCATTTTCCTTCGCATGAACGAGCCGGTTGGCGAGCGACAGCTTGGCACGCGCCACCATGTCCCAGCCGAACAGCACGATGTACTTCGCGTTCTCCAGGTCCCAGGCGAATGTGTGGCCGCCAATGGTCTGTTTTGCGATCACCGTGTCCACGCCGTAGCAGAGATCGTTATGGTCGACGCGCTCCATGCCGAGCGCGTTGTACAGCCGGGCGAACCATGGCGGCTTTCCCCGCGAAATTGCCAGCAGGGCTTCCTGTCCGTACTTCGAGCGGATCTCGGTGTATTTCTCGGCAATGAGGTCGAGCGCTTCGTTCCAGCCGATCCGCACCCAGCGGGGATCTTCTTCCAGCCCCTTGCGCGGATTGGTGCGCTTCATCGGATACTTCAGCCGGTCCGGGTCGTTCCGGATGTAGGCCGATGAGGTGCCCTTCGCGCAGAGCCTGCCCTCGTTGTGCGGATCCTCCGGCAGCCCCTGGATGAAGCGGATGGTTCCGTCCTTGACGGTCACCCTCATCCCGCAGGCCGAGTCGCAGATCCCACAGGCAGTGACCAGCGACTCAGGGGGATAAGGAATCGCCTGCGACTGTTCAAAGAACTCGGCAAACGCCTCGTTCCACGGCAGCGCCCCCAGCGCGGCCGCGCAGCCGGCGCCCTGCAATACGCTTCTTCTCGTGATCATCGTGCACCTCCTCAGCTACGCCACGGCTCCGTCACAAACCGGATGTGCGGCCGCATCTGCCTCGGGTAGGTCATGCCCGGCAGCCGGTCGCTTCCTCTGCCTTCGATCGCGTCCCACTCGCCCCACTGCAATGCACCTGTCGGACACACGCTGGCGCATGCCGGCGCGAGCCCCTGCTCGATGCGGTCGAAGCACATCGTGCACTTCGTCGTCTTCCGCGTCGCCAGGTTGAGCTGCGGCGCCCCGTAAGGACAGAAGATGTGGCACTGCCCGCAGCCGACACAACGGTCCATGTCCACGAGCACGATGCCATCATCCCGTCGCCAGATGGCGCGCACCGGACACACCTTCTGGCAGAAGGCGTTTTCGCAATGATTGCAGGCCATGGAGACGGCGGTCACGTGAACGTTGGGAAACGTCCCGGACTCCTGCCTGAGGACTCGCCTCCACCGGACATTGACCCCGGTCTCCACCTGGTTCCATTGCTTGCAGGCCGCCTCGCAGGCGCTGCATTCGATGCAGCGTTTCGGATCGAAGAGCCAGCCGTAAGACTTCATCCGTCACCTCCCTGGGCTGCCGCAAGGGGCGCCCGTATTCATACAATATGGTCTTTTTATCGTGAATGCAAGGGTTGCACAACAGTGTAGGGAGTTACAGCGGATTCTCGGAAGATCAGGCCGCCGTCACCGGGTCTCGAAACTCGCCCTCGGGTTCCTGCCAGTCCTGCTCGGGCTCCGGCAGCTTTCCGGCCGCGTTCGCCCAGGCCCAGAAAACGGCCGTGGAAGCGCTCAGCGCGCCGGCGGCAAATCCAATCTGCCGCGGGCTGTAGCCGGCGGCGGCGACGGCCGTTGCCGCCATCGAGATCATCATGACCCCGTTGGTGATGCCCTCGGCTGCGGTAAATACGCGGCCGCGGAGCCGGTCCGGCACATGGAGAAGCAGCATGGTCCGGTTCATTACCGAGTTCAGCGCCACGCAGAGACGGGACAGAAAGATGAACGCGGCCGCCTGCAAGAGACCGGCCGAGACGCTGAACATCATGTAAAACAGCCCATGCAGCAGGAACGTCACCGTCACGGTGTGCTTGTATAGGCGGAAGTTCAGGCGCGCCTCCAGGCGCCGGGCCAGAAGTCCGCCAGCCACCAGGCCAAAGCCGGCAAAGCCCCAGAGAAATCCCGTTCCTGCCGGACCGCGCCGGAACACCTGCTCGCCGAAGAGCGTGAAGAGGATCTGCGCCGCGCCACCGCCGGTGGCCCATCCCGCGCCCAACAGAAGAATGCCGAGGATCAGCGGCTGGCTGCGGATATAGCGGATTCCGTCGCGGAACTCGCTCCAGCCAGAGCCCGGCTTGTGTCCGGCCGACCCGCCGCCTGCCGGTCGAAAGCCGCCTTCGACTCGCAGCGTCGAGATCGCCCAGGCGCTCCAGAGGAAGCTGGCGGCATTGATCAGGAACGCGCCCCGGTAGCCGAGCCAGCTCGTGCTGAGCCCGCCCAGCATCGTACCCAGGGCGACGGTCAGCCAGCCGGTCGTCTGCGTCAGCGCGTTGGCGGCATGCAGTTCCTCTCTTGAAACGATGCGCGGCAGGATCGCCGCGCGGCCGCTGTTGAAAAACGGCGCCGCAAAGGTCAGCAGCGCGCTCAGCGAATACAGCAGCCAGGTGCTCGGATAAACGAGAAGCAGGAGATGCGCGGCGGCAACAACGGCGCGGATCAGATCGGAAGCGATCATCACCCGGCGCCGGTCCAGCCGGTCCAGCACCACGCCGGCAAGCGGCGCGGCGGCCAGCGCCGGCCCCACGCGCGCCAGCATCGCCCCGCCCACCGTGGCCCCGCTGCCGGTGAGGTGAAGCGCCATCGAGAGCACGGCGATCGAGTTGAAATGATCGCCCATCTCGCTGACCACCTGCCCCAGCCAGCAGTTGCGGTAATTCCGGTTCTGCCTGAGCAGCGCGGAGAAACTGACCACCTTCCCATTAGACAGGCTGGGCGGGTGGGTGCTCAAACCGCCACGCGGCCGGCCCGCGTCAGGGCTTGGCGAATTTCGAATCCGGAATGTCGACGTTGGCCTTGATATCGGTGATCTTCAGAATGATCTCGCCCACGGGCAGCTTCTGGCGGATCAGGTGCGGCGCTTTGATCCCGGTCCCGGGCACTTCGCGGAAGTCGCCAAATTCGCTTTCAATTTCGGCCTCGCCCTGATCGGTGACGCGGACGCCCGAAGTCTTCAGCATCAGAAACGTCTCGGCATCGAAGTACGCGGTGACAGGATTGCCCTTCTCGGGCGTCATCACCACGATCCATGCCTCGCGGTCGCCCGCCTTGCCCTTGCCCTTCACCTCGATCTTCGGATACAGCTCTTTCAGGTGGAGCTCCGCGTGCATCGTCGCGTCGCGCCGGGCATCCTCCAGCATCGGGCCGCTCATGTCAATGGAGCCCATGGGACTGATGCTGAAGCCTCGCTCGCCATCAAAGCCCTGAAAAACCTCGCCGAAGCCATCGATATTGATCACCGATAGCCTCTTGTTGGGCGCCTTCTGGTACACCGTGATCGTTCCGCTCGCCCCCATGGCGGGCAGCTCGAACGATCCCGTCATGACAAGGCTCGAGACTTTCGACAGGGCCTCGCGGCCGCCGACGGCGGCGATGTGTTTCTCGACCAGTTCATCTACCGACGGCGCGTCCTGGGCGCCCGGAGCGAGCAGGGCGGCGCCCAGCAATAACAGAAGAGTGCGGTACATCGTGCTGCGAACCTCCTTGGAATCAACCTGTTCATCCTACGCTGCCCGCATCCCTCGTCACAAGCGGCCCGCCACGCTGCCGTGCTCCGAAGGAAGGACCTCGACGGTGACTTCCACGGGGTAATGATCCGCCCAACGCACATCATCCCGGATCCGCGCCCCGGAAGCGCGCGCCGGTCCGCGCACAAAGATCCAGTCCAGCGCCTGCCCGCGCTTCGTGGTGATGCCGCCGCCCGCAGCCACGAAAAATCCTGCCGCCAGGATCTCGCGGATCACCGGGCTGGCCGCGCCGGTCTTCGTGTTGAAGTCCCCGGCGATCACAACCACCGCACCGGGCGGCGCGTGGCGCGCGTCCTCGAGCACTTCGCGGATCTGCCCGAGGCGGAGCTCTTCCGGACCACGGCTCTCCAGGTGCAGGTTGTAAACGATGAGCGGCACGCCCGCCGACGTGTGTTCGGTAATCAACGTCAGGCGGCCGCCCTCGCGCGGCTGGAACACGCTCCAGTCAGGCAGCCACGGCTTCGGCCGCCAGCTCGCGCTCTGAACGCGGAAGCGAAGCAGGCGCGCGGCGCGGACCGGCAGGCGCGCCAGCGTGGCCTGCCCGTGCCAGGCGTCTCTGCCGCCGATGCGCTGTCCCAGCTCGAGAAACTCCGGCGCGAAAACCCATTCGAGGCCGAGCGCGCTCGCTAGCTCCTCGGCGATCCGCCGCCCGCCGCTGCGCCGGGCCTCCCAGTCCGCCTCCTGCAACAGCGCGAGGTCCACCGCCTCACGCCCGAAATGCTGGCGGATTTCCGCAAAGCGCACTCCACGCTCGATGTTCCAGCTCGTTACACGGAAGGTGGTGCCGGCATGCGGCCGCAGAATCGCGCCTCCTCGCCTGGGTTGCCAGGGCGGCCCGCCACCCCACGCTGCAACCATGCAGACCCCCACGGCGGCAAGAAGAACACTCCAGCGTGTCACCAGGCCGCGCCTCCCTTCCTGGCCATGAGGCTTTCGAAGAGCTGAAAATACCGCTCCAGCATGACCTCCTTGCGGTGCTCCCGGAGGGCATATTCGCGCGCCGCTGCGCCGATCCGGCGGCGCAGCTCTGCGTCGGCGAGCAGCGCGCAGACGGCCTCCGCAAATCCGCCGATGTCGCCGGGATCGCGGACAAATCCGGTGACGCCCTCTTCGATGACCTCCGGGATGCTCCCCGTCCGCGAAGCCACCACCGGTTTCATTAGCGCCTGGGCCTCGAAAACGATCAGCGGCATTCCGTCCAGCCGCGATGGAACGACCACTACGTCCGCCGCGGCGATCCATGCATGCACGTCGTCCACAAAGCCGGGCAGACAGAACTCGTCTTCGAGCCCCCTGCCTCGGATCTCCGCCCGCACCGCTTCCGCCTCGGGCCCCTCGCCCGTCATGACGAAGCGGGCCTGCGGGACCCGCCCGTGGACTGCCGCAGCGATTTTGACAAAATCGGTGGGCCCCTTTTCCGCCGACCAGCGCCCGAAAAACGCCACAATCGGATGCCCTGAAAAATTCCGTCCCGAAGCGGATACCAGGTCGGCAACGGCCGCCTTCCCGGGTTCGGGAAGGCTCACCCCGTGAGCAATGACGGCGATACGGGACGGATCCTCTCCATGCTCCTCTCTCAGCCTGCGTGCGATACGGGCATCCGGCACGCAGGTGCAGTCGATAAATCGTGCATAGGCGCGGTTGGCCGGAAAATAATACTGGTCATTGAATAACTGGTCCACGATGGCCATTTCTGGAAAATTCTCCCGGATCGATGGCAGCAGAGGATACAGGAAATGGCTTCCGGCAATCAGCAGCAGCCCCGGATGATAGCGGCGCAGGAGAAAATGCACAAATTCCGCCCGCAGCCCTTCCTCTCCCGGGAAAATTTCGGCCAGAGGGTAGACGTGAGACGTGTGCCTCCGCAGCGCGTCCGTGCGATCCGGAACCTCGGGCGGCCGTGGCAAAGTGATCAGGACAACAACACGGCGCCCACGCCTTCGCCACTCCTCAATGAGCGACAGCAACAGAAGCTCTGCTCCGCCCACCGTGAACAGTGGCACCGCAAGGACAACGGCCGGCCCCGCCGCCTCCAGGCACCGCCAGGCCAGACGCCGATTCTTCGCCGGGGCGGCCGGCCAGCCTGCTTCCGGTTGACCCGCGGCAACCTGAGGCAGTTCTCCAGGAAGCCGGACTTTCCCGTCACTTTCAGCGGCACGCCCGGCAGGCGCTGTTGCGGCGCCTGACGTTTCCATGATCCCCCGGCCGAAGACCCAGCAACGTAACTGCCCATGCTCCGGGTTCTCATGGGCGCTCCCCACGCGGGCAACCGGGAAAGCTTCGGCGGGATCGGTCATTCCGCCCGTCAGCTGCCAGAAATGTTTTCGCATGAAGACGCATCGAGCGGGCCGCCTGTCATCAGGAGCAAGCCTGCGTTTGTGGCTGGATGCTTCGTCTGCACTCGAATTTCCGGAGAAAATGCCCGAATGTTCCTCCTGAATGACCGCATAAAAACCATGAAATTCTGCCAAAAATAGAGCGGTTTCCATGAAAATTGGATCGGGTATTCCTTGTGGATTCAGCAGGCAGACGTACCGCCCCGCTGGCTCCGGCCGCACGGATTCCGGCAGTGTCTCCTCTCCCGCACCGCCCCCCTCCGGAATCAGAACAAGCCGCGCATTGCCGCCACGGCCCAGGCGCCGCAACCGGGCCGCCGCATCCCCACTCACTGGCCGGCCTCCTGTGAGTACGATTTCCACGTCTTCGAGGGTCTGCGCCAGAGCGGCTGCCGCGGCGTCCTCGGGCGGGCCGGCGCCTTCCCGCACGGGAATCAGGACGGAGACAAGCGGCGAAGCATGCTCCGTCCCCTCGTCCAGCAGCCCTTTCGGGGGTTTGCAGGAGGCGTCCTGAACCACCGCCGGAACGGCGAGCCGGCCTTCTTCTTTGCCGAAGGCGATGTAGTGGAGGAGCGGATTGAGCCCGGCCGCCGCCACGTCCGGATGGTTCATCCAGTACTGTGTCGACGAAAACGACGGCGAAGGGTCGCTCCCTTCCCAGGCCCCCGCAAGCGCGTAATGGAAGGCCGCGCAAAGACGCTCTCTGCCCACGTCCGGACGCTGGTCGAGGTACCACAGAGGCTGGAGCAAGCCGTCCCAGAGGCGCCGCCGAGGGGCGGATGTCAATACCCGGGCCAGCAGAAGCAGGTTCCTTGCATTCCGCCAGCGCTGCCGCGGATGCAGGACATGGAGCGCCACCCACGCCGCCGTCCTCAACAGGGAGCACCGCTCCGTCTTCCCGCCCTCCTGATGGTGCAGGCTCGCCTCTGGTGGGCCAGGGGCTGCCCGCTCAGGATCTCCGGTCCTGCCAATCATATGGGTTCGAATGCGCTCCATGACGCCCGCAGCCGGTCTGGTCCCTCGGCCCGGAGACGATTCCCTGCACGACGGGCTACCTGCTGGCTGGATCCTTCAACCACCGCTCTGAATCATCTGCTCTCAGGTTCCCACGCACGCAATGGGAAACCGCCGCCTCCATTCCCGCGGGCCATCCGGAGCTGACGTTTTCCCTATTTCCCTACCTTTTCGGTCGCCGTGCGGTCACGCCCTGTCCGGATCCCATCCCGTGAGTCGCTTCCGTGAATCCCGGAAACAATCCACGGATAAGCCCCTCCAGCCAGAGACCGATTCCCCGGCCGCGGTCGGGCCGCCACCACCCATATTTTCCCACTCACTGCCGTGACGTGCCGAAGCGCGCCCCGGCGCGAGGAAGCGCTAAAGGGTTGCGTCTGCCCCGCCGATGGAAGAGCAAGGATGAATGCCATAACCAGAGCGGTCTACTCCATCCGATTGCTGTGGATGGCCGGTTCTGCTATGCTCCTCTCCCTACCGGCCGCGCAACCGGAGCTGTCTTCGGATCCGTGGAAGCTGGTTCATCCCCAGGCGAAATGGATCCTCGCCGTGGACTGGACACGCGCGAAGAACTCCCCGGCCGGCCGGATCCTCTCCCGGCAGCTCGCAGGCGCTGAAACGCGCCTCGAAGCCTCCGGGCTGGGACTTCAGGCAGTGACCACGCTCGAGCGCATCATCGCTTCCGGGGTCGCAATCGATGTCTCCGATCACGCATCCGCCGAAGGAATGGTCGTCGCCGTGGAAGGCGTGATCGACCGGACCCGGCTCAAGAAGGGCCTGCCCCCTGGAACGGCAATGGAAAAATTCCGCGGAGCGGATCTGTTCGTTCCCCCAAAGGCGAAGCCCGAAGAACCGTTGATGGCAGTGGTGGCCAACCGGCTCCTTCTCATTGGAGACCGTGCGTCCCTGGCGCTGATTCTCGAACGCAAGGGGGGCATCCAGGATCCGGATCTGTACGGGAAGGCGTCCCGCCTGGCAGCCGAGTCGGAAATCTGGCTTGTGGCGGCGGGCCTGGAGGCCCGGCCGGGAGAGCAGGCTGGCCCTGGAGGGCTCGATTCGGTCCGCGACATGGAACTCTCCATCTCGCTCCAGCGCGGTCTGCGCCTGCACACCGTGCTCACGGCGGACAGTCCGGAGGCCGCCCAGCATCTGGCGGGCATGACACAACTGGCCGGAGCCCTGGGCAAAGACGGTCCGGCTGCATGGCTCAGACGGGCTCAGATCAAAAACACGGGCAATCAGCTCGCGCTGGACCTCGATATTCCGGCTTCGGAACTGGAAGCCGGCTTCGAACAGGCCCGGGCGGCGGTCCGGGAAATGGGACAGCGCATGCTCCAGTCCGTGCTGGCGTCGGCTACGGCTGCCGGAGCGCCTGATTTGAGGCCCGCCGTCCGCGGCGCCCCGGTGGCGGTCCCCTCTCCGCCGGCCCCAAAGGTACGAACCATCCGGATCGTTGGCCTCGACGAGGGCACGAAAGAGATCCGTTACACGGCCCCCTCGGACAGCCCGTTCTGAGGATCCACCCGGCCCTGGTTGCGCTCTCAGGCGTGCGCACCGGAATGCACCGCGGACCCGCTTCATTCGTTTTCGAGCGCTTGCGGGCCCGGACGGAAACCCAGCCTGGCGCGCTCACCTGCGGATTATGGCAACAGGACCCTGTAGAATCGCGTATAAGTAGACATGGAGGTCTGATTCATGCCCAGATATCTTCGCCTGTTCGTTCCGGTTGCGTTTGCGAGTCTTATCCTCGCCCCGGCCTTCGGTGCGGGGGACGCCGAAAAGGGGAAAGAGCTCTACATGAAGCGCTGCAAGACGTGCCACGCCGAGGACGGCGCCGGCACGCCGGCCATGCAGAAAAAGTTCGGCGAGAAGCTGCTTCCCCTTGGAGGCAAGGAGATTCAGGCCATGAAGGACGCCGAAATCGCCAAAAAGTTCAACGAGGCCGCCAACCACAAGGCTCTCGTCAAGACCCTTCAGCCCGGCGATCTCGACAACGTCATCGCCTTCATCCGCACGCTGAAGAAGTAAGAACAAGCCTCCGGTTCATCCATTCTCGGGCCCGCGCAGGCGCCCGCCACGCGGGCCCCCTTCTCTTTCGCCGGGAAAGAGACCCCCTCGGGCCGTGGCAAACTGAAAAGACGCGAAATGTCACAGCCGGGAAAGAAGTCGTCCCTTAGGGTGGTGTGCGTGGGCGGGGCGCGGCCCAATTTCATGAAGTTGGCGCCGCTGCTCGAGGCTCTGCACTCCGACAGCCGCTTCCACCCGGTGCTCGTCCACACCGGCCAGCACTATGATCAGCAGATGTCCGGCGCCTTCTTCCGCGATCTCGGCCTGCCTGACCCGGACTATTACCTCGGCGTCGGCTCCGGCTCGCACGCCCAGCAGACAGCGGAGATTCTCCGCAGCTTCGAACCCGTTGTCCTCGACACCCGCCCCGATGCCGTCCTCGTCGTCGGTGATGTGAACTCCACCCTGGGATGCGCGCTGGTGGCCGCCAAACTGTGCGTGCCCGTCATCCACGTCGAAGCCGGCCTGCGCAGTTTCGACCGCTCCATGCCGGAAGAGATCAACCGCGTCCTCACCGACGCCATCTCCGATCTTCTGCTCGTCAGCGAGCCCAGCGGCGTCGCCAACCTCGAGCGTGAAGGCATCGACAGGGCTCGAATCCATCTCGTCGGCAACCTCATGATCGACTCTCTCCGCCGTCATCTCCAGCAGGCGCGCCAGGCGAACCTGCCCGCTGCCCTCGGCCTGGAGCCACGCTCCTACGGCGTGGTCACGCTGCATCGGCCTGCCAACGTCGATGACGCCGCCGCTCTGGAGAGCATCCTGGACGCCCTGGCCGAAATCAGCCGCGACCTGCCCCTCGTTTTCCCTGTCCATCCGCGCACGCGCGCCCGTCTCCAGTCTTCGGAAGCCTGGAAGCGTGGCCGCATCCGACTGCTCGATCCGCTGTCTTACATCGAGTTCCTCAGCCTGACGTCCGCCTCCGCCGCCGTGTTCACGGACTCCGGCGGCATCCAGGAAGAGACCACCGTGCTCGGCATCCCCTGCTTCACGCTGCGCGACAACACCGAGCGGCCGATCACGGTCGAGCAGGGCACCAACGTGCTGGCGGGAACCCGGAAGGACTCGATCCTCGCTGCCTGGAGGCAGCACGGGCTTGCGCGCCCCGGGGCCCGCGTCCCCGATCTCTGGGATGGTCAGGCCGCCGCGCGCTGCCTGAAGGCCCTCTCCGCGCACTTTGCGCTGGAAGGCTGACCGCCGGCGCTGCACTCAGCGCCCCGCCGTCGTGATCTGCACCAGTTGCCGCTGCGGCTCCCCCAGTGCGCGACGCGGATCCGGCAGCGTCTGAGGCGCGCGCCAGAAATCAAAGTACGACACGTAATGCACACAGCTTACCGTGCAGTGCGGCGCGCAGTCCTTCTCGGTGAGATATTCGCGGCGGAAGTCTTCCAGCGTGTATTCGGCCAGCGGCCTGGCCGGATAGCCGCGCTGCTGCGAGCAGTAGTGGACGAGGCCGTCCTCGCAGATGTACAGGTAACGCGCGCCGGCCCGGCACCGCCACCGGTTCGGCAACCCGCGGGCGATGTTTTCCTGGAAAAAGCTGAGCTGCGAATAATTGCGCTTTTCCAGCGCCTTCACCTGGAGGTAAATCTCCCGCTCGCGGTCGCTCAACGGCTTTAACTGGCCCGTATGGTCGTGGATGATGCCGATCGTCGAACTGAAGCCCAGTTCCAGCGCCCGCTTCGCAATCACCAGCGCGTCGTCCGGATGCCGCACGCCGCCGCCCACCACCGAGTTGATGTTTACATGGAACAGCGCATGCTTGGCCAGCAGTTGCAGCTTCCGGTCGAGCACCTTCAGGCTCTTCTTCGACACCTCGTCCGGCATCACGTTGTCGATCGAAATCTGCATGTGGTCAAGTCCCGCCTGGTTCAGGCGCTCGATGCGCTCTCTCGTCAGCAGATATCCGTTCGTGATCAGCCCGGCGATGGCGCCGTTGCGCCGGATCCGCCGGATCAGCTGGTCCAGGTCGGGATGCAGCAGCGGCTCGCCGCCGCTGATCGTGATGATCGACGTGCCCAGCCGCCCCAGCCGGTCGATCCGCTCGAGCATCACCACCGTGTCGACCGGTTTCGACACGTCGTCATACTCGTTGCAGTAGGCGCACGAAAGGTTGCAGCGGCGGATCGGCACGATGTGCGCCATCACCGGGTGCTCCACATGGATCGCACCCCAGGCGATCATCTTCAGCTCGCGCAACCGTCTTTTCAGTGCTGCCCAGTCTCGGCGGGCGCGGAACCCGTGGTCTGGCATGAACTACCTGTTATTATCTCTGACGCCCGCCCGGCAGGGTAAGATTCAGCCCCCAATGGCGAACACGCCGAGTCGAATGGCGAAAAAACGGCGCCGAATGGTTGCCTACTGTTTCTTCGCCGGCGGCTTGGCAGGAGCGGCCGGCTCGTCCACTCCCTCGAAGGTGATCGTCGTTTCGGCCTTGAACTGCTTGTAGTCCCGGTAGGTCATCACCAGCCGGATCGGGATGGGGCCGTTTTCAAAGTTCAGTACGTCATTGGAGACCGTATAAGTGGGAAACCAGTACTTGCCATCGATCTGTTCGCGCCAGGTCTCAAATTTCGGAAATCGCTGGTTGGCCACCCGCTTGCCCGTGCCCACGCCGCGCCCGTAGGTCTTCACGATCTGAAGGTCCCGGTCGTCCACCCACACGATGCCCGCGAAATAACGCTGCCCCTCCACCATCGACTTCGGCTTCACCGCGAAAACGTAACAGTCGATCTCGTCGATCTTCTCCCGGCCCAGATAACGCACGCGGTAGTTCGGCAGGTCCTTCAGCGTGAACACGAACGGCTGCACGTTGCGCATGTCCTGCTCGTCTTCCGGCGTAAAAATGATGTTGCGCAGGGTGTTCATCGGCGCATAGGTGACGCGTTCGATCCGCCTGCCGGCGTCATCGAACAGCACGTCCATCTCCATCTCCAGCTTGCCCACCGGACGGCGGTCCGGCCCCAGCTCCTCGAACCGGTACCGCTGGTGCCAGATGTACCTTTCCCGCGCCCGCGCAAACTCGGTTTCCTTCTCCGCCATGCGGCGGATGATGCGGTCAATCTCTTCCGGACTCGGGTCCGGCGCCTGCCATGCCAGTGCGGGCATGGTCATCATCAGAAAAACAGCCAGCCACCTCATCCCTCGTCTCTCCTCCTGATAGATGCCCGCCCCCAAGGAACCGTTCCAGCGCTCACGAAAGCACTTGCCTGGCAATCGTCAGCAGTTGCATGTTCGTCGTGCCCTCGTAAATCCGCCCGATCTTCGCGTCCCGGTAGAGCTTCTCCACCGGATAGTCGCGTGTAAAGCCCACCCCGCCGAGGATCTCGATGGCGCGCGAGGCCACGGTCTCGGCGATCTCCGAAGCGCGGTATTTCGCCATCGCCGCTTCCTTGATAAAGTCGAGCCCCGCCTCGCGCCGCCGCGCGGCGTTGTAAACGAGCAGCCGCGCCGCCTCGATGTCGGTCGCCATCCGCGCCAGCTCCATCCGCACCGCCTGAAACTCCGCAATCGCCTGACCGAACTGCTTGCGCTGTTTCGCGTACCCGATGGCGTGAGCGAGCGCCGCCGTGGCCAGTCCCGTCATCTGCGCCCCGATGCCGATCCGCCCTTCATTCAGCGTCTCAATCGCGATCCTGTACCCCTTGCCCGGCTCCCCCAGCACGTCCTGTTCCGGCACCCGCACGCCGTCCAGAATCAGCTCGCAGGTCGATGAAGCGCGAATGCCCAGCTTGTCCTCCTTGCGGCCGACTTCCAGGCCGCGCGCCCCGCGCTCCACCACGAAACAGGTGATGCCGCGGTGCCCGGCTTCCGGGTTAGCGTTGGCAAACACCAGGAACAGGCCCGCCTCGGCCGCGTTCGTGATCCACAGCTTGCGGCCCGTCAGCACGTATTCCGCGCCGTCCCGCGCCGCGCGCGCCGCCAGCGCAAATGCGTCCGACCCCGCCCCAGCCTCGCTTAGCGCGTAGGCGCCCACCGTGTCCGCCGCCAGCCGCGGCAGCCACCGGCGCTGCTGCTCCGCGGTTCCCCAGCGGCGTATGGCGGTGTTGACCAGCGTGTTCTGCACGTCCACCACCACCGCCACTGCCGGATCCACCTTTGCCAGCTCTTCAATCGCGATCAGGGCCTGCGTGAACGTGCCGCCCTGGCCGCCCAGCTCCTCAGGGATCTCGATCCCCATCAGCCCCATTTCGAAGAGCTGCCGCAGCAGCGCCGGCTCCAGTTTCCCGGCCTCGTCCATCGCCCGCACGCGCGGGGCAATTTCCTGCCGGGCGAACTCGGCCACGGCCGCTCGGAACATCGCTTCTTCCTCGTTCCATTCAAGCAGCGGCGCGGGCGCTCCTCCACTCGTCAGGTCGCGGATCGGCATGCCATCATTAAACCATGCCGTCTTCGTTCCTTCCTGACTGGAAGTCGGTGGCGGACGCCCACCGCGTTGAGTTGCCGGAGGCCGCGCTGGAACGCCTCAGGGCGATCTCGCGCACGCTGCTCGGCCTGCGCGGCATGCTCGATTGGGGCGAAGAGCCGGCCGAGATCTTTCAGGTGGACGCCAACCAGCCGGAGCCGCGCTCATGACGATCGTTGAAGCCGCTGCAGCGCTGCGCCGCCGCGCCGTCAGCTCCGTTGAGCTCACCCTGGACTGCCTGGCGCGCATCGAGAAGTGGAACCCCGAGCTCAAGGCGTTCATCACCGTGACGGCCGATCTGGCCCTGGAGCAGGCCCGGGCGGCGGACGCCGAGCTTGCCTCCGGGCTCGACCGCGGCCCGCTGCACGGCATCCCCATCGCCCACAAGGACCTCTTCTGCACCCGCGGCATCCGCACCACCGGCGGCTCGAAGACCTTCGCCGAATTCGTCCCCGAATTCGACGCCACCGTGGTGGCGCGCCTGCGCAACGCCGGCGCCGTCATGGTCGGCAAAACCAACCTCCACGAGCACGCCTATGGGATCACCTCGGAGAACCCGTATTACGGAGCGGTGCGCAACCCGTGGGATCCCGAACGCAGCCCCGGCGGCTCCTCTGGCGGCAGCGCCGTCGCCGTCGCCACCGGCATGGCTCTCGGCGCCACCGGCACCGACACCGGCGGAAGCATCCGTGTGCCCTCCTCGTGGTGCGGCGTCACCGGGCTCAAGCCCACCTTCGGCCGCGTGTCGAAATACGGCGTGCTGCCCTTGGGCTACACGCTCGACCACATGGGCCCGATGGCGCTGTCCGTGCGCGATACCGCACTCCTGTTCGAGGCCATGGCCGGTCATGATCCGAAAGATCCGGCCTCCGTCGACCGCCCCGTCCCGCGCTGCCTGCCGCCGGACGGCGAGCCCTCGCTCAATGGCATCCGCATCGGCCTGCCCCGCAACTTTTTCTTCGAGCGGATCGAAAAGGAAGTCGATGCGGCCGTCTACTTCATGGCCTACACCGCCGAAGATCTCGGCGCCGCACTCCATCGCGTGCGCCTGCCCGACGGCGAACAGCTCAACGCCCTCGCCCACACCACGCTGCTCGTGGAGGCCGCCGCCGTCCACGAACCCTACCTCCGCAAGAAGCCCTCTTCCTACAGCGCCGGCATCCGCACCCTGCTCGACATGGGCCGCCTGATCCCGGCCGTCGACTACGTCCAGGCGCAGCGGCTCCGGCGGCGGATCCTCGGCGTCTTCCTCGACATCCTCAAAAAAGTCGACGCGCTGCTCGTGCCCGCCACGCCCATGACCGCGCCGCTCATCGGTCAGAAAGAGGTCGAAGTCTGCGGCCAGGCAGAGGACACGCGCCTCGCCGCCACGCGCCTGCTGCGCGGCATCAACCTGCTCGGCCTGCCCGTTCTCTCCCTGCCCGCGGGCTTTTCCTCGGCCGGGCTGCCCATCGGCTGTCAGTTGATCGGCCGCCCGTGGGACGAGCCTGTGCTACTGCGGATCGGCGCCGCCCTGGAGGCGCGCACCGCTTTCGTCCGCCGCCCGCCGCGTTTCGCCTGACCCGGATCGCACTGTTTGCACCGCGCCGCCGGCCGGCTCCATCCAATCCGGTATGAGGTGGCTTGCGCTGAGCAGCCTGATTGTTGCCATGACCTGGAATCCATCCGCCGCACAGTTCCCGGATCCGCCCGTCGACGAGAAGCCCTCGCCCGGTCTGCGCAAGGCCGTGCTCGCGGGCGGCTGCTTCTGGTGCACCGAGGCGGTCTTCGAAATGGTCGAGGGCGTCAAGGACGTCGTCGCCGGCTATTCGGGCGGCTCCAAAGAAACGGCCAATTACCGCCGCGTCTCCATGGGCGACACCGGCCACGCCGAAGCCATCGAGATCACCTATGACCCCATGGCGGTCACCTACGGCCAGCTCCTGCGCGTCTTCTTCGAGGTCGCCCACGACCCCACCCAGCTCAACCGTCAGGGCCCCGACGTCGGCCCTCAGTACCGCTCGGCCATCTTTTACATGAACGAAGAGCAGAAACGGATCGCCGATGCCTACATCCGGAAGCTTGAAGAAGCGAAGGTATTTCGCTCGAAAATCGTCACCGAGGTCGTTCCATTCAAGGCGTTTTATCCGGCCGAGGACTACCACCAGGACTACGCGGCCAACAATCCGTCGAACCCGTATATCTTCTTCAACGCCGTTCCAAAGATGGAAAAACTGAAAAAGGCCTGTCCCCGGCTCGTGCGGAGCAACACGAAATGAAGCCATTCTTTTCCGGTCCGAAACGCATGAAAATCGCCGAATTCGACGATTCCGGCCGGTTCCTGGGTTTCGCCGACCTGCCGCCGGTGAAAAAGCCCGACAACGAATGGCAGAAGGAACTGCCACCGCAGGTGTGCCTGGTCACCCGCCGCAAGGGCACCGAAGCGCCATTCACCGGCGAATATTGGGACCATCACGGCGACGGCATTTACCGTTGCGCCTGCTGCGGCACGGCGCTCTTTGATTCGCGCGCCAAATTCGACTCCGGCACCGGCTGGCCCAGCTTTTTTCAGCCGCTGCACGAAATCAACCTGCGGCTCGAAAAGGACTTCTCCTACGGAATGGTGCGTGTGGAGGTTCTCTGCGCCCGCTGCGAGGCGCATCTCGGCCATGTCTTCCCGGACGGTCCGCCGCCAACGGGCCTCCGCTATTGCATGAACTCGGCGGCGCTGCGCTTCGTGCCACGTGCGCCTTCCGCCGGTTGACTGGCGCGGACGCCCGCTATCCGATATAGTCTCCTGCGGAGGATTCCCGCATGAACCGGCGCCGGTTCCTTGCCCTTGCGGCCGCGCCCCTCGCCGCGCAGGACTCGCCCGAATACGAGCCCGTTCTCCAGGCGGGCGTTTATGTCTGGACGCAATATTACGCGCGTTCCGGCGGACGCGCCCAGGACCACATTGCGGAAATCTGCCAGGCCTTCGCCCGCGCCGGCTATCGAGACGTGGAGCTGATGAGCCTGTTCTTCGCGCCCGGCCTGGACCGCATCACCTTCCGCGCTCTTGAGCAGTCAGGCCTGCGCTGCTCCACGGTCTACAACGGCGGCCCGATGCATACGCCGCAGGCGGCGCGCCAGACCATTGCCGCCACCGTGGAACTGGCCCAGCGCATCCTCCGCAGCCGCCCGTTGGACGCCATCGTTTTCAATCCAGACCCGCTCGGCCGCCCCAAGACCGGCGAGGAGCTGAAGGTCCAGGCCGAAGCCCTCAACACGCTCGGCTGGGCGCTGGGAAACGCGGGCGTCCGCCTCATGCTCCACCAGCACGCCCCGGAACTGGCCGATGACGCGCGCGAGTGGCGCTTCATGCTCGCTGGCACCGAGCGCCGTTTCCTGAGCGTCTGCCTGGATACGCACTGGGTCTACCGCGCCGGACTCGACGTGTTGACGCTTCTGCGCGAGTGCGGTCCCCGCCTCCGCGGCCTGCACGTCCGCAACTCCCGCGGCGGCGTGTGGATGGAGGATTTCGGCGATGGCGACATCGACTATCGCGCCGTCGCCCGCCATCTGCGCAGCACCGGCTTCACCGGCTATCTTTCGGTGGAACTTGCCTGGGACAGGGAAACGCCCGTTACCCGCCCGCTCGAGGAAAGCCTCCGCATCAGCCGCGAATATGCCGAAAAGGTCTTCGGCATCGCCTCCCGTTAAACTGGAGGCATGCGCAAGCTGACCGGCTTTCTCCTCGCTCTCGCGCTGGCCTCCACCCTGCCCGCGCAGAAGAGCGGCATCAACAGGCAGGACATGGATCCCTCCTGCAAACCCTGCGAAGACTTCTGGCGCTACGCCAACGGAGGGTGGATCGACCACAACCCCATGCCGCCCGACCAGTCGCGCTGGGGCACCATGGCGGTGATGAACGAGAAGAACCGCGAGCGCCTGAGAACCATTCTCGAAGAGGCCGCCGCCTCGAAAGCGCCCGCCGCGCCCCATATCCGCCAGATCGGCGATCTCTATGCCGCCTGCATGGACACATCCACGCTCGACGCCCGCGGCGTCGAGCCCATCCGCGACGAGCTCGACCGCATCGCAAAGATCTCGGGCCTCGACGACCTCCGCGCCGCGCTCACCCGTCTTCAGGTGACCGGCGGCGCGCCGGCCCTGCTCATCGCCATGCCGGACATGAAAAACAGCCGCGAAATGATCGCCAACATCGGCGCCGGCGGCATTTCGCTTCCGGACAGGGATTATTATTTCCGCGAAGACCCGCGCTCGCAGAAGATCCGCGAAGAGTTCCTCCGCCACGTCGAGCGCATGTTCGTGCTGCTCGGCGAGCCGCAGGAACGCGCCGCCGACATGGCCCGCCGGGTGATGGCCTTTGAAAAGGAGCTCGCCGGCGCCATGCTCACCAATGTCGAGCGCCGCGACCCCTACGCCCGTTACCACAGGATGGATCTCGCCGGCGTCAACGCGCTCACGCCCGACTACGACTGGCGCCATGCCTTCCGCCTCTTTGATCTGCCTGAGACCACGCCCGTCAACGTCATGGAGCCGAAGTTTTTGAAGAAGCTGAACGAGCAGATCGCCGCCGTGCCGCTCGAGAACTGGAAGATCTGGCTTCGCTGGCGCATTGCCAGCAGCGCCGCGCCGCAGCTTTCAAAACCCTTCCGCGATGAGGCGTTCCGCTTCTCAGGCATGGTGCTTACAGGCGCCAAAGAGCCTCCACCGCGCTGGCGGCAGTGCACGGACATCGTGGACCGCACTCTCGGCGACGCCCTTGGCCGCGAATTCGTCGCGCGGTATTTTCCTCCACAGGCGAAAAAACGCATGCTCGAAATGGTGGAGAATCTCCGCGCCACGCTCCGCGAAGAGCTGGAAAAGGCGGACTGGCTTCAGCCCGAAACAAAGAAAAACGCCATCGCCAAACTGAACGCATTTTACGCTAAAATCGGTTACCCGGACCGCTGGCGGGACTACGCGGGCGTCAACATCCGCCGCGACCGTTTCTTCGAGAGCGTCCGCGCGGCCGGCGAATTCAACCGCCGCTACCAGATGTCGAAGATCGGCAAACCGATCGACCGCAATGACTGGGGCATGACGCCGCCCACGGTCAACGCGTACTACAACCCGCTGATGAACGAAATCGCCTTCCCCGCCGGCATCCTTCAGCCGCCGCTGTTCGACATGGAGGCCGATGATGCGGTCAATTACGGCGCCATCGGCGCCGTCATCGGCCACGAAATGGGCCACGGTTTCGATGACCAGGGCTCAAAATACGACGCCGATGGCAACCTGCGCGACTGGTGGACGCCGGAAGACCGGAAGAAGTTCGAGCAGCGCACCGCCTGCGTCATCGACCAGTTCAACAACCTTGACGTCGGCGAGGGTTTGCGTCACAACGGGCGCCTCGTCGTCGGCGAGGCGCTCGGAGACCTTGGC
The DNA here is from genome assembly GCA_049969655.1 of Bryobacteraceae bacterium. Classification (GTDB taxonomy): domain Bacteria; phylum Acidobacteriota; class Terriglobia; order Bryobacterales; family Bryobacteraceae; genus JANWVO01. The sequence continues at coordinate 54,504 of JBMFOK010000011.1, forward strand.
GGCCTCACCCTCGCCTACCGCGCCTATCACCGCTCCCTGAAAGGAAAGGAAGGACCCGTGCTTGACGGCTTCACCGCCGACCAGCGCTTCTTCCTCGCCTTCGCCCGCACATGGGCCGTCGTCGACAGGCCGGAAGCCATGCGGCTGCGGCTCAACACGGACCCGCACCCGCTGCCCCGCTTCCGCGCCATCGGCACGTTGCAGAACATGCCTGAATTCCACAAGGCCTTCGGGTGCAAACCGGGCGATCCGATGGTGCGCCCCCCGGAAAAACAATGCAGACTCTGGTAATCGCCCTCCTCTTCGCCCTCGCGGCGGCGGGGCAGACCATAGAGGTCTCCCTGCCCGCCGCGCAGGCGGCCAGGCCCCTCGACGGGCGCCTGCTGGTGCTGTTCTCCACCGATCCCTCAGCCGAGCCCCGCTTCCAGATTACCGACGGGCCGAAAACACAGATCGTCTTCGGACAGGACATCGAGGCCTGGCAGCCCGGCGCCTCCCTGCGCTTCCGCCCGGACACGCCTGGCTACCCGATCGACCGCATCGAAGACCTCAGGCCGGGACGGTACTTCGTCCAGGCCGTCTTCGACATCTACGACACCTACCATCTGAAAGACGGCCGCGTCCTCATACTCCCGGTCGACCGCGGCGAAGGCCGCCAGTGGAACCGCGCACCGGGCAACCTCTATTCAAAGCCCCGCGAGATTCAGCTCGACCGCACCGCCCGCATCGCCCTTGCACTCGACCAGTCGATACCGCCCATCGAGCCGCCCAAAGACACGAAGTATGTCCGCCACATCCGTATCCAGAGCCGTCTCCTCAGCGAGTTCTGGGGCCGGCCCGTCTATCTCGGGGCGCACGTCCTGCTGCCCCACGGCTTTGACGAGCACCCCGAAGCGCGCTACCCGCTGATGGTCTTCCACGGCCACTTTCCCCACGACTTCAGCGGCTTCCGCACCGAGCCTCCCGATCCCGACCTGAAGCCCGACTACAGCGAGCGCTTCCGCCTCCACGGCTACAACCGGATCCAGCAGCAGGAGGCGTGGGAGTTTTATCAAAAGTGGATTTCGCCCGGATTCCCGCGTTTTCTCGTCGTGGAAATCCAGCACGCCAACCCGTATTACGACGATTCCTACGCCGTTAATTCCGCCAATCTCGGGCCCTATGGCGACGCCATCATGCACGAGCTGATTCCTGAAATCGAGCGCCGTTTCCGCGGCATCGGCCAGGGCTGGGCCCGCTTTACCTACGGCGGCTCCACCGGCGGTTGGGAAGCCCTCGCTGCGCAGATCTTCTATCCCGATGACTTCAACGGCGCCTTCGCCGCCTGCCCCGACCCCATTGACTTCCGGGCCTACACCCTTGTCAACATCTACGAGGACCGCAATGCCTACTTCGTCGAAGGCCCGCACCTCCGCGTTCCCCGGCCCGGCAAGCGCAACTGGCTGGGCGAGGTCTCCATCACGCTCGAGCAGATGAACCGCATGGAGCTGGCCCTCGGAACGAAATCCCGCAGCGGCCAGCAGTTCGACATCTGGGAGGCCGTCTACTCGCCACCCGGCCCGGACGGATATCCAGCCCGGATCTTCGATAAAATCACCGGGGAAATCAACCGAAGGGTAGCGGAATACTGGCGGGAAAACTACGACCTGCGCTACATTCTCCAACGCGACTGGCCGAAAATCGGCCACAGCCTGCGCGGAAAAATCCACATCTACGTCGGCGACATGGACAACTATTATCTGAACAACGCCGTCTATCTGATGGAGGAATTTCTGAAGAAAGCGCAGAACCCGCCCGCCGAGGCCACCGTCGCCTACGGCGACCGCTTTGAACACTGCTGGAACGGCGATCCGAACCTGCCCAACGCCATCAGCCGGCTCCGCTACCACACCATGTATCTGCCGCGGATCCTCGATCGCATGGAGAAAAACCACCCGCCCGGCGCCGACCTGAAAAGCTGGCGCTACTGACCGGACCGGCCCCTATAGCCGCCCCTCGCGCCGGGCGGCTTCGCATTCCGGACACGGGCAAATGCGGCGCAGGTACTCGTAACTGTAAATGCCCGCATTGTGGCCGTCGTTCCAGTCCACCTTGAACGCATACGTGCCCACTTCCTCGATGCGCTCCATCTTCAGCTTCGGACGGTACATCGGAAACGGGCTTTGAGCGGGCTTTGAATAGCTGGACGGCTGCGGTTCGGTGCCATGCGCGCCGGTGCAGGTGGCGCACGGACAGTGGTCGCGAAGGTATTCGCAACTGTAGTGGCTCTGGTGCCCGTCGGCCCAGTCGATCGTAACGCCACGGGACTTCGAAACCGCAATGTGCCGGGGGTCGGTACAGAGAGTCATGGTCATGTGCACAAGGCTTCCTAGTGGATCCGTTCGATGTCGCGCACGCCCGGCACCCGCCGCATGGCCTGCACCAGCCGTTCCAGCTGTTTTTTGTCCCGGACCTCGATGGTCATCTCCACCACGGCCGAATCGAAGTTCCGGTCGTCGGCGTGCGCCTCCACGCTGCGGATGTTGACGTTGTCGTCGAACAGGATCTGCGTCAGGTTGTTCAGCATCCCGGCGCGGTCGTCGGTGCGCACCACCAGCCGGACGTGGAAACTCGTGTTCGCCGTGCGCGCCCACTCGACCTCGATCCGCCGTTCCGCCTCATACATCAGGTTCTGCACATTCGGGCAGCTCTTCGAATGAACCGCCACGCCCTTGCCACGCGTGATGTAGCCGACGATGGGCTCGCCCTTGATCGGGTTGCAGCATTTGGCGCGGTAGGTGAGCAGGTCGTTGACGCCCTTCACCTGGATGACGTAATCGCCCTCCTCGCCCGACCGGACCCGCGGCGGCGCCGTCTCTTGTGCCGGCGCGGCCTGTTCCTCCTGCACCGCCTCGGGCGCCAGCTTGCCCAGCACCTGCCGCGCCGAGAACTTTCCCCAGCCCAGGGCCGCGTGCAGGTCTTCGATCTTCGCGCAGCCGTACTCGGCCGCCACGGCTTCCATCTGCTGCCGGCTGATCCGGCTGAGCGTCACTCCGAGCCGCCGCGCCTCACGCTCCAGCAGCCGCTGGCCGAGCTCGATCGCCTTCTCGCGCTCGGTCGCGTTGATCACATGGCGGATCTTGTTCCGCGCGCGGGCCGTCTTGACAAACGACAGCCAGTCCCGGCTCGGCCGGCTGCCGGCCTGGGTGATGATCTCCACCACGTCCCCGTTGCGCAGCGGGTGCTTCAGCGGCACCATCCGGCCGTTCACGCGCGCCCCCACGCAGGTGTGGCCCACGTCGGTGTGGATCGCGTAGGCAAAATCGACCGGCGTCGCGTCGCGCGGCAGCACAACGATCTTGCCCTTCGGCGTGAAGCAGTACACCTCCTCCGGGTACAGGTCGACCTTGAGGTTCGACATGAAGTCCGAAGGGTCGCGCATCTCGCGCTGCCATTCGACAAGCTGCCGCAGCCAGGCGATGCGCTGGTCGTCTTCGCCCGGGCCTTTCTTGCCCTCCTTGTATTTCCAGTGGGCGGCAATGCCCTCCTCGGCAAGGCGGTGCATCTGTTCGGTGCGGATCTGCACCTCGAACGGTACCCCGCCCGGCCCCATCACCGAAGTGTGCAAGGACTGGTAGAGGTTCGGCCGCGGGATGGCGATGAAGTCCTTGATGCGGCCGGGGATCGGATGCCATTCCTGATGAATGATGCCCAGCGCCGCATAGCAGTTCTTCACCGAGTCCGTGATGATCCTCACGCCCAGCAGGTCGTAAACCTGCTCGATGGTGATCTTCTGGCGGCGCAGCTTCTGGTAGACCGACCACGGCCTCTTGATGCGCGCCTCCACCCGCGCCGGAATGCCTTCCTCGGCCAGCCGCTTCTGGATGTGGCTGCGGATCTCCTCCAGATCCAGATGACTGCTGCGCCGGCGCTCTTCGATCGCCTCGGTCACCTCCCGCCAGGTGTCCGGATCCAGATAACGGAAGCCCAGGTCTTCCAGCTCGGCGCGCAGCTTGCCCATGCCGAGCCGGTGCGCAATGGGCGCGTACAGCTCCAGCGTTTCGGCGGCGATGCGCTCCTGCCGCTCGCGCGGCAGCGAGTCGAGCGTGCGCAGATTGTGAAGCCGGTCCGCCAGCTTCACGATGATGACGCGGATGTCTTCCACCATCGCGAGCAGCATCTTGCGGACGCTTTCCGCCTGCCGCTCCTCGCGATTGTGCATCTCGATCTTGCTGAGCTTCGTGACGCCGTTGACGCACCGCGCCACCTCTTCGCCGAACTGCCGGCGGATCTCGTCGAGGGTCGCGGTGGTGTCCTCGAGCGTGTCGTGCAGCAGAGCCGTGACCAGGCACACCTGGTCCATCTGCATCTCGGCCAGGATCTCCGCCACGGCCAGCGGGTGAGCCATGTAGGGCTCGCCCGAGGCCCGCTTCTGGCCGGCATGGCGCTGCGCCGCAAACTCAAAGGCCCGCCGCAGCAGCGCCAGGTCTTCGTGCGGGCGCAGCTCTTTCAGCTTTTCTTCGAGCTTCTCAAAGGCGGCAACGATTTCCGGCGCAATCGTCGCAGCAGCCTCCCCGGTGGCTGGTGGTTCGCTCAATGTCGCCGGTGGGGCTGGTCGTTTCGTCACGGTATGGCGCCGCCAATAGACGGAAGGCGAGGGATGGCTCCCTCGCCTTCATTGTATCGGATTCCCTCCGCTGGCCCCCCTGCGGGCGAGCGGCCTCTACTGCTCGCTGACGACCCCGCCGGTCTTCTTCGAAGCGCGTTCCGCCTTGATCTTGCGGGTCTCCAGCGTCTTGTTGATCCACTGGTCGGCTTCTTCGATGTCCTTCTTGTAAGCGGCCACGTCCTCCTGTAGGTCAGCCCGCTCGCGGTAGAGCAGGTTCAGGTACGCCATGGCGTCGTCGTATTCGGGATCGATCTCGAGCGCCTTGCGGAGGTTATTGATCCCGTCCTGGATCATGTCCCAGTACTGCTTGCGCAGTTCTTCCCGGATCTTCTTGTCCTTAAAAGGCCCCGGATCATTGGGCTGCATCTTCAGCTTGGCCCGCGCCTCCATCCATTTCGGATAAAACTTCGCCCAGGTGATCACACCGAGCGAGTAGTAGGCTTCTTTCTCTTTCGGGTCCACCTCGATCAGCCGCCGGTACCATTCGGCCGCCTTGTCGAGCCGTGCCAGCTTCTCTTCCATGGTGGGGGCGCCGCTCGACATCTGGTAGGCGAGCGAGGCCAGGGACTTGATGGCCGTGGTGTTCTTCGGATCTTCCTGGAGAACTTCGTTGAAATACTTGATGGCGTTTTCGGCGAAAGCCTTGTTCTCGGGAGACTCGGCGCCCGGAATGTACTGGCTCATGTAGGCGGTGGCCAGGTACAGCTTCGCGGTTGGATAGGTGGGATCGAGCTCGATGGCCCGTTTGAAGAACTCCACCGCATCAGCGTACTTGGCGCTCTTGAACGCGGCGACGCCCTTGTTCAGGTTGTCGCGCGCCTCCAGCTTCTTGCAGCCTGCGGAAGCCCCGGCCAGCAGCAGCACCGCGGCCGCAGTGAGCGTAATGAGGATGTTGCGTTTCATCCAGGGGTACCTCCGGTTTACTCGCCCGCCTCGACCTTGGCCGTCATCAGCCCGACCTTGTCCATCTGGGCGCCCTTGGCGATGTCAATCGCCTTCGCCACGTACTGGAACTCGAGGTCAGGATCCGCTTTCACGAAGACGATCCGCTCGGCTCGCGTCTTGAACACTTCCATCAGACGCTCCTGCAAACGATCCTCGCTGATCGGCTCCGTGTTGAGCATCATCGAACGGTCCTTGTTGATGATGATGACCACGGTGCGGTCGACTTCCGGAGGCGGCGCATTGGGCGGGGGCGGCTGCGGAATCAGCGCCTCAAGCCCCTTGGGCGTCAGCGGCGTAATCACCATGAAGATGATGAGCAGCACGAGCAGGACGTCGATCAGCGGCGTCATGTTGATGTCGGCCTTCGGGCCCTTGCCCGAGCCGCCAACTGCCATTCCCATAGCAAATCTCCTTTTGTTCTCCACCTGGGGCTTTCACGGAGCCCCGCTGCCGGCCTTCGGCTACCGGAGGGCCGGGTTGACACGAATCCTGTTTTACTGGGATGGGGTCGCGGCGCCAGCCGCGGCCGCAGCTTCCATCCTGGCCTTGGCTTTTGCGTCAAGCTCCGTCAGCAGGCCAATGCTGTCCACGCCGGCGGCGCGCAGGTTGTCCACCACTTCCACCACGCGCTCATACCGGGCCCGGGCGTCGGACTTGATGTAGCAGGTCTTGTCCAGCCGGTTCGCCAGCAGGTCTTTCACTTTCGGCGCGAGGTCGGCCGGATTGATCTGCTTTGAACCCAGGAACACCTTGCCGTCGCGCGTGATCGCAACCACGACCGCGTCTTCCTTGTCGGCGTCGTTCATGGGGATCGGGTTCATCGTCTTCGCCAGGTCGACGCTCACGCCCTTGGAAAGCATCGGCGTGACCACCATGAAGATGATGAGCAGCACCAGCATCACGTCAACCATCGGCGTGACGTTGATGTCCGAAATGGCCCCTGGAGTCGCCTTCTCTTTCTTCGCCATTGTCTGGCCTCCTTGTGAATTTCCTGCCATCCTGGCGTCCAGCGCCCGGGGGCGCTCCCACGAGCGCCCCCGCCTGACTGAATTCAACTCGCCGGAGGCATTCTCACCGGGCCGGCTGCCGCCGGGCCGAAACGCCTACTTCACCGCTCCCGCGCGGATGCGCTTGATGAAGTAGTCGATCAGCTCGGAGCTCGAGTTCGACATCTCGACGTCGAACGCCTTCATCCTCTCGTTGAAATAGTTGAACATCCAGACCGCAGGCACAGCCACAAACAGGCCGATGGCCGTGGTCACCAGGGCTTCCGAAATGCCGCCCGCCACCGCGCCGAGACCGGTCGACTTCTCCGTCGAAATGCCCTTGAACGCGTTGATGATGCCGACCACCGTGCCGAACAGGCCGACGAACGGGGCGCTCGAGCCGATCGTCGCCAGACCGCTGATGCCGCGCTCCAGCTCCGACTTCACGATGGCCTGCGCCCGCTCCAGGGCCCGGTTGGAGGCCTCGATGATGTCCCCCGGAATCTCGCTGCTCACTTCGTGGGCGCGGAACTCCTGGAGGCCCGCCACAACCACCTTCGCCAGGTGCGACTTCTTGTAGCGGTCGGCGATCTTGATCGCCTCGTCGAGCTTGCCTTCGCGCAACGCACCCGCCACTGCCGGAGCAAACAGCCGGGACTGCTTGCGGGCCGCATTGAACACGATCAGGCGGTCAATCATCACGCCAATCGACCAGGCCGACATGATGAACAGCACGACGACAACCGCCTTCGCCAACCAGCCCATCTGGTTCCACATCGAGCGGAGGTCGAACGAGACGGCGCCGGCTTCCTGCAACAACAGGAACGACCAGACTTGCAATTGAAGAAGCATCTTCTTTCTCTCCTGCGAGTTGAATTGAAGTAAACGAACTGCGAATTCTCACAGACCGCCGCCAACCGCCCTACTGGCTGAGGGTGAAGTTGACGTCGATCTGGGTAACCACCTCGACCGGCTCGCCGTTGAGCAGCGTCGGCTTGTACCGCCACTGCTTCACGGCTTCGGTCGCCGCCTGCACCAGCAGCGGATGACCGGAAACCACGGTCAGGTTCTGAATGGTTCCGTCGCGGCCGATGATGGCGGTAAAACGAACCGTGCCCTGGATGCGCGCCTGCTTGGCAAGCGGTGGATAAATCGGCTTGGGCGCGTAAATCAGCATCGCCTGTTGCACGTTGCCGCCCACCGTGATGCGGCGCGGCGCCTGGGGTTTCACTTCCTGCTTCACCGGAGGCGGCGGGGGCGGCGGAGCGGCCGTGGGCACGCTGCTGATAATGCCGCCAATCACACCGCCGGGGCTGCCGCCGGGCACGCCGCCAGGCACGCCGCCAACAACACCGACGCCCGCGGCGGGAGGAAGCTCGTCCTCCTTAATAATGGCGATCTCTTTCGGGATCTGCTTCGGCGCCAGCAGCCGGGAGCCATCGAACTGGCGCGGAATCACTTTCTGCACCCGCACCATCTGCGTCGCCGGCGGGGGCGGCGGGGGCGGCGGAGGCGGCGGAGGCGGCGCCACCAGCATCGACTGCAACGCCGTCTGCGGCAGCATCTCCGGATTCAGCAGCGGAATGATAATCGCCACCACCACAAGCAACACCTGGAGGATGGTGGAGAGGATCACCGTCCAGCTCTTGTTGGTCTTGGCGCGACCTTCCACGAGGGACTGTTCAAACATATGGCCTCCCTTTTCTTTCGGTCCGGGCTGCCGCCATGGCACGGGCCGAGACCGTTTACAACCCTATGGACACCATCCGGAGCGGCAGGTTCCCATTTCTGCCCCGCTCCGCAAATCTTCTTTCGGACCGGCCTGCCACGGAGAGTACCCTTATCACTTCGCGGCCGCCGGCGCCGCCGCCCGCCGCTTCTTCTGGAACCGATCATGCCAGAAGACGAGGATCGGGCTGGCAATAAAAATCGAGGAATACGTGCCGACGATCACACCCACGACCAGAGCAAATGCAAACCCGTTCAAGACCGGCCCGCCGAACAGCCACAGCGCCAGGGCCGAAATGAGCGTGAGCCCCGAGGTAAGCACCGTCCGGCTGAGCGTCTGATTAATGCTATCGTTGACGATTGCCGGGGTCAACTCCCTTCGCGACAGCTTCAGCACCTCGCGGATCCGGTCGAAGACGACGATCGTGTCGTTCATCGAATAGCCGACCAGCGTCAGCAAGGCCGCCACCACGTTCAGGCTGATCTCCTTGTCGGTCAGGCTGAAAAAGCCCAGCGTGATGATCACGTCGTGGAAGACCGCCAGCACCGCCGCCAGGCCGTAAACGAATTCAAACCGTAGCGCCAGGTACACCAGCATCCCGCCCAGCGCGTACAGCACTGCCAGCACCGCCTTGTTGCGCATCTCGGCGCCGATCTTCGGGCCGATGACCTCGGCGCTGCGGATGGTGAACGGCGCCAGATAGCACTGCTGCCGGATCACCTCGATCATCTGCGGCGTGACGCCCTCCACTTCCCGAAGCTGGTCGAAGCTGGTGAGCACGCCCGAGCGCGGGGGCGAGTTCTTGAACTCGAGGATGCGCCGCGCCAGCGCCACCAACTGCTCGTCGTTCATCGGAATCGCCGCCCGCTGAAACGGCTCGCGCAGGCGGTCGGCCAGCATCTGCGCGTTGGCATTGTTCAGGTCCAGCCGGTCGGTCTTTTCGCCGAAGGTCTGCGTGAGCGTCTCGACCACCGCCTGCCGCTCCTGTTGGAGCGCCTTGTCCTCCTTGAGCGGGATGCCGATGATGACCTCGTTTTCTCCGGTGACCTCCTGCACGGAGACCTCGCCCGGGATGCGGGCGCTGACGGCGGCCCGGATGCGGTCAATCGGCGGCTTCGAGGCAAAGCGGACGGTGATGTTGGCGCCGCCGGTGAAGTCGATGCCGTACTTCAGCCCGCCCTTGGCCGCCCAACTGCCCACGCCGATGGCGATCAGCAGCAGCGAGAGTCCGATGAAGTACTTCTGCTTGCCGAGGAAGTCGATGTTGGTGTTCTTGAATAGCTCCATGTAGCTTCCCGTACGAAAAGCGCGCCGCCCGGGCGGCGCGCCGCAGTCAGATTCCGATGCTCAGTCTGGGGTTGAACCCCTGCCGCGCCAGCGAAAACTGGAACATGGCGCGGGAGACAAACACCGAGGTGAACACATTGGCCAGCAGGCCGATGACCAGCGTCACGGCGAAACCGCGGATGGCCGGCGTGCCAAACATGAACAGGAACGCGCAGCTCACCACGGTGGCCACGTGCGTGTCGATGATCGTCAGGAACGCCTTGCTGAAGCCCGCGTCCACGGCCGCCATCGTGGCCTTGCCGGCGCGCAGCTCCTCGCGGATGCGCTCGAAGATAAGGACGTTGGAGTCCACCGCCATGCCAATCAGCAGGATGATGCCGGCGATGCCCGGCAGCGTCAGCACCGCCTCCAGATAGGCGAGGCAGCCGATGAGGATCACGCCGTTCAGGATCAGCGCCACCACCGCGTTTACGCCGGCGCCGGCGTAATAGATGACCATGAAAACAACGACGAAGACCAGGCCGATGACGCCCGCCACCAGCCCCTTTCGAATCGAGTCCGCGCCGAGCGAGGGGCCAACGGTCTGTTCCTGAAGGTAGACGATGCCCGCCGGAAGGCTGCCGGCGCGAAGCACCAGCGCCAGGTCGCTGGCGTCCTGGTGCGAGGCCGCGCCGGTGATGCGGCCCTGGTCTTCGATCCTGCTCTGGATGACCGGCGCGCTGCGGATCTGGTTGTCCAGCGCGATGGCCAGCCGGTTGCCGATGTTGGCCTCGGTGAAGCGGGCAAAGCGACCCTTGGCCTCCTGCGAGAGCACGAAAGCCGTCTCCCACTTGCCATATTCGTCCTGGGCGGGGCGCGCGTCGCGCAGGTCCCGGCCGGTGATTACCGGCGTGCGCGCCACCACGTACCAGCCTTCGCCGGCCGGGTCGCCGGGCCGGGGCGCGCTCCGCATCAGCTTGGTGTTGAGCGGCAGCACGCCCCCGTACTTGGCCAGCGCGTCTTCCTGGCGCGGGAACGGGCCGTCCTTCACCTCGTAGAGCTCGAGCAGGGCGGCGGTCTGGAGGATGTTCTTCACGCGCGCCGGGTCGTCCAGGCCCGGCAGCGAGATCAGGATCTCGGCCTCCGAGCCGGCGCCGCCGCGGCGCTGCACGCTGGCCTCGGCCAGCCCCAGCCCGTTGATGCGGCTTTCGATGGTCGTGATCGCCCGCTTCACCGTGTCTTCCTTGAGCGCCAGCGCTTCGGTCGGCTTCATCGTCAGCCGGTAGTCAGTGGAGCTGAGCGGCGTCAGCACCCAGCTCGGCAGCAGCTCGGCGACGATGTTGCGGAACAGTTGCGACTTCTCGGCCGGGATGCCGCGCACCTCGATGGCGATCTTGTCGGCGTCGGCCAGCGTCTGCGGGTCATTGTGGGCGATCGACTGGTAGGGGATCGACTGTTTGGCCAGCTCTTCCTTCAGCCGCTCGATCTGCGTGTTGGCCTCCACCTTGAAGGCGTCCTGCAACTGCACCTGGACCACCAGCATCGAGCCGCCGCGCAGGTCGAGCCCGAGGCGGATGTTCTTCTTCCAGTTGGCGACGAGCTCCTCTTTCGAGCGGGGCAGTCCGAAGACCCCGTACAGGGAGGCCAGCGTGATGGCCACAATCAGAGCCGCTTTCCATTTCAGGCTTTTCATGGGATGTCGGTTCTCGCTCTCGTCAGGCTAGGCTTTCTTCTCCGCACCGAGCTTGCTGGCCACGGCGCCGCGCGCGAAGGTCAGCTTCACGTTGTCGGGCTTGACCCGGAGGACGATCGTGTCGTCGCCCTGGAGGGCCACGATGGTGCCGACGATGCCTCCATTGGTGAGCACTTCGTCGCCGGGCTGGAGTTCGGCGAGCATCTTCTGCTGCTGCTTTTTCTGCCGCTGCATGGGCAGAAACAGCAGGAAGTAAAAAATGGCGAAGATGAGGAGGATCGGCAGGAATTGCAGCAGCGGGCTGGGCGCCTGCGGCGACTGCTGGAAGAGAAGGAATGTCATGGCAGTCCGTTCAATGCCGGGGATCGAACGTGGACGCCGTCCGCGGCGAGCCAACGCCGCTGTCCCCGTCGGCCCGGTCCGTGGCGGACGCCTGGCCGGAAGAACGCACGGCGCTCAGGTACGCGGGAAACGTCCCAAGTAAGATAGCCTCTCGCATGCGGCGGGCAATGTCAAGGTAATGGGTCAGGTTGTGGATGGTCGCCAGGGTGCTGAACAGCATCTCGCCGGCCTGGAACAGGTGCCGCAGATAGGCGCGGGAGAAGGTGCGGCAGGTGTAGCAGCGGCAGGCGGGATCGAGCGGGCGCGGGTCGTCGCGGTACTGCGCCTGCTTGATGATGACGCGGCCTTCGCTCGTAAACAGGCACCCGTTGCGCGCATTGCGCGTGGGCATGACGCAATCCATCATGTCGATGCCGCGCGCGACGTACTCAGGCAGCTCCTCCGGCAGGCCGACGCCCATGACGTAGCGCGGGCGGCCGGCCGGCAGCAGCGGCGCGGTGGCCTCCACCATTTCCAGGCTCAGGGCGCGCGGCTCGCCCACGCTGAGGCCGCCGATGGCGTAGCCGTCGGCGCCCAGCGAGACGAGCTCTTCGGCGCAGCGCCGGCGCAGGTCGGCATACATCGAGCCCTGCACGATGGGGAACAGCGCCTGCGGCCGCGGGCCTTCCTCCATCCGCCGCCGGTAGTGCGCCCAGCCGCGCCGCGCCCAGCGCAGCGTCAGCTCCATGGATGCCTTTGCTTCGGCGTGCGATGCCGGATACGGGGTGCACTCATCGAGCATCATCAGGATGTCGCTGCCGAGGGCGAGCTGGACGTCCACCACTGACTCGGGCGTAAACAGGTGCGCGTCTCCGTTGAGATGCGAGCGGAACAGCACGCCGTCCTCGCGCACCTTGCGCAACTGGCTCAGCGACCACACCTGGAAGCCTCCCGAATCCGTGAGGATGGCGCGCGGCCACTGCATGAACGCGTGCAGCCCGCCGAGCTTCCTGATCACTTCATGGCCGGGCCGCAGATACAGATGGTACGTGTTGGCGAGGATGATCTTCGCGTCGAGTTCCTCGATCAGATGCCGCGGGGTCAGGCCCTTGACGGCGGCCTGCGTGCCCACTGGCATGAAGACGGGCGTTTCCACGGTACCGTGGGCCGTGTGGAGCAGGCCGGCGCGCGCGCCGGTGACCGGACAGACGGCCTGAATCTCAAATCGAATCGTCGGCAAGGGGTAAACTAGCTAGTTTAGCCTCCCATGGCACTGCGCTTCTACAACACGCTCACGCAACGGCTGGAAGAATTCCGGCCGCTCGACGGGGAGACGGTGCGGATGTACACCTGCGGCCCCACCGTCTACCATTACGTCCACATCGGCAACTTCCGCACCTTCAGCTTCCAGGACGTGCTGCGGCGCGTGCTGCGGATGCGCGGCTGGAAGCTGTTTCACGTGATGAACATCACCGACGTGGACGACAAGATCATCCGCAACGCGGTGGCCGAGGGCAAGTCGCTGAAGGAATACACCGAGCCCTATACGCAGGCCTTCCTCGAAGATTCGGCGAAGCTCCGGCTGGAGCGGCCCGAAAAGCTCGTCTTCGCCACCGACCACATCCAGGACATGGTGGAGGCGATCCGGAAGCTCGGCGAGCGCCAGCACACCTATGTCAGCGACGGCTCGGTGTACTTCCGCATCGCGAGTTTTCCCGAATACGGCAAGCTCTCGCACACCAATTTCAGCGGCAACATCGCCGGCGCGCGCGTCGACGTGGACGAGTACGAAAAGGCGGACGCGCGCGACTTCGTGCTGTGGAAGGCGCGCAAGCCGGGCGAGCCCTACTGGGACACGCCGCTCGGGCCGGGACGCCCCGGCTGGCACATCGAATGCTCGGTGATGGCGATGAAGTACCTGGGCGAGACCATCGACATCCACGCCGGCGGCGTCGACCTGATCTTTCCGCATCATGAGAACGAAATCGCCCAGAGCGAGTGCATCACCGGCAAGCCGTTTGCCCGCTTCTGGCTCCACTGCGAACACCTGATGGTGGAGGGCCAGAAGATGTCGAAGTCGCTGGGGAATTTTTATACGCTGCGCGACATCCTCGCCCGCGGCTGGGCGCCGGAGGCGGTGCGCTACCTGCTGATCTCGGCGCCGTACCGGAAGCAGCTCAACTTCACCTTCGACGGGCTGAAGGCGGCCGCGTCCGCCATCGAGCGGCTGCGCAATTTCCAGACGCGGCTGGAGACGGAGCGCTTCGATCCGGGCGTCGACGAAGAGCAGGAGCAGCGGGCCGCCCGCGCGCTGGCCGAGTATCACGAAGGGCTCGACGACGACCTGAACACGGCCGACGCGCTTGGGGCCGTTTTTGAGTTCATCCGCGAGACCAACATCGCCATGGACCAGGGCCGGTTCCGCGCGGGCAATGCGGCGAGCGCGAAGCGGCTGCTCGAAGACTTTGATCGCGTCTTCGACGTCCTGCGGCCGACGCTGGCCGAAGGCGCGTTGAGCGATGAAGAGGTGGAGGCGCTGCTGCGCGAGCGCACCGAGGCCAAGAAGGCGCGCGATTTTGCCCGCGCCGACCAGATCCGCGCGATGCTGCTCGAGAAGGGCATCGTCGTCGAGGACACGCGCGACGGCGTGCGATGGAAGCGCCGGTGACGATCATCGAAGGGGCTGAAGCGTAGACCCATGAAGATTCATACAAAAGCCGTGCATGCGGGCGACCGGAAGCGCCCGCAGGAGCAGATCCCCGTTTCTACACCGGTCCATTTCGCCGCCTCCTGGATCTGCGCCGACCAGGCCGAGCAGGACCGCATCTTCGCCCACGAGCAGAAGGGCTATGCCTATTCCCGCTACGCCAATCCCACCAACGACGCGCTGGAGGAACTGGTGGCGTCGCTCGAAAACGGCCACGGCGCGCTGGCCTGCTCGTCGGGCATGATGGCATTGCAGCACGCGCTGTGGTGCGCGCTGGCCGAGCGGCCGAAGCGCATCCTGTGCGCCCGCGACATCTATGGCGCGACGCTGAAGCTGCTCTACGACGTGATGGGGCCGTTCGGTTTCCAGACCGAACTGGTGGACGCCAACGACCTGGCCGCCACGGAAGCGGCGCTCGACCGCTTCCGGCCGGGAGCGCTGCTTGTGGAGACGATCTCGAACCCGCTGCTGCGCGTGGCCGACATCGAGGCGCTGGGGCGGATGTGCCGCGCGCGCAACGTGGCGCTGATCGTCGACAACACGTTCGCCACGCCCCTGCTGGTGCGTCCGCTCGAGCTCGGCGCGCATCTGGTGGTCCACAGCTCCACCAAGTATCTGGGCGGGCACGGCGACACGCTGGGCGGGCTCATCGTCAGCGACGAGGGGCACTACGAGACGATGCGGCGTTTTTCGCGCGTCAACGGCCCGGTGATGGGGCCCATGGAGGCCTATCTGACGATGCGCGGGATCAAGACCTTCCCGCTGCGCATGGAGCGGCAATGCCAGAACGCGGCGGCGCTGGCGGAGTGGCTGCGGCGGCATCCGCGCGTGGAGCAGGTGTATTATCCGGACGACCCCGGGCACCCGGACGCAGCCATCATCCGGCGCCTGCTGCCCGAGGGGCTGCGGGGCGGCATGGTGAGCTTTGAGATCCGGGGCGCGCGGCGCGAGCAGGTGTTTGCGTTCCTGGACCGGCTGAAGCTGTGCGTGCGCGCCACGTCGCTCGGCGACGTGCACACGATGGTGCTGTATCCGTGGATCGCCTCGCACCGCGACGTGCCGCCGGAGCAGAAGGCGGCGATGGGGCTGCGGGAAAACCTGGTGCGCTTCTCGGTGGGCATCGAGTCGGTGGAAGACATCATCGCCGACATCGGTCAGGCGCTCGGCTGAGGCGCTTCAGTCCGCCCCTTTCCACTGTTCCATCAGCGCGCGGCTGCGGGCGCGGGCGTGGTTGGTGGCGGTTTCGACGGCGGAGATCAGCATCGCCCGCAGGCCGTGGCGCTCGAGTTCGTGGATGGCCGAGATGGTGACGCCTCCGGGCGTGATCACCTGGTCGCGCAGGATCGCCGGGTGGATGCCGCTTTCCTTGACGAGCCGCGCCGCGCCGAGCACGGTCTGCTCGGCCAGCCGCGTGGCGACCTCGTGCGAGAGGCCCATCTTCAGACCGCCGGCGATGAGCGCCTCAATCACCATGTAGACGTAAGCGGGGCCGCTGCCGGAGAGCGCGGTGACGGCGTCCATGGCGTCTTCGTCGACAAAGCAGACGACGCCGACGGCGCGGAAGATGCGCTCGACGAGGGCGCGGTGTTCCGGCGTGGCCACGCTGTTGGCGCTGATGGCGGTGGCGCCTTCCTCGATGATGACCGGGATGTTGGGCATGGCGCGGAAGACGGGCATGCGGCGGGCAATGAGGCGCTCGATGAGGCGGATGGGGGCGACGGCGGCCAGCGAGATGAGGATCTGGCCCTCGTGCAGCACGTCGCGGATCTCATCGAGCACCGTGCCCAGCACGCCAGGCTTCACGGCGAGCAGGATCAGGTCGCTTTCGGCGGCGGCCTCGCGGTTGCCGCCGGCACGGGCGCGGATTCCATAGCGTTCGGCCACTTCGGCGGCGCGCTCCGGCGAGCGCGTTGTTGCCATGATTTCGCCAGGTTCAGCCACCCCGGCCTTGAGAATTCCGCCGATCATCGCGGCGCCCATGTTGCCCGCGCCGAGCACGGCGATGCGCTTTTTTTCCTGCATCGAGCCCATTGTAGCCGCAGCCCGGCCAAAGGCGTGGATGATCGGCAAAGCCCCTACGGCCCTGCGGGACATCGGGCGGGGTGAGAAATGCCGCGGGCGGTGCGGCCGCGCCGTGGCCGCCCGCTCACGAGGCGCTTCGCGCTGCTCTACCAGCGGCTCAGAGGCGCAGAAGGGCGTGATTTCAGGGTGAGCCGGAAATCCTGGTCATATACTTCATGCTTGACGTCGAAATCCGGCTCGGATAGAGTCATCCGCGGATGGGAGATCCATGCGGATCGTCCAGCCTGAATGGAAGGCTGACAGGAGGTCCCTTATGCAGAGACTTCGCAATCTGCTTCCGCTCTCGGCTCTCGCTCTGGCGGCGGGGATCCTACTCGGCCAGTCCTACACCGCGAGCATTCGCGGCACGGTGACCGACGCAAGCGGCGCCGCCGTGCCGGGCGCGAAGGTGACGGTGACCGAGGCCGAACGCAACATCCCCCGCACCGTGGTGACCGATGAGGCGGGCCGCTACGTGGTGACCGCCCTTCCCCCGGGCAAGTACACGCTGACGGTGGAAGCCAGCGGCTTCAAGAGACATGTGCAGAGCGATTTTCCGCTCGCCGTGCAGCAGCAGGCCACAATTGACGTGCAGTTGCAGGTGGGCGAAGTGACGACAGCCGTGGAGGTGACCGGCACGGCGCCGCTGCTGAACACGACGATTGCGGCGCTGGGTCAGGTGGTCGAAAACAAGTACATTCTGACGCTGCCCAACCTCGGGCGCGACTCGCTGGTGCTGGCCTACCTGACGCCGGGCGTGGTGGGCAGCGCCGGGCGCCGCGGAGACACGAACACGAACTTTGTCGCCAACGGCGCGCGCAACTCGACCTCGGACGTGCTGGTGGACGGCGTCACCGTCACGACCGTCGAGCAGAACTCCGGCATCACCGATCTCAAGTACAAGCCGAGCGTCGATGCGGTGCAGGAGTTCAAGATGCAGACGAACTTCTTCCCCGCCGAGTACGGCCAGACGGGCGGCGCCGTGATCAACATGGTGACGCGCTCGGGGACGAACGAATTTCACGGCACGGGCTACTATTTCTTCCGCCATTCGGACCTCAACGCCAACGGCTGGTTCGCCAACCGCGCCGGCAGCGCGCGGCCCTATTACCGGCGCGACCAGCTTGGGGGCGTGCTGGGCGGTCCGATCAAGAAGAACAAGACGTTCTTCTTCGCCAACTACGAGTACACGAAGTCAAAGAGCCCGCTCAGCTACACGGCGACCTTCCCGACGCCCGAGCAGCGCCGCGGCGACTTCTCGAAGACGTTCTATGGCGATGGCCGACTGATTCAGATCTATGACCCGTTCGACACCTTCATCAATGCGAGCGGGCAACTGGAGCGGCGGCCCTTTGCGGGCAACATCATTCCGGAGTCGCGCTGGGACCCTGTGGCCAAGGCGGCGTTGAAATATTTCCCCGAACAGAACCAGGTGACCAACCCGATCACGAACACGAACAACTGGTTCGCGCAGGGGATCAATGAAGGCATCAGCCACGGCTCCCTGATCAAGGGCGACCACAACCTGAACGACAAGATGAGGGTGACCGTCCGTTACAGCTACGGCCGCAGCAGCGGAAACCCGCCGAATCTTTTCGGCAAGGGCAACCCGGCCTATACGTTCAACGACGGGCCGAGCGGGACGCGTGTTCATCAGGGCGTGGTGGACTTTACGCGCACGGAGACACCCACGTTGATCTGGACGGTCCGCTACGGGCACACCTATTCGAGCTACTTCCGGAACCCGATGGAGCCGTTTGACCTGACGACCCTGGGATTCCCGAAATACATGAAGGACAACGCGCCCTACCTGGTGTTCCCGACGCTGGCGCCCGAGGGCTACACCGACATCGGAACCGAAGGCTGGCTGATCATGGACCGGCAGGAGGGCGTGCATCACCTGACCGGTTCAGTGACCAAGATTCTCGGCGGCCACAACCTGAAGTTCGGCGGCGAGTACCGCAAGAACTACCTGGATTACCTCCAGCCGGGCTACCCTTCGGGCCAGTTCAGCTTCGGCGCGCAGGTGACGCGCCGGCTGCAAAACGTCGGCAACAATTACGAAGGCAACGGATTCGCCACTTACCTGCTCGGCTGGGGCACCGGCGGGCAGTTCCACATTGACCCGAAGGCGTTCACGCGCTCCCGCTACGCCGGGATGTACGTCCAGGACGACTGGAAGGTGACGCGGAAACTGACCCTGAACCTGGGCCTGCGTTATGAGTTTGACGTGCCGCGCTGGGAGACGCTGTACCGGCTGAGCTACTGGGATCTGGACGCGCCGGCTCCCTTCCAGGTGCCGGGCTTCGACCTGCGCGGCGTGTACCGGTTTGTCAACAAGGACCGCAAGTCGGATTTCAAGGGCGACTACAACAACTTCAGCCCACGGATCGGATTTGCTTACGCGCTGGATCATAAGACGTCGATCCGCGGCGCCTGGGGCCTGCTGTACCAGCTCTCGCGGGCGACGGTGTACGGCCACACGGGGTCGGGCTTCAACGTGAACTCAACGCCGACGTTTTCGCTCGACTCCAATGCCACGCTGTTTGCCCGTCTGAGCAACCCGTATCCCAACGGAATGCTGCTGCCGCCGGGCAGTTCGCTGGGCGACTGGACGTTCATCGGGCTCGGCGCCGGCACGGTTGTTCCGGACTGGAACCGGAACCCCGAGTACTACTCGTGGAACGTTTCCGTTCAGCGGGAGATCGGCTGGCACTCGCTCGTGGAGATCAACTACACGGGGAGCCGCGGCGCGCATCTGTTCGTGCCATTCACGAGCCTGACGCCGCTGCACCCGATGTACTGGAGCGAGGGGCGCACCAAGCTCCAGTCGCAGGTACCGAATCCCTTCTATGGCAAGATCACCGACCCCCGGGCGGTGAACCTGAACCGGCCGACGGTGCAACTGTTCCGACTGTACCGGCCGATGCCGCATTTTGACGGCGCCTCCAGCGGCACAGCCGAACCGCCAGCCGGCAGCAGCTACTACCACGCGTTGCAGATGAAGTGGGAGAAGCGGCTGTCGCACGGGTTCACCTTCCTCGGCCACTACACCTGGTCGAAGATGATCGATGACGCGTCGATCGGCAGCGGCAACCTTGCCTGGCTGGGCGGGAGCACGGCGATGCAGAACCCGCTGAACCGGAAGCTGGAGAAGTCGCTTTCGGCCCATGACATCGCCCACCGTGCCGTGTTGAGCGGCGCCTATCAGCTCCCGTTCGGCAAGGGCAAGAAGTTCTACGGCGATGCCAACCGGCTGCTCGATGCCTTCATCGGCGGCTGGGAGATCAGCGCCTTCTGGCTGCTGCAAGGGGGCAACCCGTTGCAGGTGTCGCAGTCCGGCGGCGTACTCTGGAACGGCACACAGCGGCCGAACCTGATCGGCGACCCCTCCACTTCCGGCCGCCTGCAAGACCGGTTGAACGGCTATTACAACCCGGGCGCGTTCTCGCGGCCCGATCCGGACACCTTTGGCACGGCGCCGCGGTATCTCAATTACCGCGGGCCGGGCATCCGCACCATTGACGCCGCACTGCTGAAGAACTGGACGACGAAGGAAGGCCAGCGGCTGGAGTTCCGCCTGGAGGCGACCAACGCCACCAACACGCCGATTTTCAGCGACCCGGCCTCCAGCTACGGCGCATCCAACTTCGGCCAGATCACCGGAACGAAAGTGGGGCCGCGCAACGTGCAGCTCGGCTTCAAGTATTACTTCTGAGCCGGGCCTTTCGGCTCGCAGGACAGGCCCGCCCCTCCCGAACGGAGGGGCGGGCCTTCTGTTTGTTCCAGCGAGAAGGCGGCGGTTTCAACAAACCGCCGCCAGGGGCAGGCCGCAAAGGCGGCTGAATTTGGCGATGACGGAGGACCAGCGGCCGGCGCCGAGGGCGAAGTGATGGGTGGGCGCCTGCTGGCACCAGCGGTTGACGAATTCGGCCGGCGGGAGCGGGAAGCGGACGCGCGTGTTGGTGTTGCCGATGCGGAGGATGGGGCCGGGGATGGATTCGCCTTCGGCGGTGATCAGTCTGAGACTGCCTTCGGCCGTCTGGGTGACGGCGAGCAGCGTGACCGGACCGTGGCGGACGCTGAATTCGACGCTGACGCCGTGGCCGCGCTTGCCGTGGTAAAGGCCGAGGCCGCGCAGGACGGGCTTTTGCGAACAGAGGGCGAGGTGGCCCGGCCCATCGTGGCCGACAAGGACGAACTGGTCGACGAAGTCCATGGCGTAGAGTTCGGTGAAGGCCCCGCCGGCGCCGAGCGAGTCGAGAATCTTCATCGCCACGAGGTTCTTCAGATCGCCTTCACCGCTGGCAGGGACGCCACGGGCGGTGAGCAGGGAGTTGCCGAGGATCATGCCGGCGGCGAGGCGCTCGTAGGGATTGCCGTCGAGGCCGCGGTAGTAGTAGGCGAGGCCCTGGAGGTTGAATTCCCGGACGAGCCGTTCCAGCGCAGCGGCGACCTGGGCAGCCCAGCGGAGGTCTTCTTCGGGGCAGTCTTCGAGGGTGAAGATTTCGCGGGCGAGCGCGAGTTTCGCTTCAGCCTCTTCGGGCGGGGTGGCGCGCAGGCAGCGGTCGAGGTCGCACATTTCGAGCACTTCGATGTGAGCGCCGGTCTGCGCGCTGATCATGGTGAAGTCCGAGTACATGTCGAGCATGCCCGGATAGGTGTGACCGAGGAAGCCGAGGCGGGAGGTGCGCAGGGCGCGCCAGGCGCGGGCGGCAGCGCACCACTCGCCGATTTCGCGCCCGGCGTCCGGGTCGTCATGCAGCATGCCGCTGACGACCTGGAAGGGGACGCGCGCGCGGGCAAATGCGTTGGCGATCTCGGGCACGCAGCAGGCGGAACAGTTGGCGAGCCATTCGCCGGTGGTGCAGGTCTCGTAGTCGAGCCGCGGAGAGGGCTGGAGGTTCAGGACGACGACCGGCACGCGCGAGTGCTGGACGACGGGGAGCACCTGGCTGGAAGTGGCGTAGGTAGCGGCGTGGCAGAAGATCAGGTCGAGGTCGGAAGAGGCGAAGAGGGCGCCGGCCTCGGCGGCGCGGGGGGCGGTATCGACGAGTCCGGCCGAGACGATGGTGTCGCCGGTGGCGGCCAGGCGCCGTTGGATGTCGCCGAGATAGCCTTCGAGCCGCTCCTTCAGTCCCGGGAACTGGGCCCAGTAGGCTTCCAGGCCGATGGCGAAGAGCCCGATGCGCGCGGGCGGGTTGGGCTTGATCGGTGCGAGCAGATCCTTCATGACCATGCAGCATACCCGAGCAGTGAAGGCTCAAGGAGCGCGAGGAAACGGGGGGCATCGGGGCGGGCATTCACACGAGTTAGCAGAAAAATTCGCGCGGAAAAAGTTATGGTTTTGCAGCGTGTTAAGCGAAGGACAGGAAAGTGGGCCGGGCCGCAGGCTGGCAGCGCTGCGCTATGGTATCGCCCGCTGGGAGTTCCCCGGCAAGACGCGATGGAGGTGGGCAAGGAAATGTCTTGGGCGCGGCGGGCGGCGAGGGCGGCGGCATGGCTGTGGGCCGGCATGGCGTGGGCGGCGCCGCCGCTGACGCAGGTGCAGGACGTGCTATACAAGGCCGACGGGACGCCGTTTCAGGGCTCGGCGGTGATTAGCTGGCGCTCGTTCATTGCGGCCGATGCGTCGAACATCCCAACGAACCAGGTGACGGTGCAGATTGTGGGCGGCCTGTTGCGGGTGCGGCTGGTGCCGACGACGAATGCGCGGCAGACGGCGTATTACATCGTGAGATTCAACGCCGAGGGCCGGACGCAATTCACCGAACTCTGGGCGGTGCCGCCGAGCGCAACGCCGGTGCGGGTGGCCGACATTCGCATCCCGTCGCCGCCGGGTTCGAATGTGACGCCGCCGCCAAGCGTGGTGCAGATTGCCGACGTGATGGGGCTGAGCGAAGCGCTGGCGGCGCGGCCGACCAAGAGCATTGCGTTTGCGCCGGGCCGGGTGGCGTTCATCGATGCGATGGGCGAGATTGCGGCGGTGAGCGGCGCTCCGGGCGATTGCGTGCGGGCCAATGGGACGGTGGGCCCGTGCGGCGGAGCGGCGACCATTGGGTTTGTGGACATGGAGACGCCGCAGGGGGCGATCAACGGAATCAACCAGGTATTCCTGCTGAGCCAGGCGCCATCGCCGGCATCGAGCCTGCACCTGTACCGCAACGGGATTCTCCAGAAGCCCGCCGTGGACTATGTGCTGAGCGGCAACACGGTGACATTTCTGAGCGTGAGCACGCCGCAGCCGGGCGATGAATTGACGGCGAGCTACCGCACGGGCGGGCAGTGAGCATGGCCGCGCGTGGTGGCGAACCCTGCGGCGGTGTGGGCCCGCGTCAGGGCAGGGGTTTCACCGAGACTTCGCGGAAGTAGACGGTGGAATTGGCGTCGTGGTTCTGGAGGCCGATGTAGCCGGCGTCCGGACGCGGGCCGCGGACGGGTTCGTACCACATTTTGCGCGGCGGGACGGGCGAGCCCTCGCGGTATTCGTTGACGAGAACGCCATTCAGCGTGATCCGCGTGACCGGGCCGCGCAGCTCGATCTCCATCACGTTCCATTCGCCTTTGGGCTTCTGCTGGCGCGAAGTGACTTTCGAGATGGAGTAGATGGCGCCGGAGGAGTGCCAGTCGTCGCCGCCGGCGTCGATCTGGACCTCATAGCCGTTGTGCACGGCGTACCAGGGATCGGGAGGAGGTTCCGGAAGGCGGATGATGACGCCGGAGTTGGCGTGGTCGCTGGCGGTCTTGTAGACGACGCGCAGAACCGAGTTGCCGAACTTCTCCTTCTCGTAATAGAGCAGCCCCATGCCGCCGACGGTCTTGAGCATGCCGTCTTCGACGACAAACTCGCCGGGGCCGACGTGCTTCCAGCCCGTGAGGTCTTTGCCGTTAAACAGCGGGCGGAAGCCCTGTTGGGCCGGGAGCAGGAGCGCGGAGAGAACGAGAGCGGCGAGCAGGCGGATCATAGCGTGGGCGCCTCCCCAAGGGTCACGGTGACATTGACGCGTTTGCCGTTGCGGAACAGCGTCAGTTCCACTTTATCACCGGGCCGTTTGCGGGCCAGGGCGCGGGAGAGGGCATCGAGCCGGTCGACGGGCTTGCCGTCAATGGCCATGATGAGGTCGCCGCCGATGCCGATCTGGTAATTGGCGATGATGACGGCGCGGCGGGCGCCGCGCAGGCCGGCGGCTTCAGCGGCCGAGCCGGGCGCGACGCTCTGGATGAGGAGCCCGCCTTCGGGCGGCAGGCCGAGCTCTTCGGCGAGGTCGCCGCGGACGTAGATGACATCGACGCCGAGGCGCGGGCGGCCGTAGCGGCGGTTGGCCTGGTAGTCCTCAATCATTGTTTTGGCGCGGTTGATGGGCATGGCGAAGCCGATGCCGATGTTGGCGCCCGGGCCATAGATCGCCGTGTTGATGCCGATGACATTGCCGCTCGAATCAAGCAGCGGCCCGCCGGAATTGCCGGGGTTGATGGCGGCGTCGGTCTGGATCATGCCCTGGAGCTCATTGCCGCTTTCGTCGGCGATGTCGCGGCCGAGCGAGGAGACGATGCCGGTGGTGAGCGTCCCCTGGAGGCCGAAGGGGTTGCCGATGGCGAGCACCTTCTGGCCGACCTGGATGGAATCGCTGTCGCCGAGCGGGAGGAACTTCACCGGGCCGCGCGGATCGATCTTGAGGAGGGCGAGGTCGTTGGAGGGATCGCGGTAGAGGATGGTGGCGCGGTATTTTTTCCCGTCATGCAGCGTCACCATGATCTCGGGCGCGCGTCCGCTGACGACGTGATTGTTGGTGAGGATGCGGCCCTGACTGTCGATGAAGAAGCCGGAGCCGGACTCGCGCGAGGGATAGATTTCGAGGAACCAGTTCTGGCGGTAGACGGTGCTGGTGATGTTCACCGTGGCCTCGTGGGCGCGTTTATAGATTTCGATGTTGTTGAGCTCGTCCTGGCCGAGCCCGGCGCCCCGGGCCGTCGTCGGGCCGGACCAGAGGGGCGAGGCGGCATCCGTGACGAGTCGGACGGGCCCCGCGCCGCGCCTGAGCACGGCGAGGCCGAGAAAGAACCCGCCCAGCAACAGGGCGGCCAGCAGGAGGAATCTCGGTTTCATGAAGCCAGTCTCCTCAACGCTTCATACAGGCGGCGAACCTGGATGAGAGTGTGTTCCTTTTCGCCGGAGGTGTCGATGATGAAGTCGGCGAATTTCATTTTCTCCTCGAGAGGCATCTGACGTTGCAGACGTTCGAGCACTTCTTCCCGCGACAGCCCGTCGCGCTTCATCGCCCGTTCAATCTGCTGCTCGAGCGGGCAAACGGCAAGGACAATCCTGTCAAACCGGCGGTAGCTTCCGGTCTCTATTAATATAGCGGCCTCAACGATGGCGATTCCATGGGGGTCCTGGGCGGCGACGCGCTGCATCCAGCGCTCTTCTTCCTCGATGACAGCCGGGTGGACGATGGCGTTGAGACGGGCGAGCCTGGCCGGGTCAGCGAAGACGAGCGAGGCCAGGGCGCGGCGGTTGATGCGGCCCGCTTCGTCGAGGATCGAGGAACCAAACTCTTCGACGACGCGGCGGTAGACTTCGGTGTCCGGCATCAGGAGCTGGTGGCCGAGCTCATCGGCCTTGAGCAGGTGGCAGCCGAGCGAGGCCAGCGCTTCGCCGACGAAGCTCTTGCCGGATGCGAGACCGCCCGTGAGGCCGACGCGCAGCATGAGGTCAGCCGAGGCGTTTCTCCGCGCACTCGACGGTGTTGGCCATGAGCATGGCGATGGTGAGGGGCCCGACGCCGCCGGGCACGGGCGTGTAGGCGGAAGCGAGCGTGGCGACGTCGCCGGGGTGGACGTCGCCGACCAGCACGCTGCCGTTTTTGTCGAAGGCGGCGAGCTTGGCCGGGGCGCCGCGGGCGATGCGCTCGGCCTCGGCGCGGTCCGTGATTCGGTTGATGCCGACATCGACAACGATGGCGCCGGGGCGGATGAATTCGGCGGTGATGAAGGCGGGCCGGCCCATGGCGGCGATGAGGATATCGGCGCGGCGGCAGACGCCGGGCAGGTCGCGGGTCCGCGAGTGGCAGATGGTGACGGTGGCGTGAGCGTGCATCAACAGCAGCGCCATGGGCTTGCCGACGATGTCCGAGCGGCCGACGACGACGGCCTCCGCGCCGGCCACTTCGATGCCCGAACGGCGGAGCAGTTCCATGACGCCCGCGGGAGTGCAGGCGCGGGGCGCCGGGGCGTTGGCGACAAGCTGGCCCACGTTGAACGGGTGGAAACCGTCGACGTCCTTGTCCGGGCGGATGGCGAGCAGCACGCGGCGCGAGTCGATCTGCCCCGGCAGCGGCATCTGAACGAGGATGCCGTCGATGTCTTCGCGCTGGTTGAAATGCTCGATGTGGCGGAGGAGCTCTTCGGTGGTGGTGGACTCCGGCAGGCGGAGCTCCTCGCTGTGCATGCCGAGCTCGCGGCAGGTCCTGACCTTGCTGGAGACATAAAGCCGGCTGGCCGGGTTGTCGCCGACGAGAACGGCCACCAGACCTGGCGGGCGGCGCGCGGCGGCCAGGCGGGCGATGCGCGGCTTCAGCTCATCGAGGATCTGCTGCTGGATGGCTTTGCCGTCGAGGATGCGGGCCATGACGTATTCACGATAGCAGAGCGAGGGCTCGACACCCTTGGATCGGGCCCGTTGCAGGTTTCAGCGGGGTTCTTCGGATTCCCCGGGCGGGGAAGAGAGGGCCTGGTCGAGGAAGCGGTGCAGCCGTTCGCTGAATCCTGGAGGCAATTCAAAGGTGCGCTCGTCGCCGGTGATGATGAGCACCTTGCGGACGCTATCGAGGAGCACCGAGCAACGGCGGCAATGCCGGAGGTGGTTTTCAATCTCCCGGCGCAGGCGGGGGTCGACCTCCTCACTGATCAGATTGGACAGCTCCGCGGCTACCTGCCTGCACGTGACCATGGGGACATTCCTTTCAGACGTCGAAGATGATCGGTCCAGCGCGGCTGAAACACCGGCCGCAACCGCTCCTGAACCCGCATGCGCGCGCGGTGCAGCCGCATTTTGACCGTGTCCACCGTGAGGCCGAGGATCTCGGCAATTTCCGTGGAGGAGAGGCCGTCGACATCGGCCAGAATGATCACCTCCCGGTAGTGTGGCGGCAGGCCCTCAATGGCGGCGGCCACCGCCAGACGAAACTCCTTCTTCTCGAAAACCTCTGAGGGGAGATCAGACCAGTCAGCGAACTGCCGCGGCGCGTCGGAGTCGGAATCGTCGTTGCCTTCGAGCGATTCGTGCTGGTTTCTCTTTTGTTCCCGCAACCGGACCCTGGCTGCGTTAGCGGCGATCTGCATCAGCCACGGGCCGAAGCGTGAAGGGTCCCGGAGCTTCGACAGGTTGCGGCAGGCGCGGAGGAAGGTTTCCTGCGAAGCGTCCTCGGCATCGGCTTCATTGCGGAGCATCAGGCGGAGAAGCTGAAAAACCTTCCGCTCGTACGGGCGGATCAGGTCATGGTAGTAGTGCGTCTGCCCATCCAATACCAGGCGGATGAGTTCCTCTTCTTTCGGACTGTCCTGCCGTGCGGCTTCCGGCATGC
The DNA here is from genome assembly GCA_049969655.1 of Bryobacteraceae bacterium. Classification (GTDB taxonomy): domain Bacteria; phylum Acidobacteriota; class Terriglobia; order Bryobacterales; family Bryobacteraceae; genus JANWVO01. The sequence continues at coordinate 81,443 of JBMFOK010000011.1, forward strand.
TCTCATCCAGTATGAATCGCCTGATCGTCATTCGTTGCGGAAATCTGCCTTTGCGGGCGAAACGATGGCGCGGAGGCTGGATCACAGTTATTGCAGGCAGGCAGTGAGCCGGCCTGAAAAAGTTCGGAAGGAGATCCATCGATGAAGAACAATGCGTTGGTGTTGGCGGCGCTGGCCGGTCTGCTGGGCGGAGCCGCAGTGAAGGCGGCGCCTTCGGCCTCCGGGGCAAAGGAGACAGCGCAGACGCAGAAGGAATCCTGCAATGCGAAAGACGCCAAGGACAAGAAGACGGGAACATCCAAGGACAAGAAGAGCACGGACAAGAACAGCTGTCAGGCGAAAAAGGGCAGCGACAAGAACTCGTGCAGCGGCAAGTCCGGTTGCAAGAGCATGCCGGATGCGGTCTGAGCGTCTTGCGGCGTGAAAGAGGGCCCCGTCGCCCTCTTTTTTCGCCGGTGAAAGAGAGCGCCATGGGAGCCAACCGCTTTAATGGATTTTCGCGCCTTGGAGTGGGGATTGGCCTGCGTAGCCGTCACTGGAAGGAGATTCTCGAGAACCGTCCGCAGGTCGGGTGGTTCGAGATCATTTCCGAAAATTTTCTGGCTGACGGCGGCCACCCGATGCGTGTGCTGGAACAGGTTCTGGAGTCGTATCCGGTGGTGCAGCACGGCGTTTCCCTGTATTTCGGATCACTTCACAAGCCCGGGAGGGACCACCTGAGGCGGCTGAAATCCCTGGTGCGAAAAACGCGCACGCCCTGGCTGACCGACCATCTTTGCTGGGGCAGCGTGGACGGAACGTACTCTCATGCCTTGCTGCCACTGCCATACACGCACGAGGCCGCGCGTCTGGCTGCGAGACACATTCGCGAGACAAGGGATTATCTGGAAACGCCGATCGCGATCGAAAACATCAGCACATACCTCACATTCCGTGAGAGTGAGATGACGGAATGGGAGTTTCTGACCGAGGTGGCCGAACAGGCCGACTGCGGCATTCTGCTGGACGTCAACAACATTTACGTTTCGGCCCGTAATAACGGTTACGATCCCCGCCTGTTTCTGGAATCGATCCCGCACGAGCGGGTGGCGCAAATCCACGTGGCTGGACACATGCAGGCGCGGGGATATCTGCTGGACACGCACGACCATCCGGTGAAGCCGGCTGTCTGGGAGCTGTACGCGCGGGCCATCGAACTGTGCGGCCCAACGCCGACGCTGCTTGAATGGGACGACCGGATTCCGCCGCTCGGCCGGGTGTTGGAAGAAGCCACCAAAGCGCTGCGCTACTGGCCGGCCCAGGAGGCCGCGGCATGACGAATCTTGAGGTGTTACAGCGCTGGTTCCTGGCGGCGATCCTGCCTGGTGGCGGCCGTGGCAGCTCGCTGGCGCGGCGTCACATTCGCGAGGACGGGCTGAGCGCCGCAAGGCGATTGAGGATTTATCAGCGGGACTGCCGGGCGCGCATGCTCCAGTCACTGGAAGAAGACTTTCCTTCCGTCAGACGTTTTGTCGGCAGCGGACGGTTCCGCTCCCTGTGCCTGGAGTATTTGCGAGGGCACCCATCCCGGTCTTTCACTCTAGGCGACCTCGGACGGGCGTTCCCCGAGTGGTGCGCGCGCGCCGAGAGGCTGGAAGAACGGGAGCGGCGGGCGGCGGCCGCGCTGGCCCGGCTCGAATGGGCGGCGATCGAAGTGGCCGATGCGGCCGATAGCGAGCCGCTGAAACTTGACACGGCCGCACGCCTGACGGGGGAGTCCAGGCTGAGGCTGGCGCCCTCGGTGCGCGTGCTGACCGTGCCAGCCGGCGCCACGGATTATCTGCTTGAGAATTCCCGTCGCCACCGCTGGCCGCAGGGACGGGAATATGTCGCTGTTTTCCGCGGCGGCAGTGTGGTCTATTTTCACCGGCTGACGGCTGGCGAGTGGAGGGTTCTGCGCGCCCTGGCCGGGGGCGCGCCATTGGCGGAAGCAGTCGTTCTGGGCGGGCGCGAATTTGACGCGGAGGCAAGCTTCCGGGAGTGGACCGGACTCGGCTGGTTCGGCGAGCCCGTACACGATTTGAATGCGGAGAATTCCCGATGAAACTCACGGAAACAATGAAATCCTGCGCTCCCTGGCATCCTGAGATGGCCGGTCTGGCCAGCCGGAGTCTGGCAGCGTCCCTCTTTGTGCTGGCCGTGCGGCTGTATTGGGGCTGGCAGTTCTTCCAGACTGGTTCCGGCAAGCTGGGCAACCTGGAGGGCGTGAGCCAGTACTTCGCCTCTCTCGGCATCCCCATGCCTGGGGTGATGGCGGTCTGGGTTGGCCTGCTGGAGGCGGTCGGCGGCGTTCTTGTGATGATCGGGTTCATGAGCCGGCCCGTGGCGCTGCTGCTCGCCTTCAACATGGTGGCCGCCTATTGGACCGCCGACCGGCCAGCGTTATTGCAGTTCTTTTCCGCGCCGGATCAATTCATTGCCGCGGCGCCCTTTTCGTTTCTGATGGCGATGCTGATTGTGGCCGTGTTCGGCCCGGGAACTGTTGCGGCGGACACCGCGCTGAGAAAGTTCTTCCTCCGCCGGGGAGCCGCGCAGGATGCAAACGTCTTCGCCTCCGACGCGGCCGGCACACATCAGTGATGATGCGCCACCCCTGCCGGCGCGCCTCGCATGACCGCGTTCATCGCATTATGATGACGGCATGCGAGGCGTTATTCTGTTGCTCATTACCACGGCCGTTTGCGCGCAACCGCCGGCCGCTCCGTACCGGAATCCTCAACTGAGCATCGAACAGCGGGTGGAGGACCTGCTGAGCCGGATGACGCTCGAGGAGAAAGTGGCTCAGACGCAGGCGCTGTGGCAGAAGAAGGCGCTGATCATGGATGAGAAGGGCCAGTTCGCGCCGGCAAAGGCTGCCGCGGTGCTGCGCCACGGCATGGGCCAGATCACGCGTCCGAGCGAAAAGAAGGGCCCGCGGGAGATGGCGGAATTCACCAACGCGATCCAGCGTTGGGTGATCGAAAACACGCGGCTCGGCATCCCGGTCATGTTTCATGAGGAGTGCCTGCACGGGCACGCTGCGCCGAAAGGAACGCATTTTCCGCAGGCCATCGCGCTGGCGAGCACCTGGAATCCGGCGCTGGTGGAGGAAGTGTTCACGGCGGTGGCGCGCGAGGTGCGCGCACGCGGAGCACGGCAGGCGCTGACGCCCGTGCTCGACCTGGCGCGGGATCCGCGCTGGGGGCGCGTGGAAGAGACCTATGGCGAAGACCCGTATCTGACGGCGCAGATCGGGCTGGCCTGCATCCGCGGCTTTCAGGGGCAGGGGCCGGCGCTGGCCAAGGACCGGATTTTCGCCACGTTGAAACACTTTGCCGCCCACGGGCAGCCAGAAGCGGGCACGAATGCGGGCCCGGTCTCCGTGGGCGAGCGGCTGCTGCGGGCGCAGTTGCTGTATCCGTTTGAGATGGGCATCCGCGTGGGCCAGGCGATGAGCGTGATGCCTTCTTACAACGAGATCGATGGCGTGCCGTCGCATGCCAACCGATGGCTGCTGGAGCGCGTGCTGCGCCAGGAGTGGGGCTTCCAGGGATTCACGGTGTCCGACTATGAGGCGATTGCACAACTGGCGACGCTGCACCACGTGGTGGCGGACAAGGACGAAGCCGCGGTGCGTGCGCTGGAGGCGGGCGTCGACACGGAACTGCCTGACATCGACGCCTACGGCCGGCTGGCGGAGCTGGTCCGCGCGGGACGGATCAGCATGGAGACGCTGGACCGCGCGGTGGCGCGGATCCTGCGGGCGAAATTCCTTGCCGGTCTGTTCGACGATCCCTACACGGACCCGGATCTCGCCGAGAAAGTCACCAACTGCACGGCGCATCGCGAGCTGGCGCGGCGGGCCGCGCGCGAAGCGATCATCCTGCTGAAGAACGAGAACCACACGCTGCCGCTGGACGCTTCGCGGCTGAAGACGCTGGCGGTGATCGGGCCCAACGCCGACAAGGTGCTGCTGGGCGGCTACAGCGATGATCCGGGCTATTTCGTCACCGTGCTGGACGGGATCCGCGAGAAGGTGGGATCGCGCGTGAAAGTGGTGCACAGCGAAGGCTGCCGCATCACGGAGCCGGGCGGGAGCTGGTACAAGGACGAGGTGAAGCTGCCGGATCCGGTGGAAGACGCAAGGCGCGTGGCAGCGGCGGTGGAGGTGGCGCGCGGCGCCGACGCGGTGGTGCTGGTGCTCGGCGGCAATGAAGAGGTCTCGCGCGAGGCGTGGTCGGCCACGCACCTGGGCGACATGGACACGCTGGATCTGGTGGGACGCCAGAACGAGCTTGCGCAGAAGATCGTGGCGCTGGGCAAGCCGGTGGTGGTGGTGCTGCTGAACGGCCGTCCGTATTCCATACCGTGGATCGCCGAGAACGTGCCGGCCATTCTTGAAGGCTGGTATCTCGGGCAGGAGACGGGCCACGCGGTGGCGGACGTGCTTTTCGGCGACTACAATCCGGCCGGGCGGCTGCCGGTGACCATTGTCCGCAACGTGGGGCAAATTCCGGGATATTATTCGCAGAAACCCAGTGGAAGGCGTGGCTACCTTTTCTCGTCAAAAGAACCGCTTTTCCCCTTCGGATGGGGCCTGAGCTACACGAAATTTGAGTACTCCGAGCCGAAATTGAGCCGGACGACCATCGGGCCCGGCGGCGAAACTGAGGTGACGGTGGAGGTGCGCAACGCCGGCGCGCGCGACGGAGACGAAGTGGTGCAGCTCTACATCCGGGACGATGTGAGCAGCGTAACGCGGCCCGTGAAGGAGCTGAAAGGATTCCAGCGGATTCATCTGAAGGCCGGCGAGTCGAAGACCGTCCGGTTCCGCATCACGCCGGCCGAGCTTTCGATGCTGGACCTGAACATGAATCGCGTGGTGGAGCCGGGCGCGTTCACCGTCATGACCGGGCCGAACAGCCGCGACCTGAAGAGCGTGAAGCTCACGGTGACGCGCTGAGCGGACCTGCCTAACCTTGGCGAATCCGCTTGGCAGGCGGGCGCGGCGGACGCGGATGGCTGACGGCTGGCGTCGGGCCAGGCAACCGGGGCTCGTGGCACCCATAGCGGGAGGTGGGTCCGGCCTACTTCGGACGTGCTGGTCCGGTTTTGCCTGACGCCGCGCCGGTGTAACATTTAAGACTCAGAGGCCATGAGTCTGGAAGAAGTCGCCAGGCGCGCCGGGGTTTCCACGGCCACCGTGTCGCGTGTGCTGAACAACCTGGACGTGGTGAAGCCCTCCACGCGAGCGCGGGTGTTGAAGGCGATTGCCGAACTGAATTATCATCCGAATCTTCACGCGCGGACGCTGGCCGGGGGCCGCAGCAACACCATCGGAATGATTGCGTCGAACCTGGAGAACCCGTTCTTCTTCGACGTCTTTCGGGCGCTGGAGGCGGAAGCGCGCGGGCACGGCTATGAGGTGGTGGTGGCGCATACGGACTACGATCCGGAGCGGCTGGTGCGCGCCGTGCGGCTGATGATCGGCCGGCGCGTGGCAGGGCTCGCGGTAGTGGTTTCGGAGATGGACTCCTCGCTCATCGACGAGTTGAAGGCGTCGCGGACGCCGTGCGTCTTTTATGACGTAGGCAAACCGCAGGAGCGGATGACGAACATCCGCGTGAATTACCGGCGCGGGATTGAGCGGCTGGTGGAATATCTGCACGACCTCGGCCACCGCCGGCTCGCCTTCGTGGGCCATCATTCGACGCTTGGGCCGACGAGCGAACGCGAGATGGCGTTCCTCGACAGCGTGAAGCGATTCCCTGAAATGGAATGGAGAACGCAGGCTGACCGTGACGGCTTTGAAGGGGGGCGGATGGCTGCCATGCGGATCCTTTCGGGCGGCTTTCAGCCCACGGCGGTCATCTGCGTGAACGACATCATGGCAGTGGGCGTGATGCGGGCGCTGCGCGACCGTGGGCTGCGGATTCCCGAGGACGTGTCGGTCACAGGCTTCGACAACATCCGTCTGGCCGAGTATTGCGAGCCGCCCCTGACCACCGTGCACATTCCCCGGGATGAGATCGGCCGGATGGCCTTCGCCGCGCTGATCCCCGACAGGGATCTGCCCAACGTGGCCGGCCAGGAGATCGTCATCGAGCCTGAGGTGGTGCTCAGGGCTTCCACGGCCAGGGCGAGGCATTGACCCGCGCTTCACTCCTTGAGGAAGCCATGGTGCAGGCCCAGGTAATAGGGCAGCAGGAACACGGTTCCATCGGCGAGCGTGCGGCCTTCGCCGCCCGTGTCGAGCTGCCAGGGGTCATGATTCCAGTGGCTGAAATAGCGCTCATCAGCGGGAATCACCCTGCCGCAATTTCTCATTCCATGGCGGCCTGCCGGAGGCTCCCGCATATGCGGCGGAAGGAGCACGATGTCCCTGCGGAGGCTGTTGCGGTGAGCCCAGTCGAAACGGTCCAGCGGGATCCGCTTCAGCGTGTCCACGGCGTCTTCGAGCCAGCCTGGAGGCGGGGAGAGGTCTCTCCGGCCGAAGGCATCCTCAAAGGACGCGCCCCGGGCCACGGCGGCGTAGAGAAAATTGAACAGCGGATTCATTTCCGGGATTTCATTTTCAAAATGATGGCGAAAACCAAGGAGATATTTCATCCGTAAATCCGGATCCGTTTCGTACCGGATCAGGTTGTAATAGTTCATGAAGATCATCTCGTCGTCGCTCTGGTTTCCGCCGCCCGGCCCCTGGTGCGACTTGACGATCATGGCATTCATGGCGTATCCGTGGCGTTCCACCAGGGAGCGACAGGCGCGCTCGTAACGCGCATCGCCGGTAATATGATGCGCGGTGCGCAGGTAGGACAGGATGCTCAGGGAATTGATGCCGCGCTCCTGCCACCAGTCCCGGTCATGGTTGAGTTCGTCGGGGCCGAAGACCGCCCACCGCGTGGGCCGGCCGTCGTGATCGACCAGCGAGAAGGCGTGGACAAGCAGGTGATCCGCAATGGCGGAGACGTGATCGCGCACTTCTTTTCTCTCTTCTTCCGTCCGTGCGACGTGGTCGTAATAGGCGGCGTAGAAGAAGAAATGGCCGTCGAGTTCATCCGAGCTCGTGTCGGTTTTCCAGTACCATTTCCTGTCCGCGCTCAGGGGCCAGCGTGGGACGATGATCTTCCACAGGCGGTCGGAGGCCTGCCGGCGCCGGTCGCGCTCCGGGGAGTCGCGGAGGTTGGGATCGGGCCCTGAGGCCGGAAGAATCGTTCTGGCGATGAATCCCCTGGGAGCAGGGTGGCTGCCGCCCTGCGTCACCTGCGACAGGAAGCGGAGCGCCTCAAAAGCCTTCCTGGCGCGCCGGCGGGCCGCCTCATCTCCGGTGGCCGCAAAAGCGAAGCATTCGCCGGCGCCGTACATGGCGGTCCACAGCCCGTCGTTGTCACTGTCCGTCTGCGTCCACTCCGAAGAGTCGCCCGGTCTTGCGACCACCACGGCGTGGACGAACTCGTAAGGTGTGCGGCGATGGCGCCGGTCGATCTCCTGTTCGAAGAACCGCGCCTTTTCCGCCAGCGTCATGGGCCTCCGTTCGATTCGCGAGATGCCAGCGGCCGTGGCAATCCAGGCCGTGCCGTCCCGCTCCACCGCGATGGAACGGACTTCGTCGCCTGGCAGCCAGCGGCGCCCCTGGCGGTAAGACCAGTGGCGACCGTCGAAGCGGATGGCGCCCATCCGGGTGCCGAACCATACCGAACCGTCGCCGCCGGCGGCAATGGCGGTGAAATCGTCGTAGGGCAGGCCCTCGGCAGGCGTGTAGAGAGTCCAACGGGCGCCATCCTGGACGCCGACGCCCTGCGGCGAGCAGAACCAGAGCCGCCCGCGCGAATCGAACACCACGCCGCGCACGTCCTTCACAGCCCAGCTTTGGCGTCCATCCGAGGGCAACACGCGTTCCGCTGGACGGCCAGGGCGGATCAGAAATAATCCGTCCGGGCGGGCCTGAGCCAGGACTCCGCCAGGGCCCGGCGCGGAATCGGCCGCTGGCGGCCGGGCTGAAGCGGGGACCCACTTTTGGCCATCGAAACGCGCCGCACCGGCGGCGGTCAGAGCGTGCGGGCGGCCGTCAGCATCCAGCCAGACGCGGCGCACGTCGTCGGATGGCAGCCCCTGCGCTGTCGTGAATTCCGTGCGGACCTCCTGGTGGAAAACTCCCACACTCAATGGCTGGGCCGGCGTAAAGGAAGCAAAAAGGAGGAAAAGTGTCGCGAATTTCACTGGGGATTCACCTCAAGCGGATAGATATTTTCGGACTCGCGCTCTCTCTTGCGAGTCTGAGAGTGCCGCAATATTCCAACACGGGGCGGGTCTTGGGGGATCCGTTCTGCCCCGGCTGCCGTGGCTGCCACGTCCGCATTCCGGCCGGCTGCCAATCTTTTCCTGCGCTCCGGATCTCCATCGCGACAATCAACCCTGTGGCGGGCTCCAGAGGTTGCGAACGCCCCGGCGACGACGATGGGGGCCGCCCCTGCGTGCCGGCGGTTCCGGTGAATTTTCAGGGGCACCTGCACTGGCATCCAGTGGCGCCGGGCCGTATTATTGAACTTTTCGGAATAGCGTCCGAGGTCGGGCACCATCTTTACGCCCCGGCCGTCTGCGCGCCTGAAGATTCCCGAGAGTTCCCCCATGCGCACTCCCACAACCTGGGTCGGCGAGGCAGGAATGATCCCAAGAAGCATCAGAGAAATTCCGTGCATGGCGGTTTCGGCAAACGACGGCGAGGCGGATTGCCTTCCCGATCACTATAACGTAAGCTGGCTAAAAACTGAAATCTGTTTTCACTTTTGAGGGAGCAGCCGTGAGTGAACTTGCCATTCTGGGCGGGGAGCCGGTCCGGAGGAAGCCGTTTCCGGCGTGGCCCCGGTATTCCGACGCCGATCTGGAGCGGCTGCGGCGCACGGTGGAGAGCCGCCGGTGGGGCGGCTTTCCGTACCCCACACCGCTGGCGCAGGAGTTCTGCGCGCGGTTTGCCGAAATGCACGGCGCCCGCTACGCACTGCCGGTGGCCAACGGCACGGTGAGCCTGTCCGCCGCGCTGATGGCGGCCGATGTGCGTTTCGGCGATGAAGTGATCGTGCCGGCCTACACGTGGGACGGCACGGCGACGGCCGTGCTGGCCATGGGCGCGGTGCCCGTGTTTGCCGACGTCGATCCGGACACGTACTGTCTGGATGTGGAGAGCGCGCGCCGCCTGATCACGGAGCGCACCCGGGCCATTATCCCGGTGCATCTGGCCATGCGGTTCGCCGACATGGACCGGCTGATGGAGCTTGCCCGCGCTCACGGGCTGAAGGTCATCGAGGACTGCGCCCACGCGCACGGCGGCGCGTGGCGGGGCCGCGGCGCAGGCTCGATCGGGGACATCGGCTCGTTCTCGCTCCAGGAGAGCAAGCTGATGACCGCAGGCGAAGGCGGGCTGCTGACAACAAACTCCCTTGAATACTACGAAGCGCTTCAGACCGTGATCAATTGCGGCCGGGCGTCCCTGACGGACCGCTACGGCAAGCGGTTGTTAGGGCTGAATTACCGGATGACGGATCTTCAGGTGGCGTTGCTGTTCGGGCAACTGGAGCGCCTGCCGGAGCTGCGCGAGCGGCGGGCGCGGAATGCGGCGCTGCTCGAGTCGCTGATCGACGGGCTGCCGGCAGTGCGGCTGCTGCCGCCGCAGCCGGAGATGACCCTGCCGACGATGTACTGCTACGTTTTTCAGTACCGACCCGCGCCGGGCCGCCCGGCGCCGCACCGCGACCTCTTTGTCGCCGCGGTGGAGGCCGAGGGCGTGCCCTGCGACGGGCGCTTCTATGAGGCGGTTTACCGCAGCGACCTGTTCTACGCGACGCCCGAAAACTGCGCGCAGCTCCGCAGCGACTATGCGCACTGCCGCTGTCCGGTGGCCGAGCGCGCGGCGTATGAAGAGGCCGTCTGGCTATTCCAGTTCTGTTTCCTTGGCGATGATGGCGACGTACGCGACATGGCGCGGGCGATCGAGAAGGTGTGCACGAATCTGGAGCGGCTGGCCGGGGCAGATCCTTCGCTGGCCGGGGTGAAGGCCATGGGGCGGGCGCAGCGCGCTCGTTTCGAGCGCAACAAAAATTACTGACGCTTAGCTGGCGGCGCTGCCGAGTTCGGCCTCGATGGCGGCGGCGATGCGTCGGGCGCGGTATTCGACGCGCGCGACGTCCGGTCCCTCCACCATGACGCGCGCCAGCGGCTCCGTACCGGAGAAGCGGACCAGCACGCGGCCTGCCGGGCCGAACTCCTGCTCCGTCTCGCGGATCTCGCGCTGGACGGAGGCGAGCTGATCGAGCGGTTTCTTTTGGCGGAAGCGCACGTTCACCAGCCGCTGCGGGTAGACGGTGAACTCGCGCGTCAGCTCATCAAACGAGGCACCGGCTTCGCGGGCGATGGCAGCGGCGCGCAGGGCCGTCAGCAGGCCGTCGCCGGTGGTCGCATATTGCCGGAAGATGACATGGCCGCTCTGCTCGCCGCCGAGAGGCAGGTCCTGCCGCAGCATTTCCTCGAGCACATATCGGTCGCCCACGGCGGTGCGAAGGAGGCCGATGCCGTGCACGGAGAGGGCGCGCTCCAGGCCCAGGTTGGACATCACCGTCGCCACGACGGCGCGGGGCCGCATCGCCTTGGCGCCGATGAGCAGGATGTGGTCGCCATCGAGGACGCGGCCGGAGGCGCTGACAAGGATGCAGCGGTCGGCGTCGCCGTCGAAGGCCGCGCCAAACGCGGCGCCTTCACTCAGGACCCGCTGCCGCAGCGCCTCCACGTGCAGGGCGCCGCAGCCGTCGTTGATGTTGCGGCCGTCGGGCGAGCAGGCCAGTTCGGTGACGCGCGCGCCCAGCGCGCGGAACAGCGCCGGCCCCAGCCGGTATGCGGCGCCGTGGGCGCAATCGAGCACGACCGGAAGATCCGGAAACTCCGCGCCGCAACCGGCGAGAAACCGTTCGTACTGGGCCGCCAGAGAATCGTCCTCTTTCAGCGAAATTCCGCCTGGATTTCCTCCAATTGACTCGCGGATTTCCAGAATTCTGCTCTCGAGTTCCAGCTCCTCGGAGTCCGGCAGTTTGTAGCCGTCGTGGGCGATGACCTTCAGGCCATTATCCTGCCAGGGATTGTGCGATGCCGAGATCATCACGCCCGCCGAGAAGGGACCGGTCCGGGTCAGGTATGCCACGCCCGGGGTGGTGACCACGCCCGCAAAGTGGGGCTCGGCGCCGCTTTCGCGCACGCCCGCGGCCACCAGCGCCGCCAGTTCGGGCCCTGACGCGCGCGTGTCGCGTCCGATGAGCACGCGCCGCTCCGGGTGCCGGCAGGCCCACTCGCCGAGAGCCCGGCCAAAGGCGAACACCGTACGCGCGTCCAGCGGCTCCTGTCCCGCCACGCCGCGGATGCCATCGGTGCCAAAGAGTCTGCGCATGATCAGTCCCTGTTGCTTCCATTGGCCGGACTCCCCGGTTCCGGCAGCGGTTCGAGACGAAATTTCACCACGACTTCCGGCGAAGACAGAAAGTGCGCCTGAGGATCTCCGGCGAATGCGGTGGTCGACACTTTCCCGGACATGCCGTGTAATTGCAGGTCAATGGGGTCCGTATTGACGTGGTGGATGGCATCCATCCGGCTTTTTGGACCGGAGAGGGTCAACACGGACGGAGCCACCGACCAGGACGCAACACGGAAACCGGCCGGAATGTTGTTGAACACGGGAATGACCGTTACTTCTTTCGTCACCCGGATTTCGGTGAGGATCTGGATCTGGGAGGGAACAGCCCGTTCCAGTTCCACGCCCGTGGGCAGCGACACATTCTGCCGGTGGATGGAGAACGTGGTCAGCCCCGGGCGGCGCACGTGGCCGAGGTCGAGAATGACCGGCGCGGGGGAAGCGGCCAGCCGGCTCAGCAGGGGCGACGAGCCCCGCACGATCAGCCGCACTTCCTCCACCAGGTTCGGGCCGATTTCCAGGTCGGTGGGGATGTTGCGGTATTGCACCGGCACGGTGATCGCCGTGGTGAGCTCGCGCGAACCGCTGTACAGGAACCAAAGAATGAAGGCGAGCGCCAGCGAAAGCAGCTTGAGAGGAAGGTTCTGCGTGAAGAGCCGCATCATCGCCGTGCCCCTTCTTTTTCCGCCCGGATGGCCGGGCGGGCAAACCGGGCCGGCTGGCTGAGTCTTTCGGCCAGCCGTTCGGGCGTCACGTCCGATTCGAGTTCCCCGCCCTGGGCGACGCTGATGACGCCGCGCTCTTCGCTGACGACGATCGCCAGACAGTCGCTGTCTTCACTGATGCCGATGGCCGCACGATGGCGCGTGCCGAGCACGCGCGAGAGCTCGGGATTCATTGTCAGCGGCAGAAAACAGCTTGCGGCGGCGAGCCGACCGCCCTGGATGATGGCCGCCCCGTCATGCAGGGGCCCGCCGGGCTGGAAGATGGCCAGCAGCAGATCGCGCGTGACGCGCGCGTCAATGGGCACGCCGCTTTCGATGAACGTTCTCAGGCCCACCTCCCCCTCGATCACGATCAGCGCCCCGATCTTGTGGCTGGCGAGGTGAGACACCGCGAGCACGATTTCATCAGCCACTTCGCGGGATTCCACGCGGCCGCCAAAACCGGCCCATTTTCGTTCGCCGATGCGCGTGAACAGGCGCCGGATTTCGTTCTGAAACATCACGATCAGCGCGAAAGCCGTGTAAGGGGCCAGCGCCTCCAACACCGAGCGCAACACCGTGAGTCCGACAAAAACCGCGAGCGCATAGACTCCGAAAACGATCGTGACGCCAAACAGCACACTGGCCGCGCGGCGGCCGCGCACGAGCAACAGGGCCTGATAAATCAGCGTGGCGACCAGCAGGATGTCGAGCGCGCTGGTGAAGGTGAGCCGCGGCGCAGCGCTCAGAATTTCGTTCCACTGTTCAGGCAATCCTGCGTCCTCCGGCTGGTCATCCCAGGTCCAAACTATGAGTGTAGCGAATGGTCCGGCCGATCAGTCCTCGCCCGCACGGGCAGCCGCAACAGCGCGGTGGCGCCGCCTTCTGGCTCGTTGTTCAGCTCGAGCGTCCCACCGAGCGTCTCGGCGAGCCGCCGTGAGATGGCCAGACCCAGGCCCGAGCCGGAAGCCTTCGTGGTGAAGAATGGTTCGAAGGCGCGCTGCATCGCTTCGGGCGAGAATCCGGGGCCGTTGTCGCGGATCTCGATCCGCGTTTCTGCCGGACCCGAGCTGACGCGCAGCACTACCTGCGGCCGGCTGCTACCGGAGGCCGCTTCGGCGGCATTCCGCAACAGATTCAGCAGGATCTGTTTCAGCAGATCCGGGTCGGTTTCGATGCGGAAATCCTCCGGCAAGGATTCCGAAGTCCAGCCGATCTCCACCGGCCCGGCGGCGCGCCGGAACGATTCGACGAGACCGTCCAGCAGGGAGCGCAGAGGAGTGGAAACCATTGCCGGCTGTCTCGGCCGGCCGTAGGCGAGCAGGTCGTTCACCAGCCGCTCCAACCGCGCGGACTCGGCGATGATGGGCGCCGCGAGCGCCTTCTGCGAATCCGGCAACTGTTCTTCCAGCAGTTGAGCGAAGCCCTTGATGGTGCCAAGCGGGTTGCGGATTTCATGCGCCAGCACCGCGGCCAGACGCCCCAGCCGCGCCAGGTGCTCCAGTTCGGCCTGGCGCAGCAGGGCCCGCTGGCGCGCCTGGATCTCGCGCCACATGAGAAGCGACAGCACGAACAGCGCCAGCGAGGCCGCAGCCGATGCCGTGAGGTTGCGCCGCGCAGGGCGGACGATGAAATCGGCGGCGTCTGCCCAGAGGTCGATTCGCGCGATGCAAAGTCGGCCGTTTGAGTGAAACGGGACGAATCCACGCACGATCTGCACCTGCGCCTCTTCGCGCTGCTCGAACAGAAAAAGCTGCCTTCCCTCCCAAAGTGCATCCAGCCCGTCGCCAGGCTTCCGCTCCTTCAGGATGACCACTTGTGCCAGCGCCGGCTCCTCGGCGGCGAGCCTTTCCTGCTGCTCAGGATCTTCCGGCTGCGGCAACGTTTCCAGCCGCGCCGCCAGCGCACCGATGAGGCTTTGCAGATAGACCCGCTTCTGCTCCTGCTGGGTCTGGAACGAGTTCCAGGAGGTCCACATCAGCAGGACCGGCAACCCAAGGGCGAGCCCTGCCAGCAGGGCGGCAAGCGGAGCACGCCGGACAGGAGTGGACGACGGCATAAGGATCTCCGCCTTGCAGGAACTGCGCACCAGGCGGCAGGACTTGCACGCTCTGGCAGTCCGGCAGACGGTGATGTTATTGCACCACAACTGCCAGCCTCTGGTCGCTGGCGTGCACAGACGCAGGACGGGAATGCGCGCAGAATGCGGCTTCCGGAAAGAGCGGCCCGTAAGACCTCGGAAAACCTTCAGGCCGCGCGGTTCATAATGAAAGGAGACTCCCGATGCGGCGATGGCTGACTGCGATGGTCCTGGTTCCGGCTTCGCTGTGCTTGGGTCAGCCGGGCCCGCGAGGCCCGGCGACTCCAGCGGTGTTGGCGTCGGCGGAACGAGTCGAGATCCGCGGAGTGGTCGAAAAGGTCGAATTCGCGCCCGGCGTCGGCAGCCCGGTCCTGCTGGTGAAGGACGGTGGCCAGACGGTGCGCGTGCAGCTCGGATCCATGCGGTATCTGATGGAGCATGACTTCAACCCGAAAGCGGGCAGCGTGGTCGTGGTGAAGGGATTCCGGCTCGGACAGGAGGTTGTCGCGCGCACGGTGGAGCTGCCCGAAGAGAAGAAATCGCTGGAACTGCGCACAGCGGACGGGACGCCGCTTTGGCGCATGGGGCGTTATGGGAAGAAGGGCCGCTGAGGAGATGAGATGAGAGCGAAACCAGGAGTGGTGGCCGTCATTCTGGCGCTGGCCACGAGCCTATGGGGCCAGCCGTCGCAGAAGGAGAGGATCCGCAGCCTCGAAGAGAAACTGATCGCACCCTGTTGCTGGAGTGAAAGCGTCGCAAGCCACCGCAGCGAAATCGCTGCCGAAATGCGCGCCGAAATCTCCCGCATGGTGGCGGAAGGCAGGAGCGACCGCGAAATCCTCGACTATTACAAGGCAAAGTACGGCCCCCGCATCCTGATGGAACCGGAAGGGAAGCTCCGGGTATGGGCCTACACCATCCCGGTGGTCGCCAGCATCGCCGGCCTCGCCTTCGTCATCTGGTTCATTCGACGCATGCTCCGCCAGCAGCCGGCCGGCGGGACGGCCTGAGCGGTTCACCGCAACCCGTGGCGGCAACGGCCTGGTCCTGAACGCCCGCCGCATGGCGGAGCTTCTTCCTCGCGCGGGAAAGGCGCGCGCGAACCGCCTGCTCACTCACCCCAAGCTGCTCGGCGGTCTCTCGGGTGGAAAGCCCTTCCAGAACGCGAAGACGGAACGTCTCTCCGAGTAGCGGCGGAAGGAGCGGCACCAGTTCAATCACCCGTTTCAGCGCGAGCCGCGCGTCCAGGCTCGCTTCGCAAACAGGGCTCATGGCTGAAGAACCACGCACTTGAGCAACAGGCATGCGGTACCCCTCCGCCCGCGCTTCCATCAGAAACGCGTTCCGCAGGATGCGCCGCACCCACGCGGCGAAGCGCTCCGGACGACGCAGCTCGGAAAGATGCTGAAGGGCCTGAAGCAGGGCCGTCTGCACAAGGTCTTCCTGAAGAGCTTCAGAACCACAAAGCCGCCGCGCCCGCTGCCTCGCCAGCGGCAGCAGGCGCGTGAACAACAACTCCTTCGCCTCCGGCACGCCGTCCCGCGCCGCCCGGACGAGACACATGGCCGGCGTGCAGGAGCCATCGTGGACTCCTTCCAGACATCGCGCCGCGCACCAGGACATCCCGCATCCTTCTATCACAGCCGGGCTGGAAATAGAGGTCGGGCCCTGCCGCCGGAGCGGGAGGGCCCGAAGGGAAGACCGGGTATAAAAGGGAGTCACCGCGGCCATACGGGAAGGCCGTTCTCATCCCGCAGGCGGATGGTCACTCCGTCCGGCGTGGTCAACTCCAGGGCCACCAGCCCGTCGAGACACGCGGACCTGGCCACTTTCACCTTCAACGTCATCCCGGCGGCCAGTTCGATGTCCTGCTCGAGGAGCACCCGCTCGGGCGCCAGCCGGATCGACATCACGCGTCCGTCGCTGCTGTTCAGGACGAGAGATGGCTGCTGAATGCCAAGGCCGGCGTTGACGCTTGCCACCACACCGGTCACCGTTTCCACACTGGCCAGATCAAGGCAGGCATTGCCGGCGCGTGTGCCGGTCCGCGAATTGCCGGCGCCGTTTTCATTGCCATTGGCCCCGCCCAGCCCTTTCGTCCAGAGCGGAATGCCAAGGGAGTCCCGCAAAACAAGCGTGACATTCCCCTTGGTGATTTCCACGGCGTAGTAGACGCTTTCCTGGCACGCGCACATTGCCGCCAGGATCTTGACATGGTCCCCGGCGGCCAGTTCGAAGTCGTGGTCCAGCAGATACCACACCGGCGCCAGCCGGATGACTTTCCCATCCACCACGACACTCGGATACTGCACGCCAGCCGCGATCGAAACCGACGTCACTTCGCCTTCGATCACCACCGTGTTCGTCATGTCCAGCGGAGCGCCCGAACGCACTGCCGGCGCCGGCGCTCCCATGTTCTGGTTGCCTCGCGGGCCCTGCGCCATCAGGCAGGCGCCGAGGGCAAGAATCATCATCAGAATTCGCCACACCATGGCTGCTGTCATCTCCTTTTTCCGGATTTTCAGATTGCCAAATCCCTGGCGCGCTCTATGAGTGCACGCGGCAGGCCAGCGCGCGAGCCGCCGTAACTCTCTGGATTTCCGATGAGGCGCGCGTCGGCGGCGCACTTAAACCGCGCAAACAGCGCAAGCCGCCGCGCAAACGATGCGCAGTGTTTTGGCAAGCTGGAAAGGAACAATGGAACGGCAGGGAAGGCTCACCCAGGGCCCCGACGGGCGCTGGCGGTGCTGGTGGTGCGGCGCGGACGCCGATTACATGGCCTACCACGACAGCGAATGGGGCGTGCCCGTTCACGACGACATCAGGCTGTTTGAAAAGATCTGCCTGGAGGGCTTCCAGGCCGGGCTGAGCTGGCTCACCATTCTGCGCAAGCGGGAGGCCTTCCGCCGCGCCTTCGCCGGCTTCGACTTCCGCGTGCTGGCCGGCTGGGGCGAGGCGGAAATCGAGCGCCTGATGCGGGAGCCCGGCATCATCCGCCACCGCGGCAAGATCGCCTCTGTGCTGAACAACGCGCGCCGCGCATGCGAACTTGCGGACAAAGGAGATTCGCTGGCCGGCTACCTCTGGTCATTTGCCGGACGCCCGCCGCGCGAGCTGGCGCGCGAGCTGAAACGCCGCGGCTGGACCTTTGTCGGCCCGACGACCATTGAGTCCCTGATGCAGGCCGTCGGAATGGTGGACGCGCATGAGCCCGGTTGCTGGCGCCGGGGCGCGAACACTGCTGCGCGGCGCCCGGCGGATTGATAAGATGCTCAGCGACCGCGCGCCGGGGCGGGACGCATGCTGCGGCCCGGCCCTGCGAGGGAGGAGTCGAGTTCCATGAAGCCCGCATCCCTGTGCCTCATCCTGACCGCCGCCCTTGTCCAGGCGGCCTCTCTGAAGCCCGCCGACCTCCGCACGGAGTACAGGAAAGATCCCCTCGGCATCGACGAGCTGCAACCGAGATTGAGCTGGAAGCTCGTGGCTGTGGATCCTTCGGCCCGCAACCTGACCCAGAGCGCCTATCGCATCATCGTCGCGAGCACGGCGGCGCTGGCGAGCTCCGGCCGGGGCGACCTCTGGGACACGGGCAGGGTGAACAGCGGCGACAACGTCCACATCGTGTATCAGGGCAAGCCCCTGTCGTCCGGCCAGCCCGTGTGGTGGCGCGTGATGGTGTGGGACCAGGACGGGAAGCCCTCCGCATGGAGCGAGACGGCCCGCTGGTCGATGGGGCTGCTGAAGCCGGAAGACTGGAAGGGCAAGTGGATCGGCCGTGACGAGAAGTCGTACTATAAGGATCCTCACAGTCCGTTCCAGTGGCTCCGCCAGGCGCAATGGATCTGGTTCGATGAGGGCGACCCGGCCCGCCAGGCGCCGGCCGAAACGCGGCGCTTCCGCGCCACCGTGACTCTTCCGCAGGACCGCGCCCTGAAGACCGCCATGTTTGTGCTCGGCGCGGACAACAACTTCGAGCTGACGGTGAACGGCCAGTATTCCGGACGCGGCAACAACGTGACGCTGCCGATGGTGATCGACGTCGCCCCGTGGCTCAGGCCGGGCGCGAACGAGCTGGTCGTTGTGGCGCGCAACACGCGCGAGGATCCGGCGGGCGTCATCGGCGCTCTCCGCGTGGAGTTCGACTCGGGCGAGCCGCTTGTGTTCACCACCGGCGCGGCGTGGGAGTCGTTGCGGAAGGAGGACGAGGGCTGGCGCCCGGTGAAGGTGCTGGGGCCGTATGGCATGGATCCCTGGGGCGAAGTCGGACTGCGGGAAGAGCAGGCGCTGCCGGCGCGGATGCTGCGGAAGGAATTCACGGTGGGCCCGCGGCTGCGCCGCGCCACCGCCTACGTGGCCGGGCTCGGTTCCAGCGAACTGTATCTGAACGGCGTCAAGGCGGGCGACCATGTTCTCTCGCCGGCGCTGAGCGAATATGAGAAGCGCGTTTATTATGTGACGCACGACGTCACTGCAATGCTCAAACCGGGCCGCAACGCCGTCGGGCTGTGGCTCGGCAACGGACGCTACTGGCCGCCCCGTCGCCGCGTGCCGGCGCCGGCGCGCGGCTTCGGCTACCCGAAGGCAATCGCACAGATCGAACTGGAATATGCCGGCGGGCGCCGCGAAACCGTGACGACTGACGAAACCTGGAAGCTCACCACCGAAGGCCCCATCCGCGCCAACAACGAATATGACGGGGAAGTGTA
This sequence comes from Bryobacteraceae bacterium, assembly GCA_049969655.1. Taxonomy (GTDB): domain Bacteria; phylum Acidobacteriota; class Terriglobia; order Bryobacterales; family Bryobacteraceae; genus JANWVO01. Next base: position 100,403 of record JBMFOK010000011.1, read on the forward strand.
CGACGCACGCATGGAGATGCCCGGCTGGGCCACGCCCGGCTTCGACGATTCGAAGTGGGAGCCCGTGCAGGTGGTGGAAGGGCCGCCCGGCGCGCTGCGCGCGCAGATGAGCGAGCCGCTCCGCGTGATGGAGACGCTGGCGCCGAAGTCCGTCAGGGAGCTGCGGCCGGGCGTGTTCATCTATGATCTGGGCCAGAACATGGTGGGCTGGGTGCGGCTCAGGGTGCAGGGCCCGGCAGGAACGCGCGTGCAAATGCGGCTGGCCGAATCGCTGCGTCCCGACGGCAGCCTGTACGTGGACAATCTGCGCTCGGCGCGCGCGACGCTGGTCTACATCCTCAAGGGCGGCGGCCCGGAAGTGTGGGAGCCCCGCTTCACCTACCACGGCTTCCGCTACATCGAACTCACCGGGTATCCCGGCCGCCCGGATCTCGGAGCCGTGGAAGGCCGTGTCGTCCACGATGCGATGGAAAAAGCGGGTGAATGGGAGAGCTCCCACCCGCTTCTCAACCGGATTCATTCGAATATTTATTGGGGAATCCGCGGAAATTACCGGTCCATTCCCACGGATTGCCCGCAGCGGGATGAGAAGCAGGGCTGGCTGGGCGACCGCAGCGTGGTCAGCCTGAGCGAGAGCTACCTGTTCGACGTCGCGGCGTTTTACACAAAATGGATCCAGGACATCGAGGACGCGCAACGGCCCACCGGCAGCATTCCGGACGTCGCGCCGACTTACTGGGTGCTGTACAACGACGGCATCGTCTGGCCGAGCACGTTCGTTCTGGCCACACAGATGGTGCACCGCCAATACGGCGACCGGCGCATCATCGAACGCCACTACCCGGCGATGAAAAAATGGGTCGACTACATGCGCCAGTTCCTCAAGGACGGAATCATGCCGCGCAACACCTACGGCGACTGGTGCGTCCCGCCTGAGGATCCGAAGCTGATTCACTCGAAAGACCCGGCGCGCATCACCGCCGGCGCGCTGCTCAGCACCGCCTATTACCACCAGATGGTGAAGTTCGTCAGCGCCAACGCGCGCATGCTGGGCCGAAACGGGGACGCCGACGAGCTGGACCGGCTGGCGGCCCAGCTCCGCGATGCCTTCCTCCGCACCTGGTACCGGCGCGAAGAAGCCCGCTTTGACAATGGCACGCAAACATCAAGCGTCCTGCCGCTGGCCTTTGACATGGTTCCCGGCGAGGATCGCCGGCGCGTCTTCGAACGGCTGGTGGAAAAGATCCAGAAGGAGAGCGACAACCACGTGGGCGTCGGCCTGGTGGGCGCGCAGTGGCTGATGCGCACGCTGTCAGACAACGGCCGGCCGGATGTCGCCTTCGCCATCGCCACACAGACGACCTACCCGGGCTGGGGATACATGGTGGAAAAGGGCGCCACCACCATCTGGGAGCTGTGGAACGGCGACACGGCCGACCCGGCGATGAACTCGATGAACCACGTCATGCAGATCGGCGACCTCGCCGTGTGGATGTATGAGTACCTGGCCGGCATCCGGCCGGATCCGGACAAACCGGGCTTCCGCCACGTGAACATCCAGCCCTATCCGGTGGACGGGCTGACGTTCGTGAAGGCGACGCACCACTCCCCGTATGGACCGGTTGCTTCTTCCTGGACCCGCAGCGGGCGCACGTTGCTGATGGAAGTCGCCATCCCGCCCAATACGACCGCCACCATCCGGGTTCCGGGCACGGCCCGTGTCACGGAGGCCGGAGGGCTGAGGCCGGCCCGCGTCGAGCAGGGCTACACCGTCTTCGAGGCAGGTTCTGGCACGTATCGCTTTACGGCGGAGTGACCCGACCGTGGCACGGGGCGCAGGCCTGCTCCGCCAGGCCCGCGTCCCGGAAGGCTCTGTCGCTTGACGGAAGAGCCCGCAGTCCGGGCGGTGGGCGCCTTACTTCTTGCCGGCGATCAGCAGGTAGAGAGGGTGCTCGTCGTCAGGGATCGGCAGCAGGAGCTTCAGCGCGGCGGCGTCGATCTTGCCGATGCTTACCGAGCCCAGCCGCAGCGCCGCCGCGGCCAGGTGCCAGTTCTGCCCAATGTGGCCCGCCTCGAGCAGTGCCAGCGATTCGGCCATTTCGCCATACTCTTTCCGCAGCCTGCCATACCACGCCGTCAGAAGCAGCCCCGCCGCGCACTGCTCCACGCACTGCTGTCCGCCGCAGATCTTCGCCAGCCGCTTCAGCCGGTCCCCTTTCGAAAGCAGGCTCAGCGATCTCAGCTCTGGATCGAAAGAGTAGAAGCCTGCCGCCAGTCCCTGGACACGTGCAACGCATACGTAGCTCTTGATGGGATACACCGCCCCGGCCGAGGGGGCGGTCCGCAGCCCACCGGGCGAGGTGATCCCCTGCGCCGCCCATAACAGGGCCGCCAGCTCCGGCATCGCCAGCGGCAATTCAGAGTACTCCCGCCTGCTGCGGCGCGTCTCAAGCGCTTCGCGCAGGCTCATGAGAAGCGGCGCCGGCTCCGGCAGCGCGATGCGGGCCGAAACCGTCACCGGGCGCGCGGCGGGCAGAGGCATGCGGGGAGTCTGCTGAGGCGTCGTTCGGGGCTTCATCGGCTGTCGGGACCAGTCTACACGCAATTATGCCATATTTCCAGACCTTTTTCTCTGTTTCTCGACGGAGGGGCCTATTCCCCGCGGTAACGGCAGCCCGAGGTGCAGGTCTCGCGTACCTCGATAGCGCTCAGCTGGGGCAGGCGCGGCCGGATCCGCCGCCATAGCCATTCGGCGATGCGCTCGCTGGTCGGGTTTTCGAGCCCCTCGATCTCGTTCAGGTAGCGGTGGTCGAGCTCGTCGATTACCGGCTGGCAGACGGCTTTGATCTCGCCGAAATCCATGACCCAGCCCGACTGTTCGCCAACCGGCCCGCTCACGCAGATGCGCACCCGGAAGGAGTGGCCGTGCAGACGCGAACACTTGTGCTCCGGCGGCAGATTCGGCAGCCGGTGCGCAGCCTCAAACGTGAATTCCTTGAAGATCTCCATCAGAGGGAGCACCCGTATTTTTCAGGGTAACATCGAGATCCGCGCTTTCCACCGCCGGCGTGCGCTGACGGATCCGCGACCGGAGCTCGCCCGGGAAAGGCGAGCGCAAAGAGCCCCCATGACGCTGCGGGCATCAAGGAATGAACATCGCCGCCGGCAGGCGGCCACGTTGTGGCTCACCGTTCTCGCGGCGCTGGAGCGCTGCTTCCCTCGCGGCTCTGAAGTCTGAAGGGCTTCTGGTTCGAGGGAGCGGACAGCGGCCCGCGGCGCGCGTTCTGGCTGTGCCGTGGCCGCTCGTTCTCGCGGCGCAATGGGGTGTTCCTCAGGAACACGAGGCGGCCTCAATGCCGGAGCCGGAGGCGCCCCGCCTGGCCCGTCACGCCTTGTAGATGTACTTAATGGCGGATTTGTAGATCAGCAGGTTGGGGCCGTCTTCGCGCGTCAGCTTGATGCAGCCCTTGTCGTACCACTCCAGCGTGCCGTGCAGCTCCTCGCCATCGTGCATGACCACCACCAGCGGAGTCTTCGACTGCATCTGCTTCACGTAATAGAAATTCTCCGCGTTGGTGACATCGGGCGGCGCCTGTTTCTTTGCCTGGGGACTGTTGGAACGGGCCGCGGCGCGTTCCTTTACCTCGGCAAGGGCGGGTCGGATGAGGCGACGATTGGAGGATTCCACGGTGGTGCTCCTGTATGAAACAAAGGTATCCGTTTCACCCGTTCGGGCGGAGGGATCAATCTGCCTCCATTGATAGCACACCGGACAGGGGGCGGCAACACGGGCGGGTCTTGCCGCCGTCCGCGAGGCGCTTTAAAAAGTGGGGACAGGAGGCCGGAGATGAACAAGCGGTACGGCATTCCTCAGGCCGCCGCCCTGGTCGCGGCCACGATTGTCCTGCTTCACGGGGCGCCGCCGCGGGAGTCGCGGCCGGCCCCGACGGAGCAGCGGGCCGCGGCAATGAGCGGACGCGAACTCTATGTCTCCTATTGCGCGAGCTGTCATGGCATGGAGGGACGCGGCGATGGTCCCGCGGCGGAGGCGCTCCGCATGCGGCCCACGGATCTGACGTTGCTATCCAAAACCCACGGCGGAAAGTTTCCGAAGGCGCGGGTGGAACGGCTGCTGGGCGGGCTGGAGGGATTCCCGGCGCATGGGGGCAAGAGGATGCCGGTGTGGGGGCCGGTATTCATGCCGCTGTCGCCCACGGATGCGCACTCGGCGGCGCTGATCGACCGGCTGGTGCGATTCCTGGAATCCATCCAGCAACCGGCCGGCGGAAAGTGAGCCCGGCCAGGCCCGCTTCAGCGGGCCACGTCGGCAGGGGGCATGCGGACGTCGAGCGCGGCTGTCGCCGTGCCGCCCGGGCCGTCCACGACGAGGCGCGCCGGCGGCTGCACCGGAAACCATGTCGCGCAGTTCTTCTCCGACACAGGCAGCACAAACGGGCCGGGTTCGACCCGCACGCTCGCGGCGAAACGCACGCCGTAACAGAGCGTGAAGCGCTCTCCGCGGCGCAGCTCGCGCGAGCTGACCTCCACAAAGAGAATCTCCGGTCGTGGCTCCGCCACCGGCAGCAGGAACGACGCCGAAACGCTCTGGCCGTCGCGCCCGAACGCGCGCAGCGTCAGCCGGGTTTCCTTATGGACCACGATCTCCACGCAACGGCTGATCGAGGGCGAAATGTCGGCAAGCGGCGGATCCAGCGTCACCCGCACCGCGTTCAGTACTCCATAGCAGAGAGTGGCCGGCCTGCCCCGTTCCGGAATGTGCGGCGCGTAGAAATTGAGGATCTTCAGCTCGCGCGTGTCGAGCTCCGCGGGCACGCCGGCGGGCGGAGGCGCCTTCACCGCCGGCGCCGGCGCAGCGGTGCGGCGGAGGAAGGTCGCGACGAGACTCACGGCCGCCCACAGGGCGGCGATGGCGAGAATCCACCGCGCGGCGCGAAGGGTCACAACCGTTCAGACACCGGAGGCAGGTGCGCGGATCCGGCGCGCATGGGCCTGCCGCCCGGCTCCCCTTGACACGCGTGCAGAACTTGCCAAACTGCTCTGGGGGGAAGATCGAGGCCATGCCCTTTCTGGCTCTGGACAGCACGACCCGGGACCTCCAGTTGCTCGAGGAGGAATTCGTCCGCTCGATCCGGCGGCGCGACCCCGAGCGGCTCGTGCAAATCTTCTACGCGCCGGACGCGGAACTCCAGGCGCCGGGGCACCCGGTGATCAACGGGCGCGATGCCATTCTCGAATGGTTCCGGCGCGAATTCGACAACGGGCTGATCGAGCTGAAGCGAGAGGCGAACCATTTTGAGGCCGAATACAACCTGGCCTGCGCCTCCGGCCGCTTCTCGCTGACGCGGGAGACACAGCCGGGCATCCTCTGCACGAAAGAGGGCTGCTTTACGAGCGTGTTCCGCCGGCAGCCGGACGGGCACTGGCGGGTGGTGATCGACTGCCTGACGCTGGTGCGCTGAGTCTCCAGCGCGGCCGCGCGCCGCCCGGCGGCGGCGCGCTACAATAGACCCTTACCGTCCCGACTCACGCAGTTTTCCAGCATGGCTCAACAGATTCCGCTTGATTTCCTCGGCTCGCTGCGCCGGACGCACTCCTGCGGCGCGCTGCGCGCGGCCGATGCGGGCCGCCGCGTCGTCCTCATGGGCTGGGTCCACCGCCGCCGCGATCTCGGGGGCGTCATCTTCATCCACCTCCGCGACCGCGAAGGCGTCACGCAGATCGTGTTCCGCGCCGAATGCGACGCCGCCCTGCATGCGAAGGCAGAGATGCTGCGCTCGGAGTATGTGGTGGCGGTCGAGGGCCTTGTCGAAAAACGCTCCCCGGAAACGGTGAACCCGTCGATTGAAACCGGGGAAATCGAGGTCGTTGCCGAAAAAATCTGGATTCTGAATACGAGCGAAACGCCGCCCTTCCCGATGGAAGAACATATCGACGTCAGCGAGGACATGCGGCTGCGGTACCGCTATGTGGACCTGCGGCGGCCGCACATGCAGCGCAACATCATCCTGCGGAGCCGCGTTTCGCTGGCCGTCCGGCAGGAGCTTTACCGCCAGGGATTTCTGGAAATTGAGACCCCATTTTTGACAAAATCGACGCCGGAAGGAGCGCGCGATTTTCTTGTTCCTTCGCGCATTCAGCATGGCTATTTTTATGCGCTGCCGCAGTCGCCGCAGATCTTCAAGCAGCTCCTCATGGTGAGCGGCTACGACCGCTATTTCCAGATCGTGCGCTGCTTCCGCGACGAGGACCTGCGCGCCGACCGCCAGTACGAGTTCACGCAGATCGACCTCGAGATGTCCTTCCCGCAGGAGGAACAGATCTTTGAGACGATCGAGCCGCTCATCGAGCGCGTCTGCGAGACGGCCGGCTTTGCGGTCCGGGGACCGTTCCCGCGGATGACCTACGAGGAGGCGATGCGGGGCTACGGAACCGACAAGCCGGACCTGCGGCTGCCGCGCTTCCATCCGGTCGAGGACCTGTTCCCGCCCGAAGCGGGGCTGACCCGCGAGGGGCTGCCGCTGGTCGCCATCCGCATTCCGAAGACGGGGCCGCTCAGCCGCAAGGAGCGTGACGAGCTGAAACTCTATGGCGGCGAGCGCGGCCTGGCCGTCTACGATGACGTGAAGCGTCTGGATCGGGACTTCCCTGAGCCGATGCAGAAGGTGCGGGAACGCACTGGCGCCACCGACGAAGACCTGCTGCTGCTGGCCGGCTGGCGCGGCGAACCGAAAGGGCCCCGGCCGGTGGAGAGCGTGCTCCAGGCCTGCGGACAGCTTCGCCTCTACGCCGGACAGAAATACAACGACCGCCACGGGCTGCTCGACCCGCGCGACTTCCGGTTCCTCTGGGTGCTGGATTTCCCGATGTTCGAGTGGGACGAGGAAGAGCAGCGGTGGGTGGCGGCCCACCATCCGTTCACTTCGCCGCGGGAAGAAGACCTGGACCTGATGGAGACCGACCCGGCGCGGTGCCGCGCCCGCAGCTATGACTTCGTGCTGAACGGCGTCGAGCTGGGCTCGGGCTCCATCCGTATCCACCGGCAGGACATCCAGAAGCGGGTCTTCCGCGCGCTGGGCCTGTCCGAGGAGGAGGCGCGCAGCAAGTTCGGCTTCCTGCTGGACGCGCTCACCTTCGGCGCTCCGCCGCACGGAGGCATTGCGCTCGGGCTGGACCGGCTGGTGATGATCCTGGCCGGCGAGAACTCCATCCGCGACGTGATCCCGTTCCCGAAGACGGCCAAGGGCACGGACCTGATGTGCGACGCGCCCTCGCCTGTCAGCGATCGGCAGTTGCGGGAACTCGGCCTGATGCTGCGCCGTCCGCCACAGGCCTGAGGTCCACGGACGTGGAAGCCTGTTCGGATTCAGCGGTCGGAGAGCCCAGCCGCGCAGGGAGGGCCGGGGCGGAAATCGGTCCGCCGGAGCTGACAATCAGGCGCCGGGCCGCCGCCCGGAAGGGCGACCTTATTGCGGCTGCCGTGCCTGCCCGGTCTGGCGCCCGCGCTGACGGGGTCTTGCCGGCGCCTGCGGGCGCTAGTCCCCGAAATAACCCTCTGCCAGTTCAGGCTTCATCTCGAGCGCCTGGCGCCAGCAGCTCTTGGCCTCTTCCAGCCTGCCCTGCGCCTTGAGGGCGTGGCCCAGGTTGAGCAGCGCCTCGGGGAACTGCGGCCGCATCGCCACGGCTTCCCGGTAGAGTTTCACGGCGTCCTCGACCTGGCCGCGGCGTTGCAGAAGGAGTCCGGTGTTGTAGAACAGCTCGGGCGAGCGCTCGCCGAGGTCGATGAGTTTGCCCTGCAATTCCAGAGCGCGGGCGTCGTCGCCCTGCTCGACGGCCAGCGCGGCCAGTCCTCGGAGAGCTTCCACCGAGTCCGGCTTCAGTTCGGCGGCGCGCTGGAAGTGTCTGGCGGCCTTTTCGATCTCGCCCGTCTGGCGGTAGGCGAGGCCGAGGTTGACGTGGGCCTCGACCCAATCGGGGCGCTCCTGCACGCACTGCTCAAAGGCTTCCAGGGCGCCGAGCGCGTCACCGCGGCAGAGGCGGAGGTAGCCGAGCCGGAACTGGGCGTCGGTGAACTCGGGATGTTTCGCCACCAGCCGTTCGTAGAGCGGCTCGGCCTCTTCCGGATGTCCTTGTGCTTCCAGCAGGCCGGCGAGGTTTGACATCACTTCCGGAAGATCCGGATTCAGGCGCAGGGCGGTTTCGTAGGCGTCGCGGGCCCCTTTCAGGTTGCCCAGAGTGTGCCGGACGACGCCAAGGTTGGCCCAGGTCTGAACATGGTCCGGTTTGAGCGACGCCGCTTCTTCATAGGCCTTCTCCGCCTGCTCGAGCTTTTCCAGCCGGTGCAGGGCGACGCCGTGGTTGTAACGCCGCTCGAAATGTTCCGGCGTCAGCTCGACGAGCCTCGCGCAATAGCGCGAGGCGGCCTCGAAATCGCCGCGATGGAAGGCGCACCAGGCGAGGCCTTCCAACGCCGTCTGCGAGAACGGGCGCAGCTCCAGCAGCCGCTCGCTGATCTCGGCCACCAGCGCCTCGTCGCCGCGCTTCATCCCGATGTGCACCATGTTGGACATGGGCTCTTCGGCACTCGGGTTGGCGGCGAGGATCTGCCGATACAGGGAGAGCGCCTCGTCGAGCCGGCCCAGCAGTTCAAGGGCGACGGCCTTGCCAAACAGCGCCGTCTCGTTGGCCGGTTCCGCCCTCAGGCACTGCTCGAAGCACTCCAGGGCCTGATCGGCCCTCTTCAGATGGAGGAGCGAGATACCCATGCCGAGGCGCGCGTCTTGCCGCCCGGGGTCGCTCTGGAGCACGCGCTGAAAGTTGGCGGCCGCCTCTGGCCACCGGCCCAGCTTTTCCTGGCAGACGGCCATGTTGAAGAACGCGGAGGTCGCATTGGGGTCGATGGTGGTCAGCGCCTCGTAGCTCTTCACCGCGTCGTCATAGAGCTCGAGCTCGAACTGGATGTGGCCGCGGGCGGCGTAGATCTCCCGGGGCGAGTCCCCCGATTCAAGAGCGCGGTCCAGCTCGCGCAGTGCCTCCCGGCTCTTTCCTTCCAGGTGGAGCGCCACCGCACGGGCCAGCGCGCTTCCCTTTTCGGGGCTCAACTCCTCGAGCAACCGGTTGTCCTCTCTCATGATCTCCCTCTTCTCTCCCGCTCAGTTATTCGCAAAGTTCTGCACCCCATAGGGCGCCAGCAGTGCGCAGAGCCTTCCCAGATAGTCGTACTGGTGGCTCACCTCCACCCACCGCAGCAGCGCCCGGTCCCCCTTCGGGCTGAAGAATCCAACGCCTCCCTGTTTCAGGCGGCTGTCGCTGAAGTGGTCCACCACCTGATTCTGGATGTAGGTGGTGAAGTCCTGCCCACGGACTTCCATGCGCACCAGATAGAGCGTGTCGGCCCGCACCGGGAAGGGGATCGGCATCGTGCGCACGTCCTGCTCGCGCCCATGGATCACGGCCGACCGCACCACGGCCGCCTCCGGCAACGGCCCGCCCCGGGTGATGACGATCCGCATCGAATAATAGTTGGACAGATCCTTCGCCCGGAAGACCCAGTTCAGGCTGCGGCGCTCGATCTGCCCGAGGAAGGTGAGCGTATAGTCCGTCATGCCGAGACTCGGGGTCAGCAGCGCCAGCTCGCCAGGCTCGATGAAGGTTGCGTCGCCGTAACGCCAGCTCTTCGACCAGCCGTCCCGCCCCTCCCACATGCCGAGGCCGCCGCGGAAATCGTCGAACAGGCGGATGGCGGCGCGGCGCTGAATCAGCCGCTGAAGCGCGTTCAGAGCCGTCTCCTGGACGGGCGGGCTGGCCGGGGCCGGGCGCGTGGCAGCCATCTCGTGTCTCTCTGGAGGATGATTCGGCGTTTTCGAGCGGAAACTGTAGACCACCACCACGAGCAGCAGGGGCAGCACCACGGCGATCCACTTCAGGTCGGAAGGGGCGTGCGACCAGAATCGGCGCCCCGAGGCTGCAACGGCCTTCTTCTTGCGCTGCCTCCCCGGACGCGACTCTGCGCCCGTGCGCCGGGGACCTGAGCCGTCGGCGTGATCGAGCTCGAAGCGGAGCCGTGGAATGGACGGACTGGGCTCATCCAGCGAAATCCAGCACGGCTCGGCCGTGGATGGGACCGACGGGGAATCGCCGGCCAGCTCCCGGCAGACCGGCCGGATGGGCATTTCCGGCAGGCGCCGAGCGATGGGTGGCGCGGGCGTCTCGGCAGCCGCCGTCTTCGCAGGAGCACAGGCGAGGGCCGGTTCGCCTTCTTGCCGGACCGGCTCGCCGTTTTCTCCTGCCTGCCCGCTGGCGGCATCCGGCGGCCAAGCCATGCCATGCAGGGCCGCTTCCACCGCCGCCACCGGAACCGACACCGCACGGGCCTCCTCGGCCGGAAGGGGCTCCTCGGTCTGCGCCGGCTCCGGCGGCATCAACTCAAGACACGATAGAGGGATCTCCGGCAAGACCGCACCCCACACCGGCTGCGGCCAGACGAACGGAATGGCTGGCGCGACCTCCGCCACCGCGGCCGCTTCCAGGCGTTCCGGTCGCCAGGCGGGACGGAGGTAGCGATCGGGAAGCGAAACCCCCAGCGTCGGCAGACCGGGATCGGGCCGTGCTGCCACCAGCGGCTCCCCGGCTGTGCGAACCAGTGAAGCCGCCCACTGACAGAGAATGAGGTTTGGTGAGACCAGACCGGCCGCCTGTGGCCAGGCCGGACTGCGCCGTTCGCCGGGCACGAGTTTGGGGATCGCAGGAAGGCAAGGATCCAGCCGCTGCCATCCGGGCTGCGCCTCGGTCCAAGACGCGGTAATGGCAAACGAAACCGGGGCCGGATCGAACGGAACTATGTCGGCCGCCTGAGGAGCCACCACCGAAGGCGCCCATCCACTTGCCGCTGGGATCTGCGGCCCCCGATCTCCGAGCGCCGGTCCCGGTGCCGCAGGGAGCAAAGGTGCCGGGATGTTCAGCGGGTTTGCCCCGGGAACGGATTGCTGGACGCCGTGAAGGGGCGGTTCAGCGTCCTCCGCTCGAATCTGTCTTGCGGCGGAACGGCGCCGGATCACGACGGAGCGAACCGGCGGCGCAGGCGCCGCCTCTGGGATCGCTACGCGGCTCTCCAACCCGCGAACCCGGTGCGGACCGGGGGCTGTCGGCATGAGTCCGACGGTCTCGGGCGCCGCCTGCCGCAGGCCGCCCGCTCGCGGCCGGGCGGAATGTCCGGGCAGAATCACAACCAGCTTGCGGCGCTTCAGCAGCGGCGCTGCGGGAATCACACAGACCGGATGCGTCTCTGCAACGGGCGGTGTGACGGAGAGGCGCACGAGCCCTGCCATCGGGGGCGGGACCGTTCCGCCGGTTTCCGGGACAGGCGGACTCTGCGGCAGAGGAAGCGGGCCGGCGGGCGGGTCCGGCGGCACAAACGCCGGTGCGACGAAGCTCGCCGCCACGGCCGGCTTGCGCCCGCTCACGGGCGAGGCCCAGGCCGCCGGCCGCGCCTCCGGGAAGCCGCGTACCTGCGGCCGGAGCAGAGACTCCGGCATCGACAGCACGGCCTGGAACCCAAGAAGCCCCAGCGGCGGGCCAGCCACGCGGCGCCAGTCGGCTACCCGCAGCGACTCCGGAAGCAGCGGCGCCATCGGAACGACTGCGCCGGCGGGGCCGGCTCGCCTTTTGTCCGATCCCTGCGGCGCTGCGGCCGGCCGCGCCTTCCGCGCTCCAAGCAGCCGGGCCAGCGCCAGGTCGCTCTCCAGCCGCTCGTATTCCTCGCGGTGCTCATCGCAGCAGAACCTCCCGTCGGAGAGTCTGCGCAACAGAGACAGTTTCTTCCCGCAATGGAGACACTGCATGCCGCGAGCTGAGTCCTTCCAAGGTTATCTTCGGCCAGATGGGCCGGGAAGACCATGCGGGAATCGGCTGAATTTCTGGTCAACGCCGAGCAGGGGTACTAAGGCAAAGGGCCGATACCATTCGGGACAACTACCGAGACCAGGGCGTTGGCAGATGGCGGCCGCGTCCACACACAACCGCTCCCGCCCACCGGAGGAGTCATGGCGGCGACCGTCGGCCGGATCGCGGCCGCGGCTAGAGCGGCTCGGGGAACTTCAGGCCCGCCTTGGCGAGCGCCCGTCCGAGCATTTCCGCCGCTTCCGCTTCGGAGATTCCCTTCGAGGTGGCCAGTTCCCCAACCAGCATCATTCGCGCGCGCTCGAGCATTTTCTTTTCGCGGAACGAAAGCGGCTTCTGCGCCTGGATCTCAACCAGGCATTTCAGCACCTCGGCCACCTCAATCAGGCTTCCGCTCTGCATCCGGGCGGAATTTTCCTTGAAACGGTCCTTCCAGTCCTGGCAGCTCCGGGCCGACCCGTTGGCCAGATATTGCAGGACCTTGCCGATTTCGCCGTTGCGGGTGACCTTGCGCAGGCCCACCTGCTCGACATGCGAAAAAGGCACCATTACGGTCATGTTCGTTGCGGAAAGCCGGAGGAGATAGAATTTTTCGGTCTGATTTCCGAAGGTTCGGGAACTGATGTTCTCGATTGTGCCTACCCCATGGTTCGGGTAGACCACCTTCTCACCGATTTGAAAGGTCATTTCAGGACCTCACTGCCACTCGGTCGGAGTAGTATGTCGGCCTACATCAGGGTGTCGTCCAAGGTTAACCTGAAATGACGCCGGTGTCAATCCCTTCCTGCTCGCCAACACCATGATAGATTTGCATTTAGCGTCTTTAATCCCAGGGGATTGGGGCGGTCTTCTTCCGCTTTATTTCGGATTTTGATATCTGGTTTTCGCCCTTTTGTCACCCTTTCCAGGTGACAGACACGTGACTGAAATGCAAAGGTTTTTCCCTCTGTCGCCGTGCGGGGCCCTGCCGACGGCAGCCGCGGGCAGCGGGGGAGGCGCGGGAAACCGGGTCTAGGTCGGCTCTCCGCCTCATGAGCCACTGATGGAAACGGCGCGGCCTCTGCGGGGAGTTGTGCGGGTGATGGCTCCCGGGCCGCGGGCCGAAATCCTCTCTCTTTCCGCGGCCTGTGGCATCTTGAAATTGGGTGCCCGAGTGATCCGGCTGGTTGACGTCGTCAAGGAGTTCAATGGCAAGCGGAAGGTGCGCGCGCTCGACGGGGTAAGTCTGTCGATCGAGAAGGGCGAGATGGTGGCGCTGGTGGGTCCGTCGGGTTCGGGCAAGTCCACGCTGCTGAATCTGATCGGGACGCTCGACCGGCCCACGTCGGGCGAAATCTGGCTGGACGGACAGCGGCTGGGCGGCCTCAGCGACGATGAGCTGACGCGGATCCGGCGGGACAAGATCGGCTTCATTTTTCAGTTTTTCAATCTGCTGCCCTCGCTCACCTGCCTGGAAAACGTCGCGCTGCCGCTGCATCTGCGCGGCTGGAAGAAGGCCCAGGCGCGCGGCCGCGCCGAAGAGCTGCTCGAACTGGTGGGATTGAAGCACCGGCTTGACCATCTGCCCGACGAGCTTTCGGGCGGCGAGCGGCAGCGGGTGGCGATCGCCCGCGCCCTCAGCGTCTATCCGCCGGTGCTACTGGCCGATGAGCCCACGGGCAACCTGGACACAAAGACGGGAGCGGAGATCCTTGAGCTGATCCGCGACCTGCACGCACGGCTGGGCGCCACGGTGCTGATGGTGACGCACGACGCCGGGGTGGCGGCCACCTGCGAGCGCATCATCACGCTGCGCGACGGACGGCTGGCGGGCGACGAGGTGCGGGCGGCGCGGCGATGATGCTGCTGAAGCTGATCACCTGGCCCTACGTGCGCAAGCATCTGCTGCGCAGCGTTCTCACCACCGCGGGCATCGTGCTGGGCGTGGCCGTCTTTGTGGCGATGCACACGGCCAACCAGAGCGTGTTGTACGCGTTCAACCGCACGGTGGACCGCATTGCCGGGCGGACGCAATTGCAGGTGTCGGCCGGAGAGGCGGGTTTCCCGGAGGAAGTACTCGAGAAGGTTCAGGCATTGCCGGACGTGGCCGTGGCCGTGCCGGTGATCGAGGCCACCGTGCAGACGGGCATCCCCGGCATGGGGAACCTGCTGGTGGTGGGCGTCGACATGACCGGCGACCGTTCGCTGCGCGACTACGAGCTGGAGACCGCCGATGAAACGATCGTCGACGACCCGCTGGTCTTCATCGCGCAGCCGGACTCGATCATCGTCAGCCGCCAGTTCTGCGAGAAGACGGGCCTGAAACTGAACGACCGGCTGACGATGCAGACGATGGCCGGGCCGCGCCAGTTCACCATCCGCGGGGTAATGTCGGCCGGCGGGCTGGCTTCGGCCTTTGGCGGCAGCCTCGCCATCATGGACATCTACGCCGCGCAGATGGTGTTCGGCCGCGGGCGGCGGTTCGACCGAATCGACCTGGCGGTGAAAGAGGGCGTGCGGGTGGAAGAGGCGCGCCGGCGCATCCAGGCGGCGCTCGGGCCGGGTCTTCAGGTGGAGCCGCCCTCGTCGCGCGGCGCGCAGTTTGAGGCGATGGCGCGCGTCTACTCGATGACGGCCAACATCACCAGCGTGTTCGCGCTGTTCATCGGGCTGTTCCTCATCTACAACACGTTTTCGATTGCGGTGACGCAGCGCCGCGGCGAGATCGGCATTCTGCGGGCGCTGGGCGCGCCGCGGGCGCTCATCCGCAACCTGTTTCTTGCCGAAAGCGCGCTTGCGGGGCTGTTCGGCTCGCTGCTGGGCATCGCGGCCGGCGTCGGGATGGCGCGCGGCGTGGCATCTTACATCGGCGAGTATTTTGGCGAGGTCTACGGCGTGGGCGAGAAGGCCGAAGAGGTGGCAGCCGACCCGCGTCTGCTGGGGCTGGCGCTGCTGGTCGGCGTGGCGACCAGCGTGTTCGCGGGCTGGCTGCCGGCGCGCAATGCGGCGCGCGTGGATCCGGTGAAGGCGCTTCAAAAGGGCCGCGTGCAGGTGATCAGCGAAGGCGAGAACCGCGCCCGGCGGCTGGTGGCGCTGGCGATGCTGGCCGGCGCGGTGGCGTGCGTCTTTGCCAGCGGTCATCCGTTCTTCTTCTACTTCGGTTACATGCTGAGTGTGCTGGCGGTGCTGCTGCTGACGCCGACGCTGTGCATGATGCTGGCGCGCGGGCTGCGGCCACTGCTCAAGTGGCTGCGTCCGGTGGAGGGCGCGCTGGCGGCAGACAGCCTGTTGCAGGCGCCGCGGCGCACGTCGGGCACGGTGGCGGCGCTGGCGCTGTCGGTGGCGCTGGTGATCGGACTGGGCGGCATTGCGCGCGCCAGTTACGCGACGATCGGCACATGGGTGAAGACGTCGCTCAACCCGGACTTTTTCCTCACCGGATCAGAGACGATCACGCAGCGCAGCTTCCGCTTCCCGGAGAGCTTCGCCGGCGAGGTGGCGCGCGTCGAAGGCATCGACGAGGTGCAGCCGGTGCGCTCGGTGCGGATTCTGTACCATGGCACGCCGGTAATGCTGGTGGCCGCCGACGTCGAAAAGATCGCGCGGCGGGTGCGGGCGCGCGTCATCGACGGCGATCGCGGCCAGATGTACCGGCTGACGGCACGCGGCGAAGGGGCGATCATCAGCGACAATTTCTCGCTGCTGCGGCGCGTGCGGCGCGGCGACACGCTGGAGCTGGCCGCGCCCAACGGCGTCCTGCGGCTGCCCGTCGTTGGCATCGTGCTCGACTACAGCGACCAGCAGGGCACGATCCTCATCAGCCGCGAGCTCTACAAAAAATACTGGGGCGACGACACCATCAATGCGATGCGCGTGTACGCGAAGCCGGGCACGGACCGGGCGGCGCTGCGCGAGCGGCTGCTCCAGGCGTTCGGCAACCGGACACGGCTGTTTGTGATGACCAACGAGGAGCTGCGCGCCTACATCATGAAGCTCACCGACCAGTGGTTCGGGCTCACCTACGTGCAGATCGTCGTCGCGGTGCTGGTGGCGATTCTCGGCATCGTCAACACGCTCACCGTCTCGATCACCGACCGCAGGCGCGAGCTGGGCGTGTTGCAGGCCGTGGGCGCGCTGCGCAACCAGGTGCGCCACACGGTGTGGATGGAAGCGGCCGCCATTGGTGCGCTCGGCCTGGCCATCGGCTTCGCGCTGGGCGCCGTGCACCTGTACTACATCCTGGACGTCGCCAAACGCGATGTGGCCGGTCTGCGGCTAGAATACCTCTATCCGTACGGCATCGCCGCGCTGCTTGTGCCGGTGCTGTTCGGCTCGGCGCTCATTTCCGCGCTCGGCCCGGCGGAAAGCGCGGTGCGGATGTCGCTTGTGGAGGCGCTCGAATATGAGTAAGACGTGGGCGGCGCTGCTGGTGAGCGCCGCCGTCTGGGGGCAGGACGCGCGCTCGATTGTGGAGGAGTCACAGCGAAGGGCGCGCTCCGGCAGCCAGCGCTACGAAGGAACGCTGGAGGTGATCGACTCGCGGCGCAAGGTGACCACGAAGCGCTGGATCTACGAGCGGCTCGGCTCGGCGGGCAACTCGAAAGCGGTGCTGCGCTTCACCGACCCGCCGGAAGTGAAGGGCGTCGCGCTGCTCATCCACAATCACCCGGACCGCGCCTCCGACCAGTGGATGTGGACCCCGGCGGTGCAGCGCGAGCGGCGCATCGCGTTGCAGGACCGGCGGACGCGCTTCTTCGGCACCGACTTCACGTTTGAAGATCTCGAAGAGCGCGACGTCGACCGCTCCACTTACCGCATGCTCGGCGAGGAGCCGATCGACGGCGTGCCCTGCTGGAAGATCGAGTCGACGCCGAAGCCCGAAGCGCACAGCCAGTACACCAGGCTCTACGTCTGGATCCGCAAGCCGGACTACGTCGCGGCGCAGATCGACGGCTACCAGCGGGACCGCGTGGTGCGCCGCATCCGCTACTCCGACATCCAACGGGTGCAGAATATCTGGACGGCGCGGCGCATTGAGGTGGAGGATCTGACGCGCGGCTCGCGCACGGTTCTGCGGCTGGAAAAGCTCGAATATGACGTCCTGTTGCCGGCGGACCTGTTCACGCTTCAGGCGCTGCGCCGCCAGCGCTAGCCGCGCGGCCCTGCTCGCCGTGCTGGCATCGGTCGCCGCGCGCGGGCAGGCCTTCACGCAGCGGGGCTTTTTCGAGATCCGCAGCTTCGCCTATCCGCAGACGGCGCCCGGCGACAGCGGCCGGCTGGTGAGCGAACAGTTGCTGCGCTGGGAGTTCACATGGCGGATGAACGGCTGGCTCGAATGGAACGGCGGCGCCGACGCGCGCTTTGATTCGCACCGGCAATTCGAGCGCGCCTGGCGGCTGGACTGGGCCGACCGCAGGAGGCAGCGGCCGGCACTCTCGCTGCGGCGGCTGAGCCTGCTGGCGCACTGGGGCGGGCTGACGCTGGAAGGCGGCCGGCAGTTCATCCGCTGGGGCAAGGCCGACATCCTCAACCCGACCGACCGTTTCGCGCCGAAAGATTTTCTCAACGTCCTGACCACGGATCTCGTCGGCGTCACCGCCGTGCGCGCCACCTGGGAGCGCGGCGGGGACACGCTCGATCTGGTCCTTCAGCCAGTGTTCACGCCGAGCCGCACGCCGCTGATCAACCAGCGCTGGGCGGCTCTGCCTGAAGAGACCGCGCAGGTGCGGATCCTCGAAACGCCCGCGAAATATCCGGGGCGCGCCGCGATGGGCGCCCGGTGGAACCATGTCGGCAGCGGGTATGAGTTCTCGGTGAGCTTCTATGACGGGTTCAATCACCTGCCCGTCTACGCGGCGCGGCTGGAGCCCTCGGCCGCGCCCACGGTGGCGCTCACGCGCGTCCACCCGCAGATGCGCATGTACGGCGGGGACGCGGCGGTGCCGTTGCGCTGGGCGACGCTGAAAGGGGAGGCGGCCTGGTTCACCAGCTCCTCGCCGCTGGCCGATGACTATGTGCTGTATGTGATCCAGGCGGAAAAACAGCGTGGCGAGTGGCTTTTCGTGGGCGGCTACGCGGGCGAAGCCGTGACCGAGCGGCGCGTCCAGCTCGACTTTGCGCCCGACCGCGGACTGGCGAAGACGTTTCTCGCCCGGGTGTCTTACAACATTGACTCGAACCGCTCCGTGGCCGCCGAAGGCGCCGTGCGGCAGAATGGCCGCGGCGTGTATACAAAGCTTGAGTACACGCAGGCGCTGGGGGCGCACTGGCGGGTGACGCTGGCGGCCAACCTGCTGCGCGGCGCGCGGGACGATTTTCTCGGCCAGTACCGGCGCAATTCGAACCTCATGGCCGTGCTGCGATACAGTTTCTGAGGCGCGCGG
>JBMFOK010000012.1:0-108102 GCA_049969655.1 Bryobacteraceae bacterium
CTCTTCGTCGAACAACTCGTCAGAACTGAGCCCCGTTCAAAAGGGGATTGAGACGCTTCGGTGCCGTCGCAAACGAACTCCTCGATGTCAGAACTGAGCCCCGTTCAAAAGGGGATTGAGACAGCCCGTACTTTAGCTCATACGTCCCTTCTTCGTCAGAACTGAGCCCCGTTCAAAAGGGGATTGAGACTGGAACCGCACTGTGTGCGGCGTAAGGTTGACGTCAGAACTGAGCTTCGTTCACGAGGGAAATGAGGCTGCCAATTCGGTTTTTGCGCAGTCCACTCATGCCGGTCCGAGTTCGCAGGAGAAGCTCGTACCAGCGGGTCTGGCGAGCGTTGGCCTTGACCGGCGCGGAAACGCCCGGCATGTGCTGCCACGGCGCGGAGGCCGTGCCGCCGGCACGCGCTCTGTTCCGCCCGTAGTCTGAAACCGTCCGGCGAAGCCTCCAGCGTTGGTCGTCGCCATTCACAATCCATACAGTGTTGTTGCCCCGTCAGCCTCCCCGTCCTGTTTCCTTCACGGCAATCGGCTCCAGAAGCTATTCCCGTCATTCGTTTGTGGTCGCACTACCCGGCAGCTGCTAGTTCAGCCCAGCGACGCTGACGGTTGCGGCCAACAAGATGCTGATTGACTATCCCGCGCCGATTTCGGGTCACCGTCCTGATCCTGCCCTCCTCGATCAGGTGCCGGTCACATGGTTCGCGCGTGTATTCTGAGCCTCGGGTCTCTTCCGCGGCCGCCGCTTACATGGGCGGCCTGTAGCGCAGCAGCTCGGGCTTGTTCCTGCGCAAGTAGGACTGCATCACCGCCGCGCTTACTTGCGACGGCTGCCCACACCTGCGCGCCTGTTTCGACGCGACCGTGCTTGAAACCCGGCGCCGGACAGCGGAGCGAGCGTGCTGCGTCTCTACGCCCATGCCCCGGCTCCGTCACTTTCGGGACCGATGCGGATAACGGGCCCTTTCGCCCAGCGCAACGGCTCGACGAGATCCAAGGTGGGCGAGCACGGCGGCCGGCCGTGTGTTGGAAACCGACATACGGGTCCAGCCCGCGGGTCGCGGCCAGAGCCCAGTGCTCCGCCGTAGTCAGCGTGTAGCCCAGGCTCAGCAGGGCGTTGATCGGATCCGGCGGCGGGTTGCGGCGCCGGGCCGGGAAGGGCAGGCCGCTACGGTTCAGCCGCGCCAAGGCCCGGAAATGCAAGGCGGCTGGCGCTCCCCCGCAGCCGCGCAGATGGTTCAGAGTCGCCGCGCAGCGGGCGCGGTCGAGCTGAGCCAACGACTCATGGCGACACCGGGCAAGCTCCGGGTCGGAGTCGTTCGTGCGGTTGGCCACGAGCAGGCTTATGGCCCGAAATCGTTTCACCTCCACCGGCGGGCACGCCATCCGCAGGCAGGCTTTCAGATGGTTGGCAAAGCGGTTTTGCACGCGGGGCAGCTCGACGTGAGTCGACACGGCCGGTGCGAGACGGCCGTGGCTGGAAAGGAACGCGACGGGCGCGGCGTGACGAAGCAGCAGGCAGGCGGCGGGCGTGGTGAGATGAATCCGGCCGAACAGGACCACGGCCGCAACTTCGCCCAGCGGGACTTCGCGGGGAAATCGATCCTGATTTCGCACGGCACGCCTGTAGCCGTGTTGGGGCACACGGCTACCGCTCGCGGAGGAAAAGATCCAGCGTTGCATTGAACCGCCCTCTCGGAGCCGAGTGCCGCTCCGGGGGAAGAATCTACACCCAGGGGCGTTAGTGTGCGACGAGAGCTCGGGAGGCCGACTGTCGGCGGCAGGTCAGGCGTTGAAGGCGAATTCGCTCATCCGGGCAACGGTGAAGGCAACTTTTTCGTGAAGAGACAAGACTGACCGAGACCAAGCCGACTGGAGGCACGGAGGAGAGAGGATGACCGGATCCCGGATGGGAGGGCAAGAGTTTCAGCCGGAGGATGACCTGCGGTATGGCCTGACAGACAATGCCAATCTGCCAAGTTGTTGATTATAAATGGCGGGCCCGGAGGGACTCGAACCCCCGACCTGCTGGTTCGAAGCCAGACGCTCTATCCGGCTGAGCTACGGGCCCGCTCTGCCGACATTGTAAATCAACAGCAGCCGCGATCTGCCGGGACGAGGTCGGCAAAGATGAAACCGTCCCGCTCCACCACCTTGGCGGTACGAACCTCCAGCGGCCGCGGAAACATCGGGCCTGCAACAGTAAACGTGTGAAACTCGCCGTTCTCGCCACATGGGTCCACCTGAGCGGGCAGCGCGTCGACGGTCTCGAGGGTCAGTTCGGCACCGGCAAGTTTGCGGTCCAGCTGCGCTGGATCCAGGCAGACGATTCTGGCGCGCAATCCTCCCGCCAGCATCTCCCGAACCAGATGGGTGGAGTCCTGACCCCATAGCGGAAAGAGTGGTTCAATTCCGGTACCGGCCAGACGGCTTTCCCGGTACGCCCGCACGTCGGCCAGATGGATGTCGCCGAAGATCAGGGTGTCGATGCCCTCCGCGCGCAGCCGGGCGCAGGCCGCCGCCATGCGCCGCTCGTATTCCTCATTGGGGCACGGCCAAGGCAGCTCCACTTCCATCAGCGGCAGTCCCATCGCGCTGGCCTGCATCCGGGCGAGCTCCCGACGGACGCCATGCATGGAGACACGCCCAAATGCGGCGTTCACGGTCGCCAGCAATCCCCGGATTTCGATTCCCCCGTTGTGCGCCGCCCGTTGCAGCGCCCAAGCGCAGTCCTTGCCGGTCGACCAGGAAACCACGGCGCGCCGGAGCCTGCCGCTCATGACTCGGCCAGAATCGACGACCATCCCTTCGAGATGGCGGCCGCCTCGTCCCAGTCCTCTTCGCGCGTGCGCTGAAACAGCAGGCGCAGCCGTTCAGGTTCGGATCCGTGAAGCCGGAGGGCCCGCGCGATGGCCGGGTGCGAGTCAAAGTCCGGGGCCACCAGGAACATCAGGGTCACAAACGCGGTGACGGACTCGGGCTGAACGAAACGGTTCGCATGGGCACGGGCGATGCCGGCGAGAACGCGGCGCCGGACTTCATCATCGCCGATTGAGGCGATCAGCTCCGGCTGCTGCTCGCCAAGGTGGGTCACGATGTGGTCGACCAGTTCCTCGGGCGGCTCGCGCATCTTCTCTCATCCTATCCGTGGGCGGCCGGCCACGGTAAGAGGTTCGCCCCAATTTTTGCCCGGAATGCCCTGAACCGCCGCGCCCTTACCGCCGATAGATCGTTTGATGCGCCCGCGCGCCCGCATTCTGCTGTGGCTCCTGCTGGCCGGGACCTCGGCCCCCGTGGCCGGGCAGCAGTACTTCTTCCAGCTTTACGATTTCGACAGCGGGCTGAACAACCTGGCGGTGGAAAGCATTTTCCAGGACCAGGTAGGGTTCCTCTGGGTTGGAACACAGAACGGGCTGTTCCGTTTTGATGGGAAAAGTTTCGTCGAGTTCGGAAGAAAGGATCTCGCCCCGGGCGCCTTCATTTTGAGCATCCATCAGACGCCGGACGGCACCCTGTGGCTCGGAACGACCAAGGGCCTGTATCGCTCTTCCCGGCAGGGATTCGTGCTGGTTCCCCTGCCCGGACCGGAAGGGCAGCGGGTGAACGGAAAGAGTGGTCTGGCCTCGGACCCGGCAGGCCGGCTTTATGTCGCCACCCGCGAGGGTCTTGTCATCGGCGAGCGGCGGGGCCCGGCCGGCGACTGGGTGTTCAAGCTGGTGGCCCGCACAGGGGCAAGCGGCCCGAGGGCGAAGGCGGTGGCAGGGGTCATGGTGACGCGCAGCGGCCGGGTCTTATTCGGCTGCGCGAAGGATCTCTGTGAGCTCGACAGCCGGGATCAGGTTCGCTTGACCGCAGCCCAGCCGACGGCGGGCGCAGGACCCTGGAGTTACCTCTATGAGGACGTGAACGGCAACATCTACGCCCGCAGCGCAACCAGAGTCGAAGTACTGCGCAAAGGGGCCGCCCGGTTTGAACCGATCCGGGCGCCGGTCGATCTGCAAAGTCCGTGGGTGCCTCAGATGGGAGGCGATTACCTGGGCAGGCTGCTGATTCCGGTCTTTGGCGGAATTGCGATTTACGACGGGAGTCACTGGCAGCTCATCGGCAAGGGCAACGGCCTGCCGGGAGACTCCGTGTCCAGCGTGCATCTGGACCGGGAGGGAAACGTCTGGCTTGGAATGAATGGCCGCGGACTGGCCCGCTGGGTCGGCTACGGGGAATGGGAGAACTACTCGAGCGCCGAGGGGCTCGCCAATGAGACGGTATGGCAGATTGTCGTGGATTCGCGCGGGACGGTCTGGGCCGGTACCGGGGACGGGGTCTACCGGGGCGATTGGACGACCGGAGGCTACCGCTTCCGCCGGGCGTCAGAGTTTCCCCGTGGCGCAATGATCGCCATGATCCAGAGTACGGATGGCGCCATCTGGGCAGCTCCTCAAGGCGGACTGCTGACACGGCGCGATCCGCGAACGGGTGCGGTGAGGCGTTTCCGGATTCCGGGTACGGAACAGGGCGCCGACATCATGCGCCTTGCTGCCGGGGAGGACGGCCGCGTGTATGCGATAGCCTACGGCCGCCCCAGCCTGGCGGCTATCGATGCCGAGGGGCGCATCACCGAGATCCCCCTTCCCTCCGGTTCGCCTGTCAAAGGGCTCACAGTGGCCGCCGGAAAGGCGGGGGACTTGTGGGTGGGAGCCGAAGAGGGACTGTTCCGATTCACCGGAGGGCGCTGGGAGCATTACACGAAGAAGGACGGGCTGCTCGACGACTCCGTTCACGGCATCAGTTTTGGGCCTGCTGGTGAGGTCTGGCTTGTGTACAACATTCCCGCCGGTCTGACACGGGGCGTCTGGAAGGACGGGAGGCTGGAGTTCCGGCACTTCACCACCGCCGACGGGCTTCCCTCCGCACTCACCTACTTCGCACGCGTGGACGCCCGCGGGCACCTATGGGTAGGGACGGACCGGGGCGTTGCCGTCTATGATGGCAAGTCGTGGGTTCAGTATCGGCGGAGCGATGGGCTCGTTTGGGACGACTGCAACACGGATGCTTTCTTCGCCGAGCCGGACGGCACTGTGTGGATCGGCACCAGCGGCGGTCTCTCAAGGTATCACGAATCCCCGGCCAGACCGTACCCGGGCGCCCCGCGCACGGTGATCACCTCCGTGCGGCTTGGCAGACGGCTCTTCGCGCCGGATGACCAGGCGGAGGTGCGCCATTCGGACAACACGCTCACGGTTCAGTTCGCCGTGCTGCGCTTCGCGCGGCCTTCAGCACACCGCTACCTCTATCGGCTGGTGGGCCTCTCGGACGAGTGGAAGGAGACCCGTCTGGCGGAAGTGCAGTTCCCGGATCTGCCACCAGGACGCTACCGGCTGGAGGTGCACGGCTTTGATGGCGCCGGTTCCTGGAGCGAAAATCCGGCCGTGTTCGAATTCCGGATCCACCCTCCCTGGTGGGCCCACTGGCTTTTCCGCACGCTCGTGGTTGTGCTCCTCGTCTCCGCGGTATGGCTCTACTTGCAGCAGTCCCGGCGTCGGCACGAGCGGGAGAAAGCCAGGCTCGAGCGGGCGGTCGAGGAACGCACCCGGCAGTTGCGCGAAGAGAAGGAGCGCAGCGAGCGTGCCAACCGCCTGAAAGACGAGTTCCTGGCCAACATCTCTCATGAGATCCGGACCCCGATGAACGGCATCCTCGGCATGACGGACCTCACCCTGTCCACCGAACTGACTCCGGAACAGCGGGAGTACCTGGAAACGGTGAAGGTGTCGGCGAACCGGCTGCTTCATCTGCTGAATGACATCCTGGACCTGTCCAAGATCGAGGCCGGCTACCTGGAAATTCAGCAGGAGAGGTTCTCGCCACGGCAGGTGGTGGAGCAGGCGATGTCCACCGTGGCACCCAGGGCTGTGGAGAAAGGTTTGCACCTTTCCCTCGACGTCCGCGAGGGCGTGCCTGGAGTCGTTGTCGGCGACGAGCAGCGCGTCTTCCAGGTGCTGCTGAATCTCCTGAACAACGCGGTGAAGTTTACTGAACAGGGAGGTGTTTCCGTCACGCTGGAAGCCGAGCCCGTCGGCTCCACAAGGCACCTGCTACGCTATCATGTGACCGACACCGGCATCGGAATCCCGCCAGACCAGCAGGACGCCATCTTTGAGGCCTTCCGCCAGGCCGATGGCTCCATCACGCGCCGTTTTGGCGGGACTGGACTCGGCCTGGCAATCTCCTCACGGCTTGCCCGTCTGATGGGTGGAGAGATCCGCGTCGAGAGCGAGCCGGGCAGGGGATCGACTTTCACCCTGGAAATCGTCGTGGGCACATGCCCGGAACCGGAAGCTGCGCCCGCCCGGAAGCCGGTTCCTGCCGCCGCGGCGGCGGAGCCTGCGCCCGCTGCGGCGGCCGCAGCGGCCAGGAAGCTGCGGATCTTGCTGGCCGAGGACAATCTCGTCAACCGCCGTCTGGTCGAGCTGCTGATGAGGCGTCAGGGGCATGAGGTCGTGAGCGTCGAAGACGGCAGGAAGGCGGTGGAGTTGGCCGGCCGCGAGCACTTCGACGTGATCCTGATGGATGTCCAGATGCCGGAACTGGATGGCCTCGAGGCCACGCGGCAGATCCGGGCGCTGGAACGCGGCGTGGGGGGACATCGGCCGATCCTTGCGCTCACGGCCAACGCCATGCGCGGTGATGAAGAGGTCTGCCTCCAGGCCGGGATGGACGGCTACATCCCGAAGCCCTTTGAGGCGGAGAAGTTGCTGCGGGCCGTTCAGGAGGCCGCCCAGGCGGCCGCTGGCGGCACGAGTTCCCCTGACCCTGTGCGGCCTCAGCAGCAATGAAGGTTGCCTCCAGCGGTCACCGTCCCGGAGATGGCGCGCAACGCCGTGAGGGAGAGTGGCGTCGGACTGGTGCAACCACCGAGGCTTGGTTGTTAAGGCGGCGATCACGGCTTCGCTGCCATCGTTCGGGGCCCATCGCGCAGCCGACGGCGATTTTCTTGCCCCGGCTGTCGCGCAGGGCCTAGAAGGCTGGCTCGAAAATGACGCTTTTCAGGGCCGCGAGTCAAGCAGCGCCCGAGCGCCGAGAGAACAGCCAGCCCGCCACGCGGTCTGAACGCGCGCAGGTCCGTCACGCTGATACCCACTCCTTCCGCTCGCCCGCAGGGCGAGCTCCAGTCGCGGCTCAGTTGGGCCGGCTCGCTTGAGTTGAAGCTCAGGGGGGAAGCCAAGACTCCTGAGTCCGGAGAAGTAGCCACATGGCATGTGTGGCTGGGCGCGAACCCCGCGGTCGCACACCATTGTCGCGCTAAGGAATTTGGGTTGCCTGGGTGCGCATCCGTCGAGGTTCACGCCTGCACAGGAATTGATGGCTGGCTCGCTGCTGCTGTCAGAAGGTTCTCCTGACATGGCGCAGCAGGACCACTGACCCCAGGCCAACGCCCAGCAATGCGGATGATGCGGGCTCGGGGATCGGGGTCTCAGTCCCTCCCTCCAGACCGTATCTGAAGGCACCGATGGCAAAATCGCATCCATCGCACGAAAAGTCCACTCGCCAGATTGGGCTGGAAGCAGCGGCAAACAATCGCGCCCCGGAATAGCCATCCACTGACCGGCTGATGCTGCCCAGAAGCGTCGAAGTGGCGTCATAAAAGTTCGCTGTCATGGCGAAGGTATTGAAAGGGTCGGGCTCTGCCTCGAAGCCGAAAATCGCCACGCCCTGCGAGAGGGCTATGGACACCGATGTGTCAGCGAAAAAAAGCAGGGGCAGCGTGTCGCCTGGTTGACGTTGCGAATCCGGTGCAACGCTCCAGGTGCCCCAACTACCTGGAACCGTAAGCTTGCTCCCTGAAGAGCTGAACGTCAACGTGAGCAGACCGTCGGTGACGGAACTGACGTCCGCAAAATCGGACAGTGGGGAAAAATCAATGTAAGTGGTCGAGGCAAGGTAGCTCGCATCGGGCGACGGAATGGCGGTGAAGACGGCGCCCGCCGCCGGCAGAGCGAGAAACCCGCCACAAAGCACTGTCAGCAACTGTCGCGTTTTCATCATCTCAGGATTCACCTCCTTTGTCTTCGATCCACCTCCTGAGGGAGGAACAGACATCCCTGCCTGGCCAGCACTCCACGCCGGGACGGTTCTCAGCGCTGGCCCGCCCGATTCCAAGGGTGGCTCTCCCCATCTGGGCCCTCCGGCAGGCCTGGATCCTTGGATGGAATTTTATTTGGATCTGCCCCGGGGATTCAAGACTTCAATGGTCGGTTCCTGTACTAGGCCCCTGGTGGGTCGACCTAATATCAAACAACCTCAAGACGGCCAGCGCGCCACAGCATTTGGATCTGCGAGGGATCTCAATATGGTGCAGGCCAGGCACCCACCAGTGTCCCGAACCAGGAAGGCCGACGCGGGCCGGTCTGCCCGGAACAGGCAAAGCCAACCGGCACGGTTCCCCCTTCCTTCGCCGGGAACATCGGCGCCGCGGGGACCGTTGCGCGGTGCTGGGTGATGTCGGCGCTGCGCAAAGAATAGCCCCATCCGACCCGCTGACGGTGGCCCAGGCTCGTCAGCCAACCTGATTGCCGCCCGGGGCGTGTAGTCCGCGGCTTGCAGCAGAAGGACGTCCTCTACCTCGCTCTTCTCTCCGATACTGAGAACGCCCCGTGACGTTTGTTGCGGGAAGCCAACGGCCACATCGTGCGGCCCCCGCCGGACAGCGAACGCCTGTAGCGGTTCTCACCCGTTCTGACGTCCCGCCGGATCCTGGGGCTCATTCTGCCTCCGTTCCTGCTCCAACCGCCACAGCGCGGCCCGCAACGTGTCAATGCCGGCCAGCATCTGCTCGACGCGCGCGACACAGTCGGGACAGGCCAGCAGATGCTCCTCAATCGGAGCCAGCTCCTCGTTGGTGGCCCGGCCCAGGCAGTACAACTCCAGGTCTGCGTCCGTCAGATGTTCCATCACCCATGCCATCGCCTGAGCTCCATATCGGCCGCGCCCGCGCTCTTGTTGGCGAAAACGCCCGCGCCGGGGCTATACTGTGAGGCGCTTATTTCAGAACGGGGAGGTCCGGCAGGGGTGAGCCGGCAGGAGAGCGGCGCACGGCCGCACGGTGATTTTCTGTCTGACGCGTTGGACTGGCGGGTGCTGGCCGCTACGGCGCTCGCCGTGGTTTTCGTTTACTGGCCTTATTTATCGCTGCCGCCGCTGGTGGATGACTACGGCCACACGCGCCTGGCCGAGCTCTACGGAACGCCGCAGGGATGGAAGGAGCTCTTCGCCGATCCGCTCTACCGCTGCCGCGCCACCGCGCTCTGGCTCACCGCGGCCACGCTCCGCCTGTTCGGCTACTCGATTGTCGCCTTCAACGCCACCGGCCTGCTGCTGCACATTCTCAACTCCTGGCTCGTCTACGCCCTCGGCGCCTGCCGCTGGGTGGGTTGGCGGGCCTCGGCGGTGGCCGCGTTTGTCTTCGCCGTCAACGAGCGGCCGCATGAGGCCGTCGTCTGGTACGCCTCCGTGCACGAGCTGCTGGTGTTCGCCTTTGTCCTGTTGGCGCTGCTCGGGTGGATCCATTGGCTCGAAGGCGGCCGTGCCGCGTGGCTCGCGGCGGTGGCGGTCGGCTGGCTGTTCGCGCTCCTGTCAAAGGAATCGGGCGTCGTGCTCACGCTGCTGCTGCCGGCGGCGGCGCTTCTCTATCCGGGCCGGCGGGTCGCCGCCGCCATGACATTTTTCACGGGAATTGTTTCCACAGCCTTCTATTTCTGGCTCGCCTGGTCCGGGCAGGCGCAGCATCAGCACTTCCACGACGGCACCTTTCAGTTGGGGCTCCATTTTGCGCGGACCCTGCTCAACAGCGCGGCGCGCGGGCTGTGGATCTGGGGCGGACTGTCGCTGGCAGCGCTCTGGATCTGGCGCCGGAGCGCCGCCTGGCGCATGGCTGCCTTCGGCGCGCTCTGGTTCATCGGAGCGCTGCTGCCCTATGCATTTCTCACCTACATGCCGCGCATCCCGAGCCGACACCACTATCTCGCCTCGGCCGGCATGGCGCTGCTGGCCGCGGCCGCGGCGCTGGCCGCCCTCCGCCACGCGCCCAGGCCGCGCCTCGCGGCCGGCGCTCTCGCCGCCGTCTTTCTCCTCCACAATGCGCTCTACCTGTGGACGTATAAGCGGGCGCAGTTTCTTGAACGCGCCGAGGTGACTGAACGGCTTCTTCGCATGGTGGCCGAGCGCCCGCAGGAGCCGGTGTTACTGCGTTGCCCACTGCTGACGCCCTACGAAGCCCGCATGGCGGTGTATTACCGGTTGGGGCTGGACATCTCCCTGATCCGCGATGAGCCGGAGCCGGGCCGCCCCATGCGTGTCTACGAGTGCCGCTGACGCGGACCTTTAGCGCTCTGCTGAATCGCGCAGGCAGCGCCACAGCAGATACAGCGCGCTCTGCACCGCCCAGCGCCGCACGCGTTCGCGGCCCGGCGCGAAGCGGAACAGCCGCGCCGAAGCGGCGGCGGGTGTCGCCAGCCCGATCCACACCGTTCCTGGCTCGATGTCCGGCGTCGAAGGTTCCGGCCCCGCCTCGCCGGTGACCGCCAGCGCGTAAGTCGCGCCGGTGCGGTCGCGCGCCGACTCGGCCATCGCCACCGCCACGGGCTCGCTCACCACGCCGTGCCGCCCCACCAGCGCCGGGTCGATGCCCAGCAGCCGCGTCTTCATCGCCACGCCATAGACGATGAACCCGCCCGCAAACCACGCCGACGAGCCCGGCACCTCGGTGATCCGCGCCCCCAGCAGCCCTGCGGTGCAGCTCTCGGCCACGGCGAGCGTCTCGCCGCGCCGCGCCAGTTCCCGTCCGATGACCGCCTCCAACGGCGAGCCGTCGGTCGAATATACGCGGTCGCCCAGTGCGGCGAGGATCTTCGCGCCCAACTCTTCGGCCAGCGCCTCGGCCGCTTCTTCACTTTCGGCGCGCGCCCGCAGGTGGATCTGCACATCGCCTTCGGCGGCGAGGATCGTCGTCACCGGATTCTTGTAAGGCTTGTAGATCGGCGCGATCAGATTGTCGAGGTCGCTCTCGCCCATGCCCGCCACACGGTAGAAGCGCGTCCGGATGAAGGCGCGGGGCAGCCGCTCGCGCAGCAGCGGCAGGCAGTGATTGGCAAACATCGGCTCCAGCTCGCGCGGCGGCCCGGGCAGCAGAATCACGATGCCCGAAGGCAGGTCGATCCATTGGCCCGGCGCGGTGCCATGAGGGTTGGGCAATGGAACGGCCCCTTCGACAAGGAACGCCTGGCGGCGATTGTTCGGCGCCATCTGCCGGCCCAGCCGCCGGAAGCGCTCTTCAATCGTCGCGAGCACCTCTTCGGAAAACAGCAGCCGCCGGCGCAGCGCCTGGGCCACGGCCTCCCGCGTGACGTCGTCCTCGGTGGGGCCCAGGCCGCCGGTCAGCAACAACAGCGGCACGCGGTCGAGCGCCGTGGCCACGGCCTGCGCCAGCAGGTTGCGGTCGTCGCCGACCACCGTCTTGCGCACCACCTCCACGCCAAGCGAATTGAGCTGGCCAGTCAGCCAGAGAGAGTTCGTATCGATTCGCGCCGGCGTGAGCAGCTCGCTGCCCACGGCGATGATTTCCGCGTTCATGGCTCAGTAAGGCCACCACGGCCGGATGCCGACGGCAGCGCGGTAGAGCGCTCCGGTGGTGGTGATGTAAAGATCCCCGTCCGGCGCAAAGGCCAGTCCGACGATGTTCGGCCCGGACAGGAACTGGGAAATCTCGGCCTGGGGAGTCAGCCGCAGAATGCCCTTGCGCCCCCGCCAGGAGGCGGCCACGTAGAGGTTGCCGTCCGCGTCGAAGGCGAGGCCTTGCGGCCGGCCCAGCCCGCGGAAAAACGTCTCCACCTCGCCGGTGGGCGCGATGCGGTAGATGCAGTCGTAGCTCGACGTGGTAGGGCCGGTCACATACAGGTAACGGTCCGGGCCGAAGGCGAGATGATAGGCCGCCACCGAGGGCTCCAGCGTCGCAAAGACGTAGATCTGGCGGTTCGGGCTGATCTTGAAGACCGTCCCCGAGCGGTCGCCGACATAGAGGTTGCCCTCGGCGTCGAAGGCGATGCCCGTGGCCACGCCCATACCTTCGACATACACGGTCATGATGGCGGACTCGGACACCTGATAGACGATCCCGTCAAAGCGCGACGACACATGGAGCACGCCCTGCGGATCAAAGGCGAGCCCGGTGGCATTGGTCAGGTCGCTCAGAAACGGCGTCACCTCGCCGCGGGGGTCGATCCGGTAGACGCTCACCGGCGTCTTCTGACCGCGCGAGCCGCTGAAGGTCGTATAGATATTGCCTTCGCGGTCGATGGCCGGATTGGCCACCGGGTGAAGATTGTCGGCGACCAGCGTGGCCACCACCACCTCGGCCGCCTCGCTCTGCACCGAGCCATTGTGGACGAGCACCTCGCCATAGACGGCCTCGGCCGGCACGCGCGCCACGATGTAGCGGCTGGAAGAGACCGTCAACGGGGCCGCACAGCCGCCGATGGTCACCACTGGCCGCGGCACGACCGGGAAATTCTTCCCACGGATCTGGATCTCGCCGCCTGGCAGCGCCGCCTGCGGCGCCACCGACTCAATCACGGGCCGTGATGTGGAATTGCGCATGGAAGGCATTCCGGCTCCAGTTTCTCCTACGATTGAACCATGTTTGCCACGGCGAGACGAAGGCCGGCCAGCACAAGCGCCGCATAGACGCCCGCCAGCGCGTCATCGACGACAATGCCCCATCCGCCCGGCAGGCGCTCGGCCGAGCGCACCGGCCACGGCTTCCCGATGTCAAACGCCCGGAACAGCAGGAAGGCCGCTCCGGCCTCCCAAAGGGTGAACGACGCCGCGCCGGCCAGCGCCACCCACTGCCCGATGACTTCGTCCACGACTACGAGGCCCGGATCCTCTTCGCCCTGCGCTCCTGCCACCGCGCCCGCCGCCCACACTGCCGGCAGCGACAGCGCCAGCGCCAGCCCCGCATACACCCACATCGGCGGCGCCGTCCAGAGATGGAACAGCCATGCCGCCGCAAGCCCGCCCAGCGAGCCGGCGGTGCCCGGCGCCACCGGCGACAGCCCGCAGCCGAACCATGTGGCCAGCACAAAGGCGGCCCTAGGCTTCCTGGTCATCGGCGTCCTCAGGCGGCGGCTGCGGCGGCGAGACGGGCTCTCCAGGGATGCGGTATTCCTCGTTCGCCCAGCGGCCCAGATCAATCAGCCGGCAACGCTCGCTACAGAAGGGCATCTCGGGCGAATCGAGCGACACTTCCTTCCGGCAGACAGGGCATTTGATGGTTCGCTTCATGCGTGCTGGTGCGGCCTGCCCGCACTGCCGTGCAGGATGCGGAACGGACTCGGCGCCATCCACGCGCCCGCCGGCGGCGGGTTGTCCACCAGGTCTCCCACCAAATCATAATCGTGCGCCCGCCGGATTCGCATGCGACGGAATTCGCCCGGCTGCGGCGCGCGCGGGCCGGGGTCGCTGATGTAGCACACCCCGTCGATGTCCGGCGCCTGCGAGGCCAGCCGCGCCTGCCACACCAGTTCGCTGTCGGCCGAAGGCCCTTCCACCAGCACCTCCAGCTCGCGCCCCACCAGCGCGCGGTTCAGCCGCCGCGAAATCTTCCGTTGCAGCGCCATCAGCCGCCGTTTGCGGTTGTAGATGGTGCGCCGGTCCACCTTGCCGTCGAGGTGAAAGCTCGCGCTGGTCTCCTCGTCAGAGTAGCCAAACACACCCAGCCGGTCGAACTGGGCCGCCTCGACAAACCGGCACAATTCTTCAAAGTCCTGCTCCGTCTCGCCCGGAAAGCCGACGATCATTGACGTGCGGATGGCCACGCCGGGCACATGGCGGCGGATCCGTTCGAGCAGCCGCAGGAAGATCTCGCCCGATCCTCCGCGCCGCATTCGCTTCAGGATCCGCGCCGAAGCGTGCTGGAGCGGCATGTCGATATATTTGACCAGCGCGTCGTGCGCGGCGAGAACGTCCAGCAGCCGCGCGCTGATGCGGTTCGGGTAGCAGTACAGGAAACGGATCCACCACCGGCCGGGCGCTTCGAGCCGCGCCAGTTGCTCCAACAGCGCGGCCAGCCCGTCCTTCAGGCCCAGGTCGTCGCCGTAGGCGGTCGTGTCCTGACCGATGAGATTGATCTCCCGCACGCCCTGCGCCAGCAGCGCGCGCGCCTCCGCGACCACGCTCTCCGGCCGCCGGCTGCGGAAGCGGCCGCGGAACTGGGGAATCACGCAGAACGAGCAGGGATGGTCGCAGCCCTCGTTGATCTTGATGTAGGCGTAGTGGCGCGGCGTCGCCAGCACGCGCGGCGTGGCTTCGTGATACAGGTACGGCTCCGGCGGCGGCCCCTCCGGCGCGGCCCCCTCGCACACATCGGCGATCCGCTCGATCTCGTTCGTGCCGATCACCGCGTCGACCTCGGGGATCGCCGCGCGGATCTCGCCGCCGAAGCGCTCCACCAGACAGCCGGCGACGATCAGCCGCCGCGCCCGGCCGCGGCGCTTGTATTCGGCCATCTCCAGAATCGTGTCCACGGACTCCTGCCTGGCCGGGTCGATGAAGGAGCACGTGTTGACGACGATGGCGTCGGCCTCCTCCGGGTCCGCCGTCAGCGTGTGCCCGCGCGCCGCCAGCGTGCCCATCATCACTTCCGTGTCCACCAGATTCTTGGGACAGCCCAGACTGACGAATCCGATTTTCAAGCTTTTTTCCGGGAAATCCAACGGGATTTTTCTTTCAGCCTATCACGGCCGCGCGCGGCTACAGGTCTTCCGGGAAGACGGCATAGCCCGGCGGCGGCGGGAACAGCTCCTTCAGAAGCTGGAGTCGCTTGCGGAGATAATTCGACGGGATCTGCCGCGGCCCTGGCTCCACGTCGATGTCGCAGCAGATGCCGTGCAGATACAGCGTCAGCGTGTCGATGAAACTCTGCCGGATATAGCGCCGCAGCCGCTCGCTCGGACGGGCGAAGTTGCGGTCCCGCCGCGTCAGCTCGTTCTTCAGCCGCCAGGAGGCGTCGTCCACTTCCCCATGCACGCCCGCCTTGAGTTCCGCTTCAAGCAGCGCCTGATATTCCTTCGGGATGCCGTCGGGCAGCGAATCGGCCGCCAGCTCGGCAATGGCGCGGTAGAAGCGGTAATGGTGGTCGGCGACTTCAGCGTCCTTCACCGCGAAGGCCAGCACCGCGGCGTCCCGCTCCATGAGCGTGCTCGAAGGCACCGCTTCGCCCGCCTCCGGCGGTTCGGTGGCGATGAAGGTCTCTTCGGCCTCGCGCTTCCGGTGGCCGCGCGTCCGGCAAAGGTACGGAACCAGGAAGATGCGCACCTCGGGCAGCAGCGCCGCCAGTGACGGCGGCAGCGCCGCAATCGGTTCCTCGAGCAGCTCCCGCCGGTCCTCTTCCGTCAGCGGCACCGCGGCAGCGAAGTAACAAATGCGGTTGCCGAGCGGCACCATCTCGTGGCGGAAATGGTCGGCGAACTGAACCAGTTGCAGGCGGGAAGGGAGGCTGGGAGACGACATCAATCCCTGCAATTCCAGCATAGCAGAGGGCCTGATGAGCCTTCGCCCGCGCGCCCGCCGGACGCATGGCACACTGGAGTGTGCCGTGAAGATCCTAGCGAGCGCTGGAGAGCCTTCGGGCGACCGCTACGCCGCCGGCGTCGTGCGGGCGCTGGAGCGCCGGCTCGGGCCGGTGGAATTCTTCGGCTGCCCGGGACCGGAGATGCGCGCCGCCGGCGTCCAGGCCGTGGCCGATCAGGCAAAGCTCGCCGTGGTCGGCCTCGTCGAGGTGGTCCGGCACATTCCGGCCGTTTACGGCGAGTACCGAAAACTGGTGGAAGCGGCCCGCCGCCAGCGGCCCGCGGCCGCGCTTCTTGTCGACAGCGCGGCCTTCCATCTCCGGGTGGCCGCGCGGCTGCGGGCAATGGGCGTACCCGTCTTCCATCTGGTGGCGCCGCAGGCCTGGGCCTGGCGCGAAGGCCGCGTCCGCCAATTGCGCCGAAACGTAACCGAACTGCATTGCATCTTTCCGTTCGAGGAGGATTTTTTCCGCTCGCGCGGCGTCAACGCCATCTACATAGGGCATCCCGCGGCACGGCTGGTGCGGCCGTCGCTCGGACGCGCGGAGTTCTTCTCGAAACACCGCATCCCGCAGGACCGCCCGCTGGTCACGCTCTGCCCGGGCAGCCGGCGGGGCGAGATCGCCCGGCATCTGCCGGTTCTCCGCGGCGCTGTCGAGCGTGTGCTGGCCGAGCGGGCCTGCACGTTCCTGCTGGCGGCGCCGGCGGGCAGCCGCGGCCGGTTCGGTCAGGATTTCTTTGACGCCCTCTGCGCGAGCGGAAGAGTGCGATATTGTGAGGGAGAAACCTGGGACGCCATGGCGCACGCGGATCTGGTGCTGGCCGCCAGCGGCACGGTGACGACCGAGGCGGCGATGCTTGGCGCGCCCATGGTCATCTTCTACCGCGTGCACCCGCTCACCTGGCTGGCCGGACGCCCGTTCGTGCACACGCCGTTTTTCTCCATCGTCAACCTGGTGGCCGGAGAACGGATCGCGCCGGAACTCATCCAGAACGACATGACGCCGGAACGGCTCGCCGCCGAAACGCTCCGCCTGCTTGGCGACGCAGGCGCCCGCGAGCGCATGCGGGGCGCGCTCGACCGCGTCCGTGCCGCGCTCGACGCGGGCAAAGATCCCTTCGAAACCTCCGCGGCGCGCATCGCCGCATATCTGGGAAGCGAGGCTCTGTCATGACACGCGCCCTTCTGGCTGCATCGACGCTGGCCGCTCTCCTGCTGGCCGCCCCGGCTCCCGCGCAGCAGCGCCGCGGCGCCGTGGACGTCGAAAGCTACCGCATCGAGCTGCTGATCGACCCCGCGCAGCAGACCCTCAGCGAACGCGCGCAGGCGACTTTCGTCCCCACCGAAGACCGCGTGCAGACCGTCTCCTTTGAACTGCACAACTCGCTGAACCTGATCGCCGCCGAGGCCGAAGGTGGGCAGGTCCTCCAGACCAGCCGGCGCTTCAACGAACACGCCGTCGACCTGTTCTTTCCGCAGCCGCTCGAGCGCGGCCGGCCCGTCACCGTGACGTTTCAGATCAGCGGCGCCCTTCGCGGCGACGAGGAGTCGCCCGTCTACGGCATCACCTTCGCGGCCATCCGCCCGGACCATGCCTTCCTGCTCTACCCGGCGCGGTGGTTCCCGGTGAGCGGCTACACGACGGACCGCTACCAGATGGAGCTCACCGTGCGCGCGCCCGCCGGCTTCCGCGTCATCTCGAGCG
This sequence comes from Bryobacteraceae bacterium, assembly GCA_049969655.1. Classification (GTDB taxonomy): domain Bacteria; phylum Acidobacteriota; class Terriglobia; order Bryobacterales; family Bryobacteraceae; genus JANWVO01. The sequence goes on from JBMFOK010000012.1 coordinate 17,327, forward strand.
GCGTGGCCGTCCCCGCCGCCGACGGCCAGGGCGTCACGTTCAGGTCCACAACGCCGGGCTTTTACGGCAGCCTCGCCTTGGTGCAGGGCGAGCCCCGGCGCGTCGAGTCCGAAGGCTCGGTCACCGACGTCTGGTTCCGCGGCGAGCGGCAGGCCAACGCCCAGGCGTGGGGCGAGGAGACCGGACGCGTGGTGGCCTATCTGACCAGCGTCTTCGGCGTCCCGCCGTACCGGAATCTCACGCTGGTCGAAACGGGCGAGGGCGCGCCGAACGGTTACGCCGCACCAGGCATTCTGTTCCTCTCGACCTCGGCCGCCGGCGCCAAACCCAACCTGCGCCTGCTCGCCAACCAGATTACGCGGCAGTGGTATGGAATTCTCTTCTCTCCCGCGCACCGCAATCACATCTGGATCACCAATGGCATGGCCCGCTACGCCGAGATCCTCTACCTTGAGCACCTGAACGGCGCGCAAGCCGTCGAGCCGGAGATCCGAGATCTTTACGTCGACGCGCTCACCGTCACCGATGCTCCGGTGCGTCAGGCGGCTCGCTTTGAAGACTACAGCCCGGAGTTCTTCGCCATTACCGGCAGCAAGGGCGCCGCCGTCTACCACATGCTGCGCTGGGTTATCAGCGACCAGGCCTTCTTCAAATTCCTCAAGGCCGCCACTGACCAGTTCGCCAACCGCTCCGTCACCACCGACGACGTGCGCAAGCTCGCCGAAAGCATCAGCGGCGAGAACCTCCAGGGCTTCTTCATCCAGTGGCTGGAGTCGACCGACGCCCCCGAGTTCCGGCTGAAATACACGATCTACCGCACGCAGAAAGGCTTCCGCGTGATGGGCACCATCCAGCAGGACCTCGACACCTTCCGCATGCCAGTAGAGCTGAAGATTGAAACGGAGGGCAACCCCGAATTTCAGCGCGTCATCGTCGTCGGGCCCTCCACCGACTTCTCGGTGGACACCTTCGGCAAGCCGCGCAAGGTGATCATCGACCCCAACGGCCGCGTGCTCCGCTTCAGCCGTGACATGCGCGTGGCCGTGGCCATCCGCCGCGGCGAGCAGTTCGCTGAAATCGGCCAGTACAACGACGCGCTCAAGGAATACCAGAAGGCGCTCGAGGTGAACCCGATCAGTTCGCTCGCGCATTACCGCGTCGGCGAGGTGTTTTTCCTGATGGGCAACTACCAGAGCGCCGCCAACAGCTTCCGCGAGGCGCTCAACGGCGACCAGGAGCCCTCCTGGACGGTCGTCTGGAGCCACATCAACCTGGGCAAGATCTTCGACATCACCCAGCAGCGCGACCGGGCCCGCAATGAATACCAGCAGGCGCTCCGTACCAAGGACAACACCCAGGGCGCGCTCGAAGAAGCGGCCAAATACCTCCAGGAACCGTACCAGCGCAAGGAAAACCAATAGTCCGGCGGGCTCGCCGCCGCAGGCGCGCGCACCAGGCGGTCACTTCAGCAACTGCTGCGACATCCGCAGCAGCGACTCGCGCATCGCCGCCAGCTCCGGCGTCTCGGGCGGCAGGTCCGCCCCCGGCAGCCCTACGCCCAGCTTGTACTGCAACGACGGCAGCCGCACCACCTCGCAGAAGACGCTCACCAGTTCCGGGTCCCGCCAGCCCAGCTCGGCCTCGCGGCGCAATTGCGCAATCGCCTCCTCCACCGGATAGGCCGCCTTGTAGCTCCGCTGGCTTGTCAACGCATCAAAGATGTCGGCCAACTGAAGAATCCGCGCCAGCAGCGGGATGTCCTCGCCCTTCAGGCCGTCCGGGTAGCCTGAGCCGTCCCACCGCTCGTGGTGATTGCGGATGATCGGCAGCACCGGGCGCAGGGACCGCATCGGCCGGCAGATCTCCTCCCCCTTCCACGTGTGCGAGCGCATGATCACCCACTCTTCCGGCGTCAGCTCGCCCTGCTTGAAGAGAATCGCATCCGGCACCGCGATTTTGCCGATGTCATGGAGATACCCGCCCCGGTGCAGCGCCAGCAGATCCTCTTCGGGCAGGCCCAGCGCCGACCCGAGCGCCACGCTGAGCGCCGCCAGCCGCTGGCAGTGGTTGCCCGTCTCCTTGTCCCGCTGTTCAATCGTCTGCGCCAGCGCGAACAGGATCGTCTCGGCCTCTTCGAGCGAGTCCACCACGCGCTTGTTCCTCAGCATGGTCCGGATGCGCGTGCGCAGCACCGCCGGCTGGAGCGGCTTCACCAGAAACTCATCGGCGCCGGACTCAAGCCCGGCCACTTCGTTCTCGATCCCCTGCACGCTCGTCACGATCAGGATCGGAATCAGATGCGTGCGGCGGTTGGACTTGATCTTGCGGCAGAATTCCAACCCGCTGTTGGGCCGTCCGCTCCAGTCGCTGACAATCCACTCCGAAATGATCAGGTCCACCGACTCCTGGTCCAGAATCCGGAAGGCTTCTTCCTGCGAGCGGGCCTCCAGCAGCCGGTACGGGCCCGCCTTCAGGATTCCCTTGATCAGTTGCCGGTTCAGCTCCACGTGGTCCACCAGCAGAATCGTGGCGCGCCCCAGGGAGTGCGTCCACGGCGGGGACATGAGGACCGGCGGCGCCGCGGCCGCCAGTTCCATGCCAGGGTGGACCAGCTCGTCCATCCCTCCTGGCATCGGCAGAAATCGCGAATTTCTTTAGGAATCCCGCCGCAGGCTCAGTACCCGGCCGGCGGAGGCGCCGCCGACGTGCGCACGATCGGCTTGAGTCCCAGCCGCCGCCGGCATTCATCCAGCATCTCGGCCGTGCGTGTCGCCCCGCACCGGGTCGCGCCGGTGGCGCGCACTTCAAGCAGCGCGTCGAGCGTCCGCACGCCCCCGGCGGCCTTCACCTGCACGTGAGGGGCGGCGTGTTTCCGCATCAACCGCAGGTCGTCGAGCGTCGCCCCGCCCGGCCCGTAACCGGTGCTCGTCTTGACCCAGTCCGCCCCCAGGTCGCTTGCGATCTCGCACAGGCGGATCTTCTGCTCGTCGCTCAGGTAGCAGTTTTCGAAAATCACCTTCACCTTTTGTCCGGCGGCGTGCGTCACGTCGATCACCGCCTTCAGGTCCTGCCGCACGTAGTCCCAGTCGCCGCTGAGCACCGCGCTGATGTTGACCACCATGTCCAGCTCCTCGCCGCCGTCGGCCAGCGCGCGCCGCGCCTCGGCCACTTTCACTTCCGTCGTGTGCCCCCCGTGCGGGAACCCGACCGTCGTACTGGCCTTCACCCGGCTGCCGCGCAGCATGGCCGCGCACAGCGGCAGTGCGTAGGGCAGAATGCAGACGCTCGCTACGTCGTAGTCCAGCGCCAGCTGAATGCCTTCGATCAACTGCTGCCGCGTGAGCGTCGGGTTCAGCAGCGAATGGTCAATCATTTTGGCGATGTCTTCGTAGGTGTAGTCCATGATTCCCATCCCGATCCTCGCACCGTTGTCCCGCACCGCGCCTCGCTGTGTCAACCGCGCTCGTCCCGCCTGCTAGGCTGCATGGTGTGATGCTGCTGGCCGCCATTCTGACACTGGCTCTGTTCGCCGCGGACTCGATCCCGCTGCCGCCGCGCGTCATCGCCGTCAAGTGGGCTTATGGCCGCGCCGTGGCGCTGGCCGCCACGGCCGCCGGGCCCGAATGGCTCCTGTGGGACGCCGAGGGCCGCCTCCTGCGCCACCTGTCCGTGCGCCGCCCCCTGGGCGAGGCTCGTGCCTTCGAGGTCCTCGACTTCGCCCTCGATGCAGAGGGCACGCTCCACTCGGTCATCTACGCCGACCTCCCGCTCGGACGCAGCGCACGCCTCCTCTGTTCGTATCCGGCAATCGGCGAGCCACACTGTACCGATCTCGGCGAACTCCGCTGCCGCCTGCTGGCCGCCGCTTCTCCGGCCGAGCTCTGGTGCTTCGGCGCCGGCCCCGGGGGTATGGCGCTTCACCGTGTCTCCGGCCCCCGCGAAGGGCCGCGCTTCTGGGTTCCCACCGAAACGGTCGGCCTCGAGCCGCCGGCTCCGCCCGGCCTCGGGTGGCTGGCCGTACCGGCGCAGGACCGCGCCTGGCTCTATGTCGCCCGCCAGATGCGGCTCTATCGTGTAAATCTGCACAATGGCGAGATGCGCTCCGCTCCCCTCCCCTTCCCGCCCGGGCGGCATGCGCTGCTCAGCTTTGCCGCTCACGGCGAGCGTCTGGTGGCGCTCTTTCCTCTTCAGCCCGCCGATTCCCTGGAGCGGCTCGACGCCCCTTATGGACTCCAGGAGTGGACCGCGCGCGGCTGGCTGCGGCGCCTCGCCGGCAGGAGCTGGATGCGCGGCGCCGCACTGGCCGGCATGGACGCCGAAGCGGCCTGGATCTGGAACCGCGCCGCCAGGCGCCTCGATCGCGCGCCTCTTGGCGAGCGCGAATCTCAGTGAGAAGGCGATGGCTCACCAGACAAGAAGGCACGCGCCATGCCGGCGCGGGCCGCCTGGAGACAAAGCCGGAACTGCGCTTTTACTCGCTCACGTGGAACGTCGCCACAAACGCGTTCCGCTTGTAGGGCAACGACCAGCGAACGCCCAGGTCCTGGCGCGAGTCGCCGTTGAAGCGGTTCTCCAGCGTAAAGGCTGCCATCGCATGATCGGTCTTCGCCAGCGGCGGATAGAACGTCTCTTCGTGCCCGCACACCTTGTCGCCCGCCTCGATGGCGCGCGTGCGGATCGCCGCCAGCGTCCCCGCGGTGAAGGAGACGCGCGTTTCGTGGATGCTCTCCCCGTCCACGCGGAACTCAATCGGCATCGAAGATTCGCGCACAACGCGCTCGAGCAGGTCACCCGTCATGCGCTGCGCGAAGCGGCGCAGCGCCAGCCGCTGTTCCGGCGTGGCGCGCTCGTCGTAGATCAGCACCGAATAGACGGGGTAGGGCTCGCCGGTGAGGTCGCCCAGCGTCGAGCGCGCCTTTACCGCCGCCGCCATCTTCAGCCCGTCCAGCCGCACGCCGTTTACCTGCCCGTGCTCGATCACCCAGCCGAACACCGCCAGGTTGCCCACAAGCTGCACCTCGCTGTTGATGAAGCACGAGCCGGCATTGACGTCCGCCGAGCGCGCCTCCACGTAAATCCCATTGGCCTCGATCGACGGCGACGCGCCCCAGCCGATGGCCGCCGTCACCGCAACAATCCATCCCAGTCTCGTCCACGCAGTCATCATCGAACCTCCCAGTCTGTGCCCCTCTCGGGCAGGGCCACGTTGTTTTGATTCAATTATATTCGGTAAGGATTCGCGCGGGCGTCAGACAAAAAGGCCCGCGGCGCGTGCCGCGGGCCTGGGACGCATGGCCAGTGGAAAAAGAGTTCGGTCCGTGCGGGCCGGCTGCTTCAGATTGGTGCGGGCGCCGGCGGCCGCTTCTGCTCCATGCGCTGCTTGCGATACTCCTGAAATTGCCGCATCCGCGGCCCCATCATCGGCCCCGGCTGAAGCCGCGGCCGCCGCTTCTGCAACTCCTGGAACTGCTCCGGCGTCAGCACGGCGCGCAATCGCAGCGCCATCTGCGACATCGTGCGCGTCAGCTCGGCCCGCGCCGCCGCCAGCCGCTCAATGGCGTCATTCACCTGCGCCGGGTTGGGCGACTGCTCGGCAAACAGGTCCCCGAACTGCGCCTCGGCCTTTTGCACGGCCGCCCGCTGGTCGATCAGCCGGTCGCGATACTCCTTCAGAATCGACTGGATCTGTTTCTTCTGGTCGTCGGTAAGGTTCAGCTCCCGCGCAATGGGCGAATTCCACCAGTTGAAATACTCAGGCGGAGTCTGACCGAGTATCGCGCCCGCCAGGAACACGGAAAGAAAAAATCGGCGAATCATTGCTTCCGCACCTCCTCTTCAGCCGGCACGGTGAACAGCGCCATCAGCGGCTCAGCCGCTACCGGAGTTTCCCGCGCTGCCATCGTGGCCAGATCCTCGAACCACTGCGAATCGGCAAGCTGAGCCACCTCCGACTGGGCTGGCGCCGTCCCGGCCGGCGGCCGCGCCGGCTGATACAGCAACACCGCCGCCAGCACCGCGCCGGCCACCGCGCCTGCCTGGAGCGCACGCCACACCGGCCGGCGGCGGCTCTTGCCGATTTCCGCCCACACCGCCGCCCGCTGCGCGCGCAGCCTCTCCGCATCCGGCGGCGCGGCCGACTGCGCCAGCAGCCGCGCCCGCTGCGCCTTCAGTTGCGCCAGGCGGTCCGCGCAGGCGGGGCAGGCGTCCAGGTGCCGCCGGTCCGTCTCGCTGCCCGCGCCATACAACTCCATCAGCAGCCGCTCCTCATCCAGGTGTCCCATCGGCTCCATCATGTGCGTCCTCCCCGGCTCATGCCGTAGAGTTCCTTCAACTCCTCCCGCAACTTCGCCACCGCCCGGGCCAGATGGGCCTTCACCGTGCCGACATCCAGCCCGAGCTGCGCGGCGATCTCCTCCAGCGGACAATCGTCGAAATGCCGCAGTACGAACACCGCCCGCTGCCGCGGCGACAGCCGCTCCAGGGCTGCCCGCAGCCGCTCTCCGATCTCCCGCCCAAACACCTGGGCTTCGCCGTCCGGCTCGAGCGTTGGCGTCATTGCCAGGATCAGCTCTTCGTCGTTGCCGTCCGGACGCCGGCGCCAGAACTGCCAGCGTCGCGACCGGAGCCGGTCCAGGCACGTGTTCACCGCGATCCTCGTCACCCAGCGCGACGGGTCGTCCAGCTCCGCCGCCGAGCGCGTCCACGCCTGATACGCCTTCAGAAACACATCCTGCGTGGCCGAGCCCGCCTCGTCACTGTCGCCGAGCATCCGCTGGCAGAGCCGGAAAATGCGCCCCTGCTCGGCCAGCATCCATGAGGAAAAGTCCGATGGCAGGCGAGCGGCTCCTGCGGCGGCCAGGGATTCGGCCATCGTGCTCATCCTACTCTCCCAGACGAGTTCCCGGCTTGCCTGGATTACCTGCCGGCATTGGCCCAGGCGCTTTCATGCAGCCCGGCCCGGCAATCCAGTACACTGTCGGCAGCATGTCTCCGTATCTGTTGCTTCTCGCCATTGGCGTCGTCGCCGGCGTGCTTGGTGGAATGTTCGGCATCGGGGGCGGGCTCGTCATCGTGCCCGCGCTCATCCTGCTGCTCAAGATGCCCCATCTGGACGCGGTGGGCACGTCGCTGGCCGCACTCATCCCTCCCGTCGGCCTTCTCGGCGCCTTCGAATACTACCGCAACGGCCACATGAACCTCCTATACGCCGCGCTCGTCGCCGCGGGCCTCTTCGTCGGCTTCTACTTCGGTGCGCGGATCACGCTGGGGCTGCCGCCGGAAGTCGCCAAACGCATCTACGCCGTCTTCCTTCTGGTCATCTCGCTTCGGATGCTCGTGGCGGGCAAATGAGCCCCCGCCAGCGCGCCACCTTGCGCTATAGTGAAATTGAGGCACGCACAGGCTGGCGCGGTAGCCAAGTGGTAAGGCAGAGGTCTGCAAAACCTTTATTCGCGGGTTCGAATCCCGCCCGCGCCTCCAGCTGTCATAGCTTCCCCGCTCATCGCAATCCCGTGCATCGCTCCTCTGGCGGAACGCTTCCATCGCGGGAACCTCATGCACACTGCGCCGCTGCCTGACGAGTTGCTGGAGTCGATCCTCGACGCCGCCGCCGAATTCACCACCGCTGAACTCGCCGCCGCCGCATCCCGCATCTCGGCCGCCTACCGGCGCGGACTCCCGCCCCGGCTCGAAACGCCGGTGGAACGCGCCGCTTATCTGGTCACGCGTCTTCCAGCCACCTACGCCGCCCTGCGGCGCGCCGCCGCCGAGTTGCCCTTCCAGCCCGGCTCCTGGCTGGACCTGGGCGCCGGCGCGGGCGCCGCGGCCTGGGTGGCGCCCTGCCCCGTCACGCTCGTCGACCAGAACCAGGGCTGGCCAGACTTCCGGCCCGTGCGGCGCATCCACGCCGACCTGGCCCGGCTGCCGGATCTCGAGCCTCACGACGTCGTCAGCATCGCTTATGCGCTCAACGAGCTCACGCCAGTCCCGCGCCGCTGGCTGCTCGACGAGGCCTGGCGGCTCGCCCGCCAGGCGCTGATTCTCGTCGAACCCGGCACGCCCGCCGGCTTCGCCATCGTGCTGGCTGCACGCACCCAACTCATCGAGGCCGGGGCTCGCATCCATGCGCCCTGCCCTCACACGAATCCATGCCCCCTCGAAGGCGCCGACTGGTGCCATTTCGCCGTCCGCGTCGAACGCACGCGGCTCCACCGGCAACTGAAGGGCGGCAGCCTCGGCTACGAGGACGAAAAATTCTCCTACCTCGTCGCCATGCGTGAGGGCGCCCGTCCGGCCCAGGGCCGCATCCTCCGCCACCCGGAAGTCCAGCCGAACCTCATCCGGCTCACCGTCTGCGGCCGGGAAGGCGTCGCCCAAGAAACCGTCACCCGCCGCGATCCCCGCTGGCGCGCTGCACGAAAAGCTTCCTGGGGAGACCGCTGGCCCCCTGACGCGCCTCCATCCGCTCCCGAAGAGTGAGACCCTCCCCATGCGGCCCGCGCTGATCTGCCTGCTCGCCTGCGTCGCGGCTCCCTCGCGCGCCGCCGACCTCTCTACCCTGATCCGCGCCGTTGAGCAGCGCTACAACCGCGCCGTCACCCTCGAAGCCGACTTCGAACAGCGCCATCTCGTCCAGGGCCGCCCGCGCCGCATCGAGACGGGCCATCTCACCCTCCGCAAGCCCGGCCGCATGCGCTGGGACTACACGCATCCCGCCGGTAAGCTGTTTGTCTCTGATGGCCGCTGGGTCTGGCTTTACTCGCCGGGCGCCCAGCAGGTGGAGCGCGTGCGCCTGAAGGAAACGGACGATTTCCGCGCACCGCTCGCCTTCCTGCTCGGACGGCTCGATTTCCGCCGCGCCTTCGCCACGCTCGAACTCTCTGGCTCGCCCGAGGCCCCGCAACTGAGCGCCTGGCCGAAATCCGACCGCGCCCCGTTCACGCGCGTCGATTTCACCCTAGGCCCTGGCGGCGCCATCCGCCGCCTCGTCGTTCACTCACCCGACGGCACAGCCATGGAGTTCGTGTTCACCAATGAGCGCCTGAACCCCCCGGTCGCGGACTCCGCGTTCCGCTTCACCCCGCCTTCTGGCCTGCCCGTGGTCGACTCCGCACAGTAGCCTTTGCATGGCTCGTGCCTGGCCCGCGCAACCCTTGCGTGGGCAGCAGCCGCGCTCGAATCGCCAAGTCAATGAAAACCGGCCAAGTCAGCGCCTGGCAGGAGAAGTGCTGACTACATGGGCGAGGCGACAAGGAGGCCTCACACGATGAAGAAACTGGTTGCGACACTGACTTTGGCGATGTTCACCCTTATTCCGCTGGCGGCTCAGTCCACCCCGGCGCCGAACCCCAATCCGAATCCCGGTACCGGACTCGGACAAAAGATCGGAAAGCGGCAGGGCAAGAAGCTCGGGCCGCAGGACGGCTCCGGTCCCATTCATACCCCCGGTACCGGCGGGGGCACGGGCAAGGGTCAGCGCGGCCCGCGCCGTTAAAAACGTGTCCGTTGCCGGGCGGATTCCCTACGCATGCCCCGAATCCGCCCGGCAAGTTCCATCCTGTCGCATGGTACCTTTCCACCGTGATTCTGGAACATCAGACTGTAATGTTCCGTTGACCGCTCTCGGGAAAAGTACTTAGATGGTTGTTGGACAATCCCGTGAGCGAAAAGCGCCGCTCCAGACGGTACGAACTTCGTCTGCCCGTCGAGATCCTTCAGATCGGCGGGCAGCCCGTAAGTGTATCTCTTCAGACCGTGAACATCAGCTCACGCGGCGCCCTCATCGCCGACCCGGATGAAAAGCTCCGCCGCGGGCAGTCCGTCGAATACCGGATTTACCTTCCCACTGCTTCCGAAGGGGCCAAGGTCTATGTCCACTGCCTCGGCGCGGTCGTCCGCCGGGACGCGACCCGCAAGGCCGCAGCCGTCACTCTCCAGCGGTACGAGTTCGTGCGCGCCTCCGCCCAGGCTGCCGCCGGCTAGCCCCATTTCCCCTCTCCTCCCTCGCGCACTGCCCTCCGAGCCCTTCTTCCCCGAAGCCGCTACAATCCAGCTTGGGCCTGCGCTTGACCCTGGCACGGCCCTGCGCTACCTTCCAAAGAAAAGGCGAAGACGAGCCCATGAACCTGAGTCTGGACTTCCCGGATCCCTGCCGCGACGAAACACTCGGCCTGTCCCGCCGCGCTGACCTCGATGCCGCCATCGCCCGCCTCCGCGCCTGGATGGCCGAGCCCAACTCGCCCATCCGCGCCATCCGCCATCAGCCAGCCCAGCCCGGCCGCTTCGAGCCGATCCCGGAAGCGGTCGCGCCTGTCGTCCGCAAGGTCCTGGAAGAGCGCGGCATCCGCCAGCTCTACACGCATCAGGCGGCGGCTTTCCGCGCCCTCGCCGCCGGCAGCCACATTGCCGTTGTCACGCCCACCGCCAGCGGCAAGACGCTGTGCTACAACCTGCCGGTGCTGAACCGTCTGGTGGCCGATCCCGAAACCCGCGCCCTTTATCTCTTCCCCACCAAGGCCCTGTCCGAGGACCAGCTCCACGAGTTCCACTCCACCGTCGAAGCCATGGGCGCCGACATCCGCGCCTTCACTTACGACGGCGATACTCCCCAGGACGCCCGCCGCCAGATCCGCGAGCGAGCCAACGTGGTCCTCACTAACCCGGACATGCTCCACTCGGGCATCCTGCCGCACCATACAAAATGGGCCAAGCTTTTTGAAAACCTCCGCTATGTAGTCATTGACGAACTGCACACCTACCGCGGCGTCTTCGGCAGCCACCTGGCCAACGTCATCCGGCGTCTGAAGCGGATCTGCGCCTTCTACGGCTCCTCGCCCCAGTTCATCTGCTGCTCGGCCACCATCGCCAACCCGGCCGAACTCGCCTCGGCGCTCACCGGAGAATCGTTCGTCCTCATCGATGACAACGGCGCCCCGTCCGGGGAAAAATACTTCGTCTTCTACAACCCGCCTGTCGTCAACCGCCAGCTCGGCATCCGCCGCAGTTATCTGAACGAAACGCGCCGGCTCGCCGCCGAACTGGTCCAGCGCGGCCAGCAGACGCTCGTCTTCGCCAACAACCGCCTGGCCATGGAAGTCCTCGTCAAATACCTCAAGGACTCCTGCGCCCGCCCTCCCGCGCCGCCCGACATCGTGCGCGGCTACCGCGGCGGCTACCTGCCGCGGGAGCGCCGCGACATCGAACGCGGCCTCCGCGAGGGCGCCATCCGCTGCGTCGTCGCCACCAACGCTCTCGAACTCGGCGTCGATATCGGCTCGCTCGACGTCGTCGTGCTTGCCGGCTATCCCGGCTCCATCGCCAGCACCTGGCAGCGCGCCGGCCGCGCCGGCCGCCGGCTCGGCGTCTCGCTCGCGCTCATGATCGCCTCCAGCGCGCCCCTGGATCAATACATCGTCGAGCACCCGGAGTTCTTTTTCGGGAGCTCGCCCGAACACGCCCACGTCAACCCGGACAACCTCGAAATCCTCATCAGCCACCTGAAATGCGCCGCCTTTGAGCTGCCCATCCGGGACGGCGAACGCTTCGGTCCCCACGAAACCGGCGAACTCTGCCAGTACCTGGCCGAACTCGGCGTCGTCCACCACTCCGCCGGCGCCTGGCACTGGGTGGCGGACTCCTATCCCGCCGACGCCATCAGCCTCCGCTCGGTCACCAGCGACAATTTCGTCGTCATCGACATCACCGGCGAGGAGCGCGTCATCGGCGAAGTCGCCTTCCCGACCGCGCTCACCGAGCTCCACGAAAAGGCCATCTACCTCCATGAGGCGCGCCAGTATCAGGTCGAGCGCATGGACTACGACGGCCGCAAGGCCTACGTTCGGCAGGTCGAGTGCGACTACTTCACCGACGCCATCGACTACACCCAGGTCAAGGTGCTCGAGCAGGCCGCCTCGCGCCCCCTCGGCGCCGCCGAGGCCAGCCACGGCGATGTCCGCGTCAACCGCCAGATCGTGGGCTTCAAGAAGATCAGGTTCTACACCAACGAAAACGTCGGAGCGGGCACTCTCTCCCTGCCGGAACAGGAAATGCACACCACCAGCTTCTGGCTTCATTTCCCGGCCGCTTTCTGGCAGCCCTTCGCGCATCTCTCGCCCGCCGAACGGCTCAACGGGCTTACCGGCCTCGGCCACGCCTTCCGCACCGTCGCCTCCCTGTTGCTGATGTGCGACCCGCGCGACCTCGGCGTCGCCATCACCGAAGAGATCGCGCCGCCGGTCGCCTGCTTCGAGCCCAACCTCCATCTTTACGACAGCTACCCCGGCGGCATCGGCCAGAGCGGCCCCCTGTTCGAGATGGCCCCGCAGCTGGTGGCCGGCGCGCGCGACCTCATCGCCCGCTGCGCCTGCGAACATGGCTGCCCCGCCTGCACCGGCCCGGCCGGCGAGACCGGCGCCCGCGCCAAACAGGCCGCGCTCGAAATCCTGGCCGCGCTGGCCGCCGCGCCTCCTGAGAGCGTCTCCGGGTCCGGGGCCCTGTCCGCAGGCGCCTGAGGCCCCGCGCACCTGCGCTATCCTGTGGAAGATTCTTGCATCAGAACAAGCGAGGCGTGCCATTGCTTACCCGCTCGCCCCATCGCCCGTGTCGGCCGGTCTCCGGCGGCCCCGCTGCCGCCAGGGCCCGCGTCCGTCCGCCCGCGCCCGCCCGCCTCTCTGATGGAGGTCACCCCTGATGGATCCCTCCATCGGCACGCCCCTGCTCTGGGCCGGCTTCCTCTTGCTCATCTTCGTCCTGCTCGCGCTTGACCTCGGCGTCTTCCACCGCCGCGCCCACGTCATCCATCCGCGCGAGGCGCTCCTCTGGTCGGTGTTCTGGATCTGCCTTGCGCTCGTCTTCAATCTCGCCGTCTGGCGCTGGTTCGGAAAAGCGCACGCACTCGAATTTCTCACCGGATATCTGATTGAAAAGGCGCTTTCCGTCGACAATATCTTCGTTTTTGTCGTCATTTTTACCTATTTTGCTGTCCCGCCGGCTCTTCATCACCGCGTCCTTTTCTGGGGCATCCTTGGCGCGCTCGTCCTCCGCGGCGTATTCATCCTGGCCGGGGCCGCCATCATCCAGAAATTCCACTGGGCCATCTACGTCTTCGGCGCGTTCCTGATTTTTACCGGCATCAAGCTCTTCCTCGACCGCGGCTCCGAGGTTCACCCGGAGCAGAACCCCGTCTACCGCCTCTTCCGCCGCATGGTCCGCAGCACCAGCGGCTACCGCGGCCCCCGCTTCTTCGTCACGGAAAACGGCGTCCGCTACGCCACCCCGCTCCTGCTCGTCCTCGTCTGCATTGAAGCCACCGACGTCGTCTTTGCGCTCGACTCCATTCCGGCCATTTTCGCCGTCACCCGCGATCCATTCATCGTTTTTACCTCGAATATCTTTGCCATTCTCGGCCTGCGCGCCCTCTATTTTCTCCTCGCCGGCATCATTCCAAAATTCCGTTTCCTCCGCATCGGACTCGCCGTCGTGCTTGTCTTTGTCGGCGTCAAGATGGTCATCGAGGGCTGGGTGGAGATCCCGATCCTCGCCTCGCTCTTCATCATTGCCGCCGTACTCGCCGTCTCGATCCTCGCCTCCTGGCTCCTGCCGGCGCCGGCCCCGGACGCCGAACCCACCCTGCCGCCCGCCCCGAAAAACGAGTCCTGAGCCCGTCTTCTCCGCGCCGTTCCTGTTAGGATGTGGGCACGAGCCATGCGCACATTCATCCTCACCGCCCTTCTCGCCGCCCCGCTGGCGGCGCAGAGCTGGACGCCCCTGTTCGATGGCAAGACGCTGAACGGCTGGGAGGTCTGCAACGGCTACGCCACCTTCAACGTCGAAGACGGCGCCATCGTCGGCACCACCGCCGAAGGCAGCCCGAACAGCTTCCTCTGCACAAAACGCGAATTCGGCGACTTCATCCTCGAACTGGAAACAAAGACCGATCCCGAGCTGAATTCCGGCATCCAGATCCGCTCCCACCGCTACCCGGACGAGGGCCCCATCCAGGTGTTTGAAAACGGGAAGTGGGTCTCCCGCAAGGTCCCCAAAGGCCGCGTCTACGGCTATCAGGTGGAGATCTCTAACGAAAAATCCGGCACCAGCGGCGGCATCTATGACGAGGCCCGCCGCGGCTGGCTTCACAACATCGCCGCCGACCCCGCCGCCTCAAAGGCCTTCCGTGACAACCAGTGGAACCATTACCGCATCGAGGCCCGCGGCGACACCATCCGCGTCTGGGTCAACGGCGTCCCCTGCGCCCATCTCACCGATCCGCTCGACCAGAGCGGCTTCATCGCCCTCCAGGTGCATGCCTACAAGGGGCCGCGGCCCGCCCAGGTCCGCTGGCGCAACATCCGCATTCAGGACCTCGGCCGCCACGGCTGGCGCCCCATCTGGGACGGCCGCAGCTGGGCCGGCTGGAAACATAACGGCGCCGGCCTCGTGGAAATCGTCGACGGCGCGTTCCACCTCCGCTCGAAAGACGACGACCCGCGCATCGCCATGGTTCTGAGCGAACGCCGCTTCCGCGACCTCACCCTGCGGCTCAGATTCAGGATTCTCAAGGGCAACTCCGGCGTCTTCGTCCGCACCGACCCCGAAACCCTTGCCGCCTACGAAGTGGAGGTCGACGCCGAGGCGCGCACCGGCGGCTTCTGGGAAACCGGCCCCAACGGCCGCAAATGGGTCACCGGCCCCGAGGACAACGCCGTCGTCCATGCAGGTGAATGGAACGAGCTGACGGCTTCCCTTCACGGCCACCGCGTCGTCTTTCACATCAACGGCGTCAAAACCGTCGAGCTGCCCAACGACACCCAGGGGCGCCTGGACGGCGTCATCGGCCTCCAGGCCCACGGCGCAAAACGGCCCACGGAGGTCTGGTTCAGGGACATCGAAGTCCTCGAACCTGTCCGCTAGCCGGCCCTCCTCCCGCCTGTCGGTGACTCAGGTCACCGACGCGCGCCCTGGCGGCGGGGGAAACTCGTTCTGACGCTCATATCAAGGTGAAAGGACCTGATTGTCTCCATGCGCAGCGCTCTCTTCCTTCTCTCCTTTGTCCCGTGGCTGTCCTACGGGGCCGACCCCTGCATCGACTGTCATAAACAGCGCACGCCCAACATCGTCAGCGACTGGCAGCTCAGCAAGCACAGCCAGAATGGCATCGCCTGCTCCACCTGTCACGGCGACAAACACACCTCGGCCGCCGATGTCTCCCGCGTCGAGATCCCCACGCCGGAGACCTGCCGCACCTGCCACCCGGACCAGGTGGAGCAGTTCCTCAAGAGCAAACATGCCGTCGCCTGGGCGGCCATGAAGGCCATGCCCATGGCGCACGCCCAGCCCGTGGCCATGATGGAAGGAATGAAAGGCTGCGGCGGCTGCCACAAGATCGGCATCAAGAGCGAGAACGACCTGGCCGAGCTCAGAAAGGCCGGCTCCGGCTTCGGCCGCGCCTCCTGCGACGCCTGCCATACGCGACACACCTTCTCCGTCACCGAAGCGCGCCAACCGCAGGCCTGCGCCACCTGCCACATGGGCTTCGACCATCCGCAGTGGGAGATGTATTCCACCTCCAAACACGGCGTCCGCGCGCTGCTGAAGCAGACCGGCACGCTGCCCTCGAGCGCTGCTGCCCCTACCTGCCAGACCTGCCACATGCAGAACGGCGACCACAACGTCCAGACCGCCTGGGGCTTTCTCGCCGTGCGCCTGCCCATGCCCGAGGACAAACAATGGGCCGCCGACCGCGTCACCATCCTCAAGGCTCTCGGCGTGCTCGACCCCGACGGCAAACCCACCGCCCGCCTTGACGTCGTCAAGGCGGCCAATGTGGCCCGGCTCACCCAGGAGGACTGGCAGCGGGAGCGCGACAAGATGCTCAAAGCCTGCAACCAGTGCCACTCGGCCAACTTCGCCCGCGAGCAGCTCCAGCGCGGCGATGACATGATCCGCGAAGCCGACCGCCTCATGGCCCAGGCCATCGAAACCGTCGCCGGCCTCTACCGCGATGGCGTGCTCGCCAAACCCGCCTCCTATGCCCATGCCTGGCCCGACTTGCTCACGTTCCACGACGCCCCGACTCCCATCGAACAAAAACTCTTCGTCATGTTCCTCGAGCACCGCATGCGCGCCTTCCAGGGAACCTTCCACGCCAGCCCCGATTACGCCCTCTGGTACGGCTGGAGCGAAATGCGCCGCGACCTGGCCGAAATCCAGCACATGGCCGCCGAACTCCGCGAGCGCGCCCGCACCGCGCGCCGCTGAAGCAGACATCCCGCGCTCCTCGAAGCTCGCGCCGCAGAGCCGCTCCCCGGGCGGCTCTGCGGCGGCCAAACGGGTCAAAAGCGGCCCAGCCCAGGTCCAGGCCGAGGCTTCGTCCCTGAGTCCGCTGATTCCGGTCGATCCGGCCCAAATCCCCTCTGGCGCTCCGGACAGGTGCACCACTGGTGACTTCCGGCTTCCGTCGGGCTCCGTTCGCAGCCCCGGCACTCGGGCCGGGCTGGCACAATTGTTTTCGGGGCCCGAAAAGCGCCACGCTCGGAAGGCGCCCTGATGGGACATCGATGCATGGGCCTGGTCAGGCTGCCTCTACGGTTCTCTCTGGAACACTGGTGATTCGGCCCGGTGCGATTGGCGATGCCATCGTCAGTCTTCCCGCAGTGGAATCTCTGCGGCCAGCCGAGATCTGGTGCCCGGAGCAGAACATTCCCCTGTTCGAGCATCTGGCTCCGGCGCGGTCCCTGTACTCCGTAGGGCTCGACAGCTTCCGTCTGTCAGGCGAGGTCCTAGCGCGGCTCCGCCGCTTCCGGCGCATCGTTTCCTGGTACGGCGCACAGCGCGAGGATTTTCGCGCGCAGGTCGACGGGCTGCCTTTCGAATTTTACAGGGCCATTCCGCCGGAAGGCTGTCCAATCCACGCCGTGGACTATTACCTGGCCCAGGTGGGCGCGCCATTGGGCTCTGTTCCACGGCTTCCGTTCCGTGCGCCCAGCGCTGGCTACGCCGTCATTCACCCCTTTTCGGGGAGTCCGCGGAAGAACTGGCCGCTCGGGAACTTCCGCGCCGTGGCCGACCGGCTTGCCCGCCGGATGCCGGTCTACTGGTGCGCCGGGCCGGAGGATGAGCTCGAGGAGGCGGTGCGTTGGCCGGACCTCGGCGGTCTCGCCCGCTGGCTGGCGGCCGCGGCGGTCTATCTCGGCAATGACTCCGGGATCAGCCATCTGGCGGCGGCCTGCGGTGTACCGGTCGTGGTGCTGTTTGGCCCGACCGATCCCCGCGTTTGGGCTCCGCGAGGAAGGGTCTGCGTGCTGCCATTTGAGAGTCCGCCGGAAGACGTGGCCCGGGTGGCGTTCGAACTGGCCCGATGAGCGCCCGCCCGTGGCTTAGCGGACCTGCCGCGGCAGCCAAATCAGCAGGGTTCCGTAGATCGCCAGTGAGAGGACGGCGCTGAAACCGTGGGCCTGAGCCAGATCCTGAAAGAGCACTTTGTATGTGAGAGCCAGGGTCGTCAGCCAGGCGAGCCACTTGAGCTCTGCCCGGCTCCAGCGCCTGAAGCCGAGCGCAGCGCAGCCAATGACGCCAGCGAGCACCGCCGTCATCGCTGCGGCGTGGAAGGCGGCGGCCTTCGGCGCGGCAGCCAGAACACGCGCCATCAACACTGCTCCCCATCCTGCCAGGGAAAGCAGGGCGGCACTTGCCAGCAGGATGCTTGCCACCCCGTAAATACCCGTGTAGCTTGTCGGTTTCCTGCTCCGCACCAGCAGGGCATATCCGGTGGCAGCCCCTGCGGCCGCGATCACCATGGCCGGGCTTGACCCAGCTTCCGCCTGGGCCGCGGGCCGCAGGAAGTAGCCGGCTGCAACGGCTGCGATTCCGGATGAAATCGTGGACAAGACCGCGTAGATGCCAGCATGGAGCTTGAGCATCATCCGGCCCGATTGGCCGCCGATCAATACAAGGCCTGCTGCCAAAAGCCCCCAGGCCAGCGTGCGCGTGGTCTGGCTCAGCAACAGGCCGCTGGCGACGAGCACAAGGGCCAGCGCGAAGGTGGCATAACTGTAAAAGTTGCGATCATTGTGTCCGTGTCGTTCCAGGAACGAGAACGAGACCAGGTAACACAGCAGCCCGCACAATGCGCAAAACAGGCCCGCGGCGAGCACGGCGCGCGGGTGCCCCTGGGAGACCGTGAGCGATCCCCAGACGCCGATGGCCAAAGCGGTCGTCGTCTGCGCCAATTCAAAGGCCGAAATCCGGAGACCACGATAGAGCGTGCGCACCACCGTACTGAGAAGATAGATCGCCGCCAGCCCTGTGCCGTCTGAGCCAGGCGCACGATATCGGCGCGGTAATCCAGCCAGATTTCGGCCAGCAGGACGACCATCAGGTACCACAGGTAGACAAAGCCGAACATGGCCATGGCGGACGAGCGGTGCGGAGTGAGGTACATCTCGAGGCTTCGCTCGGGATGGCCCAGATGAAGTTGCAGGGGCAATGGCGCGACGAGCAGGAAGGCCAGGGCCGTCAGCAGGGCGAGCCGGTAGGTGGGCCGCACCGCTTTCACCCGGAACACCCGCTCAAGGGAGGCCAGAATGAAGGCGCCCGCGACAAGGCCGGTGATGTAGGGGTAGAGCACGATGAGAAGACTCCACTGCAACTCGACCTCGTTCGGGTACATGAAGCCTTCCACGCCGGGAATTGGCACAGTCATGGGATGCTCCTTCTCAACGCACCGCGCCGTCCAGGGCGCGGTAATAAACCTTGGGACGCGTGGCCATGTGCGGTTTCAACACCTGCACTCTGTTCCGCCGCAGGAACTCATGCACCGGATCGGCCGGATTCTTCAGGTCCGCCAGCACGCGCGCCTGAGTGGGACAGGCTTCGCAGCACGCCGTCGTCAGGCCGCGCGTAATGCGGTGATAGCAGAGCGTGCACTTGTCCACGGTGCGCTTCTGCGGATGGATATAACGGCACCCGTAGGGGCAGGCCTGCACGCAATAGCGGCACCCCAGGCAATAGGATTCGTCCACCAGCACGACGCCATCGGGGGAATCGAAGGTCGCGCCCACAGGACAGACCTGGACGCAGGGAGAGTCCTGGCAGTGATTGCAGAGCTTCGGTACGAAGAACTGCTTGCGTTGCGCCGCTGTCGAAGGCGGAAAACCATGCTTGCCGCCGTCCGGCGAGGTCACCCGAGGATGCTCGAGGTCAGCGCCCTCGATCTCGTATTTCTCCACCCATGTACGGAAGAACCCTTCGGGTACGCCGTTTTCGCGCTCGCAGGCGCGCACGCAATTGCCGCAACCGATGCAGCGGTCGATGTCAATGGTCATCGCCCAGTAATGGCGCCTCGGATCGTAGGCCGTGCCGGCCGGCTGTGAGCCCGGAGCGGACGGGGCCGGACCGGAACGGCTCCCGGATCCCAGCAGCAGGAGGACGCCGGCCCCGCGCAGGACTTCTCTCCGCGTCGTTTCCATCGTCGCTTCCCCCTTTCTCATGGAGCCGGGCTGTGTGGCTGGTGGCAGTCGCCGCAAGCCAACCCGGCAATGTGCTCCTTCGTGTTCAACTGCCGGAACCACCGCGGCTTGGCAGCGTCCGCCTCATGGCAGCCGGCGCAGAGCGCGGCCGCGTCTGGCCTAAGGGGCTTCGTCGCTCCGGGGTCTTCCACATGGGCCGCGGCCGGTCCGTGGCAGGCTTCGCAACTGACGGGCGCATGCCGGCCCTGGCCAAGGGTCGTGGCTTCCACGGCGTGGCAGTTCGCGCACGCGGCCCTGCCAGCGTACTGAAGCGGTCGGGCGCGGATCTCATCCAGGGCGGCCGCACGGTAATGGCCATAACGGCCGAAACTCGGCGGCACCACGACAGACCGCACGGCCAGAAACAGCAGGAGCCCCGCGACAAACACTCCCGCCGGTGCGATCAGGTGGAGGGCATCCTTCCAGCGGTCCCGCAAGGCGGTCTCTCTTCCCCGCCGGCCTGCCGGCGGCCGACGCCGGGCCGGGGCCCTCCTTGGCCCCCGCCCTTCAAGGTTCTCACTGCGCGGCGCGACGGCCACCCCTCCCTGCCGGAAGCGCAGCGCTTGACTCGAAATGCAGTCTGTTGTTATCAGATATTAGGGTTTTATGGACTTCTTATCAAGGATTCCGTAAAATCCTTACCGCCTTCGCTCGAGGAGAAGCTGTCGTGCCCCCGACGTCCGATCTGCTCACTACGGGCCAGGCCGCCAGGCTGCTCGGCCTGACGTCCGGCGCCGTGCTCAAGCAGATCCATGCCGGCAGGCTGCCGGCGATCCGCACGCCAGGCGGTCACTTCCGCATTCCCGCTTCCGGGTTGCGGAGTTCACTGCTGCGGACGGCCGAGCCACTCGCTTGCTGGGAGTTCTTCCGGACTGGCGAGACGATGCCGCCGCGCTGCGCCTCGTGTCCCGCCTACCGCTTCCGGGCGGCGCGTTGCTTCGAAGTGAGGCGGGCCGGCCTCGCCATGCCGGGAGTCTTCGACGGTTGTCCGTCCAGTTGCGAGGCGTGCCCATTCTTTCTGGCCTTCCACGCGGGCGGTGCCCGCGTCCTTGCCGTGACTCCGGATCCGGCCGCTGCGGCATCGGTCCAGCGCGTCTCGCAGGGAGCGGTCGAGCTCCGCGTGGTCGCCTCCGGGTATGAGGCGGGCCGCGCAGTGGATGAACTGCGCCCCACCCTTGTGCTCGTCGACGCGAAAGCTCTCCCTGTCCGTTCCCTGCGCGCGCTGCTCCGTTCGATGCTTGCCGATCCACGCCTGGCCAACGCAAGGCTTGCCGTTTTCGGTCCGCGTTCCCGTGGCTTGCCTGGCGGGGTCATCCAGGTGGCTGTGCGGCGGCTTTCCCGGCGCCGGCTGCTGGAGCTGGCTTCCCTCGACAGACGCCTGGTGGCGGAAGGCTGCGGCATCGCCCGGCGCCAGGGGGCGCAAGAGCCGGCCGGCTGAAGTCTGTGCGCAGGGCCCAGGCAGAGGTTGTGCCGCAACGAACGGAAGCGGCAGGCGTCCTCGTTGAAAGGCCGGAGTCAGGGGCGTGGGGCATCGGATTGGGCCCGATCCAGTGCAAGGCGGCCTTCCTGCCCGCATGCGCGTGCGTCCCGGTTGTTTCATAGCTGGCAGCCATGCTGGACGCATCGCGGCCGGGAGTCGTACACTTACGATTGCCCTGCCCGGGCGCCGTCAGAATCATTTGCGGTCTCCATGCGCCCCATCCTCCGCGACATTGCCCTGCTGGTGCTGTTCGTCGCCGCGGCGCGCGCGCCCTTCTGGCATCATCCGCTCCAGGGCGATGACATTTACTATCTGAAGGGCGCCGCGCACGCCCGCCAGGACCCGCTGCATCCGCACGAGGCGCAGTACGTTTTTCATGGGCGGCTGGTGTCGATGCTCGGCCACCCGCACCCGCCGCTGAATGCGTTTCTGCTCGGCCTGCTGCCGGACTCGCTCCCCGTGCAGCGGCTGTGGTACGGCTCGCTGATGCTGGTGGCCGTGCTGGCCTGTTACGCGCTGGCCCGGCGCTTCACGCAGAGGCCGCTGGCTGCGGCGCTGCTGTTTGCGGCAACGCCCGTGCTGTGGGTCTCCGCCAACACGTTTGATTCGGACGTCCTCTTCGTCGCCTGCACGCTCACCGGCATCGCCCTGTTCGTTTCCGGGCATGAATGGCTGGCCGCGATTCCGCTGTTTCTGGCCGGGCTGGCCGCCTATCAGGCGGTGGTTTTCATTCCGATCCTCTGGCTGCTGGGCCGCGGCCGCCTGCCGGCGCTCGCGCCGGCGGCGGCCGTGGCCGCCTACCAGATCTCCGAGCGCCTCTCGGCCGGAGTGTGGCCCGTGCTCATGAGCGCGCAGTACTTCAGCGAATACGGACTCCAGCGGGTGTCGAACAAACTCGCCAATGCCGCGGCGCTGACGGCGCATCTGGCCTGGCTCACCGGACCGGTGGCCGAATGGCGCCTCGCCTGGCCGCTGCTCGGCGGGCTGCCCGCCGCCTGGCTCGACCCGAACCCGCTGTTCTGGGCTTCCTTTGCTCTTGGCCTTGTGATCCTGTGGCGCGTCCAGGGCTGGCTTGGTTGGTGGGTCAGGATCTTCTTTGCCGCCTCGCTCCTGCTGTTCTTTGCCGGCGCCGCCCGGTATCTGCTGCCGGTAGCGGCTCCGCTGGCGATTCTCGCGGCGGAGCGGCTTGGCCCGCGGCGGCTGGCGGCGGCCATCCTGTTGCAGTCGGCGCTCGCCTTCGCGCTGGCGTGGGCGGCGATGAAGCACTGGCAGGGCTACAAAGACATCGCGGCACGGGTCGAGATGGGCGCGAAAACATACGTCGCCGGCGAATGGAGCCTGCGCTATTACCTCGAGCAGCGCGGCGCCGCGCCGGTGATGGCCGGTGAGCGCATTGGGCCGGACAGCGTGATTGTCCGCAGCGAGCTGGGCTTTCCCGTGCACTACTCGATCGGCGGCGGACGCGCCGAGACGGTGGCTGCTTACGAGATTCAGCCCGCGCTGCCAATTCAGCTCATGGGGCTCAATGCGAAGTCCGCCTGGATGACCTGCGCCTTCGGGCTGCGCCCGTTCGACATCAGCCGCGCGGTTCTGGACCGCGTCACCGTCACGCGCGTCGTGCGCGTGCCCATTGAGCGGACCGAGCTGCCGATGAACGCTCCGGACGCGGACGTCTACATCGTCAGCGGCGTGTATGGCCTCGAGGGGAACCGCTACCGCTGGATGGCGCGCCGGGCCGAGCTCGTGCTCAAGCCGGCGCATGGCGTGCTGGCGCTCACCGTGTTCGTGCCGGAGGCGTCGCCGGCCCGCCGGCTCACGGTGGCCGTCAACGCCACGCCGGTCGGCCATTACAGGCTTCAACCCGGGTTGCAAACACTGCGCACCGCCGCCTTGCCGGCCGCCAGCGAAAGGCTGGAGATTGTGCTCGAGGCGGACCGTTCATTCTCTCCTCCAGGAGATCAGCGGGAACTGAGTCTGATCCTCGAGTCCGTCCGCATCGAGCCTTTCCCCGAGCGGCGCTAGGCCCCCCATGCCCGCCTGAACCCGGCTGAAACCACGCACCCGGCGAATTGGCGAAACGCCCTAAAGTGTTTCGCTGATTGTTCCGAAGGAGGACTGGTACGCAAGATGGGGGTGAAACCTCCGCGCGTACGGCCGAGGCGCGGCTGCGACCTGATTCATGGAGAAGCAGAGCATGGCAGATGCGGCGTGGGTGAAGCCCCAGGTCGCGTTGGCAGAGGCGATCACGGCGGCCAGACTGGGCCAGCTGCAACTGGCGCGCAGGCTGCTGGCCGAGCTGGTGGAACGGGACCCCAACAACGAAAACGTCTGGCTTTGGATCGCCGCCCTCAGCGAGGACAAGCAGCAGGCAATGGAGGCCCTGAACCGGGTTCTCGAAATCAACCCCAACAATCAGCAGGCGATGAATGCCCTGGCGCTGGCGCGGCTTCAGGAAAGCGGTCTCCGATACGGACGCAGGCCGGCGGGCCGGCCGGCCGAGGGCAATGGGCACCAGCCGGCCGCAGCGAGCGCGCCGGCCGAGAATGCCGCATCGCCGGCGGTGGCCTGGACCTGTCCGGTGTGCCTGGCCTCCTCGGCCCGGGCCGAACGCCGCTGCCCGCGCTGCGGCGTGCTTGCCGTGCTTGCCTCGCCGGAGGAGTACGCGCAGAACAAGGGCGTCCATGAGGACGCGGTGCTCGAGGGGCTCCAGCGTGCGCAAATGCGCCTTACCCGGCAGGAGAATTTCGCCGACCGGCTGGTGGCTGCCCTTTGCCTGTTGAACCTGAACCGCTCGGCCGAGGCGGTGCCTCACCTGAAGAAGGCCGCCGAGCTCCAGCCCGGCCACGCCGGCGTGCAGCGGCTGCTCGATGCGCTCCGCTCCCGGCGGCTGATTCTCGCCGTCGACGACAGCCTCACGGTGCGCAAGATCGTCTCGATCACGCTCGAGCGGATGGGCTACCGCGTGCTGACCGCCGCCGACGGCATGCAGGCGCTGGCGCGGCTCAACGAGGAGACGCCGGACCTGGTGCTGCTCGACATCACCATGCCGCGCATGGACGGCTATCAGGTGTGCAAGGTGATCAAGCAGGCGCCGCTGACGAAGTCGATTCCGGTGGTGATGCTCAGCGGCAAGGACGGATTTTTCGACAAGGTGAAGGGACGCCTGGCCGGCGCCACCGACTACATCACGAAACCATTCCGGGAGGCCACGCTGGCCGAGGTTGTGGAGAAGTACGTCGCCGCACGGACCAGCTAGGCCGGCGGCGTGGAGAGGTTGGAGCGAAGATGGCAAAGCGAATTCTGCTGGTGGAAGACAGTCCGGCTCACCTTCAGCTTATGCAGGCCGCGCTCGCCAATCGCGGCTATGACCTGCTGGTGGCCGAGGACGGCGAGCGGGCGCTCGCGCAGGCGCGCCTGCACAAGCCGGACCTGATCCTGCTGGACGTCGTTCTTCCCAAGGTGAGCGGTTTCCAGGTCTGCCGCCAGATCAAGAACGACGCCGAGCTGCGGTCGATTCCGGTGATCTTCGTCAGCAGCAAGACGCAGGAGTTCGACCGCTACTGGGGACTGAAGCAGGGCGCCGACGGCTACATCACCAAGCCGTTCCGCCCCGAGGAACTGGCAGCGGAGGTGGAGGCCCGCCTGCACTGAGCCCGCAAAGCCTCATGGAAGGAGACGCGCCAATGCCGCAGCCCTGGGATGAGCCTTCCGAACCGTTCGAGGCGGCCGAAGAGGGCCTGCCGTTGGCGGGTCTGCTGGCCGAGCTTCTGGCCGGGGCCGACGCGGTGGATCAGCCGCAGGCATCCGCCTCCGCGGCAGGCCCCCAGGACCTGCCGGAGACGCCCGTATCAGTCTGGGCGGACGCACGGCCGGAACCGCTCGAAGCCCCGAAGCTCCTGCGGGCGCTTGGCGAGGCGCAGGCCGAGGAGGCAGGAGAAGATTCGTGCGGCACCCCCAGTCAGTTGCTGGCGCGGCTGCTCGAAGGAGAGGACGGGGGGCCGGGAGCGGAGAGAGGGAAGGAGGATGGTGAGAGGGAGGCTGCTGCGCCCTTCGTGACAGGCGAGGGCGTGCAGGATTGCGTTTCTCCTCTGTGCGTGGTGGCGGACGCGGAGCAGGCAGCCGCTGCCGATGAAGGCATCCCTCCATCTATTGGCGAGGCCGGGGCAAATGCCAGTGAGCTGGCCGTTCCGCCTCCGTCCGCGCAGGCGGAGAAGGAGCCCCCGGGGGCGTCCGCGATGCTTTCCTTGCAGGCAACCGGACCGGTGGCCGGAACGGACCCTCAGCTACTCCGAGGCAGGGCAGAGCCGGCATGGCCGGCTGCGGTCGAGGCGCCGCAGGATGACTGCGCCCCTGATGCCAGCGCCCTGGCAGAACCAATGGCACCGGCGTCTGTGAATGCGATTGTCTCTCACCCGGAGCCTGACTCCGCCGCTGCGCCAGAGGCGGATCGAGCCGTCGCGGCCCCGGAGTCTCGGGCCGCCGTAGAGCCTTCGGCCGGCGGCCGCCTTCCGCTTGCCCATTTGCCCGCGCTTGTGTCTGCCGAAGCCGAAGAAGACGAGTTCGAGCTGGTGGATGCGGAGACGGCGGGGCGGATGCTGGATCAATTGATCGATGCGGCCCGGTCCGCCATTCAGGGCTCGCTGCATGGGGCGGGCAATGCGGCTCCGGCTGAAGCGGCGCCTGCCGATTCCAGCAATACGCAGTTGCAGCCCGCGACGGGCGAGAAGGCTGAACCTCTTGCCGGATCGTCTCCGGATCAGTTGGCAACCGCCGTCAGGGCGAGCCGGCCCCTGTTTGAGTCTCACGGGGTTCGTCCGTTCTCAGTGCCGGACGCCGGCGAGCTGGGCGAGGAGCCGCCGCCCTTGCCGCCAGCCGTGGCGCTGATCGGCATGGGGCTGCCGGATCGTCTGCGGGCGCGGCTCGAGTCGCTGGGAGACGTGGAGAGAGTACTGGCGGAAATGGCAGCAGCGGCGCCGGCCAGGGCCACGGATCAGCGCCGCCGGCTGCTGGTGTTCCGCGTCGGAGCCGACTATTACGGGCTGCCTGTCGAGAACATCCGCGAAGTGGAGCGCGTCGAGCGGCTGACGCCCGTGCCCGGTGCGCCGGCCTTCGTCCGCGGCCTGATCAACCTGCGCGGCGAAATTCTTCCGCTGGTGGATATGCGCCTGCTGCTGGGGAGCGAGGGCGGCGAGATGCCGGGTTCGGCGCGGCTGATCGTCGCCCAGGCGAATCCGGAGGAAGCTCCGCTGGCACTGATGGTGGAGGAGCTGAACGGACTCGCTCCGGTGGACGAGGCGCAGCTAAGCGCTGCCCCCGAGGGGCACAGAGCGGGCCGGGGCGTCCGGGGAATCCTGGAGCACCGCGGGCATCGCGTCTGGTGGCTGGAGCCCGGCGCCGTCCTGGGCCAGGCCGCGCTCGAAGAACTGGCTGGCCGATCGTGAGCTGGCTGGAGGACGCAGAGGGAGACGGTTGCCGGAACCCGGAAGGGGAGGTTGCAAAGAGATGTTGGGGAGCCTGAAGATTTGGCAGAAGCTGCTGCTGGCCGGACTGCTGGCCGCGATCCCGGTGGGGACGCTGCTGTATCTGTTCCTGCAAACCCAGAACGAGCAGATCGCCCGCACGGCGTCAGAGCGCGAGGGGCTGGAATATGTCGCCTCGCTGCGCCAGTTGCTGGAGCGCGTCCCCTACCACCGCGCGGCGGCTACGGCGCTGCTGAACGGCGATACGACGGTGCAGCCCATCATTGTACGCACCGAGGCGCAGATCGCCGAGGCGATCGAGGCCGTCAACAAGGTGGACGCCCGCATGGGCTGGCGGCTGGGCACGACGCAGAGCTGGGAGGCGGTGCGCGCCTCCTGGAACGACCTCCGTGACAATTACGGCCGGCTGAAAAGCGAGGACAGTTTCCAGCGGCACACGCAACTGATTGGCCAGATCATCCAGCACATCCGGCTGGTAGGGGACAAGACCGGGCTGACGACGGATCCCGAACTGGACACGTATTACCTGGTCGATTCCGTGCTTCAGCAGATTCCCTGGACGGTGGAATATCTGGGCCAGTTGGCCAGCTATGGTTCGGGCGTGGCCGCACGGCAGTCGATGACGGCCGCCGAAGAGGCCCAGATCCGCTATCTGGTGCGCCAGGTGAGTTCCTCGATCGAGTCGCTGCAACGCAACTACCGCTCCGCGTTCGGCTACAACGACCAGGTTCGCGAGAAGCTGGATGAGACGCTGGCCACGGCGATGAATGCGGCCGGCTTTCTGAGGAATCTGACGCAGAAAGAGCTGCTTGAGTCGAAGTCGATTTCGGTGCAGCCGGTGGCCTATATCGAGAACGGGACCTCGGCGGTGCAGAAGCTGTTTGCGTTGCACGACGAGACGGCTTCGACGGTGCGCGGCCTGTTCGACCAGCGCCTCCAGCGGCTGGCGGCGCAGAAGAACTCGCAGCTTCAGACGGCGCTGCTGCTGCTGGCCGCATCGGCCGGGCTGGCCTTTCTGATCCAGCGCGGCATCACGCGCCAGATCCGTTCGATGCGCGAGACGTTTGAACAGATCAGCGTCGGCAACTACGACGCGCGCGCCGAGGTCTACAGCCGCGACGAACTGGGCATGATGGCGCAGACGACCAACGTGATGCTGGCCAACACGCTGTCGCTCATCCAGTCGCGGGAGGAGCGCGACCGCATCCAGCAGAGCATCCGGAAGCTGCTCGATGACGTCAGCGGGGTGGCCGCCGGCGACCTGACCAAGGAAGCCGAGGTGACGGCGGAGATGACCGGCGCCATCGCCGACGCCTTCAACTACATGCTGTCCGAGCTGCGCACGATCATCGGCGCGGTCCAGGACACGACAGCGAGCGTCAACCGCAGCGCGCTGCACGTGCGCGAGGCGACCGAATCGCTGGCCGAAAGCAGCCAGCAGCAGTCGCAGCGCGTGCTGATGGCCTCGAATGCTTTGCAGGCAATGGCGCAGTCCATCCGCAAGGTGGCCGAGCAGGCCAACGCGGCGGCCAAGGTGGCCGAGGACGCGCTGGCGGCGGCGCTGGCCGGCGGCGATTCGGTGCGCCGCACGGTGACCGGCATGGAGAACATCCGCCGCCACGTGCAGGAGACGGCGCGCCGGATGAAGCGGCTGGGCGAGAGCTCACAGGAGATTGGCGAGATCGTGCAGCTCATCTCGGAGATCAGCGACCGCACGTCGATTCTGGCGCTGAACGCGTCCATTCAGGCGGCTGCGGCGGGCGAGTCCGGCAAGGGCTTCGCCATCGTGGCCGAGGAAGTAGAGCGACTGGCCGAGCGCGCCGCCGAGGCGGCGCAGCGCATCACCGTGCTGATCCAGTCCGTGCAGAAAGAGACCAACGAGGCCATCTCGGCCATGGAGGCGACCACGCGCGAAGTGGTGGAAGGCTCGGCCGTGGCCAGTGAGGCGGGCGAGCGCCTGAGCCTGATCGAGACGGTTTCGCAGCACATTTCGGACCTGGTGCGGGGGATTTCCGAAGTGGCCCGCCGTCAGGCCGACAGCTCGGAGCAGGTGGCCGCGGCGGTGGCCGACGTCAGCCGGGCGACGCAGACTACCGCGGCCGGGGCGCTCCAGGCGGCCGAAGACATCCGCCGGCTGGCCTCCATGGTGACAAGGTTGAACGAGTCGCTGTCGCGCTTCCGCGTGCCGCCGCGGGAGACCAGCCCGGATCCGCAGACGCCGGAGCCGGTGGAGGCCGCCTGAGTCCGCGCCGGGAGGGATTGCCATGAGCCACTCGCTGGATCCTGCGGTGCTGCACAGCTTCCTTGAAGAAGTGCGGAGTTACCTCCCCGCGCTTGAGCAGGAAGCCGCACGGCTCCGGCAGAACCCTCAGCCGCCGGAGGCGGTGGCCGAGATCCACCGGCTGGCGCACTCGGTGCGCAGCGCCTGCGAGCTGATCGGTCTGGACGCCCTGGCCGGCCCTGCCCGTGAGATGGAGGAGCTGGCCGCGCCTTCGATGTTTGGGGACCACTGTCTGGACGAAGCGGCCCAGGCGCGGCTGGAGGCGGCGCTGGAAAATCTGCGCCGCGGACTCGGAGGCTCCGCGCCGGTGGAGGGCGGCCCGGCCGCGCCGCCGTCCGCCTCCGCATCTCCGGTTGCCATCCCTGGCACGGGCGAACCGGCCGGGATTGCCGACCAGGACCCGGTCGCCGAGGAGCTGATTGATACGTTCCTTTCCGAGGCGGAGCATCTTCTCGAGCGAATGGATCGGTCTCTGCGGGCGATGCAGGAGAGGCCCGCCGTGGCGGCGCAGATGCTGGGCGAGCTCCGCCATCACGCCCACACGTTCAAAGGGGCCGCCGGCATGGCCGGACTCGAAACGGCCTCCCTTGTGGCGCACCGCATGGAGGACTTGCTCGACCTGCTCATCTCCGGCCGGCTGCCGGCCGAAAGCGAGGTGCTGGAACTTCTCCAGGCAAGCCACGACCTGCTGGCCGATCTCGCTGCCGCCCGCGGCGACAACCGCTCGCTCAAGCCCCGCGTGGTCGGGCTGATTGAGCAGGTTGGCGGACTGCTGGCCCTTTGTGCCGAGGAGCAGCCCCGCCCGCAGCACGCGGCCGGCGCCAAGGAAGGCGGCGAACTTCCCGCCCGCGAGGAGACGGACACGTTCCTGCTGGAGACGTTCCTGGCAGAGGCCGAAGGCAACCTGGCGGCGGCGGAAGGCGCGCTGCGCGAGCTGGCCGCCCGGCGGGCCGACCCCGGCCCCCAGCTTCTCGCCTTCCGCCGCGCGGTGCACACGATCAAGGGCGCGGCGGGCATGGTGGGCCTGATGGCGGCCAGCACCGTGGCCCGGAAGCTGCAAGGCCTGTTGGACGGCATTCTCAGTGGCTCGACGCCGTTTACGGAGGCCTGCCTCGCGGCCATGTCGTCCGGCTTTGATCTGCTGTCTGACCTGATCGCGGCGCAGGGGGCCAACGAACCGCTGCTCGAAAGGGCGCGCCACGTGCTGGATGAGATCACCTGGGCGGCGGAGGCAAGACAGGCGCAGCCTCCGCGGCCGGTCGCCGCCGCTGCGGCCACACCGGCGCGTGCGGGCGAGGCGCCCGCGCCGCAGGAGTCCCAGACGAGCGTTCGCGTGCCGGTGGAGCGGCTGACGGCGATCGCCCGCACCCTGAGTGAGATCTTCATGAACGCCTCGGGCTTTGAACAGCAGATCGAAGCCTTCCGGCGCGAGCTGGACGAACTTTCGCTCAACCTGGCGCGCATCCGCAGGATTTCCAACCAGCTTGTCGAGACCCAGGAGAGCGGTGCAACCGGAGCGGACGGGGCGCTGGTTCGCCACGAAGCCACCTCGTCCGCTTCGGAGTTCGACGTGCTCGAGTTCGACCGCTACACGCGGCTGAACCTCATCGCCCGCGACCTGGCGGAGGCGACCACGGATCTGTCGGCGCTGAGCGCACAGTTTCAGTCGATGCGCGCCCAGTTCGACATGTGGGCGGCGCGCCAGCGCGGTCTGAGCGGCGAGGCGCAGGATCAGCTGATGCGGCTCCGCATGGTCCCGCTGGCCAGCCTCTCGAGCCGTCTGGACCGCACCGTGCGCGTGACCGCCTCCAAGACCGGAAAGCTGGTGCGGCTGGAGACGGCCGGGCTCGACACGGAGTTCGACAAGACGGTGGTCGAACAGCTCGCGCCGGTGCTCGAGCACCTGCTGCGCAACGCCATCGACCACGGGATCGAGACGCCCGCCGCCCGGCTGGCCGCGGGCAAGCCGGAGACCGGAGTCGTACGCCTGACGGCGAGCCGGCAGGGCGCTCACGTTACGCTTCAGCTCAGCGACGACGGAGCTGGACTGGACTATCGCAAGATTGCGCGCCGGGCAGTCGAGCTCGAGTGGCTGAGCCCGGCCCAGGCCCAGGCCGCCAGCGAGGAGACGCTGGCCCGCCTGATCTTCGAGCCGGGCTTTTCCACGTCGGACCGCGTGAGCGAGATCTCCGGCCGCGGCGTCGGCATGGACATCGTGCGGAGCACGGTGGATGCCCTGCGCGGGCGTCTCGCGGTTCACTCGCTCAGCGGCCGCGGAACGACGTTCACGATTGTGCTGCCGATCTCCATGGCCGTAGACCGGGTGGTCATCGTTCAGGCCGGGGGAGAGAGATTCGCCTTGCCGATGCAGGCGCTCACCCGCCCGATGGCCGTGCTGGACCAGCCGCCCGTGATTCGCGACGGGCGGCCGGGCGTCGGCGACGGCGCTGACTGGGTGCCGGCCATCTGGCTTTCCGAATGGCTGGGCCTGGCCGGGCAAGATGGCTGGCCGCGGCGCGCAGCGCTCATCCATCTGCACAATGGCGAGCGCGAGATTGCACTCATTGCCGACCGCGTCATCGAGGCCCGCGAGGTGGTGATCAAGCCGCTCACCGGCCTGCTGGCGCGCCTGACACGTTTCTCCGGGGCCACCATCCTCGGCGACGGCAGCGTCGTACTCATCCTGAACCCGTCGGCACTGGATCAGGCGGCGGCCGGGACCCTGCCGCTGGCGCCGGCGCCGCGGCGCGCCGTGCGCGAGGAGACGGTGCTCATTGTCGACGATTCGATCTCCATCCGGCGGTCGCTGACCAACCTGCTTCGCGCCGCCGGATGGCGGCCGCTTCAGGCCCGCGACGGGCTGGAAGCGCTGGAGATGCTCGAGCGCGCCATCCGGCCGCCCGATGCCATCATTATGGACATCGAGATGCCCCGCATGGACGGTTATGAGCTGGCATCGACCCTGCGGGCGAGGCCGGAGTTTGAACGGGTACCGATCCTGATGCTCACCTCGCGCGCCGGGGACAAGCACCGGCAGAAGGCTCTCCGCCTGGGCGTTGACCGCTATCTGGTCAAACCATGTCCCGACGAGCTGCTGGTGGCCGAGCTGCGGAACTCGATCGATTCACGCCGCGGGGATCGCCTCGCTGCCGTGTAGGCGGGTCTGCGCCGCACGCTCCACCGACAACGCGGTTTGGAGCCGCGAGGGAAATAGCCGCAGGCCGCGAATCGAGCGGATCGCAGCACAGTCGGACAGCCCGCCCGGAGGGCGGGCTGATGCCCGCTCTTTGGGCTCCCCCCTGCCGACGGGGTCCCGTCGCGGCTCTGTCGGGCGGGTGAGCCAGATTCGCAACCCGCAGGCCAGTCCGAGACGCTTTGACCCTGCGGGATGCCCGCCAAGGCTGACAATCGCAGCCGGCGTGGCCGGGCATTGCGCCAGCGGAGCCAGCGGAGGTTGATTTCGGACGAGCTCCCCTCAGCTCTTCAATCCGAAATATTCTTCGGCCAGTTCCGGCTTCACCTCCATGGCCCTGGCCCAGCACTGGCGGGCCTCTTCAGTCCGGCCCGTGCTTTCCAGCACATAGCCGAGTCCGACCAGTGCCTCGGCAAAATCGGGCTTCCATTCGAGCGCCTGGCGGTACAGCAGTTCGGCCTCTTCCTTCTGGCCGAGCTGTTCGTTGAGCACGGCGGCGTTGTACAGGATCTCCGGATCGCCATGACCCGTCTCGATCAGCCGTCGGTGATAGTGCAGCGCCGATTCGAGCAGGTTCTGCCGGAGGGCATTGACGGCAGCAGCCCGCAGAGCCGGCTCCCAGTCGGAGCGCAGGATCAGCGCCTTTTCGAACGCCTGGGAGGCCGCTTCGTACTGGCCCGCCTCGTAACAGGCCAGACCCAGGTTCAGCCAGGCCTCGGGCCAGTCCGGGCGAGCGCCTACGGCGGCGCGGTACGATTCTGCGGCCTCGCCGTATGCCTGGCGGTCGTATCTGAGGTTGCCCAGCCGGAACCAGGCGTCGGCGTTGCCCGGCTGGCGCATCGCGAGCACCTCGAGCAGCGCCTCGGCATCTTCGCGCCGGCCCGCCCTCTCGTGAACCCCTACGGCCAGCAGATAGAGATCCGCCGCGTCCGGACAGGCCTCGATGCCGGCGCGGCAGGCCTCCAGCGCCTCGTCCTGCCGGCCGAGCTCGACCAGAATCTCGGCCACGCGGACGTGCGCTTCGGTCAGATCCGGCTGCCGGTGCAGCGCTTCGCGGTAAGCATCCAGAGCCAGCTCCAGTTGGCCCTGCCTGCGGAGGCACAGACCAAGATTCATCCAGCGCTCCGGAGGACGGCCGTTGCGTTCCACCAGCCACCGCAGGTGCTCGGCAGCCGCAGCGAAGTCCTCCCGCAGATAGGCGGCATAGGCGGCGGCCTCGTGCGCCGGTTCCGAATCAGGATGGAGTTCGAGAAGTCGCCGGCTGCATTCTTCGAGCCGCTCCCCGTTCTTCTGTTGGCGGTAGATCTGGATCAGGTTGATCAGCGCATCGGGGCCATGAA
Source organism: Bryobacteraceae bacterium (assembly GCA_049969655.1). Classification (GTDB taxonomy): domain Bacteria; phylum Acidobacteriota; class Terriglobia; order Bryobacterales; family Bryobacteraceae; genus JANWVO01. The sequence continues at coordinate 50,603 of JBMFOK010000012.1, forward strand.
CGGGGTCGGAGACGAGCGTTTCATAGATCTCCACCGCCTGATCGAACTCCCCGGTGAGCTGGAGGCCAACGGCCCGGCCGAAACGGGCTGTGGCGTCCCCGGGGTGCCGCTCCAGATAGCGTTCGAGCAGTTGGAGAGCCTCCTCCGCCCGGTGGAGCCGAAGTTGCGAAAGACCCAGCCCAAGCAGAGCGTTGTCATTGGAAGGATCGGAATCGAGAATCGCCTGGAACTGCTCAACAGCTTCGGCCCAACGGCCGGCCTGTTGCATGCACTGCGCCCACGCCAGCCGGGTTTTCGCGTCCCCGCCGGCGAGGCTGTGGAAACGGTCCCAGTCCGCCAGGGCGCCAGCCGCATCGCCCAGCTCGCCACGCAACATGGCGCGCACCCGCCAGGCCGGCGCATAGTCGGGTCGCTTCTCCAGCAGGCGCGTGAGCTCGGCGACGGCCTCTTCCTTCTTTCCGAGCAGGTGCAGCGCACCGGCCCGGCCAAATTCCGCGGGGATGGCACCTGGGGTGCTCTCCGCCGGCTTTGTCTCCGTCTGTTGATTCCATTCCGACATTGCTGTTCACTCCGATCCTGATTCAGCGGTGTTCCCGCATCTCCTCCAACCCTGCACGAAAGGGCCTCGCCTCATCCGGATGCCTGCCCTGTCCTGTCTCCGCATGCGCCGCCTCAGGGAACCGGCAGTGCAGGCCGGGCAGCCGAAGCCGCTGAGGCCGAACAGGCACGGCCCCATCCGGCTGGCGCGGCGGAATCCGTGGAGAAAGGGGCAAGTGCTCCCAGACAACCCCATGCAATGAGCCAAACTCTGGCACGGCGCTCACGGCCACGGCCGGCGCCGGCTCCAGAGCCCACACATCATGCCACGCCCCGGCGCTCCCACCCGCCAGTTCCAGCCGATGCCCGGCCAGGGGGAGAAGCCGGGGGATGCGGCGGCACTGATCCGGCTCGCACCCCAAAATGGAGCCTTCCGCTGGAAGAGGTTGATCCGGGATCCACCCGTAAGCCCTCTCCGGTCTGGCCACGTCCCCCACCGTGTCACAATGGCCGTGGAAAACCGGCACCTTCAGTCCGCCCCTCCTGGGCAGACGAGGTTCCTGCTCCTGCTGTCTCTTCCACCACTTTCCCAATGTGGCGTCCTCCGGCTTGGTCAGCTGCCCCGTGGGTTCGCCCGTCAAACGGATTCGCCACACCCCTTCTTGCCGGGGCTGCGTTTCTCGTTCAGCCGAACCGGCCGCTGCTCCGGCGCGCTGCATAGAGCAGGGAAGCAATACATGCATATCCCAGCACATCGTTCCCCCTGCCATCACCTGAATCCTGGATAGCGCGAGCCTGATCCGCCATGGGTTCGACGTCCAAGTCCACTCGCCGGCCTGAACAGCGAGGTAGGCCACCGAAGCCTGAGCGGCCAACCGCGCGACAGTGAAGGGCGAGGCGTGCCCCAGGTTCCGCAGGAACTTCCCCTGGCGGAGCCATTCCGATTCAGTAGTGCCGGCAGGCCGTCCGTTGCCAGACATGAGGTGGCCGGGAGGAACCGGCTCCCGCTCCGACCCCATGATCGAGCCCGGGGACGAACGGCTCACGAATCCATACATCCACTGCTGTGCTGGCAACTGAGCGGAGCCCGCCACCATTGGACGGACACAGGCAGAGGCGACTGCGACGCCCGTGTGCCTGAACGCTGTGGCGCAAGAAGCCGATGGAGCCGCGGAGACGAGGGTCGCCCAACTCGGCCCGGCGTCCGCCCCTTCCATCAGGACCGCACGGCCCTGCCACCCGCAGGCTCTTCGTACTGGACCGGAAACCTGCAAGCCGCTCCGGCCCCGCATCGGCGGTAGAAGGTGCACGAAAAGCGTCAGCAGCGGGCTGCTGGTCCATTGTCTCTGACACGCCGATGGAGAACGGATAACCTCGCCAGAGGCGGGCCCGGACCAGGTCTGCCCTCTCGCTTCTCCGGGCGCGACATGCGCAACGCGAGCGGGATGCTGAGAGACAGCAGTGGGCAGCGTGCGCCATGAAGCCGTGGTCACCGGACCCGAGTCGTTCCCAGACAGTCCCGGCAGGCGTGGAGGCACCCAAAGCACGGACGATACCCAGCCGGACGGGGATCCAGAAACCTGCCCAATCGGAGTCAGCCCAGGAATCTCTCCAGGAAACGACGGCATGAAACTGTTGCGGCCCAAACTGGCCTGAACAGCCTTGGCTCCACAAGACGGAGAGATCGGGGCTGATGCCTCTTCCTGGACCCAGGCCCCTTCCGGTTCTTCCCAACACCCGGCGGTGCGCTCAGGGGCCGAGACGGACGTCAGCGCCGGACGAGATGCCGGCCCTTCGCAGGCCAGCGGCGCGGCCACTGAAGGGACAGCCGCCAACAGCAGCGGCGGGTCACGCCAGATCTCTGGCAGCGCACTCCGGGTGGCGCCTTCGCTGGCTGGTTGGGGCTCGCGTTTGCCGCGGCCGGACGGAGAGGGGCGGATGATCACCTTGGCGGACTCAGACCGCAGGCGGGAGCCGCCGCCCACTCGCCGGTACTTCTTGACCCGCTCCAGGAACTGCTCGGACTGCTGGCGCCGGTACTGGCGCTCATGCCACTCTGAACAGAAACGCGCCCCGCGGAGCCGCGCCAGCAGCGGCAGAGGCTGCCCGCACCAGCGGCACTGCCCGCTCGACTCCCGCCGCCGGCTACCCCCCTCCTCGAGGTCTCCCGCTTCCTCCGGAGGTGGATCCGATACTGGAGGCGCCATGCCAAAGCGCTCCTGCAACCGGAAGGCGTCGGCGTGGTCGCTCGAGCAGAATCCGCCGTGGCGCCGCAGGATCTCCTCAGGAAACTCCCTCTGGCACCACTGGCAGCGATCTGGAGCCCGTTCCGTCACGGCTACCTGAATCTTCGGCGGATTCCTGCCCGAAGATTAGCCCGATTCTCGGGAAAAATCCAGACCAGCCTGAGGTGAGACACTTACCTGCCATGAACCCGGGTTAGAATGCCAGCATGAAATCGCTTACGATCTGCCTGCTCGCCGCCGCCACCCTGGCTGCGCAAACCCCGGAAGCGCGGATCAAGATCGACACCGACCGCCGCATCGGAGAGATCCACCCGCACCTTTTCGGCAATTTCGCCGAACATCTCGGCCGCTGCATCTACGGCGGCATCTATGACGAAGGCAGCCCCCTGGCCGATGAAAAAGGTTACCGCAAGGACGTCATTGAGGCTGTGCGCGGCCTCGGCGTGACCGTCCTGCGGTGGCCGGGCGGCAACTTCGCCTCGGGCTATCACTGGAAGGACGGAATCGGCCCGAAGGAACTGCGCCCGGCACGGCCCGACCACGCCTGGGGCGACATCGACTCGAACCGCTTCGGGACCCACGAATTCCTGGAATACTGCGAGCGCATCGGCGCCGAGCCCTACATCTGCATCAACGCCGGTCTCGGCACCATCGACGAGGCGCGGGAATGGGTCGAATATACAAATGAGGCCCGCAACACCTACTGGGCCCAGCAGCGCCGCAAGAACGGGCGCGATAAGCCTTTCAACGTGAAGTACTGGGGCCTCGGCAACGAGATTGACGGCCCCTGGCAGCTCGGCCACAAGAACGCGGAGGACTACACGAAATTCGCCCTCGAGGCGGCCAAGGCGATGCGCCGCGCCGACGAAAGCATCCGGCTGATCGCCTCCGGATCGTCCAACTTCGGTCCCGCCGCCGACTGGATCGCCTGGAACCGCACCGTGCTCGAGCGCCTTCGCGGCGAAATCGACTACATCAGCCTTCACACCTACATCGGCAACCGCGAGAACAACCTGGAAAGCTTCCTTGCTGCCTCGGCCGACATCGACCAGCGCATCGAGATCACCGAAGGCCTGATCCGGGCCGCGCTCTCCGGCCGCCGCATCACGCGCCCCATCTACATCGCCTTCGACGAGTGGAACGTCTGGTACCGGACCATGGGACGATCGGAATTCGAAACCGGAGCCACCCGGCTTGAGGAGAAATACAATTTCGAGGACGCCCTGGCCATGGGCGTCTTCTTCAACTCATTTTTCCGTCATGCGCACATCGTAAAAATGGCCAATCTCGCTCAATTGGTAAACGTCATCGCCCCGATTTTTACAAATAAAGAAGGGTTGTATCTCCAGACCATTTACTTCCCGATCGCCGAATACGCGAAGCAGAAGGGAAACATCGCCATTGACGCGCTGGTCGAATCGCCCCGCTACCGGGCCGGAAACCGTGGCGAGCTCGGCTACCTCGACGCCAGCGTGACGCTCGCGCCGGACGGCCGCACGCTGTTCGTCAACGTGCTGAACCGCAGCGCTTCGCGCGACATCCTCACGCGCATTGACAACGTCGAGGGGAAGCTCGCGCCCCGGGCCGAATTCTGGCAGATGTATCACGACGACCTGAAGGCCACGCACACCTTCGGCGACGACCGCAAGGTCCGCCCGCGCACCTGGCAGGAGACGCTGAAGATTGAGCGCAACGGCTTCAGCTACCGTTTCCCGAAGCATTCGCTCACCATTGTCCGGCTGGCCGTGGAGCCCTGAGCCGAGGCGGTGCATCAGAAGGTCATGAGCAGGCTGACGGGGAAGACGGCGCTGGTCACCGGCGCCGCGCGCGGCATCGGCCGCGCCATCGCGGAGAGGCTCGCCGCCGACGGCGCGCGTGTTGCGGTGAATTATTCGACTTCGGCCGCCGCGGCGGAACAGGTTGCGCGGCGCATCGCGGGCATCGCCATCCGGGCCGACGTCTCGCAAAAACACGAAGTACTGGAAATGTTTCGCACGGCCGAGGCCGCTTTCGGCGGCCTCGACATCCTCGTCAACAACGCCGGGGTCGCCGTCATGGGTCCGCTCGGTGATTTTTCCGATGAGGACTTCGAGCGCGTCTTCGCCGTGAACACCCGGGGCGTCTTTTACTGCTGCCGCGAGGCCGCGCGCCGCCTCCGTGACGGCGGGCGCATCGTCAATATTTCCACGGGCGCCACCGTGGGCGGCACCGCCGGCGGAGGCGTTTACTGCGCCAGCAAGGCGGCGGTCGAGCAGTTCACCCGGGCGCTGGCGCGGGAACTGGCCCCGCGCCGCATCACCGTCAACACCGTCTCCCCCGGCTTCACCGAGACGGACATGTTCCACGCGCTGCCTCATCTGGTGGAGCTCGCGCCGAAGCTGACGCCGCTCGGGCGGGCAGGCCGGCCGGAAGAGATCGCCGCCGTGGTCGCCTGGCTCTGCACGGAGGATGCCGCCTGGATCACGGGGCAGAACATTCAGGCCGGCGGAGGGCTCACGATGGTCTGAGGCGCGGCGTCAGCGCCGCTCCGGCTCGGCGCGCAACAGCCCGTCCGCGACGAGCGCGGCCGGGCGCAGTGCCGCCGGGTCCGACGTCCGCACAATGTGAGCCCCGCGGACGATGCAGAGCGCGGTGACCGCGGCGGCGGTCATCGGCGAGGGCTCCACACGGATCTCGGCGTCAAACGGCTGGCCCTCCGGGCTGACGCATACGGGCAGGCGCATCCGCTGGAACTCCTCGAGCGCCGCCAGCAGTTCGGTGTTGGTCTCCTTGCGCTTGCCCATCCCAAAGCCAGGGTCGATGGCCAGCCGCGTGCGCTCGATGCCCAGCCGGTTGGCGCGGTTGAGCGCGGCCGTCAGCTCGGCCGCCACCAGCGAGACGGGGTTCTTCCACGCGCCAAGCCGGGGCCACTTGTCCGGTGTGCCCCGCATGTGCTGGAGCACGAAGGCCGCGTCATGGCGGAGCACGACGCGGCCGAGGTCCTGGTCCAGGGTGAGGCCGCTGGGGTCGCGGATAATGCGCGCTCCGTATTCGATGGCCTTTTCCGCAACGGACGGCTTCCACGTCTGGACCGACACCGGCACAGGCAGCTTTCCGCGCAGGCGTTTGAGGATAGGCACCAGGCGCCGAAGCTCCTCGGCCTCGCTGAGCAGCGAGACGCCGGCCGCGTAGCGCTCGGCGGCGATTTCGATGAAGTCGGCGCCCGCGTCGATCAGCTCATGGGCGCGGACGAAGGCGCGGTCCGGCTCCTCGTAGGTGCGCACGCCGCGTTCGGGCGGCGGCCACACCTCGATGACGCCGCACACCAGCGTGCGCTCGCCCAGCCGCCACAATTCCTGGCCGATCTTCCACTCGACGCGATTCCGGGGCATCTACCTCCATCCTACGCGGCCTCACTGCGAAGCTCACGAAGCGCGTCGATGAGCGGTTCAGCAGCCTCCTCCACGCGAGCCTCCATCGGCAATACGCTCAGCCACAGCTCGCAGCTCCTCCCCTGGGCGGGTACGGACGCCTTCTGGATCAGCAGACGCCGCCGCTTCAGCGAGTCCCATGTCTCCTTTCGACAGGGATAGACCAGCAGGGCAACGTTTCTTTTAGACCAAAACAGTGAGGAATAAGCAAGCACCTGATGAACGTCGGCCCGATGACTTTCCCGCGTTTTCTCTGCCACTTCATGGCGGGAATAAGTGGCGAATTCTTCCAGGTGACGCTTGTATTTGGCATCCGCGACCAGCGTAAAATCAGGCGCTTCCAGCACGAAATCCGGAACCAGGCTGAGCTGCGTTCCTGACGACGGGGGATCCCACTGCAACGGCACCTGCGTCCTCCGCGTTCTCCCACAGCGCAGCACCCCACCCGTGTATCGGCCCACATGAGCCAGGACACATTCCACCCAGGCCTCGAAGAACTGATCCATGTCCATGACCCACGGGATACCTTCCAGCTCGCAGAGACCCGCCAGGCCGCGCTCGTCAGCGGTCCACTCGATGGCCTCCAGCCCTTGATAAAACGCCTCACTGCGCAAAGGCAGGCGGGCGACCGCCTGTGTGAGTACACTCGTGGGACGAAGAGCCGCAACGTCTCGTACCGAGTGCAGCAGAGCCTGGACGCGCTCGAGAAGCTGATGCACAAACGCGCCATGTTCCAGCTGCGAAGTCAGGCTACGCACCTGGGCCTCCAGGGTCCAGCGGATCATGCCCTTCAGCAGCCGGTCATCGCGCAGGTCCGGATACCTGCACGGAACGTGATGAGGATTCCCGCGCGCCAGCTGATGGGCGACATACGGCTGCCAGCGGATCGTCCCCCGCGGAGAGGCCAGAACGTCCTCGGTCAGCTCGAATCGGCGCATCAACTGGTGGATCAGGCGTTCGAGGCGCTCCAGCACCATCAGCGAGATCACCCACGGCGGGACGCGCCGCTCGGACCGGCGCAGAAGCGGCAGGCGCAATGGACGCGGGGCAACTCGCCACCCCATCTGTCCCAGCATCGGTCCCAGGCCCTTCCACGGAAATCGGGGCTGGATCACCAGGCCGTAATCCATCTTTCCGCTGAGCGGGGAGACCAGGGGAACCGCGCCCACGGACGAGGACGATTCCACCGTCAAATACACACGATGGCCGTCAAACTCTGACGCAACGCGCAGGCTCATGACGTCAAAAACGCGCCGGTTCTGATCCAGAAACTGTTCCGCCAACCGGCCGTGGCTGGCCGCCGCAGTTCGCCGATCCCCGGAGGGGAACAGCGTCTCGCAGGGGAACCGCCGTTCAGAGTGGTCTTCGAGTTCGACACAAACGGTTTCGGCAGGCGTTGCCGGCAATAGCGGGACACGCGTACCGTTGTCCAGCCTGGCTTTCGCCTTGCTCATCCGAGGGCCTCGATCTCCTGAATCAGCGCGCGGATATTCTCGCCGAAACCGGCAACGAAGCCCTGGACCAGGTATTCGTTCAGCAGCGGGACCAGTTCGCGCCTCAACCTCCAGCGTGCTTCGCTGTCGTTCGATGCCAAAAAATAAGAGTGTCCCGGCACCAGAGGCATGGCTTCTTCCGAAGCGTGTTCGACAAAAACGGACACAACTTTCTGAAAGAATTCTATTGCCAGGGGACACGATGTTTCGTTCACAACACGATAGTCCGGCCAGAGGTCGACAAACGCGAACCGGCGCCGGACGGCCACATCGACCAGAGCAATGCTGCGATCGGCGGTGTTCATTGTTCCCAGAATGTGAAGCTTCTCCGGCAGCCGGAGCCGGGGGCCGATTGGCGGGCCGAAATCGTACGCCAGTTCCACCTCGCGGTCCGGGTCCCCGGGCTCGAGCAGAGCGATCGCCTCACCCAGCACCTTGGCGAGATCGGCCCGGTTGATCTCGTCGATCACCAGAAGATATCTGTCGTCTCCCGCCTCCGCAGCCGCCTCCATCAGGTGTCCGCGGCGAGGAGCGAACCGAAGGCCCACTCCATCGCCGTCCTGCACGGGGGCCAGGCCGCCGATGAAATTTTCATAGGTGGTATTGGCGTGAAATTGCACAAAGCGGCCGCGGCCCCGGTAGCTTTGTTCCAGCAGCCGCTTTGCCATTCTGGTCTTGCCTGTACCAGGGGGCCCCTGAAGGATCACGAATCTTCTCTGATCGAGAAGTTGCTCCACTTCGCTCTCTTCAACCGTCGGCAGGATGTGAGCGAACCACTGCGAACGAATATGCTCCGCACTTTCAGACCCCGCCTTGAGAGGCAGGAAACCGCGCTCCTCCATCAGCAGATCGAGGAAGGCCAACACCGCATCTCGGGTGAGCTCGAAGTCTTCGGGCGAAGCGGGGCGGAACACCGCGTACATCTCCCTGCCATAGCGGTTGAAAGCAGCCTTCATCTCGGGCCAGCGACTGGCAACCTCCGACGGCAGGTTGAGATCAATCCGCGTCGGGTCCTGTTTGGCCCAGGCCGATCCCCGTTGTCGCCGGTTCAGCCATGCGCAGATGGCACGAGTCTTCCTCGCATGCCCTGGACGGCTGAGAACGCCCTCATCGGGACTCAACCCCTGAGTTCCCACTACCATTCCGATCAGACAGGGCCGTTCCCATCCTTCAGGCGGGAAAAACACCAGCGAGGTTCCGCCGTAAGCCCCGCTGTCCGGGTTCATCGGATGAATATAGGCCGCATAGGGGACGTCGATGTCTTCAGGCGCCCGAAGCTTGACTGACTTTTTCGCGTCAGCCGGGTAACGGCCCCTCCCTGACCCGAAAAATCCCTCGAGGATTTCCTGATGTTTCTTGGCCCACTCCGACTTCTTTGGCCGAAGGGTCAGCTCTACGAGTTCGTCGATCGCCATTCCTCATTCATACCGCAGACACACCACGGGATCGAGGCGCGCGGCGCGGTCGGCCGGCCAGTAGCCGAACACGAGTCCGGTCAGAGCCGAAAGCGCCACTCCCATTGCCGTCCAGAAGACGCTCACGTAGGCCGGAATGCTCGGAAACACGGAACGCACTGCAAACGCAATCGCATAGCCGGCGGCCAGCCCCATCAGCCCGCCCAGCATCGTCTGCGTCACCGCCTCCAGCAGGAACTGCGCCCGGATGTCGGCCGCCCGCGCCCCCACGGCCCGCCGGATGCCGATCTCCCGCGTGCGCTCAGTTACCGAAATCAGCATGATATTCATCACGCCCACACCGCCGATCAGCAGTCCGATGGAGGAAATCACCGTCGTCAGAATCACTATGGCGCCAGTGAGCTGGTTCCACAAATTCGTCAGAAAATCCGAGCTGAACAGCTCAAAATCGTTTTCCGCATTATGCGGAACTTTCCGGATCCGCCGCAGCGCCTCGGTCACCTGGTCCATCGCCACCTCCGGCGGCACGTCCCGGTAGACGGTGAACGCCAGGAAGACCTCCTTCATGTCCGGGTTGTGCTTGCGGAACGTGTTCAACGGCACGAGCACAAACTGGTCCACGCCCGGCCCGCCGAGAAACCCCTCATCGGGCGCGAATACGCCAATCACTTCATAGGGCGCGCCGTTGACAAGGATCATCTTGCCGACCGGATCCGCCCTTCCGAACAGACTGCTGGCGATGCCCGCACCGATCACCGCCACCTGCGCCGAGCGCGCGTCCTCGGCTGCCGTGAACATCCGGCCCTGCTCGACCGTGAACAGCGGAATGATCTCGCAGTAGTCGGCGTTGGCGCCGCGAACGATGACGTTTTCCACTCTCTGCCCGCCGTAGCGCACCTCGTTGGCCGCCCCGAAAAAGAACGCCCGCGTGCCCAGCGCCGTGATCTTCTCCACCGCCGGCGCCAGCTCCTTCACCTTCCGCGCGTCTTCGTATTCGAGATATTTCCGGCGACGGATCCGCTCCGGCAGGCGCCCGGGATCCATGCCGAAGCCCATGCGCCCGACGAAGTACGTTCTCGATCCCAGCCGCTCGATGCGGTCGGACACGAACCGGTTCAGCCCGTTGATGATCGCCGCCACGCCGATCACCGAGGACACGCCGATGACAATGCCCAGCAGCGTCAGCAACGAGCGCACCTTGTGCGCCCACAACGTGTCGAGCGCCACCCACAGGTTTTCTACGAGCTCCTCCCGCGTCATCGGCTACTCCGCCCGCAACGCTTCCACCGGGTCGAGCCGAGCCGCCCGCGTGGCTGGATAGATGCCGAAAAACAGCCCGATCGACGACGCGAGCACGACGCCAAGCACCGCCACACGGCCCTGCACCGCGGCGGGGAATGACGTGAACCGGTCCAGCAGCTCCGCACAGAGAAATCCCAACCCGATGCCCAGCAGGCCGCCCAACAGGCACTGGAGCACGCTCTCGGCGAGAAACTGCCGCAGGATGTCGCCCGCCGAGGCGCCCACGGCCCGGCGGATGCCGATTTCGCTGGTCCGCTGCGTCACGCTCACCAGCATCACATTCATGATCACGATGCCGCCCACCACCGCGCTGATCGAGCTCACCAGAATGAATACCGCGAAGAACGCCCCCGAGATCTGGTTCCACAGCCGGATGTAGGAATCCTTGGTGCCGAGGAAGAAATCCTCTTCCTGATTCGGGCCGATGTGCCGCCGCGCGCGCAGGATCTGCCTCGCCTGATCCATGGCGCGCTCGAAGCGCGCCGGATCGCCGGGCACCTTGACGTTGATGACGAGCGACGACCGCCGGCCGCGGATATCCAGGAACGTATTCAGGGGAATCACCGCAAAATTGTCGGCGTCCTGCCCGAGAATGGCGCCGTTTTTTTCATACAACCCGATGACGGTGAATTCTCTGCCGGCCAGTTTAATGACACGCCCCAAAGGATCCTGATCCGGGAAAAAACGGTCTCGCAGAGTATATCCGATCAGGCACACGGGACGGCTCAGATTGTTTTCGATTTCGGTGAAATACCGTCCCAGCTCAATCGTCGATGAATCGATCCGCTCCATCGAGGGCGTCTGGCCCGTCAGTGTGACGTCCGGCACTTCCTGGTCCCGGTATTGCGCCCGAGTCGTCATCCGTCCGGTGGCGCCGGTGATCGTGCACTCAAAACAGAGGTCGCGCACCGCCAGGTAGTCCTCGTAATAGATCCGCTTGTATCGCTGCGCCTTGCGGATCACCTCGAAATCGGTCACGGCGAACGGCATCCGGGACAACTGAAACACGTCGCTGCCCAGGTTGGCGATTTTCGTCTCGACGTAAACGTTGGCGCCCTGGACGATGGTCACCACCGTGATCAGCGTCGCCACGCCCATCATCAGGCCGAGCACCGTGAGGGCGCTTCTCAGGCGGTAGGCGCGGATTGCGTCCACCGCCAGCGCCAGCGTGTCGACAGGCCGCATCATGGCTGTGTGTCCCGACGCCCGCGGCGGCGAAGCCGGTGTCTCATCTGCCGGGCAGGCCGCCCCCCTCGATCTGCACCCGGGCCCACTTCTTTCCGGCGCGGATCACATGCTCGCCTGCCGGCAGCCGCTGCGCCGGCGTGCGAATGACCTCGCCGTTGACCTCCACCGCCCCCGCCTTCACCAGCCGGTCCGCCTCGCTGCCCGAAGGCGCCAGCCCCGCCTTCAGAAGGCATTGCCGGAGCCGCGCATCGTCGCACGGGACCAACGGCAGGTCCGCCGGCGCCTGGCCCAGGCTGACGTCGTGCAACCATTGCTCGCGCGCCGCCCGGGCCACGTGGGCAGGGTAAAAGTCGGCCACGATCCGCTCGGCCAGGTCGAGTTTCAGGTCGCGCGGGTTGCGCCCGCTGCGCTTCAGCGCGGCAATTTCGGCCGTCGTCAAATCGGTGAGCAGCTCATAGTAGCGCCACATCAGGTCGTCGGAAATCGACATGAGTTTCTTCACCATCACGTCCGGCGGCTCGGTAATGCCCACGTAATTTCCCTTCGATTTCGACATCTTTTCCACGCCGTCCAGCCCTTCGAGCAGCGGAGTGGTGGCGATGATCTGGGGCCGCTGGCCGTATTCGCGCTGGATGTCGCGCCCGACGAGCAGATTGAACTTCTGGTCCGAGCCTCCCAGCTCGACGTCCGCCTCCAGCGCTACCGAATCATAGGCCTGCGCCAGCGGATACAGAAACTCATGAATCGCGATCGGCGTGCCCGACTGAAACCGCTTCGTAAAATCGTCCCGCTCGAGCATCCGCGCCACCGTGTAGCGCGAGGCCAGCCGGATCATGTCCTCAAAGCCGAGCTTTCCCAGCCATTCGGAATTGAACCGGATCTCCGTCTTGTCGGGGTCGAGAATCTTGAAAACCTGCTCTTTGTAAGTCTCCGCGTTGCGGTTGATCTCTTCGCGCGTCATCGGCGGCCGCAGCGTGTTGCGGCCCGTCGGGTCGCCGATCAGTCCGGTGGCGTCGCCGATGACGAAGATCACCCGGTGGCCCATGTCCTCGAAGTGCTTCATCTTGCGCAGCAGCACCGTGTGGCCCAGATGCAGGTCCGGCGCCGTCGGATCAAATCCCACTTTCACCCGAAGGGGCCGGCCGTCGCGGATGGACTCGGCCAGCCGCTCCCTCAGCTCTTCTTCGCGGATGATCTCTTCGAAGCCCTTGCGAAGGTATGCAAATTGCTCCTCAATGGGTAGGAATGCCACGAAGACCATTGTATAGGCCGGAAGTGCCTGACCCATGGCAACGTCGCGGCGTGAAGCGTAAGATCCGCGGGAAGCCGGACTTGCCGGCCAGGCCGCCACCGTCTCGGCACGTTTGAATTCAACCCCGGTGAACGGGCGCTGTTCCGGAATGGAACGCCCGTCCGGCTTCAGCCCGGGCTGGCGGACCTGGAAGCGGCTCCGCCCGAACACCGAAGCCCGGTGGCTGGCAATAGCGGGCTCACGAGGCAGGTGCGGCCCAATACGGCCGTAGACGAGACCGGCCTGGCACGCAACATCCCGCTTCTGAGGTAAGGTCCTCGAAGACGAGAGCCGGATGAATCCGTGTATCGAAAGAATCGCCCGGCGCGGCTGGCGCTCGCGCGCAGCGGCGCCTGCTGCCAGCCCGCCGAAAGCGCCCCGCTCGGCCCGCCGCCGGAAGGCGGCGGCCCTCGCTTTGGCCACGCTTGTCGGCTTCGTCGAAGGAGAGTTCTCCTGGCCATCTCGCCTGAGCGCGCCGGCCCGGGGCCCTTGGCTCGCCGTGGTTCCGTTCGGATGTTTGGGCAGCGGCCTGTGCAGCTCCGTTTTCGCACGCCCGCTGGGGGAACTGCTTGAGGCCTGGCTGGCCCGTTCCACCGCAGCCCGGTTGGTTTCACGGTCCACGTTTCATTCCTACGGGTCCCAAAACACTCCTGTAGCCCTGATGGCGTGACTGCCCGGCCTGCATCGCGTTCTGGAAGGCAGGATGTCTGCGGCGAGTCAGCAGGCTCGCGTCATCGCGTCCCTCCATCCGGTTCTTTCCCGGTTCACGCTGTATTGAGGCGGCGTTCACCGTTGGCCATTTCCTGTCGCCCCGGTGGAAATCTCTCAATTATTTCGACAGCCGCGGCTGCCAGGCCTCCGGCTGGACGGCAGCTCGAGTCCCGGAAAGCGGTCGCCGTTCATTTCGGCGTCACCGGGTGAGCCGTCCAGCATTGGGGGCGCAAGGGCGCCCTCCCAGTCCACCGGCTACCTGGCGGAAGCTGCCGCATCACGGCCTGGGCCGACGAGCTGGACCACTGGCGTGCAGCCTCGCTCGACCAGCCTTCCCGGTGGTTCAGCCTCTCGATGTAGCGTGCCGTCGGCGCCGCGGCGGTTTTCGACCTTTTGACCGCCGCGGTCATTGCGGCCGGGTTTGTCGCGTGCAAGAAATCGCACCCCGGGCCGCCGGCCCATTCTGCGCTCTACCATCGCACGCGGATCGTCACCGGCAAGTCCGGCCGGTTGATTTGGCGGAGCGCCTTCGAGGATCCGTTTGCCTTCGACTCGCGTACAATGCGAGCGGGAGCGGCGCGAGGCGGACGACCGGGCTAGCCTCCCGGTGGCTCTTGCGCCGGCCCGGTCCCCGGTTCAGGGCGCGTCCGGGCGGCCCAGCCGAACCTCCTCAGGCCGCGCCACAGAAAGGAGCTATGATGGCCTGGACCCGCAAAGACTGGATCGTCTGGACGCCCCGGATCCTGTCGCTCTTCCTGATCGGTTTCATCTCCCTCTTTGCCCTCGACGTCTTTACCGAGGCCCGCCCGTGGATGGAGGCGGCGGTGGCCATCCTCGTCCACCTCATCCCCGGCCTTCTGCTGCTTGGGGTTCTCGTCCTGGCCTGGCGCCGCCCGTGGATCGGCGCCGCCGGCTACGCGGCCATGGCCTTGGCGTACGCGGTGTTCGCCCGGAGGCACCCCGGCTGGGTCGCCGTGATCTCGGGCCCGCTGCTCGTGACAGCGTGCATCTTCTGGCTTTCGTGGCGCCTGCAAAAGTCCCCATGATCCCGGCGGCCTACGCGGGGATGAAAATGGCCAGCGGGGGACCGTAGAGCCGCAGGCCGCTCGCTGTCGCGGCCTGGGACCGCTTGGTTTTCGGCTTTGAAACGTTGAATTCTCTGGGAGGGAGGCGTGGCTCAGGCCAGATAGTCGAACAGCGAGCGCCGCGGCGAGGCGGCGCGGACCTGAAGGGCGGCTTCCTGGGTAAAGCGCACCTGCTGGAGTTCGACGATGGATTCTGTCAGGTCGGCGTCTTCAATGGAGGCCACCTGCGCCTGGAGACGCAGTTTCATTGCCGAGGCGGTCTCCAGGCCATCGGCGATCTGCGTCTGAACGTTGCCATAGAACATGAGCGCAGCATTGAGGTGCGCGGCCATGTCGGCCAGCGGGGCCAGGGCGGACTGCATCGCCTGTTCGTCGCCGCTGAGCAGCGCCTGCCGCAGCGTTTCCATCCCGGCCAGCACGTTCAGGTGCGGATCCGGGTTGGCGAAGATCCACTCGGCATCGAGCGAGACGCGGAATGTGACGCCCGTGGGGTGGATGGCTTCGCGGGTGGCGGCCGCGCCGCGGTAAGGACCCCAGGGCGGCGTGGCCGACCAGTCCATCAGAAACGGGGCCGTCTGGTCGGCATTGCCAGCGAAGACGTAGCGTCCGTCGACCTGGGTGTTGGCGATGCCCGTCATCCGCTCGATGAGGCTCTGGAGTTCATCGGCGATGCCGCGCCGCGTCGTCTGGGTCTGGATGCCGCTGGCGCCGGTCATGCCGAGCGTCCGCACTCGGTCGAACAGTTTCACGGCCTGCTGGAGGACACCTTCGGCGCCGTCGACCTCAGTCTTGAACCGGCTCAGATTGGCCTGGATCTGGTCGAGCCGTGCTAGGTCGGCCTTGGCGCCCAGCAGGCTGACGATGCGGTCCGGCGCGTCTGACGGCGCGGCCACGCGCTTGCCGCCGGCCACTTCGCGCTGGGCGCGCTCGAGCCGGGAGTTCAAGCCTCTGAGGCTGTCAAGGAACCGATTCGTGGCGGCGTCCAGCGAGCGAATCATCGTATTCCATCTTCTCCGTCGGCGGAGTTTCGGCCGGCCCGGACGTGCGCGTGCCGGGCCTCCTTGTTTTCTTAACGGACCAGCCCCAGCACGGTTTGAGTCATTTCGTCGAGCACGCGGATCATCTGCGCTGCCGCCTCATAAGCCCGCTGGAACTGCATCAGCAGCACCGCCTCCTCGTCCAGGCTCACTTTCTGGATCTCGTCGCGAAACTGCCGGGCCTGAAGCTCAAGCTGGCGTGAGACCGTGTCGGACTCGCGCGCCTCGGCCACCAGCCGTCCCACCGAGGCCGCCTGCACGCCATAGAACTGGACGTAGCTGTAGCCCTGGATCCGGCGCTGCTGGCCGAGCTCGGCCACCTGAACTGCCACGCCGTTGCCACCCGGAGCGGAGGGATCGGCCGCCGGCAGCTCTCGCGCCGTCATCGAAGTGCGGGCGAGGGTCCGCGCGGCCCCGGCTGTCAGGTCATAGGCGAACAGGCCCTGCGTGGGGGTGTTGCCATCGAGATCCACGCCCCCAGCCAGCAGACCATTCACGTCGTCGGCCAGCGTCTTCGCCATCAGATCGAGGTCCGCCATCTTCTGGGGCAGGACGTCGTTGCGAATTTCAAGCAGCGCGCGGATGCGACCGCCGGCGACGTTTCCGGTGACGGCATTGCCTTCGGCATCGCGCAGTTCCACCCGCGCTGGATCGCTCGCGTCCACTGTCAGCGGCCAGGCTCGCTCGCCCGCCACCAGCAGCGTCTGTCCACCCAGATACAGCGACACGCTGCCATCCTCGCGCCGCAGGACGGTCACGTCGGCCAGCGCGCTGACGTCTTCCAGCAGGTTGTTCAGCCGTGCCTGGAGGCCGGCGTCGTCCTGCGCACGGAAGTCCTCGCGAAAGATCCGGTTGATCGAGACAATCTCTTCCAGCTTCTGATTCAGTTCCCCGACCCGCGCCCCCAGCGCCTGCTCGGTCGAACGCCGCGCTTCGGTGAGCCCGGATGCCATGGAGCGGAACGAGCGGGCCAACGAATCGGCCCGGTCGAGCACCACCTGCCGCGCCGCCAGGTCGTTCGGCGCCACGGTGAGAGCGGCAAACGCCTGAAAGAAGCGGTTGATGGCTCCGCCCAGGCCGGCGTCCTGCCCAATGTCATAAAGCGGTTCGATCTGCTCGAGTTGCGCCCGGCGCTCGTCGGCATAGCCCGATGCGCTCATCCGCTGTCGCACCGAGGCTTCCGCGTAAGCGTTGCGCAGGCTTAGCGTTCCGCCCGAGGCCACCCCGCCAGGTAACCCGCGGTCCAGATCCATCGGCAGCGCCGTCAACACCTGCACCTGCTTGGCATAGCCGGGCGTCGAGGCGTTAGCCACGTTGGACTGCACTACGCCCACCGCGCGCTCGAACACCTTCATCGCCCCGGCAGCGTTGCGCAGCGAAACGAACAGGTTCCCCAAGGCGTTCTCCTTCAGCCGATCTCATCCACCCGCGCCGGCCCGGCCGCCACAGGCCCCGCCGGCCCATAGCCCGCCGCCAGCCCGGCCGCCAGACTCCAGCCGCCGGCGAGTTCCATCGCTCCATGGACAAGCGCTTCCAGCCGTCCGAGCTCTTCAGCCCACGCCTTCAGCGCCGGCTCCAAATTTTCACGCCCTTCCACCTGGCCCAGCCGCAGCCGCCGTTCCAGTTCACCCAGCCGCAAGCCTGCCTCCTCAAGCGCATCCACCAGCCCCACCGCCCCGGCCGGTCCAGCCAGCGCCCGCTGCCGGATCCTCGCGGCCGCGAGCCTCAACCGTTGGGCCAGCTCGCCCGCCGCCGCCCGCTCCGGCACCCCGTCAGAGGCCCTCATCGCCGCCGCCCATCTCGGCTTCCGCGATCAGCGCGTCCGCAATCGCCTCCGCGTTCGGCTCGTACCGTCCGGCCGCAAACTCCGCCGCCAGCTTCGCAATGCGGGCTTCCCGCTCCGGCGTGCCCGACACCAGCTCCCGAATCCTGGCCGAAAGCTCCGACAGCGCAACGCGATCCGAAGGCGACGCCCCTCCTTCCTGCCGGAGATTCTGAGCCGTCTGCTGCTGTTGCGCCGCCTCCGCCGCCTGCGCCCTGGCAACGTCGGCCGGATTGAGTGGAACCGCGTTCCGGTCGTCGATCTTCATTGTGGCTTCCGCAGTCCGGGCCGCCTGAACCCGGCACTACGCCTCCCTTCGCTTATCGTCGGAAACGGCGGGATCTTGAGAAAAAGATGGGAGAAGGTTAAACCGACTGGAAGAAACGGATCCAGCGCGGCGTCTGGGTGCGACGAACCTCCACCGCAGGCTCCTCGGCGCCGGCGGCCGTCTTGCGCCAGTGCTCCAGAATCAGCTCCGCATCGTAGCCAATGGCATCCGCATACTGGCGGATGTAGCTGACAGTAAAGACGCCGCCCGGCAGATCCCCATAACGGCCCTCTTCGATCGCTTCGAGAAAGCGCCGGCTGAGCTTGGTCCGGCCCATGATCTCTTCGAGCGAGACCCGCGCCCGCAGGCGATGCTCCCGCAGCGGCAACCTCGCCAGGGCCTGCCTCTTTCCGGCTGCTTCGCGGCCTGTGGGCACGTTCGTCTCCCGTGGCTCTTATCCTAACCAAAATCCCGCCGTTGTGGGAATCCCACGATTCCCGTATTTGAGGACACTTCGGACCCTGAGACGCCAGCGCCCTAACCGTCATCAAGGGCCCTCCTTGCGCCCGGTGGCCGGTGCCGCGCCCACGGGCGCCCGCTGAAGCTTCTCCAGATCCGCCAGCAACTGCCGGGTGATCTTTTCCGCCACGTCGGCGCTCGCCGAGCGGAACTTGGCCCCCTGGCTCTCCTGCGTGGTCGACCACAGCACGTCGCCATCCCGTGCGACGATGCGAACGCTCGCCGAAGCCTCGTGCCGACGCTCCTGGGTGCGCACGCTTTCGCTGTCGCTGACGCCGGCGCCCAGCGCCCCATACACACGGTTGCGAAAGCCCGAGCCCCGTCCGCCGCTCACGTTGGACCGCGCGCCGACCGCCTCTCCGGACTGGAATACCTCCGTATAAACAAGATCCTCGGCCGAGCCCCGCAGCACCGCATCGGCCCGGTCCGGATTCTCGGTGATCACGAACAGCCCCGTGCGCTGGAGGCTCGCGATGACCATGTCGCGGATCTGGGCCGCGCCCTCGCCGCCGCCGAAGCGGTCCACATAGAGGCGCCGCACGCGGGCCAGCCGCGCCCCCAGGTCCTCCTCCGGCGCCTCGGGAGGGCCGCACACTGCCAGGGACATCAGGAGCCAGGCCGCCGTCATCCCTTGCCTGCCTTTCTGGCTTCTTCGTCCATGTAGGTCACCCGAAGCCCGGTTCGCGCCTCCAGGCTCACCAGCATCGCGCGGATCGCGTCCTTGTCCACGCGCAGCAGCAACGCCTCCTGCCGCCCGCCGTCGGTCTGATACCCGATGGCGAGATAGTGCGCCCGTTTCTTGCTCAAGATAAGCAGGGGAGAAATCAGGATCGCCTCCAGCAACCTCCGGTCGACCCGCTGCCCGTACTCCAGCAGGTTGATTCGCTCGTACGGGATCCGCACGACGCTCCTTTTCGTGGCGAAGACCAGCGACACCGGGTCGGCGGCCGAAAGCCGACCGCGCAGACCGGCCTCGAGCGACGTGAGCGTCCCGCCGACGTACTCGGCCGCCGCCCCCGAATCGGCGGCAGCGCCACTTACGGAGAACAGGGCCATGCCCGCCGCGACCGACACTGCCACAAGGGCCCGCATCGCAGTCCGCAAAACTTGTGCCGGCCGCGCGTGAAAACTCTCACCCAAAATCGACCCCCTGGCGGCGCTTGTCTCGCCGCTCCGGCCGTGAAACAATCGTCACAGACCCGGCCCCGTCCGGGAAAAGATCCGTGATCGTTCCAGACATCGAGCCGGTCTCGACGCCGGCCAACCGCCTCATCCTTCTCCACCCGGACGATGACGTCGCCATTGCGCGCGTGCCGCTGGAGCCCGGGATGACGGCCACCGCCGGCCGAGTCGAGATCGTCGTCCGCCAGCCGGTTCCCGCCGGCCACAAGGTGGCGCTGCGGCCGCTTGCGCCCGGCGCGCGGGTCCGCCGCTACGGCCAGCCGATCGGCACCGTTTCGGCGCCCATCGCCCCGGGCGAGCATGTCCACGTGCACAATCTTTCCTTCGATGAGGGCTCGCGCCAGTACCGTTTCCCCGCCGAAGAGCGCACCCTGCCGCCTGCCCCAGCCGACGTTCCCGTTTTTCTCGGGTATCCGCGCGCCGACGGCCGCGCCGGCACGCGCAATTATGTCGCCGTCGCCGCCGCCTCCAATTGCGCCTCCCATGTGGCCCAGCTTGTGGCCGATCATTTCCGCGGACGTGCGCTGCCGGAAAACGTCGACGGCGTGGCCGCATTCCCGCATGCCGATGGCTGCGGCCACTCGATCGGGCCGGACACCGAACAGCTCCACCGCGTTCTGCGCGGCGTGATCGACCACCCCAACGTCGGCGGCGCCGTCCTTATCGGACTCGGCTGTGAGATCAACCAGATCGGCCGCTACATCGACGAACTGCCCCGCGAGCGGCTGGAAGGATTCACGCTTCAGGAGACGGGCGGCACGCCTGCCACCGTCGAGGCGGGCATCCGCGCCGTCGAGCGGCACATCGAACGGCTCGCCGCCCTGCGGCGCACGCCGGTGGCCGCCTCGAAGCTCGTGCTGGGGCTCAACTGCGGCGGGTCGGACTCTTTCAGCGGCATCACCGCCAACCCGGCCCTGGGCGTCTGCTCGGACCTGCTGGCGCAAATCGGGGCCACGGCCGTGCTGGCCGAAACGCCGGAGATCTTTGGCGCCGAACATCTGCTGGTTGAGCGGGCCCGTTCGCGCGCGGTCGCCGAGAAGCTGCTCGAGATGGTCGCCTCGTACAAGGCCTATCTGGCCCGCTTCGGCGGCTCTTTCGACGACAACCCCTCGCCGGGCAACAAGGAGGGCGGGCTCACCAACATCGTCGAGAAATCGCTGGGCGCGGTGGCCAAGGGCGGGACGCTCCCCCTGATGGAGGTTGTCGACTACGGCGAACGCGTGCGCGGGCCAGGCCTCGTCTTCATGAACACGCCCGGCTACGACCCCGTCTCGCTGGCCGGTCTTGCCGCCGGCGGGGTCAACGTGATCGCCTTCACCACCGGGCGCGGCTCGGCCATCGGTTTTCCCACGATTCCCGTGATCAAGATCAGCTCGAACTCGGCCCTGTTTGCCCGCATGCGCGCCAACATCGACCTCGACGCCGGTCCCATCGCCTCCGGCGCGGCCACGGTGGACGAGACCGGCCGCCGCATCTTCGATCTCGTGCTCGAGGTCGCCTCGGGCCGGCGCACGGCGAGCGAGCTGTACGGCCACCGCGAGTTCGTCCCCTGGCGCATCGGCCCCGTTTTGTGACCATTCTGTTTGAAACACGACGCGGAGATTTTGTTCGATGTCGGTGCTTGACCTCTTCCGTCTGGATGGAAAGCTCGCCCTGGTCACCGGCTGCCGCCGCGGCATCGGGCTGGCCATCGCCGAAGCGCTCGCCCAGGCGGGAGCGGACATCATTGGCGTCAGCCGCTCGCTGGAAGCCGCGGATTCCGAGCCTGAGCGCCGCATCCGCGCCTGCGGACGCCGCTTCCACGGCTTCCGCTGCGACCTGGCGGACCGGGCCGCGTTGAAAGGGCTGCTGGCGCGCCTGGCCGGCGAGCTGCCGCCGGTCGACATCCTCGTCAACAACGCCGGCATCATCCGCCGCGCTGCCGCCGCCTCCCATCCGGACGAGGACTGGGACGCCGTCCTTGCCGCCAATCTTACCGCCCCGTGGATCCTCGCCCGCGAAATCGGCCGCACGATGCTCGATCGGGGGTCGGGCAAGATCATCTTCCTCGCCTCGCTGCTCTCCTTCCAGGGCGGCATCCTCGTGCCGTCCTATGCGGCCAGCAAGGGAGGCGTCGCCCAGCTCGTCAAGGCGCTCGCCAACGAGTGGGCCCCGCGCGGCGTCAACGTCAACGCCATCGCGCCGGGCTACATCGCCACCGACAACACCGCGCCCCTGCGTGCCGATCCCGAACGCCGCCGCGCCATCCTCGAACGCATCCCTGCCGGCCGCTGGGGCGAGCCCGCCGATCTGGCCGGCGCCGCCGTGTTTCTTGCCTCGCGCGCCTCGGACTATGTCCACGGCGCCATCCTCGTGGTTGATGGCGGCTGGCTGGGACGCTGATCCCCGCGGCGGGATAGGATGTTTCTGCCACCGGTGGATCGATGATGAGCGCTCTCAGCCGCCGCCTATTCACCGCGGCCTCGGCCGCGGCGCCCGCCGCGCTGGCCCAGCCCGGCCCCATGAACCCGCTGCCGCGCTGGCGCGGCTTCAACCTGCTGGATCTGTTCCAGGCCCTGCCGCTCAAGCCCGAGGCCGCGCCCCGGCCCGTCAGTGAAGACGAGCTGCGCTGGATCCGGGACTGGGGCTTCAACTTCCTGCGCATTCCGATGGACTACTGGTTCTGGATCGACGCGGACTGGCGCCGCAGGCGGCGCCTGCTGCCCGACGAAACCTTCCAGATCCGCGAGTCCGCTCTCGATCCCATTGACCGCCTCGTCGTGCTCGGCCGGAAATACGGCCTGCACGTGTCGCTGAATTTCCACCGCGCGCCCGGCTACTGCGTCAACAACCCGGAGCGCGAACCCTTCGTGCTCTGGTCCGACCCGCGCGCCGAAGAGGCGTTCGTGTATCACTGGACCTTCTTCGCGCGGCGCTACCGCGGCGTGCCCGCCTGGGCGCTCAGCTTCAACCTGCTGAATGAGGCCCCCGCGGCGCGCGAGGGCTACATGGACCGCGAGGACTACGTCCGAGTGATGCTCCGTGCCGCGAATGCCATCCGGGCCATCAGTCCGGACCGGCTGATCCTGATCGACGGGCTGCGCTATGGCAACGATGTCGTCTACGAGATGATCTGGACGCGCGTGGCGCAGTCGGTGCACGCCTACACGCCCATGGGGGTCTCGCATTACCGCGCCGCGTGGGTGGACCGCAGGCTGGACTTTCCCGAGCCGCAATGGCCGCTGCGCCGGCCCGACGGCACAGTGGAGTTCGGCCGCGAGCATCTGGAAACGCTGTACGCACCGTGGGGCGAACTGGTGCGGCAGGGCATCGGCGTGCACTGCGGCGAGGCGGGCTGCTACAACCGCACGCCCCACGCCGTGTTCCTTGCCTGGATGGAAGACGTGCTGGACATTCTTCAGGGCCACGGCATCGGCTGGGCGCTGTGGAACTTCCGCGGCCCTTTTGGCGTACTGGACAGCGGCCGCGCCGACGTCGCTTATGAAGACTGGCACGGAGCGAAACTCGACCGCCAGCTGCTTGACCTGCTTCAGCGCTACTGAAGGCCGGGCGGACGGGCCGCTGGTGGAGCGCGGCATCCCTTTCCTCTCCCGAGCCGCAAAGTGAAGCTGCACCCAGGCGCTGCGGCAACGAGCGGCCCACGGCGCGGCTCGAAGGTGCGCCGCGCCTCGGGTGTCAGCTCCTTCCTCTCGCTCTTGTCGGGCGCGCTCCAGTCGCGGCTTGGCCGCGTTTGCGCCTTCGGAACGGCGTAAGATGAGAGCGAATTGGCGGACACAATGCAAAGTCTTGCGATCCTGCTGGTGATGGCGGCGTGCGCGGCGGCCCAGCCGGCCGAAGAGCTGAAGATCGTCCGCAACATCGTCTACTCGAAGCCCGGCGGGCGCGAGCTGCTGATGGATCTCTACCTTCCGGAGCGCGGCGCGAGGCCGCTGCCGGTGGTGGTCTGGATTTATGGCGGGGCCTGGCGCGCGGGCAGCAAGGATGATGGCCAGACTCGCGGCGCGCTTTGGCTCACACGGCACGGCTACGCGGTGGCGGCCTTCAACTACCGGCTGAGTCAGGAGGCGAAGTTCCCGGCGCAGATCCAGGATGCGCGCGCGGCCATTCGCTGGCTGAGGCGTCACGGCGCCGGCTACGAACTGGATCCCGGGAGGATCGCCGTCTGGGGGGCTTCCGCCGGAGGACATCTGGCGGCGCTGCTGGGCGTGAGCGCCGGCGCGAAGGATCTGGACGGGCCCGAGGCCGACGCGGAAGTTTCCCCGCGCGTGCAGGCGGTGATCGATTTCTTCGGGCCGACGGACTTTCTCCAGATGGACGCGCACGCGTTGCCGGGCGGGATGCGGCACAACCCGGCCGAGTCGCCCGAGTCGCAACTGATCGGCGGTCCCATTCAGGACAACCCGGACAAAGTGGCGCGCGCCAACCCGGTGACTTACGTTCACCGGGACGCGGCTCCATTCCTCATCCTGCACGGCGAGCGCGACCCGCTGGTGCCCGTGCACCAGAGCGAACTGCTGTTCGACGCCTTGCGCCGGGCGGGCGTGCCGGCGATCTTCCACAAGATTGCCGGGGCGGGCCACGGGGGGCCGGAGTTCTCTGGGGCCGTCGTGCGCGCCATGGTGCTGGCATTTGTGGATGAGCATCTTCGCGGGCAGCCGGCCGACCTGGAGCGGAAATGAGAGCGGAAGACGTCTGCGACCTGCGCACGGCGCTCGATCTGCTCGCCTCGGTTCCCGGTGAGCTGATCCGGACCTCCGTGCCGGTGGACCCTCATGCCGAGCTCGCAGCCGTATATCGCCGGATTGGCGCGGGCGTGCCGGTGAAGCCGCCGGCTCCTGCCGGCCCGGCGATGCTGTTTGAACGCGTGAAGGGTTACGATGTGCCGGTGGTGGCGGGCGTGCTGGGGACGAGGCGGCGCGCGGCGCTGCTTCTGGGCGCCGAGCCGGAGCGGGTGGCCTTTGCGCTGCTCGATGCCCTGGAGCATCCGGTGGCGCCGGCCCTCGCAGACGGAGCCGCGCCCTGCCAGGAGGTGGTCCACCGGGCGCCGCTCGATCTGCGACGTCTGATCCCGGCCCCGACCAACACGCGTCAGGACGCTGGGCCGTACCTCACCATGGCCCTGCTGCGCGCCCGCGATCCCGACACGGGCGAGGCCGACGTGACCATTCACCGGCTGTGCGTGCAGGGGCCGGACCGCCTGAGCGTGTACTTTGCGCCGGGCCGCCACATTGATGCGTTCCGCGCGAAGGCCGAATCGCGCGGGTTGCCGCTGCCGGTATCGATCAGCATTGGCATGGATCCGGCCATCTATCTGGCCGCCTGCTTCGAGCCGCCGGCCACGCCGCTGGGGTTTGACGAGCTGGCCGTGGCGGGCGGCCTGCGGCGCAGGCCTGTGCGGCTCGTCCCCTGCGTGACGCAGCCGGTGGAAGCGGTGGCCGACGCCGAGATCGTCATGGAAGGCGAGATCCTGCCGGGCGAACGGATCCGCGAGGACGTCCAGACCAACACCGGCTACAGCATGCCGGAGTTTCCCGGCTACATGGGCGTGGCGCAGCCGGAGCTGCCGGTGATCCGCATCACCGCGGTGACGCACCGCCGCGGGCCGATCCTCCAGACGATCGTCGGGCCGGGACTTGAGCATTGCCAGCTGGCGGGCATCCCGACCGAGGCGAGCATCCTGCAAATGGCGGAGCGCAGCATGCCGGGCCGGGTGCGCAACGTCTACTGCCATCCGGCGGGCGGCGGGAAGTATCTCGCGATTGTGCAGTTCCGCAAGGCCGAGCCGCGCGACGAGGGACGGCAGCGGCAGGCGGCGCTGGCCGCATTTGCCGCCTTCGGCGAGCTGAAACATGTGATTCTGGTGGATGAGGACGTGGACCTGTTCAACACCGACGAAGTCCTGTGGGCGATGACCACGCGCTATCAGGGCGACGTGAGCACGGTCTTCGTTCCCGGCGTGCGCTGCCATCCGCTGGATCCTTCGCAGACGCCCGGGTTCAGTCCGTCGATCCGCGCGCCGGGCATCTCCTGCAAGACGATCTTCGACTGCACCGTGCCCTGGAGCCTGCGCGACGCGTTCCGCCGCGCCGAATTCGACGACGCCGACCCCTCGCGGTTTCTTCCGGAGCGGCCGTAAAGATGCCGAAATCCGCGTGGGATATACTGAAAATGCGCTGCCGCGGCGACGCGGCGGCCGCCCAGATCATCCCATTCCCAGGAGGACAATGAGCAAGGAAGACTGCATTGAAGTGACTGGCACGGTGGTGGAGAAATTCCCGAATGGACTGTTCAGCGTCCAGTTGGATCAGGACCAGAGCCGGACGGTTCTCGCCCATCTGGCGGGCAAGCTGAGGAGGAACCGGATCCGCGTGCTGGCGGGCGACCGCGTGACGCTGGAGATGTCGCCCTATGACCTGACCAAGGGGCGCATCACGTACCGTCACAAGTAATTCCTCCCTCCCCCAGGGTCGCCCGCGGCGGCATGCCGCCCTCCCACGCATGCAACCTCTGAAGGTTCTCTTCGTTTTCGGAACGCGCCCGGAGGCCATCAAGCTCTGTCCGCTGATTCTGGCCATGCGGCAGCGCGGCGAATTTGACGCGCGGGTCTGCGTGACGGCGCAGCACCGCGAGATGCTCGACGCGATGCTTGCGCGGTTTGGCGTGGAGGCCGATGATGACCTTGACGTCATGGCCCCGGACCAGCCGCTCAGCCTGCTGACGGCGCGGATCCTCGAACGGCTGGACGGCGTGCTTGTCCGTCGGCGGCCGCAGCTCGTGATCGTGCAGGGCGATACGACGACGACCATGGCCGGCGCGCTGGCCGCCTTCTACCGGCGCATTCCGGTGGGCCATGTGGAGGCCGGACTGCGCACCGGCGACCTCGGCCAGCCGTTTCCGGAAGAGGCCAACCGGGTGTTGACATCCAGGCTGGCAACGCTGCATTTCGCGCCGACGCCGCGCGCGAAGGCCAATCTCCGGCAGGAGGGCGTCCCGGAAGACCGGATTTTCGTCACGGGCAACACGGGCATCGACGCCCTGCTGTATACGCGCGAGCGGCTGGAACGCGGCGAGTGGCCGGGCTTCGACGCCAGCGTTCCCGCGCCGGGGCGGAAGCTCGTGCTGATGACGGCTCACCGGCGCGAGAGCTTCGGCGAAGGGTTTCTGCGCCTCTGCGAGGGTGTGCGGCGGATCGCGGCGCGGGGCGACACCGAAATCGTCTATCCGGTGCACCCGAACCCGAACGTGCGCACGGTGGTGGAGCGCGAGCTCGGCGGCGTGGAACGGGTTCACCTGATCGGACCGCTCGATTATGTGCCGTTCGTGGACCTGATGCGCCGGGCCGATCTTCTGCTGACGGACTCGGGCGGCGTGCAGGAGGAGGGGCCGTCGTTCGGCAAACCGGTGCTGGTGATGCGCAACAAGACCGAGCGGCAGGAGGCGGTGGAGGCGGGCACGGCGATCCTGGTAGGGACGGACCCGGCGCGGATCGCCGCCGAGGCCGGCCGGCTCCTGGATTCGACCGAGGCGCGCCGGGCGTTCACGCGAGTTCGCAATCCCTTTGGAGACGGCCGGGCAAGCCTCCGGATCCTGGACGCAATTCTTTCGTTTTTCAGCACTTCAGCCACGGCGAGGCGCTGAGCCGGACCGTCGGGCCGCCGCCGGCTGTGGGCGGAATCCTTCCCATCCGCCAGTACAATGGCGCGCGGAGGTGAAGCCGGCCGATGCGAGCCAATGTGATCCCGATCCGTCCGAAAGCGTTCCCGCCAGACGAAGGGGATCTGGCGGCGAGACTGCGGCGGCGGATCGTGGGCCAGGAGGAGGCGATCCGCGCCATCGTGCCCTACGTGGAGCTCTATGAGGCGGGGCTGGCGCCGTCCGGGCGTCCCGTGGGTGTGTTCCTGCTGCTGGGGCCCACCGGCACGGGCAAGACGCGCACGGTGGAAGCGCTGGCCGAGGCGCTGCACGGCAGTGAGCGGAACGTGCTGCGGATCGACTGCGGCGAGTTCCAGCTCGAGCATGAAGTGGCCAAGCTGATCGGCGCGCCGCCGGGCTATCTGGGCCACCGCGAGACGCATCCGCTGATCAGCCAGACAAAGCTGAACGCGGTGGCTAGCGAGCGGAGCCGGCTGTCGATCGTGCTGTTCGACGAGATCGAAAAGGCCGCCGGATCGCTGGCCCGCCTTCTACTGGGCGTTCTGGACAAGGCGACGCTGAAGCTGGGCGACAACACAACGGTGCAGTTCGACCACAGCCTGATTTTCCTGACCTCCAACCTGGGCGCGCGGGAGATGGCGAAGCAGACGACGGAGCGGTTCGGGCTGGCGGCCGCGGCCGAAGCGGCGCCGGCGGCGCGGCTGGAGCGGGTGGCGCTGCGCGCGGTGAAGAAGCGCTTTTCGCCGGAATTCGTCAACCGGATTGACCGCATTCTTACTTATCACCCGCTCGACGAGCCCGCCTTTGAGGCCATTCTGGATCTGCAACTCGAGGCGCTCGAACAGCACATCGCCGGGAGGCTGGGCGAGGCGGCCTTCCGGCTGTCGCTGGACGGGGCGGCGCGGCGGTTTCTGCTGGAACGCGGAACCAGCGTGGAGTACGGGGCGCGGGAGCTGAAGCGCGTGGTGCACCGCCATGTGATCCAGCCGCTGGCCAGAGTGGTGCTCGACGGGCTGGCGGCGCCGGGCGAGGTGGTGCGGGTGGAGCCGGACGAGCGTGGAGAGAGGCTCTGCTTCCGCACCAGCGCCGGATGCTACCGGCCGGTCTGAATCATCTCGGCGTTGCAGCGCGCGGGTCCCGGCGCAGCAGGACGCGGCGGAGGTTCCGCGTGTGCCAGGCGCCGATGTAGAGGTTCAGCACGCCGAGGCCGCTGACGGCGCCGCGCACATAGTTGTTCAGGAAGATCGGGCGCCATTCGGGCACGAGGTCAAAGAAGAAGTTCTGCGACCACAGATTGCCGAGCCAGGGGTAGACCAGCAGGAACAGGCCCACTTCCAGGCTCATGAGCACATAGAGCAGGTAGGAGAGCTTTTCAAACCAGGTGAGAGGCTCGCCCTGGGAGCCGGGGGCGGACGGAGGCGTTTGCGCGGGTGGAGCCGTCATAGAACGCCCTGCAACGCCTCCAGGACGGGAGAGAAGCTGCGGCGGTGCAGCGGAGTGGGCCCGAGGCGGCGCAGCGCCTGGCAGTGTTCGGCCGTAGCGTAGCCCTTGTGGCGCGCGATGCCATAGCCGGGGTAGCGGGCATCGAGCTCCTCCATCAGCGCGTCGCGGGCCGTCTTCGCGAGGATGGAAGCGGCGGCGATGCAGGCCACGCGAGCGTCGCCCCTGATCAGCGCCTGTTGGGGCACGGGCCAGTCGACTTCGAGCGCGTCCACAAGAAGATAATCGCACGGCGGGCGGAGCGCCTCGACGGCGCGGCGCATGGCGAGCCGCGCCGCCTCGCGGATGTTGATGCGGTCGATCTCTTCGACGGAAGCGCTGGCGACGGCCCAGGCGAGCGAGCGCGCGCGGATGGCGGCGGCGAGCTCCTCGCGGCGTTCGGGCGAAAGCGTCTTGCTATCGGCCAGGCCGCGCACGGGGCGGGCCGGATCGAGGATGACCGCCGCGGCGAACACCGGGCCGAACAGGCAGCCGCGGCCCGCCTCGTCGACGCCGGCGATGGAGCGGTAGCCGAGGCGCCGCACCGAATCTTCCATCTTCGAGGTGCAGCGCACGGCGGCGCGCCTCCGCTACTGTTCGCGCTCGCGCTCGCGCAGGCGGGCGGCCTTACCGCGGAGATTCCGCAGGTAATAGAGCTTGGCGCGGCGCACGCGCGCGCTGCGGACCACGTCGATGTGGTCGATGACGGGGGCGTTCAGCGGAAAGATTCGCTCGACGCCCTGGCCGAAGCTGATCTTGCGGACGGTGATCGTTTCGCCGAGGCCGCTGTTCTTGCGCGCGATGACGGTGCCTTCGAAGGCCTGGAGGCGTTCCTTGTCGCCTTCCTTGATCTTGACGTGCACGCGGACGGTATCGCCGACGCGGATTTCGGGCAGGTCGGTCCGCTTGTGCCGGTTGATCACTTTGCTCAGGTACGGGCTGATCATGGGGCTTCTTCTTCCTTTGGGTCGCTTCTTTCTATGGTGTCACACTGCGGCGGTTCTTCGCCCGGCCCGCTCCGGCCAGACGTTCCGGCGCCGGCCGCGAGCAGGTCCGGACGCATCCGCCGGGTCTTTTCCATCGCCGCCTGGATGCGCCACCTGCGGATCCGGGCATGGTTGCCGCTGAGCAGCACGTCCGGCACGCGCCAGCCGCGAAACTCGGCCGGACGCGTGTAATGCGGGCAATCCAGGATGCCGAGCGGAGCCTGCTCTTCCATCGAAGAGAAGGACTCCCACTCGGAGGACTCGTCGTTGCCGAGCACGCCGGGCAGAAGCCTGCCCACCGCGTCCACGACGACGGCGGCGGCCAGCTCGCCGCCGCTCAGAACGTAGTTGCCGATCGAGAGCTCCTCGTCGGCCAGATACTGGCTGACTCGCTCATCGACGCCTTCATAGCGGCCGCAGATGAGGACGATCTCCTCATAGCGGGCCAGGCGCCGGGCATCCGGCTGCGTGAACAGCCGGCCCTGGGCCGACAGCAGCACGACGCGGTGCCGCTGCGGGTCGCGCGCCGGCAGGATCGTTTCCACCGCCTCGAAGACCGGCTCGGGCTTGAGCACCATGCCGGCTCCGCCGCCGAAGGGGCGGTCATCGACGGTGCGGTGCGCGTCCCGGGTCCAGTCCCGCAGGTTATGGATGCGGATGCCGAGCAG
The DNA here is from genome assembly GCA_049969655.1 of Bryobacteraceae bacterium. Taxonomy (GTDB): domain Bacteria; phylum Acidobacteriota; class Terriglobia; order Bryobacterales; family Bryobacteraceae; genus JANWVO01. The sequence continues at coordinate 80,895 of JBMFOK010000012.1, forward strand.
GCCCGCCTTTTGGGCGCGGGCGATGACGCCGTGCTCGAACGGCCCGCGGAAAAACTCCGGGAAGATGGTGAGCACGTGAAAGATCATCGCCAGTCCCAGGGCCGGCCGCTTCCGGCCGGTTCAACTCCAACAGCCCTTCCGGCGGATCCACCTCGATGCGGCGTTCGTCAGGCCGGATGTCCACGCAGATGGACCTCGTGAACGGGATCCAGACCGGATCGCCGCCAGGCGCCCCGGCGGGCTCCATTTCCAGCAAAATCGATCCGCCGAAGTCCTGCCAGCCGGTCACCGTCCCGGCGGGTGCGCCGGTGCGCCGGTCAAAGACAACCGAGCCGACAAGATCCGACAGGTAATATTCGCCTTCGGCCAGCGGCGGCAGCTCAGCGCGCGGAACTACCGCTTCGCAGCCGGTCAGCGGCTGCGCGGCTTCGACCGAGTCGATGCCGGCGAATCGCAGAATCAGGCGGCCCTTGTACGGGCGCGCCTCGAGCACTTCCACCGGCTCGCCGCCGAACAGAAACTGTCCCCCGCCCCTGCGGATCCAGACCCGCCTCAGCCAGCCGTAGCGTTCCGGCGGGTTCCAGACATCGCCGTAGATTTCGCCACGCAGGCCGCGGCAGCGGCCGAGGCGAACCACGGTGACCCAGCCGGCGGTTTCATCCGGCGGAAATCCGGACATTTATTCGAGAATTTCCAGCGTAAAACGCCGGTTCAATTTCATTCCGGCGGCTCCCAGCAGGGTGCGGATCGAACGCGCGGTACGACCCTGTTTCCCGATCACCTTGCCGAGATCACTGGGCGCCACCCGCAATTCGAGCACGGTCACCTGCTCGCCCTGCACCTCGCGAACGTGCACCTCTTCCGGGATATCCACCAGAGCCTTCGCAATTTCCTCGACCAACTCTTTGATGCCAGCCATCGCGAGGACCTCTTTCTGCCTCGATCCTAGCACGAACGGATTTCCACCGATAGCCGCGCGCGCCGGGACCGCGGCAGGCGGTTCAGGCGACGGGCTGTTCAGCGGCGGGCGCCGGATGCTTCTTCAGCAGCCGCGCCACCGTGTCGGAAAGCTGCGCGCCCTGGCGGAGCCAGTGCTCGATCCGGTCGTGTTTCAGCTCGACGACCGCCGGGTCGGCCACCGGGTTGTAATGGCCGACGACTTCAATCGCCTTCGAGTCCCGCGCGCGCCATTTTTCAATGACGACCACACGGTAGGCCGGCTTCTTTTTGGCGCCGAATCGCGCCAGTCGAATCATCAGCATCGTTGTTTCCTTCTCCTCAAAAATCCTGCCGTCCGGGCCGCCGTCACATGCCGAACGGGTTCGGGAACGGCAGCCGGAATTTGCCCGGCTTTTTGCCCAGCAGGCTGCCGGACATCGACTTCATCATCTTCCGCGCCTGCGAATACTGTTTCAGCAGATTGTTCACATCCTGCACGGTGGTGCCGCTGCCGCGCGCGATGCGGCGGCGGCGGCTGCCGTTGATCAGCATGTGGTTGGCCCGCTCTTCGGGCGTCATGGAATCAATGATGGCCACGATGCGGGTGAACTCTTTCTCGTCGATTTTCGCGTTTTTCAGCTCCTTGAGCGGACCGACCTGCGGCATCATGCCGAGGATGGATTCGAGCGAGCCGAGCCTGCGGAGCTGCTTGAGCTGGTCGCGGAAATCCTCGAGCGTGAACTCGTCCTCGAGCAGCTTTCGCTGCATCTTTTCGGCCTGTTTCTGGTCGACGGCCTGCTCCACCTTCTCGATGAAGCTGAGCACGTCGCCCATGCCGAGGATGCGGTTGGCGATGCGGTCCGGGTGGAACGGCTCGAGCGCGTCGGGCTTCTCTCCGGTGCCGACGAACTTCAGCGGCTGCCCGGTGATGTGGCGGATGGAGAGCGCCGCGCCGCCGCGGGCGTCGCCGTCCATCTTGGTGAGAATCGCTCCGGTGATGCCGAGCCGGCGGTGGAACTCTTCGGCGCTGCGCACGGCGTCCTGGCCGGTCATGGCATCGGCGACGAAGAGAATTTCCGTGGGCTGAAGGCTGTTTTTGAGCTCTTCGAGCTCGGCCATCAGCTCGTCGTCGATGTGCAGGCGGCCGGCGGTGTCCACCAGCACGATGTCGCGGCCGGTGATTTCGGCTTCGCGCTTTGCGCCGCGCGCCAGCGCGAGCGGAGTGTCGCCGGGGTTGCCTTCGTACACGGGCAGGCCCAGGTTGCGGGCGAGCACGGCCAGTTGTTCACGGGCCGCCGGACGGTAGACGTCCACCGAGACCATCAGCGGGCGATGCCCGTTCTTGCCAAGATACCGGGCCAGCTTCGCCGTGGTGGTGGTCTTGCCCGATCCCTGGAGGCCGACGATGAGAACGACCGTGGGCGGCTGGTTGGCGGTGCGCAGCCGGGAGGCGTGCGAACCGAGGATGTGGACGAGCTCATCGCGGACGATCTTGATCACCTGCTGCGCCGGCGACAGCGCGGTGAGCACCTCCTGGCCCATGGCCTTGGCGCGCACCGCCTCGATGAAAGCCTTGACCACCTTGAAATGGACGTCGGCCTCCAGGAGAGCCACACGGATCTCCTTGAGGGCCGCTTCCATGTTCTCGGCCGTCAGCCGGCCTTCGCCCCGCAGGTTCTTGAAGACCCGCTGGAGCTTGTCGCTCAGGGAATCAAACATAACTGTCCGCGCCGCAAAAACGTGCCTGCGTCCGTCAGGGCACTGCGATCAACCGGCTCGGTCGAGGGTATGGTGACGGCACGGCGCAGGCCGCGCCCGAAACGCAGGGATCGGCACACGACCGCCCGACCAGGCGATCTCTCCCGATTATAACAGCCCGGCGGCGCCGCCTGACAGCAGCTCTTCGATGTAGGCGCGCAGGGCCGGGCCCGTGTCCGGCCGGCGGAGGGCGAACTCGACGAAGCACTTGGCGTATTCCAGCCGGTTGCCGATGTCGAAGCGGCGCGCCTGCCAGGCGAGAGCGAAGACCGGTTCGTCGAGAGCGAGCTGGTTCATCGCATCGGTGAGCTGGATTTCGCCGCCGACTCCGCGGGGCGTCGTCTCCAGACAGTCGAAGATCTCCGGCGTGAAGACGTACCGGCCGGCGATGGCGAGATCCGAGGGCGCCTCGGCGGGGGCGGGCTTTTCGACCAGCCGGCGCAGGCGGAGCAGGTTCGGATCGAAGGGCTCGGGCTCGCCTTCGACGACACCATAGCGGGAGACCCATTCCCGCGGGACGCGGTGGACGGCGACGATGCTCGAGCGCACCTGCTCGAAGGCGTCGAGCAGTTGCTGGAGGCCGGGCTTCTGGCCGGCGGGCGGGTCGATGATGGTGTCTCCGAGCAGCACGGCGAAGGGCTCCGAGCCAACGTGGTCGCGGCCGAGCCGGATGGCATCGCCCAGGCCGAGCTGTTCTTTCTGGCGGATGTAGTGGATGCGGACGCGCTCGCCGATGTCGCGCACGCGTTCGGCCAGCTCTGTCTTGCCGGCGTTGCGGAGGAAGTGCTCGAGGTCGGGGTTGTAGTCGAAATGGTTTTCGATGGCCTGCTTGCCGCGGCCGGTGATGATGAGCACGTCCTCGATGCCGCTTTCGGCCGCCTCTTCGAGCACGAACTGCAACACCGGCTTGTCGACGATGGGCAGCATCTCCTTGGGCATGCTTTTGGTGGCGGGCAGGAAGCGTGTGCCCATGCCGGCGGCGGGGATAATGGCTTTGCGGACTCTCATGGCGGGCTCATGCCTCGATCAGGGCAGGATGCGCGGCACGATGAGCTGCGCGCCCATCTGCGCGTAGGACGCCCGCAGGCGCTCCAGCCGCTCCGGGTCGCCGTCATAGACGCCGATGACGGCGCCGCCGGAGCCGCAGAACTGCGTGCAGGCACCGAGGGCGCGGCCGCGCTCGACCAGCTCCATGTTGCCCGGGCTGATGCGGATGAGCTGGGCGCGCAGATCAAAGGCCTGGTTGAGCAGCGGGCCGATCTCCGCCCCGCGGCCGGCGACGATCAGGTCGCGCGCCTCCTGAGCCCAGGCGGCCCACTGGCGGATGGCGTCCATCACCGCGGGTTCGCCGCGCTGGTAGCGGCTGCGGAGATCGTTGTGCGTCAGCTCGGTCCCTTCGGCCAGGTTGTCGTGGTAGGCGACAAAGAGCGGGGGCAGCAGCCGCGGATCAAGCGGCTCGTACAGGCCGTGGCCGTCGCGCTCCATGCGGGTCCTGTCGAAGTCCATGAAGACGACGCCCTCGTAGACCTGAATGACGCGGTCCTGAAGGCCGGCCCCGATGTGCAGCTCTTCGAGTTCCACCGACAGGATCAGGTTCGGCAGCACCGGCTTCGGGATGTCGACGCCGAAAAACTGCATCAGCGCGCGGATGGTGGCGGTGACGATGGCGCTCGAGCCGGCCAGCCCGACGCGCACGGGAATATCGGTGTCGTACTCGATGGTGAAATTGCGGTCCATCGGCACGCCCGCGCGGCGGCACCACTCGCTGAATTTCTTGATCGACGCCTTGATGAGGCGCACGCCGCCGTAGTAGCCGTTCTGGCGGACGTCCTCCAGGAAGTCGTCCACGCCCAGAAACTCCAGCCGGTCGCGGTGGCCGCCGACGATGCGCAGCCGCGGCGATTCATACAGCGTCACCTCGGCCCGGAAATTCCGCACGATGAGCGAAATCGTCTTGCCGTAATAGCCATCGCTCGGATTTCCGATCAGGCCGGCGCGGGCGTAGGCGCGGGTGCGGATCATTCTAACCCGCCAGTATACCCTTGCCCGCGCGTTTCGAATTTGCGGCGCCGATTCACGGGGCTCAATCGGTGCGACATTATGCTAGAGAGGGAGGAGAGCTTGAGCGGGAATCTGCCGCTGTTCGAGCCCGAAGGCACAAAGCAGCCGCCAGCCGGGCGGACGTCCACCGCGGATGCCGCGATGCGTCTTCTTGCGGAAAGCCCCGCCCCGCTCAGCCCGGCGCAGATCCGAAAGCTCTGGCCGGAGCGGCCCGCGCCGAAGCCCGCCGTGCTGGAAGCGGCCCTCGAAGAGCTGGCCGCCAGAGGCGAGGCCGCGCGGCTTCCGGCGAAGAGCGGCAAAACGCTCTGGAGCGCGCGTCCGCTGGAAGACTGGCTGCGCCAGGCGCGGGAGCGCATGCTCGAGGCCGTCCGGCAGGCGCCGGCGCCGCTCAAGGAAAAAGAGCTGCTGGCGGCCACGGCCTGGCCGAAGGAGCTCGACGGGCGTCCCGCGCTCGAGCTGATCCGGCAATTGCAGGCCGAGGGTGCGCTGAAGCCGTGGCCGGGCAAGACGCCGGCCTACTGGCGGCTGAGCCCGGAAGAGACGGTGCCGGAAGCGCTGCTCGAGTCGTTGGGCGACCGTGCCATGAGCCGCGCCGAATGGATGCGGCAGGCGAAGGCGCGGCTGAAGGGCGTCAGCCGGGAGCGATGGGAGCAGGCGGCGTCCGATCTGGTGGCGCAGGGGCGCGTGTTCCAATACACGCTGCGCATCGACGGGAAAAAGGTGGACGCCTGCGTCCGGGCCGGGCACCGCGGGGCATTGCTGGAACTTTACCGCCCAATGCTCGAACGGCTGAAGGAGGAATGGCGCCGGCTGGGCGCGAGCGAGCAACAGATCGAAAGTTTTCTGGCTGGCCAGGCGGGTGCGGCGGGGGGGGCGCTGACGGCGGAGGAGCTGGTGTTGGAAGAGCTGAAGCGGCTGGAGCGGGAAAGCCCCCCGCCGAACCCGGTGTCATGGCTGCGCGCCCGGCCGGCGCTGCGCGGATTGACGAAACAGGAGTTCGACCGCGCCGCCATGGAGCTGTTCCGGCGGGGCCGCATCTACATGGCGCCGCACGATCACCCCTGGCGGCTGCCGGGGCCGGAGCGCGAAGCGCTGGTCCATGACGGGGAGAGGAACTTCTATGTCAGCGTCACCTCTCGCTCTTGAGCTGAAGGGCATCCCGAATCCCTTCCGCAGCGGGATCACCCGCGATGCATGGGATCCCGAGTGGGTGGACGTGGCGGAGATCCACGCGGAAAGCTCCGCAAGGATCTGCGCTGAAGTGGAGACCATCCGCCAGCATGGCGGCAGCCGGGGCGTGCTGGTATTTGGCGAGCCCGGCAGCGGCAAGACGCACCTGCTGAACCGCCTGCGGCACTGGTGCCTTCAGAACGGCGTGCTGTTTTCCGGCTTCCGGCTCCAGTGCGCACCGCAGACCATCTGGCGTCACCTGCGGCGCGAGTTCGCCAACGACCTGCTGCACCCGCTGCCCGGCGGGGTACGGCAACTGGACGTCCTGCTGAATGCCGGCGAGGAGCGAATCCGCCAGACGTGCAGTTATGCGCTGGCCACCGTCCTCCTGCACCTGCGGGAGGGGAGATTCCAGCGGGAGGGCCAGGCATGGCTGCGCGGGGACCTGCTGCCGGATTCGATCCTGGAAAGCATGGAAATCACCGGGGGCGGAGAACTCGAAGAAGAGGCAGAGGACGAGGCGCGGCGGGTCCTGAAGGAACTGATTGCTCTGGCCGCTGCCGTGCCTGTAGTGATGGCCCTCGACCAGGTGGAGGCGATGCAGTCCGACTCGCAGGACCCACGCGGGTTGCAGGCCCTGGGCACGGCGGCGGCGGCGCTGCGCGATGAGAGCCGGAATCTTGCGTTGATTACCTGCGTCCAGACGGGCTTCGTGGAGGTGCTCGAGCGCGAGCTACGCCACGCTGACATGGACCGCATGGGCGAGCTCCGGCTGGAGCTGTTCCCGCTGGACGTCGAAGCCGCGCGGCGCCTGCTGGCGGCGCGGATGGACGCCGAGCCCGCCCTGCGCGACCACCGGTACAGGAAAACGCAGCCTCTGTGGCCGTTCACCGAGGATGCCGTCAGGCACCTGCTGGTCCCGGAAGGGCGGGTCGTGGCAAGGAAGCTGATCTACGCCGCACGGGACCTTTTCGAAGAGCTTCGCGGCGTGAAACCGGCGCGGCCCCGGCGCGACCCCACGCTGTTCCTTGAGGCCGAGCTGCGGCACAGGGCAGAACGCGCCTGCGAGCGGACGGATTGGACGGGGAACGAGTTTCTGCTCGACGCCGTTCGGCGGCTGATGCCGCTGGCCGGATGGAAAAGCCTGGAGCCGCGCCCGCAGGGGGTGGATCTGCTGCTGGAGAAAGACGGCTGCCGACTGATGCTGGTGATGTTCAATCAGGCAACCATGCACGGCGCGGCGCGGAGACTGGAACGGCTCGCCCAACAGGAGCAGCCCGGCCGGCTGCGGCTGCTGCGCATGAAGGACCAGCCCATTAGCCGGCGCGCGCTGAAAACGGCCGACCGCCTGGCGCAGCTCGAAGAGGGCGGAGCGCGGATGGTGCGCCTGTCCCGGGAAGTGATGGCCGCCCTGGAGGCCTGCCGCACGCTGCTGGCCGATGCGGCGGCCGGGGATCTCCATGTGGACGGCGAGACGCTGGGACGCGAGTTTGTCGAGCAGTGGCTGCGCGGCCGGCTGCCGCAGGCGCTGCGGGACTGGCTGGAAGAGCTCGAGCCGGGGGCGGCCCCTGCCGGCGGCAACGAGGACCTGATGGACGCGCTTGTGGAATGCGTCCGCCAGGAGAAGGTGATCCCGGTCGAGGAGGCCGCGCGGCGGCTGGGCCGCGGGGCCGAGGAGGTGAGGCGCTGTGCGCGTCAGATTGAAGATGTGGTGGCCGCCCTGGGCGAGCCGCCGCAAGTGCTCTACGAGCGCCTCGGCGGATGAGGGGGCCGTGGAGCAGGACGCCGTGTCCCTGACGGTTTCCGACATCCGGCGCGAGATCTGGCGCGCGGCCGGCGGGGCCGTGGACGAAGGCGCCGGGGCTGAAGCGGGCCGGCTGTTTCATCGGACGGCGGCAGAGGCGCTGGGCGGAGAATCTGCGGCGGCCTGGTTCCGCCACTTTGACCCCGCGGGCCTTCATCGCCAGGACGCCGCCGATGAGTATGCGCGCGCGCTCTATGAACATGTGCTGGGGCCCGCACTTTCCGCCCAGGACGCGGCCTTCCATGCCCGCCCGGAGGCGCTGCTGCGCCTCTGGCAGGGCGTGCGTCATTTTGCCGCGTGGCTGGTGGGCGCGCTGCGGGAATGCGAGGCGCGCGGCGTGATTCGCTGGAACGGCCGCAGCGGATGGCAGGGCGCGGAATCGATCGCAAGGACCGAGCTCCCGCTCGTCTGGCGCGTGCAGCGGCCCGGCTGGCGCGCGGCCGTGGAGGTGAACGGGACACTGGATGCGCTGTGGCGCGACCCGGCGGGCGGGCGCTGGTGCGTGGTGGAATGGAAGCTCGCCTCCACCGCGCCCGAGGCCGATCTGATGCAGCTCTGCCTGTACACACTGATGCTGGAAACCAGCGGCGAGCCCGGCGCGGCGGCGCTGGTCCATTTCGACCCGGCGCCGGCGCAGACCGTTCTGGACGCCGCACAACTGGAGCCGTTGAAGGGAAAGCTCGTCGATCTGATCGGCCGGCTGGCGGGGGTTGCCGGCCCCCACCCGCGGACGGCGCTGGAAGCGCCACGGCCCGCGCCCCGCCCTGCTTTCATCCCGTCCCTGCGCGACCAGGAGCTGGCGCGGAAAACCATTCAGGTGCTGCGGGCGCGGGGCCATGACGTCGAGCTGGGCTCCGGGCTGACGGCCGGGCCGGCCTTTCTGCGCATTCCGGTGCGGCTGGCGCCGCACTCGAGCGTGCGCCGCGTGCTGGCGGAGGCCGATAACCTTCAGGTGCAACTCGGACTGGCCACGCGGCCGTTCCTGCGCAAGGGCGAGGGTTGCGTCCTGGTGGAAGCGCCCCGCGCCGAGCGCGAGACCCTCTACTTCAACGCCGTGGATTTTTCGCGCGCCACGGATTTCACCGCGCCGCTGCTGGTGGGCGTGGATCTGGGCCTTGTGCCGCACTTCGCCGACCTGGCCCGGCCGCAGACGCCGCACCTGCTGGTGGCGGGCTCCACCGGCAGCGGCAAGAGCGAGTGGCTGCGAACGGCGCTGGCCAGCCTGATGGCCACGCACACGCCGGCCGATCTGCGCGTTGTGCTGATCGACCCGAAGCGGACCGCCTTCGGCGAGCTGCGCGGATCGTCCTACCTCTGGCCGGAGCTCGGGCTGCTGCTGCCGCCCGACGACGACATGACGGCGGCCTTCGACACGCTGATCGAAGAGATGGAGGAGCGCTACCGCGCCTTCGACCGGCAGGGCATCGCCGCGCTGGCCGAGTGGCGCGCCGAGGCCGGAACAAAACCACCCAGAATTGTTGTTTTCTGCGACGAGTACGCCGACCTCGTCCACGGCGCGGCCGAGCGGAAGGAGCTGGAGAAACGCGTGGCGCGGATCGGCGCGAAGGGCCGCGCCGCCGGCATCCACCTGGTGCTGGCCACGCAGCGCGCCAGCCGCGACGTGGTGACGGGCGTCATCAAGTCCAACCTCACCGGCCGCGTCTGTCTGCGGGTGGCCGAGGCGATCGAGTCGCGGCTGGTGCTGGGCGTGGCCGGGGCCGAAGACCTCACCGGCCATGGCGACCTGCTGTGGTCCGAAGGGAGCGAGCCGTTGCGCCTTCAGGCGCCACTGCTCGACGAAGAGTCGCGCCGCCGGTTCTTCACGCCGGCGCGCGCGGCGGGAGGGCGCTGATGGCGCGCACGCTGGTGATGGGCATTCTGAACGTGACGCCGGACTCGTTCTCCGACGGCGGCCGCTTTGCCACGCCGGACGAGGCGGTGGAAGAGGCGCGGCGGCTGATTGCCGAGGGCGCCGACATCGTCGACGTCGGCGGCGAGAGCACGCGGCCGGGCGCGCACCCGGTGCCGGAGGACGTCGAGCTGGAGCGCGTGCTGCCGGTGGTGGAGCTGCTGGCCCTGGACCCGCGCGTGCGCGTGTCGGTCGACACAATGAAGCCGCGCGTGGCCGCGGCCTGCCTGGAGGCGGGCGCGACGCTCATCAATGACGTGAGCGGCCTGGCCGACCCGGAGATGGCGCGCGTGGCCGCGGCCGCCGGCGCAGGCGTCGTCATCATGCACATGCGCGGCACGCCGCAGACGATGCGCCAGCACGCCGTCTACGGGGACGTGATGCGCGAGGTGATCGACGAGCTGCGGCCGCGCGTGGAGCGGGCGCGCGGGGCGGGAGTCCGCGAAATCTACGTCGACCCGGGCATCGGCTTTGCCAAGACGCCGGCGCAGAGTTTCGAACTGCTGCGGCGGCTGGGCGAGCTGCGCGAACTGGGCTGTCCGATCCTGATCGGGCCTTCGCGCAAGTCGTTCCTGAGCGTGCTGCCGGGGATGGAGGACATCAGCGAACGGCTGGAGGGCACCATCGCGGCGGCGGTGATTGGCGCGATGAACGGGGCGTCGATCGTGCGCGTCCACGACGTGCGCCCGGTGAAGAAGGCGCTCAGCGTGGTGGACGCGGTGCGGGGCGAGATATGGACAAGGTGATTGTGAGCGGCGCGCGGCTGGCGGCGCGGATTGGCGTCAGCGAACAGGAGCGCGCCGCCGCGCAGGAGCTGGTGGTGGACATCGAACTGGAGACGGACACGCACGAGGCGGCGCGCACGGACGACGTGCGCAACGCCATTGATTACGCCGCCGTGCACGCGCTGCTGGCCGCGACGGCGGCGGCGCGGCCGCGCGCGCTGGTGGAGACACTGGCCGCCGATCTGGCCGTGGCCGTGCTCGAGCGATTCCCGGCGCGGGGCGTGCGCGTGCTGGTGCGCAAGCCGGGCGCGCTGCGCGCGCAGGGCGCCGACTGGGCCGGCGTCGAGATCACGAGGCGCCGCGATGGTTGAGGCGTGGATCGCGCTCGGCTCCAACCTCGGCAACCGCCGCTCGCATCTGCGCGGCGCGCTGCGCGAGGTGCTGCGGCTGGGGCGGCTGCGGGCCGTGTCGCCCCTGTATGAAACCGAACCGGTGGGCCTGCGCGGGCAGCCGGAGTTCCTGAATGCGGTGGCGCGGCTGGACACGGCGCTGGGGGCGCGGCCGCTGCTCGACGCGCTGCTCGACATCGAAGTCCGCCACGGGCGCGTGCGCGGCGCTCGCTACGGGCCGCGGACGCTCGATCTGGATCTGCTCTTTTACGGCGAGGCCGTGATCCGCGAGCCGGGCCTCGAAGTGCCGCATCCGCGGCTCCATGAGCGGCGGTTCGTGCTGGAGCCGCTCGCTGCGGCGGCACCCGCTCTGCGGCATCCGCTGCTGGGGCGCACGGTGAGCGAGCTGCTGGAAAGTCTGGCCGGCGGCGAGGCCGTCCGCCTGGCGGAAGGGCCGGAGTGGGCCGCGGATCTCGTCAATCCCTGACGAGCAGCACCGCGGCCTGCGCCTCGGCCGAGCGGCCCTCGCCGACGGGCCCCACTTTCTCGGCGGTCTTGAACTTCACCGACACACGGTCCTCGCCGAGCCCGAGCAGCCGCGCCAGATTCGCGCGGATCTCCGCGCGCAGCGGACCGAGCTTCGGCCGCTGGAGAATGACGGTCGCATCCACGTTGCTGATGCGGTAGCCGCGCTCGCGCACCAGCGCGGCGGCGTGCTGTACGAAGACGGCCGACTCGCAGTCCTTCCAGCGCGGGTCCGTGTCCGGGAAGTGCATGCCAATGTCGCCGAGCGCCAGCGCGCCGAGCAGCGCGTCGGTCACCGCGTGGAGCAGGACGTCGCCATCGGAATGCGCTTCAAAGCCGAATTCGCAGGGCACGCGCACGCCGCCCAGCACCAGCGCCCGTCCGGTGGCGAGGCGGTGATTGTCCCAGCCCAGGCCTACCCGGACATCCATCAGCCGGCCACCCTGGCGCGCTCGCTCGCCAGAAAGAGCTGGGCGAGCTCCATGTCGGAGGGGCGCGTGATCTTGATGTTGCGGTCCGAACCGGGCACGACGTGGATATCAACGGTCTCCAGCCGCTCCACCAGGCTGGACTCGTCGGTGCCGGTGAAGCCGTCCTCGCGCGCCTTCTCGAACGCGCGGCGGAGAATTTCCGCGCGGAACACCTGCGGCGTCTGCGCCAGCACCAGGCGGTCGCGGTTCAGCGTGCCGCGGACCAGGTGACGGTGCACCTGCTTCACCGTGTCCACCGGCACGATGCCCGTAATCGCCGCGCCGTGGTGCGCGGCGGTGAGGATCGTTTCCGAGATGATCTCCTGGCTGACGAACGGGCGCACCGCGTCGTGCACCGCCACCAGCTCGACGTCCGCTTCCAGCGAGAACAGCGCGTTGGCCACCGATTCCTGCCGCGTCTCGCCTCCCTCCACGCAGCGGACAGGCTTCTGGAATTTCTCGTGGGCGATCAGCTCCTCCACCCACGGAATGTCTTCCCGCCGCAGGGCGATGACGACCTCGGTGACATGGTGCGAGGCGATGAACTTGCGGACCGTGTGAATCAGGATCGGCACGCCTTCCAGCAGCATGAACTGCTTGCGGCTGGTGCCGGTGCTTTCGGCGCCGGCGCGCATCCGGGTTCCAAGACCGGCGGCGGGCAGGATGACGGAGACTTTCATGACGGTGCCAGTTGCGGGCGATCGGCTCCTTCTCGCTCAGGCGCGCGGCGGCGCCGCAGCCTTCTCCGCGGGCGCGTGCTCGACCGGGCGCGGAGCGCCGGACGGCGGTGCCTTGTCATAGACCTGGTGGACGCGCTCGTCGAAGCGGCCGAAGATCATCTTGCCGGCCTGCGTCTGAAGGACGCTGGTGACCGAGATGTCGATCGTCTTCGAGATCATCTTCCTCGCGTTGTCCACCACGACCATTGTGCCGTCGTCAAGGTAGGCGACGCCCTGGTTGTACTCCTTGCCTTCCTTCAGGATGAAGACGCGCATGGTTTCGCCCGGCAGCACGATGGGCTTCAGCGCGTTGGCGAGCTCGTTGATGTTGAGCACCTCAACGCCGTGCAGCTGGGCGACCTTGTTCAGGTTGAAGTCGTTGGTAATGATCTTGCAGTCGTAGGTGCGGGCCAGCTCGATCAGCTTCAGGTCCACCTCGCGCAGGTGCGGATAGTCATCCTCGAGAATCTGGACGTTGAGGTGGGCCATTTTCTGAAGGCGCTGGAGGACGTCGAGGCCGCGGCGGCCGCGGTTGCGCTTCATCGAGTCGGCCGAGTCGGCCACCAGTTGCAGCTCGCGCAGCACGAACTGCGGCACCACCAGCGTGCCGTCAAGAAAGCCCGTTTCGGCGATGTCGGCGATGCGGCCATCGATGATGACACTGGTGTCGAGGATCTTGAAGGACTGCTTCTGGGCCTTCTCGCCGCCAAACAGCCCGCCCAGCGCGGACAGGTTCAGCATGTCGCCCTTGGCCGCCCCGACCACCAGGCCGACGTAGGTCATCACCAGCAGAATGAGCAACTGAAAGAAGGAGACCGTGCCCCGCGAACCCGGCAGGGCCCATGAGATGACTAGCGAAATGAGAAAGGCGCCTACAATGCCCAGAACCGAGCCGACTGCGGCCCCGATCAGCCGCTTCAGGCTGACCTGCTTCAGGCGGATCTCCGCCAGCACGATCAGCACGCCCAGCACGCTGCCGGCGGCTGCTGCCAGAGGCGGGGTCAGACCAAAGGGTTGAAGAAACCAGGCCGCAGTCGCCAGGGTGAGCACGAAGATCGCCCGGATGAGCAGCAGATCGTTCACCGGCAACTCCTGGACATGGCATCCGGCGGCGCAGACCGCCTTGCTCTGTCAGACGCACGCGCCGCGGATTGAGTATACCACCCATTCCGCATTGCCCTGCGGTTTTGCCCGTTGCCGGCTCCGCCGCTCCAGGGCGATCAACTGGCTCAGTTGAGCGCCCGGCCCGCCGCCGGCAGGTCGGACGGCCCCATCTGTCCCATCACCCAAAGCACGGTCCGCGCGTACTCGGGGTTTGGATTATAGACCCGCAGGATGCGGCGCGGATCACGGTTGCGGTACAGCGGCGAATGAGCCAGGCGGCCGGCCACATGGTAGATGCCCGCACGCGCGTCCGGGAAGTACCAGTTGCTGTTGTCCCAGCCGAACATGTTGTTGTTGCGGACATCCTTGCCGCCAGTCGACTCGACGAAGGCGATGCTGGGCAGCAGCCGCCAGTCCAGCCCGTTTTCATCGGCGGCAGCGATGAAGTCCTCGGCGTAGAGATGGGCCGGGCAGTCTCTGGTAAGAAAGAACTGCCGGATGCAGTAAAGCCTGGGGTCTCTGGGATCGGGAACGGCCGGGGCGGGCCTCGGGCCCGGATCGGCCGGCTGCTGGACGGCGACCACGCCGGCCAGCAGAAAAACAGAGCGGGTTACCAAGCGTCGAAACAAAGGCAGTCCTCCCTCTTGCGTCTCCAACGGCAAAGGATCCCCATGCGCACACAACACCGGTGTGCAAACGGAACGGAATCCATTTACAGGCGCCGGCTGCGCGGCCGGCGGTTGCTTGTCAGGGCGGCGTTGCCGCTCGTGTGTACCGAACCCCGCGGGGGTTGGCCGAGGTTGCCGAATCAGGTTCGCGTCCGGCCATGCCCTGGGGCCTCTCTCCGGCCGCCGCGAACCTGTTGTCTGGCGCTGGTCTTTAATCTCTGCGCGCCAGGCTGTGCCGTCCACATCAGGCAAACAGCATCTGCCATTATACCAGAAAGGCCCTTCGAGGCACCGGCTTTAAGTACCAATGGTTCCACAGACTTGCAGAACCCTCGAGCGGGCCGCCTGCGCCGCCGCGGCCTTCCGTGTTGAGCCGCAATGGGTTGTGATTCTACAATGCTAGGTGGAAGTAGGCGGCCTTGCGCCTACGCATCATCAGCGTGCGCAAAGCCGGTTCACGAGATTCTGACCGCCAAAGGAGTTCCGTCCCATGAAGTTCCGTCCTCTGCATGATCGTGTGCTGGCACAGCGAATCGAAGAAGGCGAGGAGAAGATCGGCGGCATCGTGATTCCAGACACCGCCAAGGAAAAGCCCCAGCGGGCCAAGGTGGTCGCCGTGGGCGACGGCAAGATCCTGAAGGATGGCAAGCGGGCGGCGCTGGATGTCAAGGTCGGCGATGAGGTGCTGGTCGGCAAGTGGTCGGGCACCGAAGTGAAGATCGACGGCGAAGAGTACCTGGTTCTGAGAGAAGACGAGATTCTGGCAGTGCTCGGCTGAGGCCGGCTGCCGCCCCGGAAGGAGCATGAGCGTGCTGATGAGGACAAGCAGGATTTGGGCGCGCGCCGGCGTGCTGGCGTGCGGGCTGCTGGCCGCCGCGGCTGCCGCGTCGGCGCAGGCGAAGGTCGGCATTGTCGACCTTCAGAAGGCATTGCAGGAGACGGCCGAGATCAAACAGGCGGAGGCCGACCTGAAGGCGCGGTTCGGCCCGCGCCAGGAAGAGCTGGCGCAGCTCGAGCGGGAGATCGCCAAACTCCAGCAGGAAGCCCAGACCAACCAGGACAAGTACACGGAGGCGGCGATGAGCGAGCTCATCAACCGCATCCAGCTCAAGCAGCGCCAGTATCAGCGCAACAGCGAGGCCCTTCAGGACGCCGTCAACCGCGAGCGGCAGGACATCCTGCAACGCGTGGGGCAGCGCTTCCGCGAGGTTCTGAAGAAAGTGGCCGAGGAAAAGGGCCTGGACATGATCATTGACGCGTCCAACCTGCTGTACTCGAAGCCCGCGCTCGACATCTCCGCCGACGTCACCGCGGCTTACGACAAGGCCTATCCCGTCAAGAAATAAGACGCATTCCGCCGGGGAGGGCGGAGCATGACCGGCTTCCTGGACACCTACGGGCAGGAGGAGGCCCGGCGAGAGCGCAGGATCAAACGCTGGGCGGGCGGCCTCGCCGCCGCCCTCCTGGTTGGCCTTTTGGCCTACGGGTACTTCCACGACTTCCGGGAGAAGCGGCAGGTGTCGCTGTTCCTCCGGCTGGTAGCCGAGAAGAAGTACGAAGACGCCTACCGGCTGTGGGGCTGCGACCCGGCGCGCCCCTGCCGCGACTACAACATGGAGAAGTTCCTGGAAGACTGGGGTCCGAAGAGCCCGTATGGCGACGTCGCCCGGGCCCATGTGCGCCGCACCCGCTCCTGCGAGGATGGCGTCATCCAGATCCTTCAGTTCCCCCAGGGCGACGAGGTGTTCCTCTACGTCGACCGCAAGGACCGCCACATCTCTTACAGCCCGTTCGGCTATTGTGTGGACGCCTCGGGCAGGAATGTCAATCTGATCGACATCTTCTTCCGCTGACGCGTCCTCGGCGCCAGCCCGCCGGTGGAACGGCATCCCTGCTCCCTGCATCTTTTCGGGTGTGAGAGGGTGGAGATCGCTGCTGCTCGTCTGCCTCCCCGCGTGGGCGGCCATTCCGCCCCTGCCGGAGGGGCTGCGGGCGGTGTACAACCTCGAATACGATCGCGCCATCACGCTGCTGGAGCAGGAAACGCGCGAGCGGCCCGACGATCCGGAGGTCTGGAACCATCTGGCCCAGGCCCTGCTGCACCGCGCCCTGTTCGCGGCCGGCGCGCTGGATTCGAGCTCCTTCACCGCCGGCAATTCCTTCCTGCGCCGCCCAAAGGTTCCAATGGGCGCCGAAGAGATGAAGCGGTTCGACAATGCCATCGCCCGCTCGCTGGCTCTGTGTACGGAGCGCCTGAGGACGAATCCCGCGGATGCTGCCTGTCTGTACGCCTCCGGCGTGGCCCACGGTCACCGGGCGCAGATGTTGATGTGGGTGAAGAAGGCCTGGTGGGACGCCCTGCGCGAAGGAACCCTGAGCCGCGAGGCGCATGAAAAACTGCTGAAGCTGGATCCTTCCCTCGCCGACGCTCGCCTCATCCCGGGCCTGCATGAGTACATCGCCGGCAGTCTGCCGTGGTACATCCGGGCATTCGCCTTTCTGGCCGGTTTTCGCGGCGACCGCCGCCGCGGCATCGAGCAGATGGAAGAGGCCGTGCGCGAAGGACGGAAAACGGCCGTCGAGGCGCGCGTCCTGCTGGCCGTCGTGCTTCGCCGGGAGGGCGAGCCGGCAAAGGCCGCGCCCCTGATGGGCGAGCTCGCCGAGGCGTTTCCCGGCAACTACCTCTACCGCATCGAGGAGATCCGCCTGTTGGCCGAGGCGGGCCGCGCCCTTGAGGCCCGCAGCCGGCTGGACTCGCTCGCCCGGAGCGGCCTCCTGCCGGCTGCTAAGATCGAAGAGTTGCGGGCGTCCACCGAGCGGATTCTCATGCAGCCCCGCAGCCGGAGCCAGCCATGAAAGAGCCTTCCAGCCGTCTGATCGCGTTGCTTGGCGGCGACGAGGCCGCCATGGAGCTGGACGAAGCCGCCGTGGAGGTGGCCGCGCTGGATCACGGCGACCTGGCACGGCGCGCCGTCTTCCGCCAGCTCGACATCTGGGCCGCGCGCGTGCTCGATGTGGCTGGGCCGGGCGCGCGGGGCGCGGCGCTGCTGCACGCCCTCAACCATGTCCTGTTTGAAGAAGAGAAACTCGAAGGCGACCACGAGGACTACTATTCGCCCGCCAACAGTTGCATCGACATGGTGATGGCGCGGCGCAGAGGGCTGCCGATCACGCTTTCCGTCATCACCATCGAGGTCGCCCGCCGCGCCGGGCTCCCGCTGTCGGGTGTCAGCCTGCCGGGCCACTTCGTCTGCCGCTACGACGACGAGGACGGCGTGCGCGTCATGATCGACCCGTTCCACAGCGGCCAGCTCCTGACCGAAGAAGACTGTCTGCGGCTGGTGGAAGAGGCCACCGGCGCCACGTTGCCGCCGCTCGACGAGCTCTTCGCCCCGGCGCCCAGGAGCCGCATCGTCGCCCGCATGCTGAACAACCTCCACGGCGCTTACTGGCGGCGCGGCGATCTGGCCAAGGCCGCCGAAGTCGCTCACTGGCTCCGCATGGTTGCGCGCGGATAAATGCGCCCGAACGGACGCGGAATTCCGGGTGTACAATGACATTGACCCCATGGAATTGAGCGCTTACGAACTGGAAGCAAGACTGCACCAGTTCAACAGGCTGATCGGGGAGCTTCTGCGCGGGCGGTTGAATCGGAACACTTTTCAGCCCTGGGAAGTGGAAATCCTGCTCGATATCGAGTCCTGCGACCTGAGCGGAGCCAACAAGCGCGAGCTTCTCCAGCGCTATCAGAAGGCCGCCAACCGCTATGTCGAACGCGGCGGACGCACGTTGCTCAAACTCTCGGAATACATGGCCGGCAAGCACCGCACTTTGGGAAAGAAATCACCCGGGCCCGGCGGCGGTCCGGAGCGGGAATCCGGCTGATACCAGCCGAAATATCCAGCCCTTCAGCGCCAGGCCGGCTTTTTTCTGATGTCAGAGACGTCGAAAACGTAAATCGAATATCCGATCTTCGCCACCGGTTTCCGCGCCCGCAGCCAGCCGTACCACTCGCGTTTGTGGTAGACGCCCTCGAGCAGCGTCACGCTCATCGCATACCATCTCCGCTCCGGGCGGCCTCCGCGGCGGATCTCTTCGTCCGGGATGACGCCGCACTCGTCGAAACCGAAGTAATCCAGGGGCACGACGCCGAAATAGCAGAGGCAGACCTCGTTGCGCGGCCGCTCGCCAAGCCACTCGATGAACTCGCCGAGGCTCTGCCCCCAGTCGATATTGGAATCGAGCAGGATGCGGTGGCCATTTTCCGGACCGCCCGCGGCCACGTTGAAAAACGCAATGTCATGCGGGAAGATCCGGACGCTTTCGGCCGCCGCGAGCAGGCAGCATCCGGCAAGAAGAACCGGCGCGGCCCGGCGGTACAGCCTGCCTCCCCAGGCGGCCATCAAACCGGCAGCCAGGACGATGGTAAACGGGAAGACCGGCAGCAGATGGCGCACGCCGATGTTGACGTGGCTCTGCACGGCTCCCGCCCAGTAAACGGCCAGCGGGATCAGCAGCGCCGCCCAGACGCGGTACGGGGCCACGACGAGCAGCGGCAGCGCCAGCGCCACGAGCAGCAGCGTTCCCACCGGCGTCTTCACCAGGAACGCCACCGGGAAGTACTGCCACCGGCCGCCCTTGTAAATCTCGCCCAGCAGGTAGGCTTCGTGGCCCTCGTCCTGATGGTGGAAATGCGTACCGATGCCGACGAGCCACGGATGCGCCGGAACGTGCCACTTCTCGCCGGCCAGGCGCAGCGCCGTGTTGACCGGGCCGCCTTCGGCCACGCGCTCATCGAGACGGCCCAGATCTCTCCACCGCCAGCCCGCCGGCCCGTAGGAGAGCATCGCCACCAGTACGGCCAGCACGAACGTGCCGAGGAGCGCTGCCGCGCTGCGACGCCAGCCCGTGTGGAGAGCGGCGGCCAGCAGGACGAAGCAGGGCGCGAGAAACAGCATCGACAGCTTCACCGCAAAGGCCGCGCCAGTGGCCACACCCGCCAGCACGATGCGCCTCCAGCCGCCGTGAAGCAGCGCCGACTCGAAGGCGATGATCGCGACAAACGCCATCAGCGCCGCCGCCATGTCGGTGGTGGCGTAATGGCCGTGGGCGCACAGGGTGGGATCAAACGATACCAGCGCCGCGGCCGACAGTCCGGCCACCGGGCCGAACCGCGCCCGCGTCCACAGCGCCACCGCCAGCGTCAGCGCGAGCGTCAGCAGCACCACCATCGCCCGCGCGGAAAAGAGCAGCGTTTCCGCGCGCCACTTCGGCTGCCGGTAGAGCACCTGCTTGCCGTGCTCGATCATGTCCCGGTGTTTCCAGGACTCTTCGCCGAGCTTCGCGTCGGCACGCAGCGCCGCCAGCGGCAGCGTGAACCACACGCGCGCCAGCGGCGGATGTTCGGCGTCGAGCTCGTACAGGCCCGTCTTCAGGAACGTGTAGCCACTGGCGATATGGATGCCTTCGTCGACGGTCTGCGTCTCGCGCCAGGAAGTGTACAGGCAGCGTGCGCCCTGCACGAGCAGGAGCGCCGCCACGAGCGCGCGCCAGAGGCGGGGATTCATCCGCTCATCCGATGCGCCTTGCGCCGGCCGCCGGCGTGCAGGCGTAGATGGCGGGGGTGAGCCCGTATTTTTGCTGATACGCGGCGGTGAGCCGCACACGGAAGCCATCCACGGCCCCGCGCTCCACCAGACTCACCGTGCAGCCGCCGAAGCCGCCGCCGGTCATGCGCGACCCATAGACGCCGTCGAGCGTCAGCGCCGTGTCGACCAGAAAATCCAGCTCCTCGCAACTGACCTCGTAGTCATGCTGGAGCGAGCGGTGGCTCTCCACCATCAGGCGGCCCATCGTGTTCAGGTCGTTGCGCAGCGCGGCGGCGTAGAAGTCCTGCACGCGCTGATTCTCGAGGATCACATGCCGGGCCCGCGCCAGCGGGATCTCCGGCATCTGCCGCGAGGCGCGCTCGAGATCGGCCAGCGTCACGTCGCGCAGCGACTCGCGCCCCGGAAAAAACGACAGCGCCTGCCGGCATTCGGCCACGCGCTGGCGATAGGCTGAGGAGCCGAGCTCGTGCTTCACCATCGTGTTGGCGATGACGATCTCGACCCCGCCGGGGATCGGAACGTATTCGTGCGTGACCGAGCGGCAGTCGAGCAGGATCGCCTTGTGCTCCTGGCCGAACAGCGAGGCGTACTGGTCCATGATGCCGCACGGCATGCCGACGAATTCGCGCTCGGCGCGCTGGCAGAGCCGCGCGATTTCGAGCTTCGGCAGCTCGCGGCCGTCGAGCAGCGCGAGCGCGGACGACACCTCCAGCGCGGCCGACGAGCTCAGCCCGCTCCCGGTGGGCACGCTCGCGTCAATCTCCAGCCGCATGGGCCGGAGCTCGACGCCCAGCCGGGCGAGCTCGCGCGCCACGCCCAGCACGTAATCCGCCCACGCGCCGGTGCGCCGCATGGAGGGAATCGCATCGAGCGGAAAAATCATTTCACCCGGAAATTGTGCACTGCTCAGATGCAGCACCGGCCTCCGCGCCGGCGCGGAGCGCACCGTGCAGCCCAGCTCCAGCGCCACGGGCATCACGAAGCCCATGTTGTAGTCGGTGTGTTCGCCGATCAGGTTCACGCGGCCGGGCGCGAACCACTTCTTCACGCGCGACGTGCGAGCCAAAGGAACACGCCTCCGAAGACAAGCGAGAAGATGCCGAACTCGAGGTTCAGGTTGCGGTCCAGCAACGGCGCGCGGAAATCGAATGCGAGTCCGGTGACGCTCAGGATCAGGCCGAGCAGCACGAAAAAGTAGCCGGCGGGTTTTCTCAGGTCCAGCATCGCAGGCTCCTAGTAGAAGATCACGTTCAGCCCCAGGCACATCAGGCCGGCGATCAGCGCCAGCACCGCCGGACGCCTGTACCAGACCGCCGGCTCGGCTTCGTGCTTCGTCACGCCATAGACCAGCCCGACCAGCTCCGCTTCCGGCCGCGGCCTGCCAAACAGGCTGACGACGATGGTGACCACGAAACAGACCGTCCAGGCGTTGATCGCCACCCAGAAGTTCTGCGCCATCGAGGACGGGAACTCGTGCACCACGCCCAGCCAGCCGCCCTTGCCTTCAGCGAGCGTCAGGCTGTAGGTGAGCGCGGCGGCGGCCGTGCCGGTCACCAGCCCGGTGAAGGCGCCGTTGCCGGTGGCGCGCTTCCAGAACATGCCCAGCAGGAAGGTGGCAAACAGGGGTGCGTTCACGAAGCCGAAGATGAGCTGGAGGAAGTCCATCATGTTGTTGAACTTCGTCGCCAGAAACGCGGCCCCGATCGACAGCGCCGTGCCGAAGATCGTCGCCATGCGGCCCATCCACAAATAGTGCGAGTCCGGCGCGTTCTTGCGGATGTAGCTCTGGTAGATGTCGTAGGTCCAGACGGTGTTGAATGCGGTCACGTTGCCCGCCATGCCGCTCATGAACGAGGCCACCAGCGCCGTCAGGCCCACCCCGAGCATCCCGCTCGGATAAAACTCCGCCATCAGGCTGAAGAGCACCTTGTCATAGTCCGGGCCGCCGTTCTTCATCGGGATCGAGTAGCCCGTGCCCATTTGCGCCAGCGCCGCCGCGGCAATGCCGGGCACGATGACGACAAACGGGATCAGCATCTTCGGGAAGGCGCCGACAATCGGCGTGTTGCGCGCGTCAGTCATCGTGCGCGCCGCCATGGCGCGCTGGATCACCAGATAGTTCGTGCACCAGTAGCCGAAGCTGAGCACGAAACCGAGGCCCATGATCAGGCCGAAGATCTCGACGCCCATCGGGTTGTCCGCCGGGTTGGCCAGATGCTTCCACGCCTCCGTCATCTGCGGGCTCAGGCGCTGCTCGATCCCCCGCCAGCCGCCCGCCTTGTGCACGCTGAGAATCGCCAGCGGGGCGAAGCCGGTGACGATGAGGAAGAACTGGAGCACCTCGTTGTAAATGGCGCTCGACAGTCCGCCCAGGTAGGTGTAGGCGAGGACGATGCCCGCCGACATCAGCACCGAAAACGTGAAGCTCCAGCCGAAGATGGCCTGGAGCAGGATGCCGAGGGCGTACATCGAAATGCCGGAGCTGAAGATCGTCATCACCGCGAAGGTGAATGCGTTGAAGCCGCGCGTCTTTTCGTCAAAGCGCAGCTTGAGATATTCGGGCACGCTCCGGGCCTTGCTGCCGTAATAGAACGGCATCATGAAGACGCCGACAAACAGCATCGCCGGAATCGCCCCCACCCAGTAAAAGTGCGACGTCAGCATGCCGTACTTGGCGCCGGAGCCGCACATGCCGATCATTTCCAGCGCGCCCATGTTGGCCGCCAGAAATGCAAGCGACGTGATCCACAGCGGCAGCGAGTGGGCGCTCGTCAGAAACTCGCTGCTCGTGCGCACATGCTTGCGCAGAAACCAGCCGATGCCGAGCACGAACCCGAAATACAGCACGAGGACGAGATAGTCGACAAAGTGGAGGGACATAAAGCAGACCCGCGAATCTCTTTGTATATCACATCCGGCGCGGCCGCACGCAAAAAGGCCCGGGGCCTTCAGGCCCCGGGCCATTCGATGGCTGAAAGCCGGCCGCGGCGCTCAGAACTCGAGCCGCAGGCCCATGGTGATGAGCCGCGGGCCGAGCTGCGGACCGGTCGGGCGGCCGAAGTTGGCGTTGCCGATGGTGCCCACCACGCCGCCGAAGTTGGTCCGGTTGAACGCGTTGAACGCGTCGGCGCGGTAGATGAGCGTCACCGGGTTCTTGTCGTTCTCCCACAGCGTCGTCCGCTTCATGATGCCGATGTTGTCAGAGAACACCGGCGGCTGGCGGAAGTCGGTGTGGAAGAAGGCGGCCGTGCCGAGCGAGAAGGCCGGCGCCGGCTGCCAGGCGCCCGGGTTGAGCCATCGCGTGGATGGGTTGTTTGGATCCAGACTGGTGCGGTCGATCCCCGTACGAACCGCAGCGCCCGGGACCTGTACCGCCTTGGTCACCGTGGAGAAGATCGTGGAACCCAATGGGTTGCCGGGCGTTGTGATGTAAATCAGGTTGCCGCTTGCCCAGCGATGCGCCGAGCTGATGATCCAGTTGGACACCAGCGCGTTGGTGAGCCGGTTGGCATTGCCCAGGAACTTCTTGCCCTTGCCAAACGGCAGCGTGTAGGTGAGCAGCATGGTGCTGACGTGCGGCTGGTCGAAGGGCAGATAGGACTTGCCGTCGTCGGGATTGTAGGAATCCTGCAACTGCCCGCCCGGCGAAAAGTTCTGCGAGAAGATCTGGCGGAAGTGCGCCTGGCTGAGCGACTTTGACCAGACGTACGTGCCCAGGAACTGAAGGTCGCCGTAGCGGCGCTCCACCTTAAGCTGGAGCGAATCGTACCAGGTGCGGCCCAGGGCGGAGTTGCGGCTCCAGATGGACTGGTAATGCGGATAGGGCCGCAGCGCGTCAGCCACGCGAGGCATGAAGCCGCGGCCGGCGCGGAAGGCGTTGATGAAGCCCGGGAACGGCTCGCCGATGCCGGCGGCCGCCGCCGCGGGACTGTTCAGCGGCTGGGTCAGCAGCGAACCCAACTGGAGATAACTGACCGGAAGCTGATTGATGTCGATGGTGGAGTTCAGGTAGCGGCCCCGGTTGCCCTGGTAGGCGATGTCGATCAGCCAGCCCCTGCCGATCTCCTGCTGGATGTTGAAGCTCCAGGTCTGGATCCGCGGGGCCTTGCCGAAGGTGGGGCCCATGTAGTCGGCGCTGAGCCAGTTGGCGATGGTGGGATCCAGGTTCGGCGGCGGCTTGTAGCCGGGCCGGATCGGGATGCCGCCGTCCCAGTTGATCACCGGGTTAAAACCATCGCTCTGAAGCGCGTTCTGCGCAAAGAAGCCGAGACGGCAGCCGCAGCCCCCATTGCCGAGCGTCTGGTAATAGATGCCGTAGCCGCCGCGCAGCACCGTCCTGTCGAACAGCTTGAAGGCGAAGCCGGCGCGCGGCCCGACGTTGGTCCAGTCCGTCGGGAAGGTGCGCGGCGTGCCCGTGCGGCCCGCGCCCTGGCCGGCGAAGATGTAAGCTCCGGGCATGCCGGCAGCGCCGGGGTTGGCCACGCGCGGGTCGAACGTGGAGTAGCCATTCGGAATGTGCCAGCCGATGGGCACTTCATAACGCATGCCGAGGTTGAGCGTGAGGCGCGGATTCACGCGCCAGTTGTCCTGGAAGTAACCGGCGACGTAACGGTACTTGACCGGGTCGAACAGGACCGGAGGCACCACCCGATCCGCGGCGTCCACGGCGCCCAGCAGGAGGCTGGCAAACTCGTGCCCGGTGGTCGTGTCCGTGGCCGGCGACATGGCCGTCTGGCGGCGGTGGAAGATGTAGCGGCCGTTGGCGCCGGCGTAGTCGCGGCCCAGGGTCTGCAACCAGCGGGCGTCCCAGCCAAACTTCATCTCATGCCGGCCGCGTACCCAGGTGAAACCCTGCGTGACCATGAACGTGTCGTTGTCCTGGCCGCCGTTGTCCACCTTGCCGTCCTGCACGCCATAAGGCGACAGGCCGGCCGCGCCCTGGAACTGGATGCGCGGCATCGCGTCCCAGTCGCCGCTCAGGCCGGGGATGCCCAGCTTTGAGCCCCACCCGCGCTGGTTCGGGTTGCGCCAGTACTGGCGCGTGGCGGAGACGGCGATGTTGGTCACCGCCAACAGGTTCGGCTTGAGAGTCATCACGTGGCTGGCGCGCACGTTCCAGGGCTTCTGACCGTTCTGGAGGCCATTGCCGATGGGTCCGGGGAAATTGGTCGTGTCGTCCTGGATCTGGTCTTCCCGCGAAAGGAAGAAGTTGACCCGCTGGTTGGCCGAAAAGTTATGGTCGAGCTTGATGCTCCAGATGGTGCGGTCAAAGACGCTGGTCGAAACGAAGTTGTAGTTCTGCGCCAGCCGGTTGACGTTCGGATCCGGGATCAGCGGCAGCAGGTTCTTCGATACGTTGCTGAAGCGCGACTGCGGAATGCGCTGGTCGGGGAACGGCGCGCGCACGTTGTTGTTCGTGGTGAGCGGGTCGTAGATGGGCGGGACGCCCGCTTCGCTGAAGTCGCCCTGTTTCATGCGCGCCGTCGGCACGGTGAGCACCGGGAAGCTGAGCGAGGCCGGGCGGATGTCCTTCGTGTAGGTGAAGTACCAGAAGGTCCGGTTCTGGCCGTTGTAAACCTTCGGGATGAGCACTGGGCCGCCCATGGCCCCGCCGGTCTCGTTGAATCGCTCCTTGGGGCGGGCGCGGCCGATGGAGTTGAACGTCCAGCTGTTGGCGTTCCAGATGTCGCGCCGCATGTTGTGGAATGCGGCCCCGTGGAACCAGCTGCCGCCGCTCTTGGTGACGTACATCTCAATGCCGCCGCCGACGCGGCCATATTCGGCCGAGTAGGTGCCCGTCAGCAGCTTGAACTCGCCAAAGATCTCCGCCGACGGCATGTTGAAGACAACGCCGCCCGATTCGGGAATCACGAGCGAGCCGCCGTCGATCATGATCTCCTGCGCCCGTCCGCCGGAACCCGACACGGACAGTTCCGCGCCCGTGTTGACGCCGGGCATGTACTGGATGAAATTGCGCGGGTTGCGGATGCCGCCAGTAAACAGCGGCAGGTTTTCCATGAACTTGGGCGAGAAGTTCGCTCCGCGCTCGCTGGTTGTGGCCTCCAGAACCGGCGCCTCCGCAGTCACTTCCACGGTCTGCTGGACGTCGCCCAGCTCAAGCTGAAGATTCAGGTCGAGCCGCTGGGCCACGCGCACCTCGACGCCCGCCCGCGACAGCCGCTTGAAGCCCGGCACCTCGACCGAAATCGTGTACGTGCCTACGGGAAGCGCCGGAAAGACGTAGATGCCGGCCTCTGAAGTAATCGCTTCGTACTTGGTCTCCCGCGCGGTGTCCGTGGCGACGACCTTGGCCGCCGGCACGACGGCCCCATTGGGGTCGGTGACCAGACCGGCGATGGAACCTGTGGCCAGCTGCGCCGCCGCGACGGCGGGCAGCAGAAGCAGCAAACACAACACCCATACCCTTCGAACTGGACTCATGGTACCTCCTGAAACCGGGTTCGCCAGCCGGAGCCAGCTTGGCGCAAGTCAATCACAAAAGGCCCACGGTGTCAAGGGGGCTGGAACCGCCTATCCCCATGATCCACTGGGGCTTGCAAAATGAAAAATCATTTGTTGCAACAGATGTGAAATCAGATGCTGACATTTGGTCCGGCTCGATGATATTTCGCACCTTGCGCGTGACTTTCGATGGCGCCGTGGTCCTTCCCGATCCGGGCCGTTTACCGCCGCCGGCAGCGCCGCGAGAATCTGGCTCGATTTTTAGCCGTAATTTTCAAGAAATCGTCACGGCAGGAACGGCCGAATGCCTGGCGGAATTTCACGCCGTATCCGTTGCGTCCACGGCGCGCACCAAACAGACGCGCGGCACGGCAGGCCGCGCGCATCGCGCTCCGGACAGCGTCCGCCGCAGGGATCCACGCTGGCTCTTTCGGCAGCATCCCCGGAAAGAGACACGCCGACGAGAGGCATTTCCCAGTCCGGAAATCGGTCTGAGACCTCATGAGGAGGGCGAGCCTTTGCCATGTACCTTTTTCTTCGTTGTCACGGCTTTCTCCCGAAGGGCGATGAGACGGGGCGACGCCTCTCTGTGCGATCCGGCCAGGAAGAGACCGGTGGTGCGCCGTGTCTTCGCAGGGGCACCGCCTTCGCGCCCCGATCCGCCCCCGGGAGAAACTGCCTCGGCTCCAACGGCCGCACCGCGAGGAATCCATCGTGGGGGCCTTTGCCTGAATAAAAATGAAACGGAAACCTGGCGCAAACTGAAACAAACGATGAGTTCAATGGAGTTCCCCGCGCGCGATCCCATGGGTGGGGGAAGATGGCTGTTCGCTGCCCCTCGTGGCCGTTTCGGCCGTTGTCCCTGCATCTCCCGGAGCACTGGCAGGCCCCATCGG
>JBMFOK010000013.1:0-106824 GCA_049969655.1 Bryobacteraceae bacterium
TGAAGAAATGCACGATCTTCTTCCCGCTTTCTTCCGTATAATAAACGGTGACTTTTGCGGCCTTTTCTGATCCTTTTTCAATGTCTTTGCCGGCGTCCCGCGCCGCGAGGTCGGTGAGGTGAAGCGTCTCCCGCC
Source organism: Bryobacteraceae bacterium (assembly GCA_049969655.1). Taxonomy (GTDB): domain Bacteria; phylum Acidobacteriota; class Terriglobia; order Bryobacterales; family Bryobacteraceae; genus JANWVO01. The sequence goes on from JBMFOK010000013.1 coordinate 136, forward strand.
CGCCTTTTTCCGTCTCGACAATCATCTTCTTTCCCCCGCGGTCGATTTCACGCACGGTGTATGTCGACGCCTTCAGGCCGTCCTTGCCAATATGATCGACCGCTTCCGCCAATTTTTCTCCGCCCTTTTCGGTGTAATGGACGGCAACTGAAGTTCCCACTTTGAGGCCGTGGAAAACGTCTTTGGCTGCCTCGCCGGTGTCGCGGAGGCCGTGGACCGCAGTCCGGGCGGTGAAGCGGAACGCGTGCTCCGTTCCGTCCGCGGCCCTGACGACGATCTTTTTGGCCGCAGACTCCCGCCGCAGCACCTCGCCCACCAGGACGCCGTGCTTTTCCTCGATGGCGCAGAGCGGCAGCGCGAGCGCCGCGGGCAGCACCGGCGAGCCGTGTTGTCGGCCCGTTCTCGCGGCCTACGGCTGCTTCACCCGCGGCTCCGATGTGGAAAGGCGGAACTGTGAGAGTAGCAGAGCGGGCCGAGCCCGCCTCATCGCGCAGGCCGGGATGGTGAGCCCCAGACAGGCCGGCCGAAAGCATTGCGGGCCCGCCATTGGCCGGGCTCAACCCTCCCGGGGAGCCGCACGGCTATGGCGGGCCCACAAAAATGGTTCCAAGTGACCCGCGGACTCAGCTTGCTCCCCAACCCGTCTAGACGGGCTTGAGCGTGGCGCATCCGGCTGACCGGGCACCCTTGGCTTCCCGCTCCCCGACTCCGGGATTTGCCCGGAACCAGTTCGCCGCGGGAGGCCGTGCCAGCGACTCAGCCGAAGCGAAGCCGGGAACTCGAAGCGGCCTTTCTCTCGCCCGCATGGACGCTGCCGTTACCGGAGCGCCCCGGCGGGGTCACCGATCCTGGCCTGCTTCTTCGCCTCCATTGACGCTTTCCCGCGAACCCGGTCCGCCCTGGCCTCCCTCCTCGGCTGCCTCGAGGACCTCCGGGGAGATCTGCGGCCAAGACCCGTTGTCCGCCGGATCAGCGCCAACCCGGAAAGCCCGAACCTTCCAGCCGCTCCCCTCCGGGGTTTTCGCCCCTCGGGATCAACGCGCGCCGTCAGGCTGGCTCTCTCGGCGGCTTGCCGTCCGGAACGCCCGATTGCCCTTCGCTCCCCGGCAGCGTTTTTTGTTCCACTGCCGGATCATCGTTCCGGGCTCGCTACGTTCCCTTCGGCTCGCTGTTCCGTGAACCTCTTGGAACCACCCTTACTATGCAACAAGGCCCAGAAAGTGTCAATAGAAATCGGCCTGAAAGACGCCCTCCGCAGGAAACTTTATTTTCCCTGTTTCCAATAAGTTACGATGACAGTTCTGTGAAAACCCTGTGTATAAAACGTGAATGCTGAAAATTGTTTCTTTCCCTTCCCGCCGCCGCGTCCTCGCACCACCTTCCCGCTGCTTTCCTTTCCTGTCGGATGGCGCCCGCGGACTCAGGCAGCCCCGAGCGCAGGCCAAAGGCCGCGGGGCGCGCCCTCGCATGTCCCGCGGCCGCCACGCCCGCCTTAGCGCTCGACGCGCCCGCTGCCGCCCTCTTTGAGCAGCGCCTCCACCTCGGCCCGCGAGAACCGGTTGAAATCGCCCGGCACGCTGTGCTTCAGGCACGAGGCCGCCACTGCGAACTCCAGCGCGTCCCGCAGCGAGGGCAGGTTCAGAATGCCGAAGATCAGCCCGCCGGCAAAGGCGTCGCCGCCGCCCACGCGATCGACGATATGCGTGATGTCGTAGTGCCGGCTCACCAGGAATTCGTTGCGGTCGTGCAGGCACGCCGACCAGCCATTGTGGGAGGCCGAGTAACTCTCCCGCAGCGTGATCGAGATCAGCTTGAGATTCGGATACGCAGCCAGGACTTTTTCGGCCAGCTGCTGGTACTGCCCGCGGTCGAGCTTGCCGGAGGCCACGTCCACGTCGATCTGGATGCCGAGCGACTTCTGACAGTCCTCCTCGTTGGCAATCGCGTAGTCCACGTAGCGGACGATCTCCGTCATCACCTCCTGCGCGCTCTTGCCGTACTTCCACAGGTTCTTCCGGTAGTTGAGATCACAGGAGACCGGCACGCCCATCTCGCGCGCCGTTCGAACTGCCTCCAGCGCCAGGTCGGCCGCCGACTGCGACAGCGCTGGCGTGATGCCGGTGATGTGGAACCAGCCGGCATCGGCGAAGATCGCCTTCCAGTCCAGATCGCCCGGCCGGGCCTGCGAAATCGACGAGTATGCGCGGTCGTAGACCACCTTGGACGGCCGCTGGTTGGCACCGGGTTCGACAAAGTAAATGCCGAAGCGGCCCGGAGCGCGGCGGATGAAGCGCGTGTCGATGCCGAAGCCGCGCATCTGGTAGATGAAGGCGTCGGTGATCGGATTGTCCGGAAGCACCGTCACATAACGGGCCGGATGTCCGAAGTTGGCCACGGATACGGCGACGTTGGCTTCGCCTCCGCCGAAGGTGGCCACCAGCGTGGGCGACATCAGCAACCGCTCAAAGCCTGGCGGCGCCAGCCGCAGCATGATTTCACCAAACGTCACCACAGGAGCCTGCGACATGGATCAGTACCTCGCTTATTGTCTCTCCGAGTCTCGCTCGGAGTGAATTACTGCACGCCCGGCGCGGGCAGCGCCACCGCCTCCAGGGCAAAGGCGCCGTCCATCGACGGCAGCCCTTCATACGGCGCCACCAGCCCTGCCGGAGGATTGGCGACATCGATAAATTCGCCGCGGACGCGGCAGGCCAGTTCGGCCAGTTGCCGCGACAACGGAAAGATGTTCAACACCACAGCCGACTTCAGCGACGAGCCCGCCTGCTGGAGCGTCCGTTCCAGCCGCTGAAAGGCGAGCCGTGCGTCGCTCTCTTCATATCGGAAAGCAAGCTGCGCCCCGGTGAAGACGATTCGCGGCACGCTCAACGCCACCGCCGAGTCCAACCGCCGCGCGCCCCCGGCGAGCGGCTCGGCCAGCGGGGCCGCCGCTTCACACGCGACGGCCGGTTCGGCCGGCAGCCGCTGCACCTGAAACGCCACCAGCGATGCGCGCGGAAACAGTGCCGCCGCCTCGCGCCGCACCGGCTCGAGCAGATCCGGGCTGGTCACACCGCAAACCAGCGAGGCCAGCGCCTGCGGCTTCACCGCCGCCTGTTCCATCGTTTGAGCCAGCTTTCGGAAGGTGGCGGCGGGGGTGGGTGAAGACACGGTGGCAAACAGGACGCCCGCTCCAGCCGGCCTGCGCTGCTCGATGACCGCCACCATCTGGATCTGAGCGCCCTCGAGCGGCAGCGCACCCACTCCGACGACGGTCACCACGGGCAGCGGCAGCTTTCGCTCGGCGAACGTCTCGGCCACGAGCATGGGGACGCGCCGCAGATCGCCCGAACCGGCCACATAGGCGCGAATCCGCACAAATCGCGCGCCGCGCCCCTGTTGAAGCAGCAACCGCAGCCCGTCGCGCGTCTGCTGCGAAAGCAGTCCGCGCGATGAAAGCGGCGCATGAATGAAGCCAAGGCGGGCGGGGTCGGCCGAGACGAAGGCCGGCGGCTCCGGAGGCAGCTCGAGCGTCTGCGTGATCTCGTCTTCTTCCTTCTGCTTCTTCTTCCTCCGCTGGGTGGCGTCCGCGGCCAGGTCTGCAACAAGCACAAGCGCCGCCGCCCACGCAGCCGCCCGCAACACGGTGGTCATGGCTGTGCACCCGCCATGCTATCAAAACGGCCGCGCGGCCCGGCAATCGTCAATCAGACCGGAATCTGTCAAAATAGAAGACGTTTCCCGGAAGCATGGCCGCAGTGCAGAAAGAAACCGGCGCCGGGCTCATCGAGCTGCTGCTTGGCGAGCACGGTTGCATCCTCGCGCTCCTGCGCAGCATGGAACAGCGCCTCCCGGCCATGGGACTGGCCGAGCTGAAGGGCTGCGGCGCCGCGCTCGAGGTCGTCTTGCAGGCCCATGCCGTCGAGGAGGATCAACTCCTGTTTGCGTCGCTGGATCATGCGCCCCCGGCGCTTGAGAAAGCGCTCGAAGCCATGTACGGCGAACATGAAGAAATGCGGCGCCTGCTCGACAAGCTCCACACCGCGCGGGAGTCCGGGCGCGCCCGCTCGCTTTTGCGGCGCCTGGTGGAGCTCGTGCGCGAACACTTTGCCGTGGAAGAGCGTCTGCTGTTTGGGCTGGTTCGGGAACGGACCAGCGAAGACCGCCTGCGGGAACTCGGGCGCCGCTACGCGCGCCGCCGCGGCGTGGAGACCGGCTGAAGCGGCCCGCGCCGTCAACGGATCCAGCCCAACTGCCGGAGGCCCGCCGGAACGTCCTCCCCATCGGCGAACGTGAACTCCCGCCGCACGCGCCCGTCTTCCAGCGCCACCGCATAGGGCGGGTCGGTGAAGCGGAACACCTGGCGGAGCCTGCCCGCATCGAAGCTCACCCCGGCCCGAAGACCCGTGTCGCGCAGGAAGGCCGTGGCCCACTGCGGGTTCACGGTGGGCACGGCCACGACGCGCGCCCCGTTCCACTCAAGCGTTCCCAACTGCTTCGCGCTCTGAAAACAGTGGGAACATTCGGGGTCGAAGAAGAACAGCAGCGTGCGCCCTTGCCGCAGCGCGTAGGGCTTGCCGTCCACCTGGATCTCCGCCGGCGCCTGCACGCCGCCGCGCTGAACCAGGGTCGCACCGAACACGGCCAGCGCCATGACGACAATTACGCCCAGCGCCATCGCCGCCTGCTTCAGGCTCGTGCTCCGCACGGACCAGGCCGCCGCCACGAGCGCGGCGATCAACATCAGTCCGTCGGAGACGAAAAACTGCATTCCGACAACGCGCTTCAGCCACGGAAAACAGCTGCAATCTTCTCCCTGAAGCCGCCCGTAAAAGACGGCGAAATAGCCCATGAAAACCAGCAAAATGGCGGCGGCCAGCCAGCCGCCCAAGCGCCGCCAACGCGGCACCAGCAGCAGCAGGCCGATCCACGTCTCGCCGATGCCTGCCAGCAGGGCCACCGGCGTGGCCAGCGGCTTCGGGATCAGGAGCTGGGTGACGCGCTCGGCCATCGCCAGGGGATCGCTGAGCTTCCAGAGGCCCGCAATCAGGAAGAGCAGGGCGAGCGCCACCCCGCAGGCGCCCGCTACCCAGCTCCGCCATCCCTCCACGGCGGCCGCGGCCTCCACGGGGCCCTGTGACATACTGTCTTCCATGCTCCCCATTCTATTCCTGCTGGCGGCAGCCCATGGGGCGCAGGAACAAACGGTGGCGGACCTGCTTGTTGTGAATGCGCGCATTTACGTCACCGCGCGCGCAAAGCCCGTCTCGACCATGGCCATCCGGGACGGCCGCATTGCCGCCATTGGCGAAGACGCCCTCCGCCTGGCCGGGCCGGCCACGCGCCGCCTGGATCTGGGCGGAGCGCCCGTCTTTCCGTCATTTATTGACTCCCACGCCCACATGCGCAGCCTCGGCGCCGTGCTCGAATCGCGCGACCTCCGCCATGTCCGTACGATCGCCGACATCGCCGCCTGGGTCCGCGAACGCGCCGCCACGCTCCCGAAGGGCAGCTGGATCGTGGCCCGCAACTGGGACCAGACCCACTGGGGCGGCGCCTTTCCGGACGCGAAAGATCTGGACAGCGCCGCTCCGGATCATCCCGTGTTTCTGTCGCGCGTCGACGGGCACGCCGCCTGGGTCAACACGATTGCCTTGCGCCTGGCGGGGATCGAGGAAAAAACTCCGGATCCGCCCGGCGGCAGGATTCTGCGCGACGCAGCGGGCAGGCCGACGGGGGTTCTGATCGACCAGGCCATGGGACTCGTGCGGCGCCGCATCCCACCGCCCTCGTTTGCCGAGATCAAACGCCAGCTCGCCCTCGCCGCCGCCGAATGCGCCCGCCTCGGCCTGGCCGGCGTCCACGACGCCGGCGTCACACAGGAAGACCTCCGCGCATACCGCGAGCTCATCTCCGAGGGCAGGCTTCCCATTCGCATTTACGCCATGATCGGCGGCGACGGACCCCTGTGGCGCGAATACCTCAATCGCGGCCCGGAGATTGGCGAGTGGCTCACCGTGCGCGCCATCAAGCTCTACGCCGACGGCGCCCTGGGCTCGCGCGGCGCCGCTCTCTGGCAGCCCTACGCCGACGACCGCAACAACACCGGCCTGCTCATCACGCCGAAAGACGAGATTGAACGAATCGCCCGCCAGGCGGCGGCCCGCGGCTTCCAGGTGTGCACGCACGCCATTGGCGACCGCGCCAACCGCATCGTCCTCGACGCATATGCCGCCGTGCTTGGCGGGCCCAACGACCGGCGCTTCCGCATCGAGCACGCCCAGGTCGTCTCCCTGCCCGACTTCCGCCTCTTCCGCGAGTTTTCCATCATTGCCGCCATCCAGGCCACTCATGCCACCAGCGACATGCGCTGGGCGGAGGCCCGCCTGGGGCCGGACCGGATCGCCGGGGCCTATGCGTGGCGCCGCTTCCTGGCACTCGGCATTCCGCTGCCCAATGGCAGTGATTTCCCGGTGGAAGAGCCCGATCCCATGGCCGGTTTCTACGCCTCCATTACCCGCCAGGACGCTGCCGGCAGTCCGCCCGGCGGCTGGATGCCCGAGCAGAAAATGACCCGGGAAGAGGCGCTTGAATCCTGGACGATTTTCCCGGCCTTTGCGGCCTTTGAAGAAAAGCTGCGCGGTACGCTGGAGCCCGGAAAATACGCTGATTTTATTGTGCTGGATCGCGATATCATGACCATCCCTCCGGCGGAAATTCTCCGCACAAGGGTAAAAATGCACTTCGTCGCCGGGCGGCTGGTGCACGAAGAAAAATGACGCTGCTGCCGCTTCTGTTCGCGCTGACCGCGCCGCCGCAGCCCGCCGTGCAGGTGATTTTCAACGACACCGTGGACATCGCCCCCGGCCAGGTGCGGACGCTCGCCATTCCGATCCGCAACGCGCCGCGGCGCGTGGCCTGCGTCTGGCTGGTCCACCGCGGCGAAGCCGCACGGCTGGTGCTGCTGCCCGCCGCCGAGGTGGACGCCTGGCTTCAGGGGAAGCCGCACAGCGTTGTTGCACAGACAGACTTTGCCCGCTCTGGCGCGGTCTCCTCCGTCGCCGCGGCCCCGGCGGAGCTGGTTCTCGTCCTTGAGACGCGGGGCAGCCGCCGTCCCGTCCGCCTGCGCCTTCTCGTCCGCCTCATGGACCCGGCCCTGCCCATTCCGGACCGGCCGCTGGCCGCCGACCGCCGCCGTGGCGAGATGCTTGTGTGGGGTTCTTTCGGCCTGTTCTCCGCCGTGGCCGCCTTCTCGGCCACGCGGCTGCGGCGCAACTTCCGGCGCCGCCGCTGGCGGGCGCAGCCCTGGGCCTGAGCCAGCCGTCCCGGCGGCCTGCCGCAAGTCTCCGCGGCCTGCGTGCTACACTCAAGGGTTTCCCATGCTGTGGTCCCGCGCTTTCATTCCGACGCTCCGTGAAACGCCCGCCGAGGCCGAAGTGGTCAGCCACCGGCTGCTGCTCCGCGCCGGCTACATCCGCCAACTGGGAGCGGGCATCTACAACTACCTGTACCTGGGTCAGCGGTCGATGCTGAAAATCCAGCAGATCATCCGCGAGGAAATGGACGCGATCGGCGCCCAGGAATTTTATCTCGCCGCCCTGAATCCGGCCGAAATCTGGCAGGAATCCGGCCGCTACGACGTCATGGGCGACAATCTTTTCCGGCTGAAAGACCGCTATGGCAGGCCTCTCTGTCTCGGCATGACGCATGAAGAAGTCATGACCGACATTGCCCGGGGCGAACTACGTTCCTACAAGCAATTGCCACAAATCTGGTATCAGATCCAGACGAAATTCCGCGATGAACCCCGGCCGAAATCCGGACTCCTCCGCGTCCGCCAGTTCATCATGAAGGACTCCTATTCCTTCGATCTTGGCCCGGAGGGACTGGACGAATCCTACGAAAAGCACCGCATCGCCTACTGCCGCATCTTTGACCGCTGCGGGCTCGACTACATCGAGGTGGAGGCCCACTCCGGCGCCATGGGCGGCTCGCAGTCGCAGGAGTTCATGGTGGCCACCGAGGCGGGCGAAGATTACGTCGTGCTCTGCCGCCAGGCCGGTTACGCGGCCAATCTCGAAAAGGCCGTTTCGCGGCCGAAGCCGCCCGAGGCGCCGGACCCCGACGGCGCCCTTGAGCCCGAACCCGTCCACACGCCGAACCAGAAAACCATCGAGGAAGTGGCGCGGTTCCTCGGCCTGCCGCAGACGTCGCTGATGAAAACGCTCTGTCTCATCGCCGACAGCCGGCCGGTCGTCGCCGTTCTCCGCGGCGATCATCAGCTTTCGGAAACCAAGTTCCAGTCCGCCGCCGGCTGCCAGGAGTTCCGCCCGGCTCATCCGGACGAGATCCGGGAACTGTTCGGAGCCTCGGCCGGCTCGCTTGGCCCCGTCGGCCTCCAGGGCGTCCGAATTCTCATCGATGAAGCGTTGCGCGGCCGCAGAAACATGGTTTGCGGCGCCAACCGTGATGACTACCACCTGAAAAACGTCACCCCGGACGAGGATTTCCGCGGCGAATGGCACGATCTCCGCCAGGTGGCCCCGGGCGACACGGAGCTCAACACCGGCGCGCCGCTGGAGATCCTGAAATGCGTTGAAATCGGACACATCTTCAAGCTCGGCTATAAATATTCGCACGCCATGGGCCTGACCGTGCTCGACCAGAATGGCGTCGAAACTCCGGTGATCATGGGCAGCTATGGCATCGGCGTTGAACGCGTCCTGTGCGCCGCCGTCGAGCTCTATTCCGACGAAGACGGCATCTGCCTGCCCGTCTCGATCGCGCCCTTCGAGGTTATCATCACGCCCGTGAAGGCCACCGACGCCTCGCTGAAAGAGGCTGCCGACCGCCTCTACCGCGAACTGAAAGAGGCGGGCGTGGACGTTCTCTACGACGACCGCGACCTGAGCCCCGGCGTGAAATTCAAGGACGCCGACCTCATCGGCGTGCCCTTCCGCGTTAACATCGGCCGGAAGCTCGCCTCCGGCAAGCTGGAGCTCGTCAACCGGCGCACCCGGGAAGTGAAGGAGATCGACGCCGCCTCCGCCGCGGCCGAAATCCGCCAGGTCATCGAACAGGCGCGCCCGCAGGCCAGGCACTGATGCCAGACTGGGACGCCATCCGCGGGCTCTTCCCTTCCCTCAGCCGCTGGACGTTTCTCAATACCGCCACCTGCGGCCAACTCTCGATCCGAACCGAGCAGGCCGTGCTGGATCACTTTGCGCGCCGCCGCGAACTGGCCTGCTCGGACTTCCTCTCCTGGTTCGACGATCACGACCGGCTGCGCCAAAAGATCGCCCGGCTGATCTGCGCGCGCCCCGCCGACATTGCGTTCTTCCCCAACGCCTCCAGCGCCCTGGCCGTGCTGATCCACGGCCTCGGCCTTCAGGCGGGCGATGAAGTGCTTACCCTGGAGCAGGAATTTCCCAATCAGATCTACGCGCCGCTTTACCACGGCGCACGGCTTGTTGAGGCGGCGCCGGAGCGGCTGCTCGACGCCATCAGCCCGCGGACGCGGCTCGTCGCCATCAGCTCGGTGAACTACACCACCGGCTTGCGCGCGCCGCTGGAAGCCATCAGCGGCGAATGCCGCCGCCGCGGCATCCCTCTCTACATCGACGGCACGCAGCAGGTCGGCGCCCTGCGCTTCGATTTCGCGCGCATCGCCCCGGACATGCTGGCCGTCAACGCCTACAAGTGGATGCTGGCGCCGAACGGAATCGCCTTTGCCGCCGTCCATGAGCGGCTGCGGCCGCGGCTGGCCCCGCTGGCCGTGGGCTGGCGCTCCCATCACGACTGGCGTCAGGTGGCGGCTCTCTGGCACGGCCGGCCCGAGCTGAAGGACTCGGCCGAGAAATACGAGGGCGGCATGTTGCCCTCGGCCCTCCTTTACGCGCTCGAAGCCAGCGTCGATCTCATGCTCGAGCTCGGCCCCGAACAGATCGAAAGGCGCGTGCTCGAACTCGCCGCCGGCGCGCGCCGCCTGTTCCCTCAGGCTTTGCCCTATCACGACTCGCCCATTGTCGCCGTCCCCATGGAAAACGCGGCTGGGGCCGCAGCCTGGCTGAAACAGCAACGGATCCTCGTTTCCGCGCGGCACGGCCTGCTCAGGGTTTCACCGCATTTTTACAACAACGAAGCCGACATCGCCCGGCTCGGCGAAGCGCTGGCGCAGGCGGGCGCCGCCTAGCGCATCGCCGCCGGGTTGCCCGTCGGCGGCGGAGCATGGTCTTCACTGGCGGGCGGCCCGAGCAGCTCCATGAGATGCGGCCGCAACGCCTCCGCCCAGATTTCATAGCCGCGCAACGAAAGGTGGATGCCGTCAGGATCCAGCACTCCCCTGAGCGGTTTTCCGTCCGGGCCCGTCATCCGGTCCGTCAGGTCCAGGAAGCGCACCCGCGGCCCTGCCATCCGGGCCAGCAACGCATTTGTATTCCGGATGGCGCCGACGAATGCCGGGCGGTCATTCCGCGGAAAAATGCCCATGAGAATCACCGCGGCTGACGGCATTCGTTTCTCGATTTCCGACAGAATGGCACGAATTCCGGCAGCGATTTCCTCCGGACCGTGCCGCCCGAGATTGTTCGTGCCCGCCAGCAGCACGACCACTCTGGCGTTCACGCCTTCCATTTCGCCATTGCGGATCCGCCAGAGAATGTTCTGCGTCGTGTCTCCTCCCCAGCCGAAATTGGCCGCGTTCCAGCCGAAAAACGTCCTTTTCCAGTGTTCGAGAAATTCCGGGTAGTCCAGCGCTCCCCAGCGCCGCGTGATCGAATCGCCCAGGAAGTAGAGGTCGACGCGGCCCCGTTTCGTCTTCTCGAGCAGTTGTGCGTGCGCCTCCAGCGAATTCGAGTCCAGCCGGGGCACTGCCTCATCGGCGGCCAGCGGCGGCGGCGCGGGCCGCGGACCGCCGAGCCTGGCGGACGCCCAGGGGATGAAATACTTCCAGTTCGGCCCGTCGGTGTGGCCGCCGCCGTGCTGCCGCCAGGCGAGCGCGCCCTCAAGCAGACCGGTGTTCACGGGCGGCATCTTCGCGCGCCGGTAGTCGTCCTGCACTCCGAGGTCCTGCGCGCCGAGCAGCCGCCAGGCCGGCCCGGCGGCGACGGCGGCCATGAAGCTGCCCTGCTGGTCCAGCCATTTCGCATCGCCTTTTTCCGGAATTCCGTAACTGATAAACACCGGTCTGGGCGCGCAAAGAGCCAGTAATTCGTGAGATTCAACAGGCAAATCGCTGGCGTTTTTCTCTCCGAAATCCGCCTCAGCCGCGGCATATTTCAGGAAATTCCCGGCCATCCAGTGGTATTCTCCCTGGCCGGCCAGGTTCTCCACCGCTTCGCCGAAATTGCGGCGGAAAGGCTTCACCCCGCCGGCGCCGGACGATCCGATGAGCGCCACCGCAAAGCGCGTGTCGAAGGCCATCGCGACCAGCGCCGCCTTGCCAAAGCGGGAAACGCCCTCCACGCCGACGCGTTTCGCGTCCACGCGGGGGTCGGTCTCCATCCAGTCGAGCAGCCGCGATGCGCCCCAGGCCCAGGCGCGGAGGGCGCCCCAGTCGTCCGGCCTGCGCGGCCGGCCGCAGTTTGCGAGGCCAATGACGCCCTTCGTCAGCCCGGCCCCGTTGTCGGCCTGAATGCCGGCGGGGCTGAGGAGCGCATAGCCCCATCCGGCTCCGATGAGCTGCACCGTGGCCGGCGGGTCGGGCCCGGCCAGCGCGGCAAACTTCGCAAACGCCGGTGGCACGGGATCGGAAGGAAACGCCGGCCGCCCGAACAGAATCATCACCGGCACGGCCTGCTTCACCCACGCAGGCGTCACTACCACGGCCTGGACTTCCACTTCAATCAGAGGACAACTGCGGTTGTCCGCCCGGCCGCGGAGTTCGCGGGCGATCACCGGAAACGGCCCCGCCCTGTCCTCTGCGGTGCGGACCACACGCCACTCAATCCGCGGCGCGTTCGACGGCACGCGCCCGTACACCTCGCGTTCGTAATCCTCCACGATCTCCGGCCGTCGCACCTTCCACCACAGCTCCGGCGTCGTCACCTGCCGTCCGTCGCGCGTCCGCAGCAGCTCGGGATAATCGGGGAAAGGATTGGCGCGCGATTCGTCGTAGTTGGCCGCATTCGGCGCGTCTTCCCGCGCCGCCGGGCCGGGCCGCAGCGCCCGGATACCAAGCCGGCGCATCATGTGGCGGTGATCGTCGGCCGTGGTCCAGTTGCGGGTGTCGAGCGGCTCCTGCGGCGCAGCGGCCAGAGCCGGCAGCAGAAACAGGCCCGCGGCGGTCATCCAGACAGTCCAGCGCATCCCTCGTTCTCCCTGTTCGGGGCCGGATCGCGGCGCAGCGCGCCGCGCGGCCGCTCTGCCGCATCGTATCAGGCGGAAGCACGATGCGGCGGGGGCTGTCATCTCGCCGCGCCCTGCATCTTCGCGGTGAGGCGCGCGAAGCGTTCGCCGAAGCGGCGCGCGTCTTCGCGGGCAGCGGGCGTCACCTCGCCAGAGGCCTGCGCGCCCAGCGAGCCGTAGCCGCCCTCGATCACGCCGCCTGCGACGACGAACCGCAGCGACAGCAGCGCGGCAATCACGTCGAGCCGTGCCAGGTCTGCGCCGTTCGATGGCGAGCCCGAGGTGACAAAGACGCCGCCCGTGCGGCCCTCGCCGAACTCCGGGCCCAGCACGCGCCCCATCCGGTCCAGGAACGACTTCACCGCCGCCGCCTGCGTCTGCCAGTGCACCGGCGTTCCGATCAGCACGCCATGCGCCGCCTGGATCTCCTCATCACTGACCTCGCTCACCCGCCGCGCGAGCGCCTGGACACGCGCCACGCGCGCGGCGCCCTCGCGCACGGCTTCGGCCAGCGCCGCCGTGCGGCCGGTCTCGGAATGGTAGGCGATGAGGATCCGCACGCCGTCTGCGCCCCACAGGGGGCAAAGAAAAAGTAGAATCAGAATTCCGCGCGTCATACTGGCATTGTAGGGCGCCTCCGTTCGTATGCACCTGTTCTTTTTTCTTGCTCTTTCGCTGCTCCGTGTGCTGCCGCTGGACGGGAACACGCATCATGTGCAGGGCCTTGTCATCGGCGAAGGCCGGCTCTATCTGACCAGCGTGGACGAGGCCTCGCGCAAGGGGTTCCTCTTCGAGTACGACCTCGCCACCGGCAGACGCCTGCGCGCCGTCGAGCTTCAGGCAGGCAGTTTGTATCACCCCGGCGGCATGGACCAGGACGAGGACTCGCTCTGGATCCCCGTGGCCGAGTACCGGCCGGAGTCGAGAACCGTCATCCAGCGCCGCTCCAAAGCGACCCTCGAGTTGCTCGCCTCGTTCGAGGTTCCCGATCACATCGGCGCACTCGCCGTTGTGCCCGAGGGGCTGCTGATGGCGAACTGGGACGCGCGCCGCCTTTATCTCTATTCGCGCGAGGGCGCGCTCCTGCGCACCCGGGCAAACCCGAACGCCACCCGGTATCAGGACATGAAACGCCGCTACGGATCGATCCTCGCCTCGGGGCTTCGCGGCAGCGGCCCGGCCGCCGTGGCCGTGCTCGAATGGCTCGACCCGGAAACGCTGCTGCCCTTGCAGACCGAGATTCTGGGACGCACCGACCGTGGCGTTCCCTACACGAGTGAAGGCATGGACTACCGCGACGGGCTGCTTTATCTCGTTCCCGAAGACGCGCCCTCGCGGCTGTTTGTTTTCCGCATGGAGTCCTGAGCCGCCCGCGCCGGCAGCGGCACCGTCTCATACCGCGCCCAGGCCCGGCCCGGTAAGAATTCCCGTCTTCATATATCCGTCCCTGATGACAAAAATACCGGGGAATTTCTCTTCCCAGCCGCGGTTGGCCGCCGGCACATATTGCCGTGCATTCGCCTCAATCGCGGCCACCCCGGGCACGTGCGCCGCCAGCCCGGCCGAATGGATCAGCGACGCGCCCGGACAGGTGAGGTCCTGGACGCACAGAAACATCTTCCAGCGTTGCGCGGCGGCGGCCATCAGCAGCGCCTGCGCCTGCCCCTTGCAGGCCTTCAGCGCCGCCCCGGTGTAGCCCATCGCGCGCGCCAGCCGCAGGCTTTCCAGATCCGTGAGCGATTCGTCGATCACGACCGGGCGGAGCCTCGCCGCCTCGTGCATCACGTTTTCCCGGTGAGCCTTCAGGTCGCGGTGCGTCGGCTGCTCGATGTACTGGATCCGGCGGAAAGCCGCCGGGGATTTTTCGCGAATCTGGCGCAAAAATTCGATCAGATATCCGACGTTCGGGCAGCGCTCGTTGAAGTCGAGCGAATAATGCCACTGCCGCGTTTTCCGGCGCGCCATTGTCTCCGCCGCGCACGCCTCCACCGCGAGCACGCGGTCGCGGTCCCAGGCCAGGTCGTCGCCGTTGAGCTTGATCTTGAGGTGGGTGAGCCCGTTGTAGTCGATCCACTCGGCCAGCGTCTCCGGCAGCCCGTCGCCGATCCGCTGCACAATGTCGGACTCGCGGATCGGGTCCACGGCTCCCACCAGGTGGTAGAGCGGCATCCGCGGCTTCGGATCGCGCAGCACGAACTGCTCCAGGTGCAGCCCGCGGAACTCCGGGCCCAGATAACGGCGCAGGTCCTCGCGCAGGTGCTCGCGCGTATAGCAGTGGTAGACGCTCGCCCCGCAGAGCTTGCCGTAGGCATCGTGCAGCGCCGCATCAAACGGGCTGGCGGTCACCAGCACCGCGAGCTTCGGCACCGGTTCGGGCGTGTCGAGCCCGGCCGCCGCCTTCAGCCAGGCTGGCTCGAGGTGATGGTTCAGCTCCACCGGATGGCCGTAGTCCCGGAAGTCCGCCGTCAGCGTCCGGATCCGCGCCGCCAGCCGCCGCATCACCGCGAGCGTGCCGTCGTAGCCCAGCCTGCGGCTCGGCCAGCTCCAGACGTTACCGAGCGGCATCGAACCAAACCCTTCGGCCTCGCGGCCGGCGCGGTTGCGCGCCCGCAGCCGCACGTTGAGCAGCGTCACCCGGTCCACCACGGATCCGCCGAACTTGATGGGCGTGCGGTAGGAGTAGCTTTCTTCGAACATCTCCACCGACTCGATCCTCATGTCGAGCGGGTTCGGCGCCGAGACCTGCGGGGCGGCGCCCAGCGAGGCAAGCGAGGCGAGAAACGTGCGGCGGTTCGTCATGACGATACAAGCCTGCATTTCAGCTTAACTGCCCGCGGCGCCAGTTTCTGGCACGGGCGGAGCTAAAGAACCGGCCGGAATTGCCGATGATACTGGCAGCAGTGATTGCTACCGAAAGGAGGTGAACATCCTGGTAGATCATCACTTGGGGCGATCACGCCCGGAACCGGAAGCGCTGCCCCGCCTCCACCGGCTGTAGTGGCCGAGATGCCCCAGCCAGCGGTTCGTACCGCGCCGCGGGCGGAGATGACAGCGACCGCCAGGCAGGCTGCGGCCCGCGCCGGCCGAAGGTTCCCGACGTGATCGCCCGTTTTGCTGGAAAATCGCCCGGGACCTTTCAGCCCTCCGACTTCGGTGCAACCGCTGTCTTTGCCATCCCCGGAATTCATGCTTCGCTCCCCCGAAGAACGCATCCTTCGGACTTCCGCGCCGCGGGGCAAGCGGCCGCAGGCCGCGAGAACGAGCGGACAGCCCCGGCCTGAAGCGGCGCGGCGCTCCATGACCGGCCCTTTCCACTCGAGCCGGCGGGCCGGCTGGGCGCGTCCTCCACGATCTCTGCCGCGCCGCCGGGCGGCGCCCATGCAGGGCTGACGGTAAATGGCACGAAAACCAAAGATCGAAGGCTCCGTTTCAAACATTTCAACGAAGAGTTGTGCGGCGTCCGCCCGGCCGGCTGGCGCCATTACTGAGGGTTCGCGGCTCCATCCGGGGCTTCACGCCGGGCCGCGGCGATGGGATTGAGGCGCCGTGCGGCGCTCTGCTCCGCGGCCATTCCGATGTAAGCCTGCCGCGCCCAGCCGCCGGAGTCGGCGCCGCTGATCCAGGGACACGGTGCATGGGAGACCCTCCTGCCGGCCCCCGTGGCCGTTCCATCTGCGGGCCGGCAGCCGGCTGTGGAGCCGCAGTTGCTCTCGCCTGGCCCCGCCCGCAGGGCTCCGGGAAGTTGTCCGGGCGGGTCCCCTGTCGACATCTGCACGCGGATCTGGCTGAACGGGCAAAAGAAAGGCCGACTGCCGGAGGAGGAAGCAGTCGGCCAGTCTTGGAGGAGGAGATACTTTCAGATATCTCTAGCCATTATTTTTGCCCAGGCGGGTTCCGCCGCGCAAGAGTCTTATTGACACCATCGACATTATTTTCTCCTCATCCTTGAACAAACGGTTCCGCTCTCGCCGGGGCTAATGTTGGGCGCGGATGCCGCCGATGGGTGAGAGGACGCGCGCGCCATGAGCAGTGGGACAGGATCGGTTCCGCACGCCGGCATCGCTGCCGTGACTGCCCAGCCTTGCATTCAATCCGCCAGAGTCTCTTCAGGCAGCTGGTGGCGGTGGCTGCGTCCGTCGCTGCTGGATGTGCTGGTCGTGGTCGTGCCGTTGTGGTTCGTGGGTCTGGCGCACGGCGGGCTGCAACTCCTGCTGGTCGACGGCGACACCGGCTGGCACATCCGCACCGGGGAGTGGATCCTTCAGCACCGGGCCTTTGTACGCCAGGACCTGTTTTCGTTTTCGAAGGCCGGCGAGCCGTGGTATGCCTGGGAATGGCTTTCGGACGTGATCTTTGCCTGGATCCACGGCGCCGGCGGCCTGTTCTGGATCGCGCTGTTCGGGCTTGCGGGCGGGGCGGCCTACTGCGGGCTGGTCTTCCGCCACATGCTCTGGCAGGGCGCCCGGTTGTGGGTTGCACTGCCACTGGCTTTCCTCGGCTTCAGCGCCGCCACGCTCCATTTACTGTCACGTCCGCACATATTCACCATGGTGCTGGTGCCGCTGGCGGCCTGGTGGATCCAGGCCGACCTGCGGCAGACGCGCCGACATGTCTGGCTCCTGGTTCCGGTCACGGCTCTGTGGACCAACCTTCACGGCGGATGGCTGGCCCTGGTCGCCCTGCTAGCGCTGACGGCGGCCGGACTGGCCGCCGAGGCTTGGCTCGGGCAGAGGCGGTGGGGGGACGCGGGCCGCTATGGCCTGCTCACCCTGGCCTGCCTGGCGGCAAGCCTCGCCAATCCTTACGGGTGGCGCCTGCACCAGCACACGTTCGCCTATCTGCGGGCCGACTACATTCGCAACATCGTGGGCGAGTTCCGCGCCCCTTCCTTCCGCGGCGAGCCGATGCTGCACTACGAAGTGGTTCTGCTGGCCGCCTGCGCCATCTGCGGTCTGCTGCTGGCCCGCAAACAGGTGACGGCGGTGCTGTGGATCCTGTTCTGGGCCCACGCTTCGCTCCAGTCGGCGCGCCACATCCCCCTGTTTGCCGCCGTGGCCCTGCCGTTCCTGGGCGCCGAGCTCCAGCGCCTTTGGGACGACCGGGCGGCGCGTCAGGGAAGGCGCTCGGCGGCGGCCGCTCTGGACGGCATCGCCCGGGACATGCAGCCCGAACTGACCCGAATCACCTGGTGGCCGGCAGCGGTATTCACGCTGGCGCTGGCCGGGGTCCTTCCTCTTCCGGCCGTTGCTGACTTTCCGAAAGAACG
Source organism: Bryobacteraceae bacterium (assembly GCA_049969655.1). Taxonomy (GTDB): domain Bacteria; phylum Acidobacteriota; class Terriglobia; order Bryobacterales; family Bryobacteraceae; genus JANWVO01. Next base: position 17,744 of record JBMFOK010000013.1, read on the forward strand.
CTTCCCGGTGGCCATGGTGGAGCGGCATGCAGCGAGGCTGCGCGGAGCGAGAACCCTTACCCAGGACCAGTGGGCCGACTACCTGATCTACCGCCTCTATCCGGACGTGCGCGTGTACTTTGATGGCCGCAGCGACTTTTACGGCAGGGAGATCGCCATGGAGTATGTGGGCACACTCAACGGTCGGCACGACTGGCGCCAGGTGATCGAACGCCACCGGTTTGATGCCGTGCTGCTTCCTCCGGACGTGGCCCTGGCCAGCCTGCTGAAGATCAGCCCCGACTGGGAGATCCTCGGCGATGACGGCACGGCGGTACTTTTCCGCCGCCGTGTTTCGGACCCTGCCCGAGTCGCGCAGGCGGCCGGCGGTGAGCGTTCAATTTTCCTTCCGCCGCCCCCTAATGAAATTCCATGAGCCAGCCGAAAGAAGAGGAGAGGGTAGTGCCAGTGGCAGGACTTGAGCCAGACAGCACGTCGGTGGCCGCTCCCGAAGGCCGCCCGGGACGGTTCGGCCAGGACTCGGCCTGGCACATGCCGGGCGGAGAGGACCTGCTGAACTTCGCGCTTTCGGCAGGGCTGGCTACGGGCCTCTGGTGGCTGGAACACCGGGACGGTGGACCGGCGGGATCGCCGGCCGCCGGAGACACAGTAAAGGAGGAAGTCCGATGAGCATCTGTAGGGTGCCTGGTGTCCGGCCCGAGGCGATCCTTTGCCAGCGCTCTTCCGGCGCCGCCGTTTGGCCCGAGCTTGCCACAGCCCCCCTTTCAACGGGCATTCAATGGAGGCCTTCCCATGGATCGTAGGTTCCTGACCGTTCTCGCCGTCAGCCTTGTCTTCGCTCTGGTCGTCAGTGCGCTCTTTTACTCCATGACCTCCAGGGCGGGCAGTCAGCCGAAAAAGGCCGAGGCCATCGAATTGAAGGATGTCGTTGTCGCCGCCCGGCCGCTGCCGGTGGGCCAGACGGTGAAGGCGGCTGACATCAAGGTTGTCAAGATTCCCGCCCAGGCTTTTCCGAGGGGCGGCTTTAGCAAGCCGGAGGATGTGCTTGACCGGCCCGTGGTCGCCAACATCCTCGCCGAGGAGCCGATCCTCGAAGGCCGCCTGGCACAGCGCGGCAGCGGCGTCGGCCTGGCTCCGGTGATTCCGGTCGGCATGCGCGCCGTTACCGTGCGCGTCAACGACGTCGTCGGCGTGGCTGGCTTTGTGCTGCCCGGAATGCGCGTTGACGTGCTGATTACCGGGCACCCGCCGGGCAACAACACGACAGTGACGAAGACGATTCTGCAAAACATCCTCGTGCTGTCGGCCGGCAAGACCCTCCAGACGGACTCAAGCGGCAAGCCGGTGGACGCACCCAACGTCACTTTGCTGGTGACGCCGCAGCAGGCCGAGCTGCTCACCCTGGCCGGCAACGAAGGCCGCATCCAGCTTGTGCTCCGCAATGGAGGCGACCAGAACATCGAGCAGACCTCAGGACTGAGCCTGGCGGCTCTTTACGGCAGGCACGCGCGCCCCCAGGCGCTCGGGCCCGACGGGGGAAGCGCCGACGAGGAATTTGATGAGATCACCGGGGCTCCGGTGCGGAAGCGCCGTCCGCAACCGGCGCCGGTTACGGTGGCCCCGCCGCCTCCGCCGCCGGCGCCGGCGCGGGTGCCGGACCAGATCATCACCATCCGTGGGATCGAAAAAAAGGTCGAAACAGTGCAGTCGGTCAAGTCCGCTGAAGATACCGGGAGGAATCCGTGAAACCGAACGTCGTGAAGCTGTCCCGCCTGGCGGGCTGGGCTGGCCTGCTGGCCCTCACTTGCTTGGGCGCCGCCGCGCAGGGCGGCGTGGAGGAAATCCGCGTCACGCTCGGCCGTAGCGTGGTCATCGACTATCCGGAAGACGTCAGCCGGATCTCGACGTCGAATCCCGAAGTTGTCGACTATGTGCCCGTCTCCACACGGGAGATCCTGCTGCATGCCAAAGGGTTGGGCACGGCGACGCTGGTCATCTGGGCCAAGAGCGGCCAGCGCAACCTATACAGTGTCAATGTTGAGATGAACCTCGAGCCGGTGCGCAAGCTGCTGCGCGAAACCTTCCCGGGCGAGGACATCCAGGTGTCGGCCGCGCGGGACGCGATCTCGCTCACCGGAACCGTCTCCTCCCAGGCGATAGCCGACCGCGCTGGCGCGCTGCTCCAGGGCCTGACCAAGACGGTTGTCAACAATCTGAAGGCGAAGCCGGCGCCGGTGGACAGGCAGGTGCTGCTGCGCGTGAAGTTCGCCGAACTGAACCGGAATGCCATCCAGCAGTTCGGTCTGAATCTGATCTCGACGGGCGCCGCCAACACGCCCGGCATTGTAACGACGGGACAGTTCTCGCCGCCGAGGCCCTCGGTCGTGCAGGGCACCATCCCCGGCGCCCTTCCGGGCACCAGCACGAGCTTCACCCTGAGCGATGCCCTGAATATTTTTGCCTTTCGCCCCGATCTGAACCTCGGCGCCACGCTGCGCGCCCTTCAGCAGGAGGGGCTGCTCCAGATTCTGGCCGAGCCGAACCTGCTCACCAGCAACGGAAAAGAGGCCAGCTTCCTGGTCGGCGGCGAGTTTCCGGTGCCGGTGCTTCAGGGCGGCGCCAATGCGGGAGCCGTTACGGTCCAGTTCCGCGAGTTCGGCATCCGCCTGACTTTCACGCCGAACCTTACCGAGAACGGCACGCTCAAGATGTACGTCAAGCCGGAGGTCTCCACCATTGACCTGGCCAACGCCGTCTCCATGAGCGGTTTCACCATTCCGGCGCTGGCCACGCGGCGCGTTGAGTCCAACATCGAGCTTGCGCCTGGCCAGAGCTTCGTCATCGGCGGGCTGATCGACGACCGTGTGAATGAGAGCCTGAGCCGGATTCCTGGCCTGGCCAACATTCCGCTGCTCGGAGCGCTGTTCCGCAGCCGGAACGAGAGCCGTTCCAAGACCGAACTGATCGTGCTGGTGACGCCGGAAATCGTCGAGCCGCTGTCGGCCTCGGACCCGAAACTGCTGCCCAACATGCCCTATGGCGTGATGGCTCCGGGGATGTTGCCCGGCGGCATTCCGGGCTCGGCCAATCAGGCCACTGGCGCGGCTGGCGCCAAGCCGCCGGCGGCCGGCAGCCGGAAGGATCTGTTCCGCCGGGGCAGGCAGAACCTCGGCCCCTCCCGCTGAAGGGTTCGCCGAAGTCTGCGCTGTAGGGGGAGAACCTCGCATGAAGGCCGCTGGAGGTGCGCCGGACAGGGCGCTGACGGCAGTGCTCGTGGCGGGCGACCGCGCTCTGGCCGAAAGCTTTCTCAAGGCTGCGGCTGAGGCGAAGGTGTTCCAGATCCTGGGCGAGCTCAAGGGCTATCCGCCGGTGGCGACTCTGGAGATGCGGCTGCGTCAGATGCAGCCCGATGTGGTTCTGCTCGATCTGGCCGCCGATTTTGATGCCGCCTGCGCGCTGATGCCGACGGCGGCCTCCCTTCAGCCGCCAGTCCAGGTGGTTGGCCTGCACCACCGGCCCGACCCCGAGGTTCTGATCCGCTGTTTCCGTGCCGGCGCGACCGAGTTTCTGTGTGAACCTTTCGATGCGGAAGCGCAACGGGAGGCGGCGACCCGAATCCGGCGTCTTCGGGAACCGGACCCGCCGCCGTCGGAGGCCACCGGCACCCTGATCGCATTCGCCCCGGTCAAGCCCGGCGCCGGCGCCTCGACTCTCGCTACCCAGTTCGCGTTCACGCTCCGCAAGATGACCGGGCGGCGCGTCCTGCTCGTGGATCTGGACACGCTGGCCGGGGCGATTGCCTTCCACCTCAAGTTGAGCCCCAACTACTCGGTGCTTGACGCCGTGGCCCGCGCGTCTTCGCTCGATCCCGGCTCCTGGTCGGCGCTGACCGTGGCGGCTGGTGGCATCGACGTGCTGGCGGCGCCGGACCAGCCGGTGGCCGAGCAGGTCGACTCCAACGGGCTGCACGATGTGCTCGAATTCAGCCGACTGTTCTACGACTGGGTGGTTGTCGATCTGCCGGCCATTTTCCACCGCCTCAGCCTGTTCGCCGTTTCCGAAGCCGATGCTGCCTATCTGGTTTCCACTGCCGAACTGCCAAGCCTCCACATGGCCAGGCGGGCCGTCGGCCTGCTGGGCCAGCTCGGCTTCTCCCGCGACCGGTTTCAGATTCTCGTCAACCGGCTTGGCCGCCACTCGGATCTGTCGGTCAGCGACATGGAGAAGATCTTTGGCGCCCCGGTCTTTGCCTCCCTGCCGGATGATCCCGCGCCGGTGCATCGCATGGTGACGCGCGTGGAGCGTCTCGGCCGCGACTCCGGGCTCGGGCGGGCGATTGAGGAGCTGGCGGCGAAGGCGACTGCCTCGGCGGTGGCCTCTGTCAGGGCGCGTGCCGCGGCCGGCGATGGCCGCGCGGTGCAGTCGGGGGGCTGAAATGAGGACTGAAGTTTTCTCTCCTTTCAGCCGATCCATTGCATGCAGGCCCGTGAGGGCCGCATGGTTTGTCGACTGAGGAGCGCATCAGGATGATCCCGAACCTGGAACAGAAACCGGTTCAGCAGCTGAGCTGGGAGCAGCGCCTTCTGAAGAACGCGGGCCGGCCCAAGACCGCGCTGAAGCCGGAATATCAGGAGCTGAAGTTCACCCTGCACCGCAAGCTCCTGGACAAGATCAATCTGGAGGCGCTGGCCACCATTGACAACCAGCGCGTCCGCGCCGAGGTGCGACAGGCGCTGATCGCCCTGATCGACGCCGAGCCGACCCTGCTGAGCGCACTCGAAAAGCAGCAGATCTGCGACGAGGTGCTCGACGAGGTTTTCGGCCTCGGTCCGCTTGAGCCGCTGCTTCAGGATCCGACGATTTCCGACATTCTCGTCAATGGCAGCAAGCAGGTCTACGTCGAACGCAAGGGTGTGCTCGAGCTGACGAGCGTGACCTTCCGCGACGATGCTCACCTGTTGCGGATCATCGACAAGATTGTCAGCCAGGTGGGACGGCGTGTCGACGAATCCAACCCGATGGTGGACGCGCGCCTTCTGGACGGCAGCCGCGTCAACGCCATCATCCCGCCGCTGGCCCTCGACGGGCCGGTGATGTCGATCCGCCGCTTTTCGCAGGACAAGCTGATGCCGGCCGACCTGGTCGAGCGCAAGGCGATGACGCGCGGCATGATGGAGCTGCTCGAGGCGGCCGTCAAGGCGCGGCTCAACATCATCATCATCGGCGGCACCGGCGCGGGCAAGACGACGCTTCTCAACGCGCTCTCGTTCTTCATCAACCCCAAAGAGCGGATCGTAACCATTGAAGACGCGGCCGAATTGCAGCTCAAGCAGCCTCACGTGGTCCGCCTGGAAACGCGGCCACCGAACCTGGAGGGCCACGGGGCCGTGCGCCAGCGCGAGCTGCTCATCAACAGCCTCCGCATGCGGCCGGACCGCATCGTCGTCGGCGAGGTGCGCGGTCCGGAGGCGCTGGACATGTTGCAGGCGATGAATACCGGCCACGATGGCTCGCTGACGACCATCCACGCCAACTCGCCACGGGACGGCATCAGCCGTCTCGAGGTGATGGTCTCGATGGCGAACTCGAGCATGCAGCTGATCTCGATCCGGCAGCAGATTGCCAGCGCCGTGCACCTGCTCGTGCAGGCGGCCCGCTTCAGCGATGGTTCCCGCCGGGTCACCAACATCACGGAAGTGACCGGGATGGAGGGTGAGATCGTCACGCTCCAGGACATTTTCGTCTTCGAGAAGCGGGGCCTGTCGCCGGAGGGCCGCGTTCTGGGCCGTTTTGCCGCCACGGGAATCCGTCCGAAGTTTTACGAAAAGCTGCTGGCCGCCGGAATCCGGCTCCGGCCGGAAATTTTCGACGAAGTGGAGGAGGTCTGACCGTGGGCGGATTTCTCCTGGTGTTCTTCCTCGTCTGGGCGAGCATACTTGCCATCTGGCTGCTGTTCAGCGGCAGCAAGCGCTCGGCTGGCGCCGAGCAGATCAAGCAGCGTGTGCTCGGATTGCCGGAAAAGAAAAAGAAGGCGGGCGCCGGCAAGAGGGCCAATGCGCCGTTGATCGCGGTCGAGGACCAGACGACAGGCAGGATGGTTCTCGGCCTGATGAGGAAGTTTCAGTTGCAGGACAGGCTCCAGCGGCTGCTCGAGCAGGCGGGCCTGAAATGGAAGGTGGCCCGGCTTGTCCACTCCTGCCTCGCTCTCTTTCTGGCGGGCTTCTGGCTGTCCTGGGGGCTGCTGCCGAGCCATTACCGCTGGGCGGCTTTTCTTGTCGGGGCTGCGGCTGGCAGCATTCCGCTGCTCTATGTCGCCTCCAAGCGCAAGACCAGGCTGAAGAAATTCGAAGAGCAGTTTCCTGACAGCCTTGAGTTCATGGCGCGGTCAATGCGCGCCGGACACGCCTTTTCGGTCTCGCTCGAAATGTTGCACCGGGAGTTCCAGGAGCCGCTGGCGGGCGAGTTCCGCCGCGCCTTTGAGGAGCACAACCTCGGCATGCCGCTCGACGTGGCACTCCAGAAGCTCGGCCAGCGCGTTCCATCCCTCGACGTCCACTTCTTCGTTTCGGCGGTGCTGCTTCAGAAGCGCACCGGCGGCAATCTGGCAGAGATCCTGGACAAGCTGGCCTATGTGATTCGCGAGCGATTCAAGCTTCGCGGCAAGATCCGGGCCATCAGCGCCCACGGGCGGATGACCGGCATGGCACTGACGCTGATTCCGATCGGCGTGGCGGCGATGATGTTCGTCGTCAATCCCGACTACGTCACCTTCTTCGTCCGGGAGGAGGTGGGCAACATGATGATGATCGGCGCGATCGTGCTTCAGGTGATCGGCTACATGATTATCCGCAAGATCGTCAACATCGAGGTCTGACAGGCGGGGAGGCCCGGCAGCGATGACGGCAATTCTGCTCAGCACACTGATCTTTATCGGCGTGGCGCTTGGCGTCGCGCTGGTCGGCATGAGAATGTGGGTGCGACCGCAGGAATATATCGAGCGCGTCACCGGCGTCGTCATCGAGCAGGAGGAAGCGCCGGTTCATCCGAGTCTGGTCTTCCGCGATCTGCTGAACCGCCTTGGTTCGCTCGTGCCGGCGTCGCCCAAGGACATGACGGTGATGCAGCGGCGGCTGGTGCGCGCGGGCATGCGCGGTCCCAACGCGTTGAAGCTGCTCTATGGAGCCAAGTTTGTCCTGGGCGTCGGCCTGCCGCTGGTGATGACGGCGGCCGTCTGGGGGTCGGGGGCGGAGCCGTTCAACAAGTTCGTGGCTGTGCTCGCCGCCGCCGGCGTGGGGTTTTTCGGGCCGAACGAGTACGTCAACTGGATGAGCCGCCGCCGGCAGAAGGCGATCCGCCGCGGGTTGCCGAACGCGCTCGACCTCATGGTGGTCTGCGTCGAGAGCGGTCTTGGACTGGACCAGGCGATCCTTCAGGTGGCCAAGGAGCTCGAGCACGCCCACCCGGAGATCAGCGAGGAGTTTGCGATGGTGAACCTCGAGCTGAAAGCGGGCAAACGGCGCGCCGAGGCGCTTCGCAACCTGGCCGAACGAACGGCGGTCGATGACCTGAAAAAGCTGGTGGCGGTGCTCATCCAGGCCGACCGCTTCGGCACGGGCGTGGCCCAGAGCCTGCGCGCGCACGCTGATTTCATGCGCGTTCAGGCCCGCCAGGCGGCCGAGGAAAAAGCGGCCAAACTGGGTGTGAAACTGGTCTTCCCGATTTTTTTCTGCATCTTGCCGTCGCTGTTCGTGGTGACGGTTGGTCCGGTGGCTGTCAAGATCGTCCGGGAGCTGATCCCGATGATGACTGGCATCTGAGGCCGGCGACGCGGCGCCGTGGTCTCAGCAGGGATATCTTCCGCGGAAAGAAGGGAAAGGAGAAACGTTCATGGATAGCACTTCGGTCATTCGCATCGTTTGCGCGGTTCTGGCGGTGGTTCTGCTGGGCGCGATCATCATGCGCCGCAAGAGCCGCAACGCTGAGGAGTAAACTGCATCCGCGCATGGAGGCTGCGGAGGCGCCGCCCGGCCGAGGCTCATCGCTTCTGCCGGGCGGCCTCCACCGCGTGATATCGCGACGGGCGCCCGCAGGGGTTCTTGCGCAGGCTCCAGCCGGCGCGGTCGGCGCCCGGTCAGATCCAGCCGAGGCGGCGGAAGCAGCGCATGCGGCACGGTTCCGGGCCGTGCGTGTGCACCCACTGCCAGACGCTGAGCCCGGGCCTGTGCCGGAGGGGATTCCTGGTTTAGAGATCGTTCGCTCCCTGCGCATTGTCTCGCCGACGGGGCGGCGTGTCGCGTGCCGACCCAATCCGGGGCGGAAGCGTTCGGCTCCGGGCCCTAACCCGAAGCCGAGCATGGTGGGTTTCGGAAGATTCCGCTAGGCCTCAGGCCGGACAGCGCCACCGGCGCCTGGTCGATTCCCGGCGCGCCACGGCCGTTCCGGGAACCGGCCCGATCAACTCCGCCGTGCTGGCGCCTGCCCTGCCGTGGCCAGCCTCGCCATGGGGGTCGAGGATCGCATGCCAATGCCGCGACCGGCTATTCAAACACATGACAACGGGTGACCATTCTGAGGGATCCGATGACCAGCGGAACGGCTTTTCCGCTGTACGGGCGCACACTGGGTTTCGACACGGCCGCCGGGTCTCGCCCATGGAGGCAACCCGGCTGACGGCCATCCCAGCCTCTCCCGCTCCTCAACTTCCATCCTGGGCCATTGCCCCGGCCAGCCTGGTCGTGCCGCAGAAGAGCCTCGCCCTGAATGCAATGATCAGTCAGCTCTTCCTGCCCGCAGGCAGCAGGCCTGCACGAGGTCGCGTGTTGGGGGCCGAAATTGGCTCACCACACAGGGTGGCCCCTGGCCCTGGCGCACCCGTGGGTGCTGCGCTGCATGGTCAGACTTCATACCCAGGGAACGGGGCCGGCTTCGTGCCGTTGCGGGGAAAAGGGATCGCAACATTCTCTGGCAGATTGGATCAAGAATCTGGTCCAGAGCAGGCATTGCCAGCCGAGGAGCTGCCGCCGTATCATCGAAGAACGTCGGGCCGACCAGCCGGGGAGTTCTGATGAGCAACGTCGGGTTTGTCTTCACGGTGGCGCTGCTGGCAGGCACGTTGTGGCTGGCGGCCACACGGTTCCGCCTGCAACTGGAGAACAACTGGCCGCTGCTGTACTATTTCGGCGCCGTCATTCACCTGCACAGCTACCCAGGCGTGCTGAATCCCTACGTGGTTTATGTGGCTGTCATCTGCGCCCTGCTGTTGCGGTTCGAATTCATGAATGAGCGACTGGTCACCCTGGTCCGTCTGGTGGAAGTCGCCTGTCTGGTTCACATGAGTTGGGCCATTTTCGGCGCCGTCTGGAAGGAATTCCGCTGAACGGCTTCGTCGACGCCTGACATTGTCCAACACCCGCGGGCTGAAAAGCGGCGCCAGGCGCCGGCTGCTTTCCGCCTGCTGCCGCGAGAATCACGTCCCTCCCCACTGAAAATCAGGGTCTTGGAAGCCACGAGGCAAGAGAGCGTGAGCGATGCGAGAGCGAGCGGACGGGGGCGAGTCCGTGCCGCCCGCGGGGATTTTCATCCTTGCTGACGACCCGCAGGGTCGTGGGCAGCGGAAAGACACGTCATGCGGAGCCCGAGTCGGCAGCGCGAACCGCTGCGCGAACCAGCGGCCAAGGCGAAGCCGCGCTCGCAGGATCTTGCGCTCCATTCGCCGGCCCTCGCCAGGCGAGCTTCAGTCCCGGCTCTGCTGGCGCTTCAGGGCCCTGAGCGAAGCAAGGTGGGGGAGCGCCGCGGATACGAGCCCGATGACTCCGCTGATACCGGGCGGCTTCATGAATTCGTTTTGGGAGATTTCCGCGTGAGAATCCCAGGCCCGTAGCGCCCACTATTGAGCAGGGACCCGCAGCGATGAATAGCCAGTTTTCCGACACCGAACCCGACATCGACCTCAGCATTTACGACGAGGAGTACGCCCAGGCGAGCACACCCTTCTCACCGCAGGACGCCCCGGCCGATGAAATTCCTGACGGCCTGTACGAAGCCGAGATTGAAGGCGTCCACCTGGCGCGCACGGCCACCACTGGCAACCCGATGATCCTCTGGCGGTTGCGCATCCGCGGCCCGCAGTGCGAGGGCAGGGCCGTGACCAAAGTACGCGTCATTACCTCGAAGACACTCGGTTACCTGAAGCGCGATCTCGAGCGGCTGGATATGCGCCTCGAGCGGCTGAGCGAGCTGCCGGCTCGCGCCGACGAGATGGTGGATCGAAACGTCCGCATCTACAAGCGCACGAACGCACAGCGGCGGTGGACCGAGATTTACTTCCTGGGACTCGTTGGTTCTGCCGAATCCGGCGACCTCTCATCCGACCAGCGTTCCTGGTCAACGGGGACGGACGACGACCTGCCCTTCTGAAGTTCTGCGCCTCCGGGGCCGCGCGTTGGAGCCGCGACGGGAGATCGCCCGATCAGGGCGAGGGCAAGGAGCGGATCGTGGCGCGATCCGCACATGTCGCTGCCTGCCGCCGCTTCCCCGCGACTCTGTGAGTCCAGTCGCGGATTGGAGGAGCGTTGAAAAGGTGGCCCTGGGCCGGACGCCGGGAATTAGCCTCCGGCCCAGGGCCACGTTCTTGTGTCCGGCGGCAAGCCGGCGCGATCATGCAGGTTTCAGTCGGTGACGCGAGTAAGGGCCGTGCCGCCGCCGTGATGAAGGTCGAAGCGGTCGAGGTTCATCACCTTCGTCCAGGCGCGGATGAAATCGCGGACGAATTTTTCGCCCGCATCCGCCGAAGCGTAGACTTCGGCGACGGCACGGAGCTCGGAATTCGATCCGAAAATCAGATCCACCGGCGTCGCCGTCCACTTCAACTGTCCCGTTTTGCGGTCGCGGCCCTCGTAGATCATGTCGTCATTGGCCGACTTCGACCATTTGATGTTCATGTCGAGCAGGTTGACGAAGAAGTCATTGGTGAGCAGGCCGGGGCGCGTGGTGAAGACGCCGTGCGGCGACTGGCCGGTGTTGGCGTTCAGCACGCGAAGGCCGCCGATGAGCACGGCCATCTCCGGGACGGTGAGCCGCAGCATTTCCGCGCGGTCCACCATCGCTTCGGCGGGCGACAGCCAGTAGCCCTTCCGGTAGTAATTGCGGAAGGCGTCGGCCATCGGCTCGAGCACCTCGAACGATTTGACGTCGATCTGGTCCTGCCTGGCGTCGACGCGGCCCGGCGTGAACGGGGCCGGGATGTTGTAGCCGGCCTTTGTGGCGGCCTCTTCGACGGCAGCGGTTCCGCCGAGCACGATCAGGTCAGCGAGGGAGACGCGCTTGTTGCCCTTCTGGGAGTTGTTGAATTCCTGCTGGATGCTCTCCAGCCTGGCCAGCACTTTCTGAAGCTCGGCCGGGTTGTTGGCCTCCCAATCCTTCATCGGGGCCAGCCGGATACGGGCGCCGTTGGCGCCGCCGCGCATGTCGCTGGAGCGGAAGCTGGCGGCCGAGGCCCAGGCGGTGCGGACCAGGTCGGGAATGGTCAGGCCGGAATTGAGGATCTTCGTCTTGAGCTGGGCGATATCGCCGGCGTTGATTGGCGCGTAGTTCGCTTTGGGCAACGGATCCTGCCAGAGGAACTCCTCGCTGGGAACCTCCGAGCCGAGGTAGCGGGCGCGCGGGCCGAGGTCGCGGTGCGTCAGCTTGAACCAGGCGCGCGCAAAAGCGAGGCGGAATTCCTCGGGATTCTTGAGAAAACGCTGAGCGATTTCCCGGTAAACAGGATCGAATTTTAGCGCCAGATCGGTGGTGAACATGATGGGTGCGTGACGCTTGCCCGGCACGTGGGCGTCGGGCACGAGGTTGGCGGCCTGGTTGTTGGCGGGGATCCACTGGATGGCGCCGGCGGGGCTTTTCGTCTGGACCCACTCGAAGCGGAACAGGTTGTCGAGGTACTGCATCGTGAACTGGGTGGGCGAGGCCGACCAGGCGCCTTCGAGGCCGCTGGTGATGGTATCTTCGGCGTTGCCCTTGCCGCAGCGGTTCTCCCAGCCGAAGCCCTGCTGCTCGATGCCGGCCGCGGCCGGTTCGGGGCCGAGGCACTTGTTGGGGTCGTGCGCGCCGTGGGCCTTGCCGATCGTGTGGCCACCGGCGATGAGCGCCACGGTTTCCTCGTCGTTCATGGCCATGCGGCCAAACGTTTCGCGGATGTCTTTGGCGGCGGCCAGCGGATCCGGTTTGCCGTTGGGACCCTCCGGGTTGACGTAGATGAGCCCCATCTGGACGGCGGCCAGCGGCTTCTGGAGGTCGCGCTCGCCGCTGTAGCGCTTGTCGTCCAGCATTTTCTGCTCCGGGCCCCAATAGGTCTTGTCCGGCTCCCAGTCGTCGATGCGGCCGCCGGCAAAGCCAAGCGTCTTGAAGCCCATCGACTCGAGAGCGACGTTGCCGGCCAGAACCATCAGGTCGGCCAGGAGATCTTGCGGCCGTACTTCTGCTTCACCGGCCAGAGGAGGCGCCGGGCCTTGTCGAGATTCGCGTTGTCCGGCCAACTGTTGAGCGGGTCGAAGCGCTGTTGACCGCCGTCGGCGCCGCCGCGGCCGTCGAGCGTGCGGTAGGTGCCAGCGCTGTGCCAGGCCATGCGGATAATGAGTGGCCCGTAATGGCCAAAGTCAGCGGGCCACCAGTCCTGCGAGGTAGTGAGGACCTTGCGGATGTCCTCCTTGACGGCCTTCAGGTCGAGCGTGGAAAACTCCTTCGCATAGTCGAAGTCGCGGCCGTAAGGATTCGAGTCCGGCGACTGCGCCCGCAGGGGCGACAGGTCGAGCTGGTCCGGCCACCAGAATTTGTGGGTTTGCGGCTTCTGCGCGCTGGCCGTGGCGGCCAGCATCAGAACCAGTCCGGTCACCGCAGTTGCGGTAAACCAGGTTCGTTTCATATTCACCTCTCTTTGTTTGAGCTGCCGCCGCAGACGGCGGGAAGTGGGTATTTAAAGTGTAAAGTCGAAGCGGGGAAGAAGTCGCCTTTCACTCTTATAGGCGGCTCCTATAGAGGAAATGGAGGCAGCGGGAAACAGTTGGAGCCGCCCGCAGGGGGCGGCTCCGTGACGTTCAGAGAGGCGAAAGGGGCGAGTATCAGCGGCGCTGCGGACGCGAGTCCTTGCCCGCAGGCTGCGGCTGGGGCTGCGTTCTGGCCGCGGGGGCCGAGCGCTTTTCGACCTCCTCGGCGGGCTGCTCGGAAGGCTTGCCGCCCTTGAGCAGCTTCTCGCGCTGTTCACGCAGCACGGCGCGGCGGCTGAGCTTGATCTTGTTGCCCTCGAGGGCGAGAACCTTGACGAGGATCTGATCGCCCTCGTTCAGCTCGTCGCGCACGTTCTTCACGCGGTTTTCACTGATTTCCGAGATGTGGAGCAGGCCATCGGTGCCGGGGAAGATCTCGACGAAGGCGCCGAAATCGGCGATGCGCACCACCTTGCCCAGATACGTCTTGCCAACCTCGGCGACGGCGGCGATTTCGGAGATCATTTTCAGCGCGCGATCGGCCGAGTCGCCGTCGGTGGCGAAGACGTTTACCGTGCCATCGTCGTGGACGTCGATCTTGACGCCCGTCTGGTCGATGATGCCGCGGATCACCTTGCCGCCCGGCCCGATGATCTCGCGGATCTTCTCCGTCGGCACGGTGATCGTGTAGATGCGCGGGGCGTAGGGACTCAGCTCCGGACGCGGAGACGAGATGACTTCATCCATCCGGTCGAGGATGAACAGCCGCGCGCGGCGGGCCTGCTCGAGCGCCTCGCGCATGATGGCGAGGCTGATGTTCTGGACCTTGATGTCCATCTGGAGCGCGGTGATGCCGGTACGCGTGCCGGCGACCTTGAAGTCCATGTCGCCGTAATGGTCTTCAGCGCCGGCGATGTCGGTAAGGATGGCGTACTTGTCGCCATCGGTCACCAGGCCCATGGCGATGCCCGCCACCGGGGCCTTGATTTTCACACCCGCGTCCATCAGCGAGAGGCTGGCGCCGCAGACGGTGGCCATCGAGGACGACCCGTTGGATTCGAGAATGTCGCTGACGATGCGGAGCGTGTAGGGAAACTCGTTTTCGGGAGGGATCATCGGCGCGATGGCGCGCTCGGCCAGTGCGCCGTGGCCGATCTCGCGGCGGCCCGGTCCGCGCATGAAGCCCACCTCGCCCACCGAAAACGGCGGGAAATTGTAGTGCAGCATCAGGCGCTTGGAGGTTTCCAGCAGGTTCAGCGTTTCCAGCCGTTGTTCGTCTTCCTTGGTGCCGAGCGTCGTGGTGACGAGCGCCTGCGTTTCGCCGCGTGTGAAGAGCGCCGAGCCGTGCACGCGCGGCAGCACGCCCACCTCAATCGTGATCGGCCGGATCTCGTCGAAGGCGCGCCGGTCGGGCCGCTGGCGCAGGTTGAGAACCTCGTGGCGGAAGATCTTTTCGCGTAGCAGCTCGAAGCAGGCCGCGGCCTCGATCTGGTCGGCCTCTTCAGTGAAAGACTCCACAGCTTCCTTCAGAAGCGCATCGGTGCGGGCGTAGCTTTCCGCCTTGCCGTACTTCTGCGTGTTGAGGGCGTCCGGCAGGCGGTCGCCGACCAGCGCCTCCACCTTCCCGTAAATCTCCATGTTGCGCTGCGGCGGCGTGAACGGCCGCTTGGCCTTGCCGGCCAGTTGTACGAGTTCACGGATGCCGGCATTGATCTTCTTGCAGCACTCAAAGGAATATTCGATGGCGGCGAGGATCTCGTCCTCGCTGGCCTCGTTGGCGCCGGCCTCGACCATCACGATGCCCTGGTCGGTGGCGGCGACCACGATATTGATCTTCGCTTTGTCCTGCTGCTCGTAAGAGGGGAACGGGATGAACTCATCGCCCACTTTGCAGACGCGGACGCCGCTGACGATGTGGTCGAAGGGGATGTCGGAGATGGCCAGCGCGGCGCCGCTGCCGACAATGGCCATCGCCGAGGGGTCGGTGTCGGGCGCGGCCGACAGGACGAGGCTGATGATCTGCGTCTCGCACATGTAGCCTTCCGGGAACAGCGGACGCAGCGGGCGGTCCACCAGGCGCGCGGTGAGGATCTCGCGGTCGCTCGGGCGGCCTTCGCGCTTCAGGTAGCCGCCGGGGATGCGGCCGGCCGCGTAAGTGTACTCGCGGTAGTCCACGGTCAGGGGGAAAAAGGCGGCGTTGATCTTGGGCTCCGGGTTGGAGCAGGCGGAGCTGAGAACGACAGTGTCTCCGATGGTGACGACAACGGCGCCGTGGGCCTGCTTGGCCATCCGGCCCGTTTCGAGTGTGAGAGTTCGACCACCCAGGTCGACTTGTACGCTTTGCTTCATGTTGTTTGAATCTCCTCGGTCCGGCGGCCCCATTGCGGCCGGACCAGCGACGGATTTGCCTTGCTTGGGAAACTGACGGGAAGGGCCAGGGGCGGCGCGTGGACGGTGCGGGTCTGAATCCGGAAACGGCCCGCGAAGACGCGCAGAGATAGGGCGCGTGCTGCGGGCCGGATCGTCTCTGCCATGAGCGGGATTCCTGAACCCTGCCCGCCCCAGCCGACGGCCGAGAACAGAGCAGCGGTTCGATGGGCCGGCGCCTAACGGCGCAGCCCGAGGCTGAGAATCAGCGCCTTGTAGCGCTCAGGGCTCTTCCGCTTGAGATAGTCGAGCAGCTTCCGGCGGCGTGAGACCAACTTCAGCAGTCCACGCCGGCTGTGGTGGTCCTTCTTGTGAACCTTGAAATGCTCGGTCAAGTCGGCAATGTGACGCGTGAGCAGCGCAATCTGTACTTCCGGCGAGCCCGTGTCCGTCTTATGCTGCCGGTACCTGGTGATCAGCTCGTTTTTGGCTTCCGGGGCCAGGGCCATTCGATTTCCGTGCGCTCCTTTAAATTTCCTTCCTGTTCTGTTCTACATCAGGATAACACACGGCAACCGCCGGTTTCCGCTCCGCTCCGGCTACTCTTCGTGCACCATGCCGCAGGCGCGCTCATAGCCACGCGCCAGATAGAAGATGAGCAGATCGAAGAAGCGGCCGAGCTGGAGTTCCAGCTCTTCTTCCGCATACAGATCCACGCTGGTCTGGACGAAGGCCTCGTCCCGGATGTAGTCCAGGCAAGCTTCCTTGAGCAATTGCACCGCGCGAATGCTTTCGCTGAGCGGAATGCCCTGCACGTAGCGGTCGTGTCCCACCTTCTCATAGAGACTCGCGATCTCTTCCTCGGAGCTGGAAATCAGCCAGTGGCCCAGGCGCTTCAGCAGTCTTCGGCAGGCCTCGGTCAGTTCGGACTCCGGCATGCGGCTGATGTGGGGCAGGCCGGACTGCTGCCGCAGCCGGCGCAGGAAGCGGGCGGTAATCGCCTCCCAGTGATCTTCAATCTGGTGAACCAGTTTCGCCGAAACCATCCGAGTTCCTCCCGTCCAAGTCCTAGGTACGCTGAAAGGCCACGGATGTCAAGGGGGTTGACTTCAGCGGGACGTAGAATGAAGAGGACCATGAAGATCGAGCGGATTGAAACGGCCCAGGTGGCCCCGCGCTGGGGCCTGCTGCGCATACTCACCGACGAGGGCGCCGAAGGTTACGGCGAGTACACACTGGAGGGCCAGCTCGGAGCGGCCGAAGCGGCGGTGCATGAACTTGGCGAGTTCTTCCTGGGCAAGGATCCTTCTCGACCGAAGGCGCTGGTGCGCGGCTGTTACGACCGGAATTTTTACCACGGCGGCGCGGTCTACATGAGCGCTCTCGGGGGCATTGAAATCGCGCTGTGGGACCTGGCTGGCAAAGCGGCTGGACAGCCCGTGCACCGGCTGCTGGGGGGGCGGGTGCGCGACCGCATCAAGGTCTACCGGTGGGCCGGGGGCAACAACAACCCGCCGGAGGCGGCGGCGCAGGAGGCGGCGGCCGTGGTCGCCGCCGGGGCGCGGGCGCTGAAGATGAACGCCTGTCCGCCGCTGGCCGCTATTGATACCTACGGGGGCATCCGGCTGGCGGTGGAGAGGCTGAAGGCGGTGCGGGAGGCCGTGGGATGGGAGGTCGATATTGCCCTGGATTTCCACGGCCGCTGCAATGTGCCGATGGCCCGGCGGCTGGCGCGGGCGCTCGAGTTCGGAAATCCTCTCTTCTACGAAGAGCCGGTGCGGCCGGACTATAACCGCTGGCTGCCCGAGATCGCGGCCGTTACCCATGTACCCATCGCCACCGGTGAGCGCATGTGTACCGTGGCCGAATTCAGCGACGTGGTGGCCGCCAAAGGAGCGCATATCCTCCAGCCGGACGTCGTCCACGTGGGCGGCATCTCGAACACGGCCGAGATTGGCGCGCTGGCCGAGGCCAACGGCATAGCGCTGGCGCCGCACTGTCCCCTGTCGCCGGTGGCGTTCATGGCCAGCCTCCACGTGGTGGCGCAGTGCCGCGCGGGCTGGATCCTCGAATGGGCCAAAGGCATCCACTACAATGCGGCCGGCGCCGCCGGCGACGTCGACCCCTGGCTGCGGTATGTGGACGAGCGCGACTGGCCCCTGTTCGAGCCCGACGCCGAGGGCCACCTGCCGATTCCCGAAGCGCCGGGACTGGGGCTGCGGCTCGACTGGAAAGAGGTGCAACGCGCCGCCCGCGCGGGCGTCTGCTGGCGCGACGAGACCATGTACCTTCCCGATGGCACGCTGGCCAACTGGTAGGCGCATGGTATCGTGAAATTATCCGGACCGTCATCGAACATTCACTCAGGCAGCGTAAGACGGAAGCATGAGTGGCGCTGCCCGAGCCCTCCGTCACTGGATCGAATCCGCCGACCATGGCCTGATGCGGCGGTTTCATGGGTGGATCGCGCCCCCGTGGTTCCGCTGGTGGATGGTTGCGTCGACCCGCGCCGGCGACGGCTGGCTGTGGTATGCGGCGGGCGCCGTGTTGGTGGCTGCCGGGGGAACCTCCGGCCGGCTGGCTGCGGCCGAAGCGCTGGCGGCGTGCGCCGTGGCGATCCTGCTGTTCCAGTTTCTGAAGCGGAAAGCGGGGCGGCGGCGTCCCTGCGAACTGGCGCCGCACTGCTGGGCGCGGATCCTGCCGCCCGATGAGTTCAGCTTCCCTTCCGGCCACACGATGACCGCCTTCGCCGCCGCCGGACCGATTGCCGCTCATTTCCCACAGGCTGCTCCGATGCTGTATTTCTGCGCCGGATCGATTGCGTTGTCGCGCGTCGCCCTCGGCATGCACTTTCTCAGCGACGTGCTCGCCGGGGGTCTTCTGGGCTGGCTCATCGGCAACCTCGCCCATCGGCTGCTGTCATGAAGGGCACAGCCTCAGCCGGCGCATTCGGCGCGGCGCCGGCGCGACGGCGGCGCTGTGGCGGCCCTTTCGAAGATCCTCGGTCCGGCCGATGCGTCGCTGTCAGGCCATTGCAGTGATGTCACGACCGCATCACTTCCACCTGCGGGCCTGAATCAGAGACTTACAGATGCTCGAGGAACGGTGATCCCTTCGAAGGATGCCCTGCCGGACCTCCTGCATCCTGTTCCGGCAGCCGGCGCAGGCTGTCCAAGGCGGGCACTTCCCTGCCCCTCAACACACGCTTCGGCAGTCATCCACGAAGCCTCGAAAAACACGCCCTTCGGAGCTGCGCGGGACGAGGCGCTCGAGCGCTGCGAAAACGACCAGCCAGGGCGCGGCCGCCAACCGTGGCGGTGTTCCTTGCCGCTGATCTCGCGCGGGTGCCTGGCTGCTCCGACAGGCAGAAAGCCGGATGGGAGCCGGCATGGCGGATCAAGTCCAGGGGAAGCGGTGATCCGACAAAACGCAAAGGCCCGGACCCATGCGGGCCCGGGCCTCTGTCAGTCAGTTCCGGATCCAGCCGGCCTTATTTCGGACACTTGAGCCGCTTGAGCAGTTTCTCGTCAAGCTGCTTGGCCTCCTTGAACGCGGCCGGCATCTTGGTGCCCTTCGGCACCAGCCAGACCTCGACGCGGCGGTTCTGATCCGCCGTGGAGACCATCTGGCCGGCACGCTCCTTGCTGGCGGGACGCGCGGCGGTGCCGCACAGGCCGGGCTGCATGTCGGACACCTGTTCGGTGCCGACCCAGGTCACCTTGATGCGCGACCTGTCGACGTTGGCGCAGGTGCCGCCGCCGGCCGTGAGCACGGCATAGGCGTTCAGGACGCGGCGCATGTCGAGGTCGCTCGGCTTCTTCGTCTTCGAAACTTCGTCCTGGTCGATGTGGCCGATCAGCACCACCTCATAGTCCGGATCGGCCGCCTTCGGCGCCACTTCCTCCAGCAGGATGCGCTTGCCGCAGTTGTTCACCCGGGCGCTGTTCTTGCTGAAGATGACGTCGGAGAAGCGAATCGCCGACGGGATGTAGTCCACCTTGATCTGCGCCGTGCCAGTGGCCGACGCGCCGCGGTCGTCGGTGACGCGCACGGTGGCGGTGATCGTCTTGGACTGGATCTTGCCGCCCTGCTCGAACTTCACCGCCTTGCTGTCGAAGGTCGCCGTAGCCGAGGTGGCGTTCTGCACCGTGCCCTCGGTCACCGTCCACTGGAACTGGATGGTGGAGCAGGCCGAGCCGGTGCCCTGTGCGCTCAGCGTCGAGGTCTGCCCGTACTGAATGGAGGCCGGGTTGGCCATCACGTTGGACACCGTGGGCGGGTTGTAAGGCTGGACGTTCAGCGTCAGCGGCGGAGCGGAAGCCGTCCGCACGGGATGATTGGCGGTGTTTTCGGCTTCGACATCGAGCTCCACTTTGTAGGAGCCGGCGCGGTCCGGTGTAAAGGTGAGCTCGGGCGAATTGCTGCCCATGGGCTGGCCGTTCACCTTCCACTTGTAAGTGATAGCGCGGCCAGCGGGGTCACTGGCGCCCGTGTTACGCACCGTAATGGCGCGGCCCTGGCAGAGCGTGCCCGGCCCGACGCTGAGTGTGCCGGCGTTGAGAGCAGGCAGCGGCGCCGGAGGCGGCGGTGGCGGGGGCGGGGGGGCCTCCGCCTTGCGGCCCAGGTAATAAGTGATGCCCATCGTGGTCTGCACGCCGTGCAGCTTGTCACCGCGCGGGATGTAAAGCCCGCCCGTCGGATAATCGGGCAGCCGGAAGGTGGGATTCTTCGTCCACAGGCCGCGAACGTCGAAGCGGACGCCCCAACGGTCGGTGATGTGCCATTTCAGGCCGCCGCCGTAGTTCATGGCGGGGTGAATGTTGTCGTCGAGGTTCTGCGCACCCAGGGCCACATTCAGCGGGCTGCGGGCCCACCCCTTGGCCGTGTCCGTGGGGCGGAAATTCATGGCGGAGATGCCCACAGTGAGGAAGGGACGGATCTTCGAACCTCGCTCCGTCCAGTAAAAGATCGGATTCAGCGAGTATTGATAAATCCTCTGGCCAAAGTCATTCTGCGGCAGCCCGGGCGCCACCGGCGACTCAAACCGCACGTTGTTGGCGCTGTAAGTGAACGCCTGCTCGAGGCCGACATAGCGCCAGAAGTTCTCCGTGAGGCGGAACCCGAAGGCGCCGCCATTGACCAGTTTCGTACCCAGGCCGCTCGAAACGCCCTGGAAAAAGCTCCCGCCGCCGAAGCCGTTGAGCTCTACCTTGTCTGGCCGCTCATCGCCACTGGACGTCTTCGGCGGCGCTGGCTGCTGCCCTGCGGCGACACATGTCAGCAGGGACATCAGAGCAGCGGCTGCGAAAGTCCGAGACCAGCCACGTGTGCGTAGGGAACCTGCAAATTGTTTCATCATCTGGACTTCACCTGCCTCATTGTCCATTATGCAAAAGTTGTTGCGGGATTTCCAAGTAGAAAATACCGGCATCCGGGGTCAAACCCAGCAATCGGCGGCCCCGCGGATCGGGCCAGAGCATTTTTTTCAGGCTCACGGCGGGCAGGTCGGCGCCTTCGACGAGTGCCCAGCTCCGGCCGCCGTTGGTGGAGCGGTAGATCCGGCCGAACTGGCCGGCGAACACTTCTCCGCCTGGTCCGGGACGGGCCGCCAGCGTGGTAACGGTGCCGGGTTCCAGCCCCTGCTCCACTTTCTCCCAGTGCCTGCCCTCGTCGGCAGAGAGATACAGTCCGTCGGCAGTGGCTGCCAGCAGCGTGGAGGCAGTGATGGCCATGTCGTAAATGGTGGACGCCGGGAACAGCATGCTGAGCACGCGCCAGGTGGCGCCGGCGTCCGCGCTCAGGTATACGGTGTACGCGGTGCGGGCCAGGACGCGGCCGCCATCCGTGTTGCCCACAATCAGCTCCTGCACCGAGTGCCGGATGTTGGCGGTCGTGAGACGTATCATCTGCCAGCTTGCGCCGAGGTCCGTACTCCGCCACAAGCCGAGGTCTGTTCCGGCCAGCACCACTTCCTTCGCTCCCGCGGCCGTGCAGGCCAGCGCCTGGATGCGCAGCCGCACCCCGGCGCCGATGCGCAGCGGCAGCCACGTTCGGCCGCCGTCCAGACTGCGGTAGACGCGCTCGTCATTGCCTGCGAACACCAGCCCTGTGCGGGAAGGGCAGGCGGCGAGGCGGGTGACATGACTCTCCGGCAGCGTCTTCGACCTGGGGATCTGAATCCAGGAAGCTCCGCCGTCGCTGCTTTGGAAAAGGCCGCCCCATTCGCCGTCCTGGAGCACGTTCAGATAGAGCGCACCCGCGGCCACGGCCAGCCCGTCGCTCAGGCGGCTGGCGAAGCCTTCGTTGATCTGGACGAACGCCTCGCCGCCGTTGTCGCTGCGCCAGATGCCGCCGCCTTCGGTGGCCAGATACATCCGCCGCGGGTCGCGCGGGTCGAAGGCCAGGCTGTAGACGGCGTGACGGTTCAGGCGCCGGAACGTGGCGCCGCCATCGGTGGACTTCAGCAGGCCGAGCGTCGTCCCGGCGAAGATGACCTCCGGCCGGCCGGGCATCTGGCGTACCACGTGTGTGCGGCGCTGCTCGGCCGGAATGCCGCGCACCTTGGACCAGTTGCGGCCGCCGTCTTCGCTGCGATAGATGCCGCTGCACGCGCTGGCCAGCACGCGCTCCGGACGCGCGGGATCGATGAAGATCGAAAAGACGTCGGAGTCGTCGAGCATTCCGTCGTGGATGATGTGCCACGTCTGGCCACCGTCGGTGGTCTTCCACGGAAGATGCGTGGTTCCGGCGTACAGAATGCGGTCATCGCGCGGGTCGATGGCGACGGCGGTGACTGACCGCAGCTCGTGGTTGTATGGCGGCGAGATGCGGCGCCAGCTCCGTCCAGCGTCTTCGCTTCTCCAGACGCCGCTGCGCGTGGCCGCCGCCATGCGACGCGCGTCTTTCTCGAAGAACGCAAGCGCGTAGGTCGAAATCCCTTCCAGCCCGGCCGCGGCTTTCCAGGTCGCGCCGCGATCTTCGCTGTACCAGACGCCGGCGCCGATGTTCTGCGGCGTGTCTGCGGCCGCCAGATACAGCGACGGGTCCGAAGGATGAACCATCACCGCGGTGATCGTCGCCGAAAAGTAGCGGGGAAAATTGAGCCGCTCCCAGCGGCCGCCACCGTTGGTGGAGCGGAACACGAGGGAATGGCGGGCGCCTGCCAGCAGAAGGTCCGGGTTGTTGCGGTCCACCCAGAGGCTGGTCGCGGTGCCGCCCCACGGGCCGGCCGCCTGCCAGCCGCCCGCGGCCAGCGCGGGCAGGGACGCCACGAGCAAAACAATTTCCGAAGAAATGATTCTGCGCGCCAACTCTCAGGCTAACAGACCCCGCCCGGCAGATAGCGCTGCGCCAGCCGCCGGAACGCGTCCAGTTCCTGCTGTGCCCAGCCGGCAGGGCGGCCGAGTTCGGCGGCCAGAATCTCCGCCACGCGGGGCGCGGCCTCCAGCGCGGCGCGCGCGTTGAGCTGGAGCGCCCGGGTGCGGC
Organism: Bryobacteraceae bacterium; assembly: GCA_049969655.1. Lineage (GTDB taxonomy): Bacteria > Acidobacteriota > Terriglobia > Bryobacterales > Bryobacteraceae > JANWVO01. The sequence goes on from JBMFOK010000013.1 coordinate 40,573, forward strand.
GCACCAGCACGTCTTCCACGCTGCGGGCCATCTCCCAGCGAGCCGCCCAGACGACTTCCGCCTCCAGGTACGGCAGCGGCGCGGCCAGCGGGCGACCGCGCTCGGGGTGGAGCCGGATCATTTCGCGGATGGCGATGGCATCGCTCCCATAAACGCTCAGATGTCCGAACTGGTCCGCGTGATGATGATAGCCGTGGATGCGCAGCCGGCGCGTCACGCAGGGCCGCTCGTCCAGACCGGCCAGCAGCGACGCCTGGTCGATGCAGTCTTCGGCCATCTTCCGGCAGGTGGTCCACTTGCCGCCGGCGATGGTGATCAGACCGTTGGGATCGATGTGGATCGAATGATCCCGGGAGAGCGAGGCCGTCGAGGAGCCTTCGGCCGAACGGACCAGCGGGCGGATGCCCGCCCAGGCGCTGAGAATGTCGGCGCGCGAGGGGGCGCGTTCGAGGTAATCCGCGGCCGTTTCGAGAATCAGCTCGATCTCCTGCTCCATCGGCGCGGGTTCGAGGGAAACCTCATCGAGCGCCGTGTCCGTCGTGCCCACCAGCGCATGGCCGTGCCAGGGAATGGCGAACATGACGCGCCCGTCGCGCGTGCGTGGCGCAAGGATCGCCGCGTCGCCGCGCAGGAAGCCGGCATCAAAGACGAGGTGCACGCCCTGGCTCGGCGCGATCATCGGGCGCACGTCCGGGTCCGCCAGGCGCCGCACGCCGTCGCTGAAGCAGCCGGTGGCGTTGATCACCGCGCGAGCGTGCAGTTCGATTTCTTCTCCGGTCTCCTCGTCGCGCACCACGGCCCCGCAGACCAGCCCCTGCGAATCGCGCACGAAAGCCACGGCGCGGCAGTAGTTGACCAGCGTTGCGCCCTGCTCGGCGGCGGTGCGGGCCATGTGGATCAGGAGACGCGCGTCATCGAACTGGCCGTCGTAATAGATCACGCCTCCGCGCAGCCCTTCGGGCTTCAGGTTGGGCAGGCGTTCGAGCGTCTCCTCGCGGCTCAACAGGCGCGAACGGCCGAAGCCGTATTTTCCCGCCAGCAGATCGTAAAGCCGCAGGCCCACCCCGTAAAACGGGGCCTCCCACCATTCATAATTCGGAACAATAAAAGCAAGATCACTCACCAAATGCGGCGCATTTTCCCGCAAAATGCCGCGCTCTTTCAGCGCTTCCATCACCAGCGTGACGTTGCCTTGCTCCAGGTAACGGACGCCGCCGTGGATCAGCTTGGTGGAGCGGCTCGAAGTGCCCTTCCCGAAGTCGTGCTGTTCGACGAGCGCGGTGCGATAGCCGCGGCTGGCGGCGTCCAGCGCACAGGCGACGCCGGTGGCGCCGCCGCCAATGATCAGCAGGTCCCAGTCGCGGCGGCCCGAGCGCAGCCGGTCGAGCATCTCGGTGCGGTTCATCCGGCCGCCTCCCAGCCCCGGGCGCGTTCCACGGCCCGCGCCCACTGCCGCCGCCGCGCCTGCGCCTCATCCCGGCTCATGCGCGGCTCGAAACGCGCCCCGGCCTTCCAGTGCTGCGCAAGCTGCTGCCGCGTGCCCAGAGCGCCCACGGCCAGCCCGGCGAGCCAGGCGGCGCCGAGCGCCGTCGTTTCCGTCACGGCGGCGCGCACTACCGGCACGCCGAGCAGATCCGCCTGGAACTGGAGCAGCAGCCCGTTGCGCGAGGCGCCGCCATCGACGCGCAGCTCGGCCACATGCAGGCCGGAGTCGGCTTCCATGGCGCTGACGACGTCCGCCACCTGGAAGGCGATCGACTCCAGCGCCGCCCGCGCCACGTGCGCCGCCGTCACTCCGCGCGTCAGTCCGAGAATCGCCCCGCGGGCATAGGCGTCCCAGTGAGGCGCGCCCAGTCCGGTGAAGGCCGGGACGAAGTAAACGCCGTGGCTGTCATCGACGCTCGCCGCCAGGGCTTCCACCTCTTCCGAGGAACGGATCAGCCCCAGGCCGTCGCGCAGCCACTGCACCACCGCGCCCCCGATGAAGACGCTGCCTTCCAGCGCATATTCCAGCCGCCCGTCGGCCTGCCAGGCTACCGTCGTCAGCAGCCGGTGGCGGGAGGCGACCGCTTCGGCGCCCGTGTGCATCAGCAGAAAACAACCGGTGCCAAAAGTGTTCTTGGCGAGGCCCGGCTCAAAGCAGGCCTGGCCGAACAGCGCCGCCTGCTGGTCGCCGGCCACGCCGCCGACGGGCACGGGCGCGCCGAGCAGATCCGGCTGCGTCTCGCCGAAAATGCCGCTCGACGGGCGCACCTCGGGCAGGACTTCGGCGGGCACATCCAGCAGCCGAAGGAGCTCCGCATCCCAGCGGCCGGTGTGGATGTTGTAAAGCAGCGTGCGCGAGGCGTTGCTCGGGTCGGTGGCGTGGACGCGGCCACCGGTCAGGTTCCACAGCAGCCACGTGTCGATGGTGCCGAAGGCGAGTTCGCCGCGGGCGGCTCGCTGCCGGGCCCCATCGACGTGATCGAGCAGCCAGCGCAGCTTGGTGCCGGAGAAGTACGGGTCCGCCAGCAGCCCGGTACGGCGGCGGATCTCCTCCTCGGCGCCGCTGGCCTTGAGCGAGTCGCAGAAGGCCGCCGTGCGACGGTCCTGCCAGACGATGGCGGGCGCGACCGGCTCGCCGGTGCGGCGGTCCCAGAGCACTACGGTTTCGCGCTGGTTGGTGATGCCGATGGCGGCGATATCGCGCGCCGAAAGGCGCGCCCGTTCGAGCGCCTCGGCGGCGACGCCCCGCTGCGTGGCCCAGATCTCCAGCGGGTCGTGCTCCACCCAGCCGGCCTGCGGATAGATCTGGCGGAACTCCTTCTGCGCGGCGCCGAGGATGCGACCTTCGCCGTCAAAGACGATGGCGCGGCTGGACGTGGTTCCCTGGTCGAGTGCGAGTAGATAGGTCATATCCGGTGGAACGATTTCTGCTTTGATTTGTGACGCCCGCCCGGCCTTCGGCCAGAGCGTTCAGGTACTCTTCGATGTTCGTATATCCGTCGCCGTCGCGGTCGGCGGCGGCGTCGGCTGCGTCATTCGGGTTCAGGCCGCGGGCGGTCTCCCAGGCGTCCGGCATGCCGTCGGAGTCTGCGTCCGGCGGCGCCGCGGCGTGGCCGTAGTCCGGCCAGGCGCCGGCCTGGCGGGTCGAATCGATGATGCGGCCGTCGCCCCGGCGGACTTCCTCCACCAGGCGCGCATCCACCGGGTCGCGCACCGGCCGCATGGCGCCCGCGGCGGCCAGCACCGCCTCATAAGCCTCCCGCGCCGGGCTGGTGCGCACCGGCGGAGCGTCAAACGGCGCCGCCGCCAGCCGGTACAGGCGCCGCCCGCCGGATTCCTGCGGCGTGAAATAACGGCCGTCATTTTCGGAAAATTCCGGCCACCCTTCTATGATATTTCCGCTGAGAAAATATTCGACATCAGCGGTCTGCGTCAGAACAATGGGCGGACGGCGAATGGATTCCGGCCCCGGTTTCAGATAATTTCCAATATAATTCGCGCGCAGCCGGTCGCCCGTCATGCCGCTACAGATTGCGCCCCACAGCGCCATCACGTTGTTGCGCACGTCGAACACCGGCCATGGCGGCCGTCCATAATTGTCGCCAAGCCGCGGATTCCGGGCGGTGTTTTTCACCCACAGATTGTGATGCAGCGTCACGCCGCCGGAGGCGCGCACCAGCGACCCGTAGCCGTGCTCGCCTTTCGGATGAACGCTCTTTCGCAGCGCCTCGCCGATGAGGCACCACTGCACGGTCACGTCCCGCAGCGCCCCGCTGGGGCTGAGGGCCTCGTCCACGGACCAGGTGGCCGAGCAGTGGTCGATCACCACCCGGAACGCCGCGCCGCCCACGGCAATCGCGTCCACCTCCCGCCCCAGCCCCTCGCCGGGCCGCGAACGCAGGTGGCGGACGACGACGTCATGCGTTTCGATGCGCAGCCCGTCGCCACGCAGGCAGAGGCCCATGCCCGGAGCGCTCTGGCCGGCCAGCGTCAGCCAGGGTTCGGTCACCCGCAGCGGCGTCTTCAGGTCGATGATGCCGCTGACGGCGAAAACAACAATTCGCGGTCCTTTTGTTTCGATGGCCTCGCGCAGGCTGCCCGGACCGCTGTCGTTCAGGTTGCGCACGACGATCACCCGGCCGCCGCGCCCGCCCGACGTGTCCGCGCCAAAGCCTTCGGCGCCCGGGAAAGCAGCGATTTTTCGCTCGACGATCCTGCCGTCCAGCACCACCATCAGCGGCTGGATCCGCCGGATCTCGTCTTCCGGACAGGTGAGAATGTCGCGGTCGATGACGACCAGATCGGCGAGCTTGCCAGGTTCGATCGAGCCCTGCGTCTTCTCGCTGAAGTGGAGCCAGGCGGGCCAGGTGGTCCACATGCGGATGGCCTCTTCGCGGCTGACGCGCTCTTCGGCAAACAGCACTTTACCCTCGGTGGTGCGGCGCGTGATGGTCATCCACATGTTGAAGAACGGGTTGTACGGGTTCACCGCACGGTCCCTGTCGTGGCCCAGCATGTGGTCGCTGCCGCCGGCGGCCGGGATGCCGCGGTCCAGGTAGCCGCGCATCGGGAAGAACCAACGCAGGTTGCGCTCGCCGAAGACGCGCTCGAGCGCCGGCGCGTCAAAGTGCAGCCAGCCGGGCTGGACGTCGGCGGCGATGCCCAGCCGTTTCATCCGGTCGAGCGACTCCGGGCTTTGCATGCTGCCGTGCATCACATGCGAGCGCGTCGGCGCGATCGGCTTGTCGCGGTCCAGCGCCTCGAAGACGTCCAGCAGAACGTCGATCGCGGCGCCGCCCTGCGCGTGGGCGGTGAGCGACCAGCCCCTGTCGCGCGCCGCGCGCATGATGGCGAGCAGTTTTTTCGGCTCGACGAACAGCGTGCCTCGCGCGTCCGGATCGGTCTGTCCGTAAAGCTGGCGGCCGAACGGCCCGTAGGGCATGCGCTGATAGGCGGTGCCGACGCTCTGCCCGCCGTCGAGCGTCACCTTAAAGGCGCCGAACTTCAGCCATTCATCGCCGAGGTTGGTGCGCCAGGGGCGCGACTCGATCTCGCGCACCAGCTCTTCGGTGGGCCGCGCCGTCGGCAGCCGCCACGTCATCACCGTACGCACCGGAAGCCGGCCTTCCTTCTTGAGCCGTTCAAACAGCGCCACGTCCGCGGGCGTCACCGCGCGGTCGTGGATGCAGGTGAGTCCGGCGCGGCGGTATTCGTGGAGCATCAGCTCCAGCGCCTTCAGCTTCTCTTCTTCGGTGAAAGGCGCGGCGCGGGTGACGCCTTTCAGCAGGTGGGCGGCATTGCGCAGAATGCCGTTGGGCTCGCCGTCCGGCCCCTTCACGATCTCGCCGCCCGGCGGGTTGGGCGTCGTGCGCGTGATGCCGCTGATTTTCAGCGCCAGCGTGTTGGCGCTCCAGACGTAGCTGGCGTCGAAGGCCACCGGATGGTCGGTGGTGACATCCAGGTCTTCGCGGGTCGGCATCCGCATTTCTTTCAGCCGCGGCGGCAGCGTGCGCGGCACGACGATCCACTCTCCCTTCGGCGTCACCCGCGCCCGCGCGCGAATGTAGTCCTGGATGGAGGCGATGGAATCGAACGGCGGCAGCGGACCGCGGAATTCGCTCAGTCCGCTTTCGAGCGCATGCACATGGGCGTCGATCAATCCGGGCAGCACGGTGCGGCCGGCCAGGTCGATCACCGCCGTATGCGGGCCGCGGAATTTCGCCAGGATCTCCTTCGACGTCCCGACACCCGCGAAGCGGTTGCCCTGAATGGCCACGGCCTCGCGGATCGAGAATTTTGCATCGGCAGTGATGATCTTTCCGTTGTGGAGGATCAGGTCGGCTTCCGCGCCGTGCAGGCGTAACGCCAAGACGGCTGCCAGCGCCAGTTTTTTCATAACCGGATTCTACCGCTACACTGGTGAGTAATGACCCGCAGAGAACTGCTGGCCGCTCTGGGCGCGGCCTCCATCACGGCTCACGCGGAGACAAAGGCGCCGGCCACGCCGGTGGCGGTGGCCCGTTGCGCCTCTTATGACGAAGATCTCGCCGCCGTCCTCGAGCGGATGTTCGATCAGCTCGGCGGCGCGGCGCCGCTGGTTCGCAACAGGACGGTGACCATCAAGCTGAACCTCACCGGCAGCCCCGCCAACCGGTGGCAGGGCCTGCCGCTGGGCGTGACCCACTACACGCACCCGCGAACCGCGCTCGCCATGGCGCATGTGCTCGGCCGCGCCGGAGCGCGCCGCATCCGCTTTGTCGAAAGCTGCTGGGCCACGGCCGGGCCGCTCGAAGAGTTTCTGCTGGAGTCCGGCTGGAACGTGCGCCAGTTGCGCAACGCGGCGCCGGAGATTTCCTTCGTCAACACCAACGCCCGCGGCTCCTGGCGCGACTACGCCCGCTTTGCGGTGCCAGGCGGCGGACTCATCTACCCGGCCTATCTGCTGAACCGCACCTACGAAGAGACCGACGTGCTCGTCTCCATGGCCAAGCTGAAGAATCACGCCACCACCGGTGTGACGCTTGCCATGAAGAACATCTTCGGCATCACCCCGGCCTCCATCTACGGCGACGATGCCGGCCTGGAGGAGCCGAACGAAAATCCCGAGAAGGGCCGCGGCGTCATCTGCCATGCGGGCCAGCGCCAGCCCGCGCCTCCTGCGCCGCCCGAACGCGACCCGGCCTCGCCGCGCCAGCCCGGCTATCGGATGCCGCGCATCGTGGCGGAGCTGAACGCCGCTCGCCCGATCCACATCTCGTTTATTGACGGCATTGAAACCGTGGCCGGCGGCGAAGGGCCGTGGATCCGTCCGCTGCGCCATGTGCGGCCCGGGCTGTTGATTCTCGGCACGAACGCCGTGTGCACGGACGCGGTGGCGACGGCGCTGATGGGATACGATCCACGCGCCCCGCGCGGCACGCATCCCTTCCGCGACTGCGACAACATGATGTTGCTGGCCGAGCAGCTCGGCGTCGGCAGCGCCGACCTCAGCCGCATCGAGGTCCGCGGCGGCAGCATCAGCGAGCTCGCCTACCGCTTTGGCTGAGCGGCGCGCTCGAAGGTCACCAGGGCAAGCTCCTCCACCCGCGCCACGTCGATGCCTGAGCCTTCTTCTTCCGCCTCGTAAACCTCCAGCGTTCCGCTGCCGCGCGGGGTGACAATCCGCGCCCGCTGCGCGCGGAACGGAAAGTGCAGCGTGATGTTTTCCACCGGATAATCGGTGTAGTTGACCAGCAGGAGCGCCATGCGGCCGTCTTCCGGCGCCTGCTTGAGCGTGGTGAGCATTCCCGGCGCGCCAAACACGCGCACGCCGTAGTTGCGCCGGCCGATGATGGAGTTCACCTCGCGCCAGATCTGATCGAGCTGTTTGACCTGCTCGTCGGTGTAAGTGATCCGTCCTGGCGGTGGAAGCTCCAGCTTCCAGCCCGCGGGGCCGTTTACAAGGGTCGCTCCGCGCCGCGCCACCGCGCGGGCCGCCTCGCGCTGATCATCTGTCAGCGAAGCCGGGTCGATGGTGAGCAGCGTGCGCACATCGCCGGAAAGGCCGGCAAGCTGGCCGGGCAGCGCAATGCGCAGCGGGAAGTGCCTGGCGCGGATCATGTCAACGATCCCGCCCGAGACGAGGCCGCCGCTGCGCTCATCCAGAACCACCGCCAGCGCGCCCGCGTCCGGCCACCGCAGCACTTCCTCGTGCCTGGCCAGGAAGCGTAGGGCTTCCGTCAATCGCTCCCAGTCCCGGCGGCCTTTCTCTTCGCCGCCACGGAGGTGCCGCCAGAATTCCGGGTCGAAATCCAGCACCCATTTCGCTCCGCAACTGGCGGCGTCGGCCACGGCCTGCAGGTAACGCGACACCGGTTGCGGCTCCTGCGGCGCGCGGTGCGCCATCCAGATGACCGCGCCCGGCCGGGCGGCGGTACGCACGAAGCTCAGGAACCCCGTGTTCGTCTCGATCCACGGCCCGCCGGTCGGCTGGGCCTTCGTCTGGTCCTTTTCGATGCGCACGCCGGCCCATAGGCCCTCGTAGGTCGCAATCACCTTTGTGTCAAAGCGCAGTTCGGCCCGGGGCACGATTTCCACCAGCGTCCTGCCGTGCTCGCGCGCCCATGTCGCCATCTCCGCCGAACGCGGCCCCTCGGCGGCGATGCCGTCGACACCGGCTTCCAGCGCCTGACGCGCGGCTGCGAGGTCGCGGCTCGCCACCGCGCCCAGAACCAGCATCCCGGCTCCGTGCGCCTTTGCGATCCATTCCGCGCGCCAGGCCGGCGCCTCGACGAGCAGACAGTTCACCGGAGTGCCGGCCAGCAGCTCCAGCGACTCGGGCGCGGGATCGCGCCACCGCGCAGGCGTGCAGTTGTCGACCGTCGGAAGGGCGAGCAGCAGGCCCGCCAGAAGCCATCCCATGCTGTCATTATGCCGGAGCCGCGCAGGCAGCCCGCTGTTCAGGCAGGTTTTGCGGCCGCGCGGGCGCCGTAGGTGCGCTCGACGTAGTCGTTGACCATCGCCATGAATTCCTCGGCGATGCGCTCGCCGCGCAGCGTCGTCACCAGCTTCCCGTCAACATAGACCGGCGCCTTCGGCTCCTCGAACGTGCCCGGCAGGGAGATGCCGATGTTGGCGTGCTTGGACTCGCCGGGACCATTCACCACGCAGCCCATCACCGCCACCTTCATCTCCTCGACGCCCGCGTAACGCTCCTTCCACACCGGCATCTGCTCGCGCAAATAGGTCTGGATCTGTTCGGCCAGCTCCTGGAAGAAGGTGCTGGTGGTCCGTCCGCAACCGGGGCAGGCCGTCACCTGCGGAGAGAAGCTGCGGATGCCCAGCGCTTGCAGGATCTGCTGGCAGACCAGCACCTCCTCGGTCCGGTCGCCGTTCGGGGCCGGCGTCAGCGAGGCGCGGATCGTGTCGCCAATGCCTTCCTGCAACAGGATCGACAGCGCCGCCGTGGTCGCCACAATCCCCTTGACGCCCATGCCCGCCTCAGTCAGCCCGACGTGCAGCGGATGGTCGCACTGCGCCGCCAGCATCCGGTAGACGTCGACCAGGTCCTGGACGCCGGAGACCTTGGCGCTGAGGATGATCCGGTCATGTGCAAGCCCGTAGCTTTCCGCCATCCGGGCCGACTCGAGCGCGCTGGCCACAATCGCGCGCCGGGTCACCTCGGCCGCATCGAGCGGCTCCGGCAGGCGCGCGTTCTCGTCCATCATCCGCGTCAGCAGCGCCTGGTCGAGCGACCCCCAGTTGACCCCGATCCGCACCGGCTTGCCATATTCGATGGCGCATTCGATCATGGTGCGGAAATTTTCATCGGTCTTTCGTCCGATGTTGACGTTGCCAGGATTAATTCGATATTTGGCAAGAGTTTTTGCGCAGTCCGGGTACTTTTTTAACAGGATGTGCCCGTTGTAATGGAAATCCCCAACGATGGGAGTCCGGAAGCCAAACCGGTGGAGCGTCTCGACGATGCGCGGCACGGCCCGGGCCGCTTCTTCCGTATTCACCGTCACGCGGACGATCTCCGAGCCGGCGCGCGCCAGCTCCATCACCTGGTTCACCGTGGCAGTCACGTCCGCGGTGTCCGTGTTGGTCATGGACTGGACAACGATCGGGTGCCCGCCTCCGACCTTCACCCCGCCCACGTCGACCGCTACGGTCTTTCGACGCTCAATCTTCGCCATTTCGCCTCCGCAGTCTCTCATTCTAGCAATTCAAGGCAAGAAAGGCAGCGTGGCGCGAAAACGGATGGAGAAAAGATGCTCGCCATAAAAAATTTGGATTGGAAAATTGGTCAGACTGCCCTACAATGGAAGATGACGCGGGACGCTGGAAACCTTCAGAAATCGCACCTTCCCGCGGGGTGCGTGCTGGTGGCTCGAAGAGGCCGTAACGGCCACAATCGGGGGGCTGAGCGATGACGCGTGCATCTGACACGGGTCCTATCCCAAGGAAGGCTGTTCTTTTCTGCCTCGAACCGTCTCTCGCTTCGAATCTGGAAAATGAACTGTCCAAGTGCGGTTGTCAGATCGAATCGGCCGACGGCCCCGGAACGACGGAAGGACCGCTGAAGGCCGACATCGTCTTCTGTCCTTCCTCCCGCCCAATGCTTCGCCGGGCCATGAGTCTCTTCCCTGAGACTCCTGTGGTCGTGGTGAGCCGGCTGCCCGAAGTGGACGGCTGGCTCGATGCTCTGGAAGAGGGCGCCGCCGACTATTGCGCGCCGCCTTTTGAGACCATCCAGATCCGCTGGCTCCTGGAGGCCCACGCGGGTTCGCGGCGCTCGGTGGCTGCCGCCTGACGAGCCTGCGCCCGATATGGCGCGGAGGGGGAGATCTATGTCCCTGAAGACGGAATCCCGCTGTGTCCCGGTATACTGAGATACAGAGAGAGGCTGATTATCACTTTGACGCTTGCATCGTTCCTTCGTCTGGCTGCCCATGTCCACCTGATGCCCGTACTCGAAAGCGGCGAGGAGACCCTCGTCGGCGGGCAGGCGGTGATGGAGGGCGTCATGATGCGCGCTCCGCACAGCTATGCGACGGCAGTCCGACGACCGGACGGACAGGTGGTGATCGACGAACGGCCGCTCCCGAAGCTTTCGGAGAAGTACCCCGCCTTTCGCCTCCCGATCCTGCGCGGCATCGGCACTCTGGGGCAGGCGATGGCGCTGGGCATCAAGGCGCTGCGCTTCTCGGCCGACGTCGCCATGCAGGCTGAGGCGGAAGCCAGCGGCCAGCCGGCTGGAGGGCGCCGGAAAGGCGGCGAACTGCCCGGCTGGGTGCTGGCGCTGAACCTGGCTTTTTCGTTCGTCTTCTTTATCGCCCTCTATAAGTTCGTCCCCCTCTGGATCACGACCCAACTGGAGGGGATCTATCCGGAGCTGCATAACCAGCTCCTGTTTAACGCTGTCGATGGCGTCATCCGCGTCGTCATCTTCCTGGCTTTCCTCTGGCTGATTTCCCGCTGGGCCGACATCCGCCGCGTCTTTGAGTATCACGGCGCCGAACACCGCGTCGTGTTCAACTTCGAAAGCGGCATGCCGGTCAATGTCGGCAATGCGCGGCTCTTCTCCACCTGGCACCCGCGTTGCGGCACGAGCTTTCTGCTGGTGGTGATGCTGGTTTCCATCGCCGTCTATGCGGTCATTCCCGCTCACGGGTTCCTTGAGCGGATGGCGGTGCGGGTGCTGGCGCTGCCGCTGATCGCCGGTCTCAGCTATGAAGTGATCCGCTACGCCGCCCGCCGGCGCGGGAGCCTGCTGGCGCTGTTCACCGCCCCCGGCCTCTGGCTCCAGCGGATCACCACCCAGCCGCCTTCGGACAGCCAGACGGAGGTCGCCATCATGGCTCTGGAACACGCGATGGCGCTCGAGAGGCAGCAGGGCGGAGAGCTGGTGATCGCCTGATGGACTTCACCCGGCAACTTGAGGAAGTAGAGCGCAAGTTCGAAGCGCTTGCCCGGCAGATGGCCGACCCGGCCGTCATCCAGGACGCTGAGCTGTACCGCAAGACCGCCAAGGCGCACCGCGACCTGGAGGAGGTCGTCGAGGTCTGGCGCGAGTACAAAAAGGTGTCCGAAGACCTGGCCGGCGCGCGCCTGATGCTCGAAGAGAAAGACCCGGCGCTGCGCGAGATGGCCGAAGAAGAGATCCGGCGGCTGGAGCCGCGCGAGCAGGAGCTGATCGAAAAACTCAAGATCCTGCTTCTGCCCCGCGATCCCAACGACGAAAAAGACGTGGTGCTGGAAATCCGCGCCGGCGCCGGCGGCGACGAAGCCAGCCTCTTCGCCGCTGAGGTCTTCCGCATGTATGCGCGATACGCGGAACGCCAGGGCTGGAAGGTGGAAGTCACTTCGGTGAGCGAGAGCGAGGCCGGCGGCTTCAAGGAAGTGATCGCGCTGATCAGCGGCGACCGCGTCTACTCGAAGCTGAAATATGAAAGCGGCGTCCACCGCGTGCAGCGCGTTCCGGTGACTGAACAACAGGGGCGCATCCACACCTCCACCGTCACCGTGGCCGTGCTGCCGGAAGCCGACGAGGTCGAAATCAGGATCGACCCCAAAGACCTCCGCATCGATACCTTCTGCTCGTCCGGCCCAGGCGGCCAGAGCGTCAACACCACCTATTCGGCCGTCCGCATCACGCACCTGCCCACCGGCCTCGTCGTCACCTGCCAGGACGAGAAATCGCAGATCAAGAACCGCGCCAAGGCCGAGCGCGTGCTCCGCTCGCGGCTCTATGAAATGGAGCTCGAAAAGCAGCGGCAGGCCATTGGGGCGGACCGCCGCTCCCAGGTGGGCACGGGCGACCGTTCGGAGAAGATCCGCACATACAACTTCAAGGAGAACCGCGTCACCGACCATCGTATCGGGCTGACGCTGTACCAGCTCGACCGCATCATGGAGGGCGAGCTCGACCCGCTCATCGACGCCTGCACCACGTATTACAACGCGCAGAAGCTCCGCGAGCAGGCCGAAGCGGCCCAGGCAGCGCAGCATGAACCTTCAGACGGCGCTCCGGCAAGGATCTGAGATCCTTTCCGCCGCGGGCATCGGCGAGCCCCGGCTCACCGCCGAAATCCTTCTCTGTCACGCTCTGCGGCGGGATCGCGCCTGGCTCTACGCGCACCCCGAGCATGAGCTCAGCACGGTCGAATGGATCCATTACGGCCGCTACCTCCACGAACGGCTCCAACGCAGGCCTCTGCAACACATCACCGGACGGCAGGAGTTCTACGGCCGGGACTTTGAGGTGACTCCCGCAGTCCTGATCCCGCGGCCGGAGACCGAGCATGTGGTCGAGCAGTCGCTTCGCGTGGCCCCCCAGGCCCGCCGCGTGCTCGACATCGGCACTGGCAGCGGCATTCTCGCCGTCACGCTCGCGCTCGAGCTCGACGCCCGGGCGGTCGGCACCGACATCAGCTTCGCCGCACTCGAGGTGGCCCGCCGCAACGCGCGCCGCCACCAGGCGCGCGCCGACTTCATTCAGTGCGACCTCGCTGCGGCGCTCACGGGCCGCTTTGACCTCATCGTCGCCAACCCGCCTTACATTCCGCCGGAAGAGATCGCCGCGCTCCAGCCGGAGGTCCGCGACCATGAACCGCGCCTGGCCCTCGACGGCGGCCCGGACGGCACGGCGTTCTATCCGCGCATCACCGCCGAGGCCGAGCGGCTCCTTGAGCCCGGCGGGTGGCTGGTGGTGGAAATCGGATATCAGGGAGCAGAGGCCGTGCGGTCCACCTTCGGTCCGGCGTGGTCTGAACTGGCCACGGAGCGTGATCTGGCCGGGTGGCCGCGCGTGATGCGCGCCCGCTATACGCCGTGAGGACCATCTTCCACGTCGACATGGACGCCTTCTTCGTCTCGGTCGAAGAGCTCTTCGACCCGAGCCTGAAGGGCAGGCCGGTCGTGGTCGGCGGCCAGAAGCACGAACGAGGCGTGGTGGCGGCCGCATCTTATGAGGCCCGCCGTTACGGCGTGCATTCGGCCATGCCACTGCGGACGGCCGCGCGGCTCTGCCCCCATGCGATTTTCCTGGACGGACACCCGGAACGCTACCGCGAATACTCGCACCGCGTGCACCAGGTTCTAAACGAATTCACTCCCCGCGTCTCCATGGCCAGTGTGGACGAGGCCTATCTCGACATGACCGGCACCGAGCGGCTCTGGGGGCCGCCGTTGCGCGCCGCCACACGGCTTCACGAGCGGATGAAGGAGGCCACCGGCCTGAACTGCTCCATCGGCATTGCCACCTCGAAGATGCTCGCCAAGGTCTGCTCGGACTTCGCCAAGCCAAACGGCATTGCCTGGGTGCCGCCCGGCATGGAAGCGGCCTTTCTGGCGCCGCTCGACGTGAGCCGCATTCCCGGCGTGGGCGAAGTCACCGCCCGGCGCCTCCGTGAAATGGGTATCCGCCGCGTCGGCGACCTTGCGCGGCTGGAGGAGGACTTCCTGCTCCGGCGTTTCGGCCGCTGGGGGCTCGCCCTGGCCGGCAAGGCGCGCGGCGCCGATGCAGGCGCCTGGTTCGAGAGCGATATTGGCGCTTACGAAGACCCGAAAAGCATCTCGCATGAGCACACCTTCCCTGAGGACGTGCGCGATTCGCAGCTTCTGGAAGCCACCCTGGCGCGGCAGGCCGAAAAGGTGGGCCGCCGCCTTCGCGAGCACGGCCTGTTTGCCCGCACGGTCGAGCTGAAGCTGCGTTATTCGGACTTCACCACGCTCAGCCGCTCGCAGACGCTGCCTGAAGCGACCGACGTGGATGCCGATCTCATCGCCGTTTGCCGGGATCTGTTCCGCCGGACCTGGAGACCGGGCTCGCCCGTCCGTCTCATCGGCATGGGCGTTTCCGGCCTGAGCCCGGCCCAGGGCCAGGTATCGCTGCTCGAAGCCGAAAAGAGAGAACGCGCCCGCGCCGCTCTGGCCGCCGTCGACCGGATCCGCGACCGGTTCGGAGAAAAAATCGTCCAGACCGCGGCCGCAATTCCCGGAGAACACGCCGAAAAGGTGCACGAAAATCCGGCGGGCCTTCCGGGGAAATCACCGCGGAGAAAAGAACGGTCGGGAAAAATTTGAGGGCTCGACCTGCAAAAGGTCGTGGCAACCGTCAACGCTCTGCCGCGGCCGCCTCCACCCGCGCCTCTGACGGCGCGTGCGCTGAAAGCCAGCTCCACCAGGCCGCCGCCAGCGAAAACACGGCGCCGCTCCAGTAGGGAGCGCCCGGCCCGAGATGGTCGAACACTGCGCCGGCCCACACCGGACCGGCAATCCGTGTCAGGCTGGAAGCCGACTGCGCCGTGCCGAGCAGCGCGCCCTGCTCATCGGCGCCCGCGCGGCGCGAAATCATCCCGGTGAGCGCCGGCGCGGCCAGCCCGTAACCGAGGGCCGAAAGGGCCACGGAAAGGAAGAGCATCCAGACGGCGCCCGCAGCCGCCGCTGCGGCAAAGCCGGCGGCGAACAGGGCGCTTCCAGCCACCGCCAGCCTTGCTTCCGACGTCCGCTTCGTGAGCCTTCTCAGCAGGAATCCCTGCGTGACGGCCGCCATCAGGCCAAGAAAGGCAAACAACACGGCGTTGCCGCTGGCGTCGAGTCCGAAGCGAACGTGCGTGAAGACCGGGAAATTGGTTTGCAGGCCCGCCATGGCGAAATTGAGCGCGAACGTGGCCAGAATCAACCCGCGAAAGGCAGGACGGCCCAGGGCCGAGCCGATCTGGCCCAACGGATTGAGGTCCCGCCAGCTCACCTTCCGCGCCGTCCGGCGCTCGACTGGCAACGTTTCGCGAAGTGTCGTGGCCGCCACCGCCAGGGTCAGCAGCGAAAGCACGCCCGAGGCATACGCGGGCGCAGCCAGGCTCACCCTGCTCAACGCCCCGCCCAGCGCCGGCCCAAGAATGAAGCCCAGGCCGAAGGCCGCGCCGATCAGCCCGAAATTCTTCGCACGGTCCCGCGGCTCGCTGATGTCGGCAATATAAGCCTGCGCCGTCGTCACCGAACCGCCGGCAAAGCCGGAAAGGAGCCGCGCGGCGAACAGCACCGGCAACGACCACGCCGCGCCAAACAGGAAATAACTGGCCGCCGTGCCTGCCAGGCAGCCGAGCAGCACCGGCCGCCGCCCGCGGCGGTCCGACCACGCGCCCAGAAAGGGCGCCGCCACAAACTGCGCCGCCGAAAAGGCCAGCGCCAGCAGCCCGACCGTGAGCGCGTCAGCGCGGTAGGGCCTGACGATGAACGGGATCACCGGCACGAGGATCCCCGCACCCATCAGATCAAGAAACACGATCAGAAAGATCGCCCCCAGCGCACCGCGCGGCGGTTGCTGCCGACCATTCACGTTTCCATCGTCTCACGGTTCGCACGCTTGGCAGGGACACCGCAGCCTGCGTCCAGAGACCGTGCGAAAACCCGGAAAAATGCCGGTGGTGACGCCGTTCGTCAACGGCACGCCGCGTTCGGCCCGCATGCGGCCTCGAGCCGGGTTGTCCGAGTTCCTTTGTGTTTCTGCCGTGGACCTGCCCGCGCCCCTCTGGAGCGGCGCTGGCAGCCTTCGCACGGCGCGCAGGAATCTCCCCGTCGATCCGTCAGCGGCCGAACGCGCCCTCCTACAGGCCGTGGCCTGGGACGGCGGCCGCGGCGCCGTTCAGCATCCCTTCGGGTTGAACGGCCTGCCCGTCGAGGTGTGCGGCAACGGCGCGCGCGACGTCACACTCCGTCCGCGGACTCGCCCCGCAGCGGCTCCGCCCGGCCAACTCCGTCGAACCTCTCTCCGGCACGGACCACCACGGCATTGAAGTCCTGCTCCCCGGCCCCGCCCTCATGATCCGCACCAGCACGGCGAACTCCTGATTCTCAAAGGCGACTTCCCGGCATGCGTGTTCACATCACCGGCGTTCAGGCAATCGAAGAGAATCGCCCCGTGGGAGAGCCGTATTTCGGGCGCCCACAGGCCATCGTCGCAACGGATCATGTCGGCCCCGGCAGCCGTATCGGCCCCGTTGCTCACGTCCTGTCCGGCGCCGTCATCGGCCCCGATTGCACCGTCCCTCCGGTCATGTGCTCATTCCGGAACCGGGATCACAGGGGTCAACCGGAGCATGACCCGCTATGTGCCCCGCAGCCGTTATGCCGTATTGATGTAGATCGTAAGTGGGGGGGAATGTCTGGTGAGCCGGGCGGGACTCGAACCCGCGACCACCTGATTAAAAGTCAGATGCTCTACCACTGAGCTACCGGCCCATACGCCTGAGCGACGCGTGGCGGAGAGGTCAGTTCCAGAATAGCAGCCGCGCCGGAACGAATACAATCGTCCCATGAACACCGGGATCGACCGCCGGCGCGCCATCGGCGCCTGTACGGGCGCTGCGGCGCTGCCCGCCCGGAGCGGGCAACCTCTGCTGCTCGGGGCGCCAGTATTTGTCCGGACCGAGGACCCGCGCGAGCTGGCCCGCGAGGCGCGCCGGCTTGGCTATTCGGCCGCTTACTGCCCCCAGGCGCGTCCTGACGATTCGGCGCGTCTTCGCGCCATCGAAGCGGGCTTCGCCGCCGAAAACGTGGTGGCGGCGGAGGTCGGCGTCTGGGTGAACCTGCTGGAGGCGGACGCGGCCCGGCGGAAAGAGAATCTCCAAAAAGTCATCGACGGGCTCGCCGTCGCCGAGGCCGTTGGGGCGCGGTGTGCGGTGACGATCTGCGGCAGCTTCAATCCGAAGGTCTGGTACGGGCCGCACCCGAAGAATCTCAGCCAGGAATTTTTCGATGCCGCGGTGGAAAATGCCCGGAGAATTATTGATGCCGTCAGGCCCCGCCGGACGAAATTCACATACGAAATGATGGGCTGGAGCCTGCCCGATTCGCCCGATGCGTACCTGAAAATGATGCGCGCGGTGGACAGGGCCGCCTTCGCGGTGCACCTCGACGTGTGCAACCTGGTGAACTGTCCGGAGCGCTTCTACCGGAACTCCGTTCTCATCGAGGAGTGCTTCCGCAAGCTCGGCCGCTGGATCGTGTCCTGCCACGCCAAGGATCTCGACTGGATCCCGGAAATGAACCTGCACTTTGTCGAAGTGATCCCGGGCCGCGGCCAGATCGACTACCGCGCCTGGCTGCGTGCGCTCGCATCGCTGCCTTCCCCCGTGCCGCTGATGCTGGAACACCTGCGCACGGCCGATGAGTACGCCGAAGGCGCGGCATTCCTCCGCCGCACGGCGGCCGAGCTGGGTTTGCAATTTGCCTGAGCCGCCGCGGCCGGCTCGCATCGGGCGCTTCGCGCGGATAGACTGATTCCGAGGCGAAGGAAAAGATGAACGGCGAGACCCGGAAATCCCGATCATTGAGCCGCAGGGGACTGATGCAGGGAGCGGCGGCCGCCCTGGCGGCCGGCGCCGCCGCACAGACCCCGGAGCCGTTTGTCGTGGACGCGGGAATTGATCGCGTGTGCGTCCTTCCTGGCAAAACATTTCTGCGCGGTTTTGTCGGACGCGGCCGCGCCCCCTCGACGACGCGCCCCCACAATGGAGTAAAAGGCCCCGAGCCGCAGCCGGCCGATCCCGGCAGGGATCAGGTGGCCATCCACTGGAGCAAACTTTCAGGCCCCGGAGCGGCGGAGTTCGACAATCCCGCTGCCCTGCGCACCGCCGTCGGCTTCAGCGCGCCGGGCCGGTATGTGCTGCAACTGGCGGCGTCCTGGCCGGGAGGCAAGGCTGTTTCCACAGTGACAGTGGACGTGGAGCCCTCGCCGCCCGCGCGCCCGCTGGATGCGGCCCGAGTGAGCCATTTCCGGCTCGACAGCCCGTTCTGGAACGAGCGCATCCGCAGGCTGATCGTGAACTGGATCCCGCACTGCATCCGGCAGATCAACCGGACGGACCTCGAAAGGGGGCTCGGAGGAATTGACAACTTCATCGAAGCGGGCAGGAAACTGCGCGGCGAGCCGCACGGCTATCACAAGGGCTACGTGTTCTCGAATGCGTGGGTCCACCAGACGATCGAGTCGATGAGTCTTGCGCTCGAATATGACTTCGGCGATGACCCGGAGGTGCGCGAGGCGCAGGCGCTATTCCGCAAGACGCTGGAGGAATGGATACCCATCGTAGTCGCCGCCCAGGAGCCCGACGGATACCTCCAGACCGCCTTCACGCTGCCGCGGCGCACGGACGACGGCCGGATCGTTGAGTCCGACAGGTTCCGCCACTGGGACCCGGCGCACCGCCCCGACCACGAAGGATACGTGGCGGGGTATTTCCTCGAGGCCGCCATCGCCCATCACCGCATGACGCGCGGCCGGGACGACCGGCTGTACCGGGCGGCGAAGAAACTGGCCGATTGCTGGGAGCGAAACATCGGCCCGCCGCCGAAGCAGGCCTGGTACGACGACCACCAGGGCATGGAGCAGGCCCTGTTCCGCTTTGCCCGTTACGTTGAGGAGGTGGAGGGCAAGGGCGCCGGCGCGCGGTATGCGCAACTGGCGAAATTCCTGCTCGACTGCCGCTATCACGCGGCGGTGCTGCCCCGGGACCGCATCGAATACAACCAGTCGCATTTGCCCGTGGTCGAGCAGTATGAAGCCGTGGGGCACGCCGTGCGCGCGGCCTATACCTATTCGGCCATGGCCGACGTGGTGATGGAAACAGGCGATCCTGACTATCGCAGCGCCGTGCGGTCCCTGTGGGCCAGCATCACGCACCGCAAACTGTATCTTACCGGTGGCATCGGCAGCGGAGAAACGTCGGAGGGCTTTGGACCGGATTACTCGCTGCCGGCCCGTGGCTATTGCGAGACCTGCGCCAGTTGCGGCGAGCTGTTTTTCCAGTGGAAAGTCGGCCGCATCTGGCACGATGCCCGCTCCGTGGACCTCTACGAAGACACGCTCTATAATGCGATTCTCGGCTCGCTCGATCTCGAGGGACGGCATTACTACTACGACAATCCGCTCGATGCCCGCGTGGCCCGCTATCGCTGGCACGTCTGTCCGTGCTGCGTCGGCAACCTGCCGCGGACGTTGCTGATGCTGCCAGAGTGGATGTATGCGGCCGGCGAGAACGCTCTCTATGTGAATCTGTTCGTCGGAAGCCGCGCGCAGATCGATCGCGTTGCCGGCACACGTGTCGGGATCATCCAGCAGACGCGCTATCCGTGGGACGGCAAAGTTTCCATTACGGTGACTCCTGAAGTGGAGAAGCGTTTCGCCGTTCACATCCGCGTTCCCAACCGCAACGCCAGCCGGCTCTACCGGGCCGGATCCGGAACGCCGCGATTGCCCGTATTTCGCGTCAATGGCATCCCGGTGCGGCCGCCGGTCCGCAACGGCTATGCCGTCGTGGAAAGGATCTGGCGCCGTGGCGACCGGATCGAATGCGACCTGCCGCTGTCCGGCGAGCGCGTGCTGCCGGACGACCGGATCCAGCAGCTGCGCGGCCGGGTGGCGCTTCGATACGGCCCGCTGATTTACAACATCGAGCATCACGAACAGGACATTTCCAAAACGCTCGATCCAGATGCGCCGATCGAGGTGGAATGGAGGCCGGACCTGCTCGGCGGCGTCGTGGTGCTGCGCAGCCGGTTCCGTGACGGCAGTCCGCTTACGGCCATTCCCAACTACGCGCGCATGAACCGCGAGCCGGGCACCGAATATCCGCCCGCGCCTCCGCCGCGGAGGCCCGATGGATCGCGTCCCGAACCGCCGCCGGTGAAATCCGCCGTGTGGATTCGATCCGCGTGACCGCCCCACTCGCTGCCCGAGGCGGCACGGCGCGCCGACAGGTTGCGGTCGCGTTGCGCGGTCCCTCACGCGGGGCCCATATGCCAGTCGCACGAGACATTCTCAAAGCCGCGACCGCTGCGAGCCCGTCAGGGCGAACGGAAGGAGCCTCGATGAACCTGCCCGGCTCAGAAGGAATGAAAATCGCCGCAGGCGGCGCGGGCGGGCCTTGGCCGCTTGTTCTCGCAGCGCCCGGGCGCCCGGCAGTCTCGCGATCCCTTCCCGCCCGCGTGGGGACGTGTTCGGCGCCCGCCTGCCGCCCTCTGTTCCACACGAGAGGAGAGACACTCTGGCAGAATGGGAGCAGGACATTGGCCGGAGATTTCCATGTTTTTCAAGCGACCCAAGCCTCGTGTCGTTACTTTCCAGGATCACCTCGAGCAGCTCCGCATCGCCGGCTTTCAGATTCAGCCAGGACCACAGGCAACGACGATGGTCACGCGGAACCGGCTCGGCGCGTTGCTCCGGGAGGGCCCCGGGGGCCGGCCGCAGATCGTCGACGTTGGCATCTTGCTGGGCGATGAACTGGCCGTGCTCACCGACATCGGCTTCCAGAAGATTTTTCTGACGCCGAGTGGCAAGCGCACGGCCGCCCTCGCCGAACACCTGCACGCACTGCATGATTTCCGCGAAGAACTTGTCGAGTTGCTTGGCCTGGAAAGCCTCTACAACGAGAGTTTGGGGACCGTCAACGAGAAACACCTCTATGACCGCGTCGCCGGCCGCGACACAGTTTCACCGCCGCGTCCGTGGCAGAGGTAGGGCCGGCAGCGGAATTTCGAGCAATCTGCCGTGAAGACGCCCGGCCCCACAGGCCGAATTCGCCCTTTGTTTCCGGACTGACCCATCGATCTGTTCGCGTGCCGGCCGTCTTGCGTCAGGCAATGCCTGAAAAAACGCTCGTGGCCTATTTGTTTTGAGCCGCGAGGAAAGCAGCGCGAAGCGCTACAAGAACGAGCGGTCGGCGGCGCTGCCCGGCGGGCGGGGGATTCGGGGACTGCACCTTCCGCTCGCCATGACGGGCGCGCTTCCGTTGCGGCTCTGTTGGCCCTGGCGGGCTCGCAAGCGCGAGTGAAGGGCTCGCGCTTTCCGGAAGCGGAGCCCGGCAGCGCACGAACGCGCGCCGGGGACCGATGATCGCTCCTTCCTGCCAGCCATCAGGATGCGCTCATTCCGGTCCATGGAGCGCTTGCGCCATGCCCGTAGGCAGGAACCCGCGCGAGCGTTCATGCCCGCGCAGGGCGATGAAAGAGACCATGCGCCCGGCGAGGGGCCCGTCGCGGCGCCAGGAGTGGAATTCGCTTCCGCCGCAGCGGGTGCACTCGGCGGCCACGTCGATGCGTGACGCCTCCACGCCTGCGGCGACGAGCTGCCGGCGCAGCGCCTCCCGCAGGTCGATGCGGGCTCTTGTGCCGAGGTCGTTCCGTTCCGGAAACAGAGCACGGAACTGCTGAGCCACTTCGGGCCCCACCTCATAGCAACAGCCACCGATGGCGGGGCCCATGGCGGCAACCAGATGTTTCGCCTGTGAGCCATACCGCGTTTCAAAGAACCGCACCGCCGCGCCGGCAATGCCCAGGGCGGCGCCGCGCCAGCCGGCGTGGACGGCCGCCACGGCCCGCGTGACGGGGTCGCACAGCAGCAGCGGAACGCAATCGGCGGTGCGCACGGCCACGCGGAGACCCGCCTCGGCGGTGGCCAGCCCGTCGGCCTCGAGGTATTCCCTCCATTCGGACGAATCGACGATCCGCGCCGAATGCACCTGCCTCAGGCGCAGATACGCTCCGTCGGCCTGGCAGCGGGCCGTGCCGAACAGATGCTCAACCAGCCCTGTCTCTTCGAGCAGCGAGGAGACGTAGCCGCCGGCTTCTGTCTTTCGGATGCTCACGCCACCGGGTGCGGGGTCTGGGCGATCATGACCCGCTTCTTGAAGTCTTCGAGCATCGACTCGTCGAGCCGCACTTCGGTGGGGCGACGCACCAGGCTCATCTGGTCGATCTTGTCCTGGAGCTTGAGCAGACCGTAAAAGAGATTCTCGGGCCGCGGCGGACAGCCGTAGACGTAGACATCGACGGGAACGATCTTGTCCACGCCCTGGAGCACGGCATAGGTATTGAACGGGCCGCCCACGCTCGAGCAGGCCCCCATGGAGATCACCCATTTGGGCTCCGGCATCTGGTCGTAGATGCGCCTCAGCACCGGAGCCATCTTCAGCGTCACGGTGCCGGCGACGATCATCAGGTCGGACTGCCGGGGACTGGGGCGGAAGACTTCAGCGCCGTAGCGGGCGATGTCGAACCGCGGCGAGCCGGACGCGGCGATCATCTCGATGGCGCAGCAGGCCAGGCCGAAGGTGAGCGGCCACAGCGAGGACTTCCGGGCCCAATTAAACACATAGTCGACCGAAGTGACCAGGAAGTTGCGCTCGTTGACGTTCTCCAGATACATGGGCGTCTCCGTGCCTGTATTGTATCAAGACGTACGGGTCTGGTTCGCTTGCCCTGCGCGTCCGCAGATGGGATTCTGAAGGCGATGAGGTGGACGGCGGCGCTTTTCGCCGCGCTGCTGGCAGCGCAGGATCCGGCCGAGCTCTACCGGCGCGCGGTGGAGCTACATCAGCAGGGCCGGCTCGAACAGGCGGTAGAACTGTACCGGGAGGTGCTGGCGGCGCACCCGGAGTCCGTGGTGGCGAGATCGAACCTGGGTGCAGCATTGAGCGCGATGGGCCGGTATCAGGATGCGATCCGCGAGTATCGCGCCGCGCTGGAGCGCGCGCCCGCCAATGCGGGCGTGCGTCTGAATCTGGCGCTGGCCCTCTACAAAAGCGACGACTTTGCCGCCGCTGCGGCCGAGCTCGCCGCCGTGCGCGAGCGCGACCCGGAAAACCGCCAGGCACTGCTGCTGTTGGCCGACTGCTATCTGCGGCTGGGCGAGAACCTGAAGCTGATTGCGATGCTCGACCCGTATGCCCGCTTCCATCCGAACGACGACACGGTGGCCTACCTGCTGGGGATGGCCCTTTTGCGGGACGGCCAGATTCAGCGCGGCCAGGCGGTAATTGACCGGCTGCTGCGGCGCGGCGATTCGCCCGAGGTGCAGATGCTGATTGGCGCCAGCCAGCTGTTCGCAGCCGACTACGGAGCGGCCCTGAAGACGCTGGAAGCGGCCGCGGCGGCGCGTCCAGAGATGCCGGGCGTCCAGACGCTGCTGGGCATGGCGCGGATGGAGAACGACGACAACGCAGGCGCCAAGGCGGCCTTCCGCAAGGCGCTAGAGCAGGACGCCAACGATTACGAGGCCAACCTGCGGCTCGGGGCGATCCTCCGGATGGAGAACGAATACGAGGCCGCCCTTCCCTACATCGAGAAGGCGCTGCGGCTGCGGCCGGCGGCGCTGGCGGCGCGCTACCAGAAGGCGGCTCTCCTGGCCGCCTCCGGCAGGACGCAGGAGGCGCTGCCGCTTCTGGAAGAGCTGGTGAGGGAGAGCCCCACCTTTGTGGAGGCGCACCTGCAACTGGCGCAGGTCTATTTCCGGCTGGGCCGGCGGGAAGAGGGTCAGCGACAGCGCGCGATTGTGCTCGAACTTCAGGAAAAAGAGCGCCAGGCGTCGCGGCCGCGTCCGTAGCGGGCGGCCGTCAGCGCTTCGGCGGCGGACCTTCCTGCACGCGCACGGTCATGCCCGGCGTCAGGCGCGCCAGATTGCTGACGGCCACGGTCTCGCCGACCTCGAGCCCTTCGACAATCTCCACTTCCTCGGGCAGCCGTTCGCCGATGCGGACGTCGCGCACATCGACGGTGGAGTCTGGCCGGATGACGAAGCTCTTGTTTGAACCCAGCACGTAAAGGACGGCGCGCGCCGGGACGACGGTGATCGTCTCTGCCTTCTCCGTCTGGATGCGCGCCCGCGCATAAGAGCCCGGCTTGAGCTCGCTGCGCGGATTCTGGATGAGCGCCTCGACGACGAAGGTGCGCTTGGTCTGGTCGACGGTGGGCGAGATGCGCCAGACCCTGCCGGTGAATTTCCGGTCGGCGAAGGCCTCGACGCTGACCTCGACCTCCTGCCCGACGCGCACCCATGGGCTCATGCGTTCGGGCACTTCGATGCGCAGGCGGATGGGATCGATCTTGACCAGCGTAAACAGGGGCGAATTGGCGCGGACGTAGGAGCCGACCACCGCCTGGCGCTCCTTGACGTAGGCGGTGAAGGGCGCGCGGACCACCGTATCGCGGAGCTTCTTGCGCTGGAGGCTGAGCGAGGCCTTGTAGCGCTCGACCTCCTGGAGCAGGTTGCGCGTCTGGTTCAGCGTCTGGTCGTAGGCGGCCTGCGCGGCCTGGTAGCGGGCGAGGGCCTGATCGAGATCGGACTGCGGGCCGATGCCCTGATCGACGAGCTCGCGCACGCGCTTGTAGCGCGTTTCGGCGTCATAAAGGTCAGCGCGAGCGCGGCGGACGTCGGGCGCGTCTTCGAGCTTCTCCAGCCGGTCATTCTCGCTCTTCAGCCCGAGCCGCTCGAGCGACTGGCGCAGTTGCGCCTCCTGCTGGGCCACCAGATAGCGCTGCTCCTCATCCGAGATGCGGGCCAGCACCTGGCCCTCCTTGACGAGGTCGCCGAGGTCGGCGTGAACCTCCACGAGCGGCCCGTCAATTTCGGCGCTGATGACCGCCTCATCATAAGGGAACAGCGTGCCCACGCTTTCGATGGTGCGCAGGATGGTCCGCTGCGTGACCCTGGCGACGCGCACGGTAACCGGGCCGCTCTCTTTCTTCGCGGCGGCCTGATGGTTGCGCTGGCAGGCGGAAGAGAAAAGGAAAAAGACGGCGGCCGCAAGACCGGCCGGAAGAGTGCGAAGAGAGATCATGAATCCACCTGAATGAAACCGGAGCGCAGTGGTTGCGCCTGAAATTATTCAGGCGACGCCTGATTGCGCAGGTTACCGGCAACGGCCATTCTATCGAAGCGGCCCGATCCGGGTCAGGGGACAATGCGGAGGAAGACGCCGGTGTCGCGGCCGAGGCCGTTTGGCTTGGCGGCCGCGCCTTTGATGTTGAGGTTCAGCGACGTCGTGTAGCCGCCGACGAAGATGCTGCCGTCCGGCCCAAGGGCGATGCCAGTGCCCACGTCGGCGTTTCCGCCGCCGAACATCGTCGACCAGGGCAGTTGTGC
Source organism: Bryobacteraceae bacterium (assembly GCA_049969655.1). Classification (GTDB taxonomy): domain Bacteria; phylum Acidobacteriota; class Terriglobia; order Bryobacterales; family Bryobacteraceae; genus JANWVO01. The sequence goes on from JBMFOK010000013.1 coordinate 65,963, forward strand.
CGCGCCGGTCTTCGAGGGATCGAAGCGGGTGACGAAGATTTCGTAGGAGCGGATGGTGGGCTGCTCGAAACCGGGGAAGTCTTTCACCGGGAAATCGGGCGATGTTGTATAGCCGGTGAGCGTCACCGTTCCGGTGGCGGGGTCGTACACCATGCTGTAGGGCACATCGCTGCGGACGCCGCCGAAGTAGGTGCAGAAGGGGACAAGCCCCGGGCCGTATTCACGCAGGTTCAGCCGGGCGACGAAGGCGTCGGCCGTGCCGCTGCGCGACGATTGGTAAGCGCCTGGCGTCACCGGCAGGTCGTCGGAGAACGTGTAGCCGGCGATGTAGATTTCGTCGGGCGCGACCACCTGCATGGCGGTAATCACGTCCAGGTCATTGCCGCCCCAATATCCGCCGTAGAGGAACGAATCGAACCAGGTCTTGTCCGGGTCGATTTTGAGGAGGAAGCCGTCGCCCGTGGACAGCGGGTGATGGAAGTGGGCGTTGTCGCTGTCGGGCAGGTCATCGGACATGGTGACACCGGCGACGTAGACCTTGCCTTCCTGGTCAAAGCCGACGGCGTTGGCGATTTCCGTTGACGTGCCGCCGAAGTAGGTGGCGTAGACGAAGGAAGCGGGGGCGTCTTTAAAGGGGTCCGCCACCACCAGGAAAGCGTCGGTCCCGCCGCGGTTGGAGGGCTGAAGCGAAACTCCTGAGACCATGAAGTTCAGGAAGCCCGATGTGGTGTAACCTGCCACGGCGATGCGCCCGTTGGGGCCGACGGCGATCGAGGTGGGCGTGTCGGAAAGCTCGCCGCCGTAGTAGGTGGAGAAGGTCAGCGTATCCAGACCGCCGACGGTGGGGTCGTACAGGACGATGAAAATGTCGAACTGCGCGTTGCGTTGCGGCTGGAAGGCGTTGTAGGAGACGGGAAAGTCTTCCGAGGCTGTGGTGCCGGTGATGGCGATTCGTTTGCCAGCCATGGCGATGGCGGTGGCCTCGTCTTCGCCGCGCCCGCCCAGGTAAGTAAAATAGGCCACTTTCCAGCCTTCGCCATCCGGCATGATTTTCGCCAGGAAGGCGTCGCGGGTGGTGACGTCGGGCACGTAGTAATAGACGCCCGCGCCCTTGGCATGGCTGGCGGGCGTGGTTCCGTTATAGCCGCGGTCGACGGTCCAGGTGGTGCCGCCGGCGATCTGCGTCACGCGCATGTCTTCCTGGTCGATGGTGATCTTGAAGGTAGGCGCGAGGGGAAAGCCGGTGGCGGACTCGACGGTGATCGTCTCATCGCTGGGGGAGACTTCGCCGGCGAGCGTCGTGGCGGCCCGGTTGCCGTTGCGCTCCCACAGGCGCGGGTCCGTGTCTGGAACCACGGGGAGGATGGAGTTCGAGCTGCCGGCGATCCAGAAGCCGCCGTCGGGGTCGGCCGCCACCGCGCGGATGATCTCCATCTCCTCGCCGCCGAAATAGCCGCCCCAGGCGATGACCGGATCAATCACAAGCGGGAGCGAGCGGTCATACGGGCCGACCTCAATGCGCACGTCCTGTCCGGCCAGCACGTAGCGGCTGGAGACGCTGATGCGGCGCCCGCCCGCCAGTTGATAAGCGACCGGAGGCTTCTGGCGGATCTTCCCCTGGAGCGAAAGGCTGCCGTCTTTCTCGATAACGGGTTTTGCACCCTGGAAGCGGAGGGCGATCCGGGCGGGATCGGCGCCCGGAGAGACGACGAGATCGAATTCCAGTTGCCGCCCGGTGGAGTAATAGATGGCGTCGATTCCCGGATAAACGTCCCGGGCAGCCACGCGGCGGTAATGCGGCACGCCGCGCCGCCATCGCGAGGGTTCGTTGCCGACCAGATAGTTCGTCCGGCCTTCCAGGGCGTCCAGGGCCTCAAGCCGGGCGGCGCTCGAGCCGGCAAATTCGAGCCGGAGGCGGAGATCCGGCCGGGCCAGCACGGCGCCACGTGAATCGACAGAAAGGGCCAGCTCCATGCTCCGCGAGACAAATGCCCTGCCGTCGGGGGCGGGTTCAAACCAGGCGGGAAGCTGAGACAACGCCTGGCGCGGATCAATCCGGCCGCCGGAGGCGGCAGCCGCACAAAAAGAGGCGGCGCAAAGCAATGGCAGCAATCGCATGATGGCTCGAGGGGGCCTCGGAGAAGAAGTCCAAACACTTCATTATACGAGCCGGCCTGGCAGGACGGGTACAAGGGCCATGCGGGCCCCTGCCGGCCCCCTGGGATCAGCCGACCAGGAAGAAGCCAGACTCCGCCTCACCGGCCGCCACCCGTGTCCAGGCCACGCGGGCCCTGCCCCGCCGGTCGGCAGTTTCGAATTCCACCTCCTGGCCGGAGGCCAGGCCGGCGTAGCCGTGGGCCGCGCGGAATCCGCTCAGGCTCGTGTCCACGAGGCGGCCCTCGAGGGTCCGGATGGGCGCCCCCTCTACCAGCACCAGCCTGACGGCGCCGCTGGCGGGGAGCCGGGGCTCACGACGCCGTTCTGGGAAGCTTTCCTTCATGGCGCCAGCTCTCCACGTCCTCCGGGGGGCGCGCCCTTGCGGCCGCACCTGCCGGGACCGCCCCCAGTTCTCGGTAAAGTTTCAGCTTTCGGCTCAGGGTGCGCCGGGAGATGCCCAGCAGCGCCGCCGCCTTTTCCCGGTGACCGCGGGTGGATTCCAGGGCGCGCAGGATGGCATCCCTTTCGAGCGAATCCAGCCGGTGGAGAATCAACGGGGCCGGGACCCCGCGGGGCTCGACGGGCAGGCCCAGATGCGAGGCGGTAATCGGTGCGCCATCGGCCAGAAGCGCGGCCCGGGTGAGCACATTGCGCAGCTCGCGAACGTTGCCCGGCCACCAGTAACGCTCGAGCACGCCGAGCGCCTCGCGGGTGAGTTTGGGCTCCGCCGCATAGTCGGCAAGAAAGTGAGACGCCAGCGGCGCAATGTCTTCCACCCGCTCCCGCAGCGGTGGCACGCGCAGGACCACCTGGCTGAGCCGGTGGTAAAGCTCGGCGCGGAAGCGCCCCTCGGCGGCTGCCCGTTCGAGGTCCAGGTTTGTGGCGGCGACGATGCGCACGTCCACATGGACCTTGCGCGTGCCGCCGAGGCGGTAGTAGGGCGCGCCGTCCAGCACGCGGAGCAGCTTCACCTGCATGCGCGGATCGAGCTCGCCCACCTCGTCGAGGAACAGCGTGCCGGTGTCGGCCAGCTCGAAGAGTCCCGGTTTGGAACTCACCGCACCGCTGAAGGCGCCCCGCTCGTAGCCAAACAGTTCGCTTTCGACCAGATGCTCGGGGATTGCCCCGCAACTGACGTCCACCCAGGGCCGGCCAGAGCGCGGTGAAAACTGATGCAGCGCCCGAGCCAGCAGCTCCTTGCCCGTGCCGCTCTCCCCGGTGATGAGAACGGCCGCGGGGGAACGGGCCACGCGCTCTGCCAGCTCGAACAGCGACCGCATGGCCGGGCTGGCGATGATGGCCTTCAGGCCGAGCAGCTCCAGCGTCTCCACGCGGCAGACATCCATGGCGATGCGTATCCATGGTCTATGTTGCAGGAAAGCCGTAGAAAAGGGGAGAGGGCGGAACCGGAACCCGGCCGTCCGCAAATCCCTGAATCAAGGCTGGGCATTTACCTTAGAACCGTGCCTGCCAAGGGCTATCACGCGGGCGGCCCAGGCCCGCTCCGGGGCAGCGCGCGGCCGATGAGGCGGGGCTGGCGGCAGCTGGGGTAGGTGTCACCCAGGCGGCCGAGAGGGGGCCTCCAGGGGGCCCGTTAATGTTCGCTGCCGGATCCGTCGATGGTGAGAGAGAAAGAATGAAGGCCTCGAGCGTCAGCAAGGCTTACCTGCGGCTGGTGATCCTGGTGGCTGCGGCCGTTGCTGTGCCGCCGCTGTTTGCCTGGCGGACGGCCGACCTGCCCCAGCTGCTGGCGCTTCTGGCCGTTTCCGTGCCGGCCAGCTATTTCCGGGTGGGCTTCAATCCCGGCCAGGGGCTGCTGCCGCTGAGCCTGTTGTTTGTCATGATCAGCCTGCGGATAGGGCAACTCGAGCAGACGCTGCTTTTGGCCGCGGTGAACGCTCTGGCGCTGGAGATGGGCGCGCATCGCAGTTCGGGGCGGGCGATGGAGCCGGCGCTGTTTACCGCGTCGGTGTGGTGCATTGCGGTGGTGGCGGGCGATTACGCCCTGCGGGGCGGGACGCCGCCCGGGGGGCGGACGGAAGTGGCCGCGGCGCTTCAGGCAATTCTGGTTGGCGTTTCGGTCTTCATTTCGATCTCGTTCCCAGAAGCTTTACGGGCGCGGCTGGAGACCGGAGCGCGGCTCCTGCCCTTGTGGAAAGAACGGCACGTCTGGTCGCTGCCATATTTCGTTGCCGGGTCGCTGACTGCGGCGCTGTTTGACGTGGCGCGCAACCAGTTCGGCTGGCAGATCCCGCTGCTGTTGATCGTGGCGCTGTACCTGCCTTACCGCGCCTATCTGCTGTACCTGGAGAAAGTGGAGGCGGGCCTGCGGCACGCCGAGGAGATGGCCGCGCTTCATCTGCGCACAATCGAGGCGCTGGCGCTGGCGATTGATGCCAAGGACGAGACCACGCAGCAGCACCTGCAACGGGTGCAGGTGTATGCGGTGGAGATCGGCAAGGAACTCGGTCTGTCGGAGACGGAGCTGGAAGCGCTGCGGGCGGCGGCGCTGCTGCACGACATCGGCAAGCTGGCCGTGCCGGAACACATCATTTCGAAGCCGGGCCGGCTGACGCCGGAAGAGTTTGAGCGGATGAAGATCCATCCGGTGGTCGGCGCGCAGATCCTTGAGCGGGTGCGGTTCCCGTATCCGGTGGCGCCGATTGTCCGGTCGCATCATGAGCGCTGGGATGGAACGGGATATCCGGACCGGCTGAAGGGTGAGGAGATTCCGATCGGGGCGCGCATCCTCAGCGCCGTTGACACGCTGGATGCGCTGGCCACGGACCGGCAATACCGCAAGGCACTCCCGCTCGACGAGGCCATCGGCGTGATTCTGAGCGAAGCGGGAAAGGCGTTCGACCCACGCGTGGTGGAAGTGCTGGCGCGCCGCTACCGGGAGCTGGAGAAGATGGCGCGCGAGCACGGGGTGGACTCGCTCAGGTTGTCGAAGGACGTCGAAGTGCGCGGCGGCGAGGCCCCGGCCGCCGGCTTTGAGGCGGCGGCGCAGTCGCCGCCGGCTGGCGGGCCCGCCCCGGATTTCCTCAACCAGATTGCGGCGGCGCGGCAGGAGGCGCATGAACTTTTCGAGTTGACGCACAATCTGGGGACGTCGCTCAGCCTGGACGACACGCTGAGCATGCTCAGCGTGCGGTTGAAGCGGATCATTCCCTATGACGCGATGGCCGTGTATCTGAAGAAGGAGCAGGTTCTCGAGCCTGTCTTCGTGGTCGGCGAGAACTCGCGCCTGTTTTCCTCCCTGCGCATCCCTCTGGGCCAAGGCCTTTCCGGCTGGGTGGCCGAAACGGGCCGCGAGATCCTGAACGGCAACCCGAGTGTCGAGCCGGGCTATCTGAATGACGAAACGAAGTACTCGACGCTTCAATCGGCGCTGGCGGTGCCGCTGGAGGGGCTGAACGGGATTGTGGGCGTGCTGGCGCTATACCGCGCCGACCGCAATGCATTCAGCCGGGACCACATGCGCGTGCTGCTGGCGGTCAGTTCGAAGCTGGCCCTGGCAGTGGACAACGCCCTCCGCTACCATCAGGCGGAGAGCTCGGCGACGACGGATTTCCTCACCGGGCTGGCCAATGCGCGTTCGCTGTTCCATCATCTGGACAGCGAACTGGCCCGGGCGCGGCGCGAGGAGACGCCGCTGACGGTGGCCGTCATCGACGTCGACAATTTCAAGCTGATCAATGACGAGCGCGGCCACCTGGAAGGCAACCGCCTGCTGCGGATTCTCGGCGAATCGCTGCGGGCCCACTGCCGCGACTACGATTACGTTGCTCGCATGGGCGGAGACGAATTCGTCCTGGTCTTCAGCGGGCTGGGGCGCGACCTGGCCGAGATGCGGCTGGCTCATCTGAAGCGCGACGTGGAAGAGGACGTGCGGAGCCGGAGCGGTTACGAACTGATCCTTTCCGTGGGATGGGCCTCCTGGCCGGAGGACGGGCGCGATGCAGAGGCGCTGCTGTCCACGGCCGACCGCGAGATGTATCGGGCCAAGCAGAACAGCGAGAGCCGGCGCAGGACGCGCGCCCGCTGGCAGCAGTGGGCGCAGCGGGTGGAGCAGGCGGCCCTGCACTGAGCGGAGCGCCCGCAGGGTCCCGGGGGCCGACGGTGGACTCAGGCAAGCCTGCCGGGTTCCTGTTTGAGCTTCGGCAGCACGCGGTAGCGGTAAACCAGCGCCCCGGAGACCAGCGTGGCGCCGGCGGCGGCTGAAATCACCGGCGCAAAGCGCAGCCCGGCCACCACCAGCCACACGCCGGGCACGACAAACAGCATCGGCACCAGGGGGAAAGCGAAGCTCACCGCGGGCAACTTCTGCCAGTCCGGGCGGCGGCGCAGCCACAGCAGGCTGGCCACGGCAAGCATCGCGAAGAGGTTCAGCAGATATCCGATATAGGTCATCAGGTTGCCGAAGTTGACCAAGGTCATCAGCATCGCGCAGGCGCCCTGAAACAGGATGGCCACCACCGGGGTGCGCCACTTCGGGTGCACATAGCCGGCCGAGGGCAGGAAGGCGCCGTTCCTGGCCATGGCGTAGTAGAGGCGCGGGCCGATGGTCACCATGGCATTCACCGTGGACATCAGGCTCACGGCGAGCAGCGCGCTGAAGATGGCCGCGCCTTCGGACCCAAACAGCGCCTGCGCCGTCAGGCTGCCGATGGCGAGCACGCCCTTCATCCGCTCAAGCGGCACCGCGTAAATGAAGACGATGTTGAACAGCAGGTAGAGCACGGTGACGATGACGGTTCCAATGGTGAGCGCCAGGGGAAGCGTACGCTCCGGCCTCTTCAGCTCTTCGGCGATGTAGGTGGCCGCGTTCCAGCCGCTGTAGCCCACATAGATCCAGAAGAGGCTGAGAGCGAACTGCGCGGCCAGCGGCGCCGTCGAACTGCGTTCGGCCGCCTGTCGCAGGTGCGACCAGTCGCCGTTGCCCACCGCCAGCCCGAAGGCGATGAAGGCGATCATGACAAGCACCTTGATGGAGGTGAGCGTGTTCTGGATGCGGGCGATGAATTCCACGCCGAACAGGTTCAGCACGGTAAAGAGAAGAATCAGCGCCGCAGCAGCCACCTGAGCGCCTCCAACCTCAATGCCGATCTCGCCCCAGGTGCGGCGGAACCAGATGTTTTCCTGGCGCAGGGAAGGAAAAAAATAGCCGAGATAATTCGAAAATGCCAGCGCTGCCGTCGCCACCGGCGCGGAAAATCCGGCAAAAAAACTCACCCATCCGCTCATGAATCCGAGCGTCGGCCCGTAGGCGCGCGTCAGGTATACGTATTCGCCGCCGCTGGCGGGAAAATTCACGCCGAGTTCAGAGTAGGACAGCGCTCCGGCGAGCGCGATGATGGCGCCCACCACCCAGATGCCAAGCACGAGCCACGGCTCGCCCAGGTCGCCGGCCAGAAAACCGGTGGTCGTGAAGATGCCGGTGCCGACCATGTTGGAGATGACCAGCGCGGTGGCGCTGAAAAGGCCCAGGCGGCGCAAGAGAGCGGGTGCGGAGGCCGATGCCATTGCTCTGCATTCTACTGGAGACGCGAGGCAGCGCGCCCGCAGGCCGGCCTATTGCACGATGCCCAGCCGCTCCAGCGGCCAGTAGGCGAACACGGCCTTGCCATAGATGGCGCGGGCAGGCAGCGGCCCCCAGTGCCGGCTGTCGTTGGACGAGCTTCGATGGTCGCCCATCACGAAATAGTGGCCCTCCGGCACCACGATCGCGGGCATGGATGACCGGTCGCGGTAGTCGTCGGGCACGTAGGGCTCGCTGATCGGATAGCCGTTGACGAACACGTAGCCTTGACGGATCTCCACCCGGTCTCCGGGAAGCCCGATTACGCGCTTAATGTAGCTCTTCGACGGGTCGCCCGGGAACCAGAAAACCACCGTGTCGCCACGCTGGATGTGCTCGAGTCCGAGCCGGTAGGCAAACTTGTTGATGAAGACGCGTTCCTGGTCGGTCAGCGTCGGCAGCATGGACGTGCCTTCCACCTTCACCGGCTGATAGAGGAAGAGGATCACCACCAGCGCGATGAAGACCGCCAGCACGAGGTCGCGAACCCAGAAAAGGGCGTGTTTCCACATCGGCCTTGTGTCCAGACGTTCTGCCTCGATTCTTTCATGGCGCGCGGACCTGCTGCAACGACGACGTTGCCGGCTCGGGGATCGCATCCGGCTGTTTTCAGGCGTTTCGCCCAGGCACGGCCGGACTCAGCGGGCCGCCGCCGCAGCCTCATTCAGGTTCAGTCCCAGCCGCTCGGCCAGCACCGGCATCGGCAGCGCTCCTTCGAGCAGCGCCCGCCGGTGAAACTCTCCAGGCCGGAACGAGGCGGCCTCTTTCGCCTCGGCGGCGGCGCGCAGACGCTTCCAGGCGAGGAAGCCTGCCCAATAACTCGGAAGTTGACAGGAGCTGAGCTTCGCCCTCCGGAGCTTCGCCTCCGCCTCTTCCCTTTCCTGGAACGTCCGCTGGATCATCAGGTCGAGCGCTTCCTGATCCGTCATGTTCCTGGTGTGCAGGCCAATGTCGAGGATCGTGTTTGCTACGGCCCGCAACAGTTGCTTGTAGTGGACGAGCCGCAGCTCCGGGTCGCCGCCGAGATAGCCTTCGCGGACCATCAGGTCGGTCGCATACACGGCCCATCCCTCCACATAGGCGCCGTCGCCGAACAGCGACCGGAGCACGCGGCGCGGCGCCGGCTGGACCTGGGCCGCGTATTCGAACTGCAACCAGTGGCCGGGGATGGCTTCGTGGAGGGTGAGCAGCCGCAGACCGTAGTCGTTATATTCGCGCAGCTTCGACTCGACGCGCTCCTTCGGCCAGTCTGGCGGGATGGGCGTCAGCCAGTAAAAAGCCCCGAGTTCCGGCTGCAATGGCGGCGCGGGATTGAACCCGCCAACGGCATAAATGCCCCGCATAAAAGGCGGAGTTTCGATGATTTTCAGGTTGTCATTCGGTGGCAATGGAACAATTTGATCGCCATGGGCGCGAAGAAATTCGCGGACTTCATCAAGGCTTTTCTGCGCTTCCTGAAAGTATGTTTCGGGCCGCGGGTGTTTCTCCGAAACCCTGCCGAGCACCTCGCCGACGATCAGGTTCAGGTCCACCGGATCGCGGTGGCGGGGGAAGTATTTCCCATGCAGGGGCGAGGCTGTTTTGAACATTTCCCGCCGCAGCATGACGAGATCCTGTTCGGCCTGCTTCAGGAGCTGCTCCGGGCTGGTCAGCCCGCCGAAGACGATCCGGAACTTGCGCTCATATTTTTCCGGCCCCAGCCGCCAGCCTTCGGGACCGGAATCCTTCAGTGTTTTCAGGTGGGCATTGAAGGCGCGCATCGATCCGGTTGCGCGCGACGCGGCGGCGCGGAACCGGTGTGAAAGCTCCGCGGGAACCTTTGGGGCAAGCTCCTTTTCGATGAGACCGATGGTGCCGTCGTTTTCCTCGATGGCGGTCTGCGTCCACACGGCGTTCGAGGATTCCAGGTTCGCCCTGGCGGCGTCGAGCAGGGCCGGCACGGCCTCCAGCCGCGCCACAATGTGGCGCCAGCGCTCGGCCGCCGGAGCGTAGTCCACCGCATAGGGCGTGAACAGCGCGTTGCCGATGAGTTCCACGTACAGGGTGGGGTTGAACTTCCAGCCCTGTTCGGTGTCGAGGTCGAACAGTCCGGCCTCGCAGAGGTTCTTCATCAGACCGAGGTCGGCGCGCTCCTCGGGGCCGAGCTTCGATTCTTCGATGCGGTTCAGCCGGTCCCGCCAGGAGCGCCAGTGCCGTCGGCGCGCTTCGACACCGGCGGGAGTCCAGTCGTCGAGCTTTTCGTCGAGAACCACACCCTGGTGACTGTGGTAGCCGGCGCTGGTGGCGCTGACGGGCGAAAGCGCAAGCGTCGTGCGGACAAACTCGCCGGTCATGGAGAAGAAATCCTGCGGCCGGACTTCCCTCCTGCCACAGCCGGCCAGCAGGAGCACGGCCGCCGCCAGAAATGCGAAGTGTTTCATGGTTTCAGCTCCAGTGTACCCGTGGAGCGGTGCACACTGGAGCCTGAAGCCTCCCGGGAAAATTCCCGGCTGGATCAGAAACCGATGCCCAAAAAGAGATCCACCTGATTGCGCGATGGAAGCCACTGCCCGGAGGTCCAGCGCGTGAACCGGACCTCGGGTGTGAAGCGGATGCGGGCCGGGCCGCGGAGTCGGAGGCCGCCGGCGACGATCAGGCCGCCGGTGTTGTCTGAGGCCCGCCTGGTGCGGATCACGGCGGGAGTGAAGGGGGGCGGGCCGAGTTCGTTAAATGTGGTGACGACAGTCTCTGGCGGAGGGACGTGGCTCCAGGCGCCGCCGGCCCCAAGGAACGGACGGATGCGCCGGGCGCCCCACTCGCGGCTAAGCACGAGCGGAACTTCCCATCGCGAGCCGCGAATCAGCTCCGTTTGCCAGAACGCTGGACCGGTGGAGACGGTTTCCGAGCGCGAGAAACGCCGATAGAGGAAGCCGGACTCGAGCCGGAACCTCCCCGGGAGAGCCACCTCGACAGACGGGCCGATGGAAAAGCGGTTCTGGCCGAGACGGCTGTCAAAGGTCGCACCGCGCCCCGCGCGGAACGCGGATTCCCGGTTGTCGGTCAGAAGAAGGCCCGATTTCACTCCAAAATAAAAGCGGTTTTCCTGGGCGGTGGCGGCGGCCATCGCAAAAAGGACGGCAAATGCCGGGAGGGTCGGAATTTTCACTGAATGTCAGGACGCGTGCCGGACGTGGAGAGTTCCCGCAGGAGGAGGCTGAGGGAAGAATTCTGGGGCACGAATTTCCGGGCTCAATGATTGAAAAATGCAGCGGACGCGAGGGGAATGGTGGCGGAGTCCCCGGCGGGCGTCACCACTCGTTGTATGGCGTGCCTTCGAGCGAGCGCCGTGTGGACCGGGACCGGACGTCGAAAATGCCGGGTTCGCTCTGGTTGACGCTGGAGGCGGCCTCTTCCATGATGATTTCCCAGTCCGCCTGGCCGGTCATCGGATCGATGGGGATCTGCCGGAGATAGCCTTCGCGGACGAGATCTTCGAGCGATTGCGGCGCCTTGCCCTTGTCGTAAGTGTATTCGTCGATCACCGTGCGCAGGGTGAACAGGTTCTGCCGCAGGACGGTCTCGCGGGCGCGAATGACCGATTTCTGGTACATCGGCACGGCCACCGACACGAGCACGGCGATGATCGCCATGACGATCATCAGCTCAATCAGCGTGAAACCGCTGCGGCTACCACTCCGAATACGGCGTGCCATCGGGCGCCCTTTCCATGGATTTCGTGTAGACATCGAAGACGTTCTGGCCGCCCCAGGAGGTGGAGCGCGGGTCGTCCTGGGTGGAACGCAGGCCCCAGTCGGTGGAATTCGTGAACGGATCCCGCGGAATGCGGCGGAGGAAGCGGATTTTCCTGCCGGTGGGATCGTTGGCCAGTTTCACGCCTTCAACGAGCTGTTCGAGCGACTCGGGATAGCATTCCGCGCCGAGTTTTTTCTCGATGCCGCCCTTTTCGCAGGTGTCCTTGTAGCGGTCGATGGCGGAGCGGATTTCGCGCAGCGCGTAGCGCAGTTCGCGCTCCTTTTCGCGCCGCACGCGGTAGCGGGCCAGCGGCACGGCGAGCGCGGTAAGGAACATCAGCAGCGTGAAGGCGACAATCAGCTCGACGAGCGTCAGTCCGAATTCCCTTCTTCCGATGGCGCGTCTGCGGTTCATGGCACCTGCACGGTAAGCGACGGCGGCACGGCGGGAATCGCTTCCAGCCGCGCGTCGCGCAGCGAGATCTCTTCCACGCGGACGGCCGCCGGACCGCGCGCCACGGCCTGGAAGCGCAGCTCGAGAAGAATGCCTGAGCCGGAGATGCCGCCGGCTCCGGGCACACGGTTCATGTTGATGATGACGAGGCCCGACGCCTCGTCGCGCGTGTCGGAAAAAGTGACCTGCTGGCCGTCGCCGCCGAGGAATGGCCCGCGCTGGACGTCGAGCAGCCGCAGCAGTTGAGGATCATAGCGGAGGCGCATCGGCGCGCTGAACAGTTCGTTGACGTTGTCTACCATCAGGCGCACGGTGAAAGTCGAATTCAGCGCCGGCTGGCCCGTTGAGGGCGCCAGTGTCAGGACCGGTCCAGCCGGGCGTTCCCTGGCGGGCTGGTCCGCCTTGGGCTCGGGCCGGGCGGGCGCTTCGGGTGCGGGTTCTGTCGGAACCGCCGGCGCCGGCGGTGGGGACTGCGGCCTGGCCGGCGCGGGCGTGCCCGGCACCAGCGGCGTGCGCACCGGCTCGCCCGGCTGACGCGCGGGTTCCTGGCCCGCCGCGTCCTGCTGATCCTCGTCCTCGGGGGCGAAGCTGACCTTGTAAATCGTGTCGGCGCCGCTGGCAACGGGGCGCAGGCTTTCGGCGGTGATCTCCGGCGAACGCACCACGCGGGGCACAAGCGCCACCAGCAGATCGGAGTTCGCGTTTTCGAGATTCTCACTGGAAAACAGGCGTCCGAGCACCGGGATGTTCATCAGCCCGGGCACGCCAGAGCGTGTCCTGGAGACGTTGGCCTGCATCAGGCCGCCAATCAATGTCACCTCGCCTTCGCGGGCGCGGATGATGTGGGTGACTTTTCTCTGGCCGATCACCGGCTGCGACAGGCCGCCAATGTCAATGCGCTCGCGGATGTTGGAAATCTCGAATTCCACCTGGAGCGAGATCTCATCGCCATGAATGCGCGGCGTCAGGTCTACGTTGATGCCGACCTCGGCGAACTGGAACTGCGTGGACACGAGCGGCGAAACGCCCACGCCGCCGATGCCCGGCTGGAAGGAGCCGGTCGCGTACGGATAGCGGTCGCCAAGGCGCAGCGTCGCCTTCTGGCCGTCGACGGCGCGCACCTGCGGAGTGGTCAACACGCGCGTCTGACGGTCGCTGAGCAGTGCCTGGACCAGAAAGCTCGGCACGACGACGCTCCAGTCGCTGCTGGTCAGATCCTTCACCTGGTTCAGAGGCACGGCCCCCGAGGTGCCGCCAGTGAAGTTCACCGGCGAGCCAAGGCCGGGCTTGCCGCCCGACAGCGGCGTCAGCGCGAGATCGCGGGTGCGCGTGCGGTTGGCCTCCATGACGAGCACATCGACCACGACTTCCGGCTTGGGCTTGTCCAGATCGAGCAGGACCTTCTCGGCCAGCGCGACCTGGTCAGCCGTTCCACGGACGACAATCGCGTACTGCGAGTTCACCGGGAAGACCTTGCGCACATCGGTCACCGTGCGCATGGCGGTCATGATTTCCGTCAGTTCCTGATTGTTGTAGACGTTCTGAAGGTAGAAAATCCGCGTGACATATTCCTCATAATCGCGTCTTTTTGTGGGATTGTCCTGGGTGACAAAGATGGTGTTTTGAGAGAGCGGCTTGTAAAAAGTCTTGGTTAGAAGGCTGATGTAATTGAGAGCCTCATCCAGGGAAGTGTGGTTCAGGTCGATGGAATAGCGCCGGCTGTCCTGGAGTTCCGCGTCGAAAAGGACATTGATTCCGGCCAGTTTTCCGACCGTCTCGTACATGACGCGCGCCGGCTGGTTGACGATTTTCAGCCCGGCGATTTTCCGGTTGACAGGCCGGAGCACCGGCACCTCGAGAAGCCGCGCGGCGCGGCGCTGTGCCTCGCGGCGGGCGAGCTCCGCCTCGGTCAGGCCTCGTTCTTCGGGCGGCGGGGCGGGCTCGGCCGGTTTGGCCTGCCGCTTCTTTTCGCGCTCGATCATCTGGTGGGTGCGCCGCAGCTCCTGCTCGGCGATGCTGGAGCCGGGGTCGATGGCGAAGGCTTTCTGAAACTCGGCCAGCGCTTCCTCGAGCCTGCCCTCGTGGCGCAGCTTCTGGCCGAGATCGACGTGGCGCTGGCTGGAAGCGAACCGCGCGCGGCGGACATGAAGAAGGTAGGCGGCATCGGAAGGGTCGAGCGCCAGGGCGCGCTCGTAGAGCTCGAGCGCCGCGTCATAGTCGCCGCGGGCCTCGGCCTGCTTGCCCTGCTGGAGGAACTTTTCGGCCTTGCGGTTGCCGGCCTCGGCGCGGGGCGCCACGGCCAGGCAGGCGACCGCGAGTATCACCGCTAACTGCTTCATCTTCCGCATGTTAGGACATCCGCTTCCGCCGGCGCGTGCTACACTGAAACTTCGGCAGTCCCCGGCGCCGGGCGGAGACTCTCCATTGGGGATGACGAACGCCGCGCCGGGCGCGTGGAGAGAAATTCTTTGGGCGAGAACGCAGCTCCAATCCGGGTCGTCAGCGAGAACCGCCGGGCCTTCCACGACTACCATGTCCTGGAGAGGCTCGAAGCCGGCCTTGCGCTTACCGGCACCGAGATCAAGTCCGCGCGGCAGGGCAAGGTGCAGTTGCGCGACGCTTACGCCGATGTCATCGACGGCGAGGCCTGGCTGCTCAACGCCCACTTCAGCCCGTATTCGCACGGCAACATCTGGAATCACGAACCGACGCGCAGGCGCAAGCTGCTGCTGCACCGGCAGGAGATCGACAAACTGGCTTCAAAGGTTCTGGAGAAGGGCCTCACGCTCATCCCGCTGCGGCTGTACCTCAAAAAAGGCCGGCTGAAGTGCGAGCTCGGCGTCTGCCGCGGCAAGAAGCTGCACGACAAGCGCGAGGCCGAACACGCGCGTGAGAAAGAGAAGGAAGCCCGCAAGGCGATGAGCCTCAGGAATACCAGGAGGATCAGGGACTGATATGGAGTTCGTTTTGACCACCACCTGTAGCCGGGAGATCGAAACGCCGGCCTTCGCAATGCTGTGCTTCAGCGACGAGCCACCTTCGGAGGAGACCGCCGGCGGCCTCCTGCGCATGCTGTATGACAGCGGCGAGTTCACCGGCAAGGCGAACGAGACGGCCGTGGTGCACCGCCCCGAGGGCATGAAGGCGCAGCGGCTGCTCCTGGTCGGCTGCGGCGAAAAAGGCAAATTCACGCCGGCGCAGATGCGGCAGGCGGGCGGCGTGATGGCGCGCGCACTTCAGGCGCGCTCCATCCAGCAGGCGGCGATCCGGCTGAAGCGTCTCACCAACGACCCGCCGATGCTGCGCGCGCTCGTTGAAGGACTCATCACCGGCAGCTTCGAGCCGGATCAGTACAAGACGGAAAAGAAAAACGGCGGCAAGCCGCTTGAGCGGGTGGAGGTCTCCTGCATCGAGATTACGCCTGAGATGCAGGCGGCGCTGGAGAGGGCGCGCATTGTCGGCGAAGCGCAGAACTGGACGCGCGCGCTGGTGAACGAGCCGGGCAATGTGCTGACGCCGCGCGTGCTGGCCGATCGCGCCCGCGCGCTGGCCGACGAGTGCGGCCTCGAATGCGAAATCCTCGACGAGCCGCGGATGCGCCAGCTGGGCTTCAACACGCTGCTCGGCGTGGCGCAGGGATCGGCCGAACCGCCGGTGATGATCGTGATGCGCTACCGGCCGGAAACGCCTGCCACGCAGGATCATCTGGCGCTGGTGGGCAAGGGCGTCACCTTCGACACGGGCGGCATCTCGATCAAGCCGAGTGACGGCATGGAGAAAATGAAGTACGACATGGCCGGCGCGGCGGCGGTGCTGGGCGCGATGCGCGCCATTGCGCGGCTGAAGCCGCCGGTGACGGTCACCGCCTGCGCCCCGTGCGTGGAAAACATGCCGGGGCCCAAGGCGCAGCGGCCGGGCGACATCGTCAAAACATTTCAGGGCAAAACTGTTGAGGTGCTGAACACGGACGCCGAAGGCCGGCTCATTCTGGCCGACGCGCTCACCTACATGGCCCGGCAGGGCGCCACGCACCTGGCGGACGCGGCCACGCTGACCGGAGCGATCGCGGTGGCGCTGGGCCATCTCTATGCGGGCGCGTTTTCCAATGACGAAGCCTGGCAGCAACGGGTGCTCGAAGCGGCGCGCGCCGCCGGCGAGCGCGTGTGGACCTTCCCGATGGACGCCGAATACCGCGAACTGCTCAAAACGCCGTTTGCCGACGTGGCCAACATCGGCGGCCGCTGGGGCGGTTCCATCACGGCGGCGAAATTCCTGGAGGAATTCGTCGAGGGCAAGCCCTGGGTGCACCTGGACATCGCCGGCGTGGCGTGGCTCGAGGAGGCCAAGCCGTGGATGGCCAAGGGACCCACGGGCTTCGCCGTGCGCACCTTCACCGAGCTGGCCTCGGGCTGGACCCGGAAATCGTAAACCCAATGGGAGCCCCTCTGAGCGGGCCGGCGGCCAGCCCGTCCGGCCCTCCGATCATCGAGTTTGAAAACGTCACCATCTGCCGGGACGGCACGGAGGCGCTTTCCGGCGTCTCGTTCCGGATTCATGCGGGCGAGCACACCGCGATCCTCGGCCCGAACGGCAGCGGCAAGTCCACCCTGATCAAGGCGCTGACACGTGAGCTCTACCCGCGCCATCCGGACCGCTCGCGCGTGCGTCTCTGGGGGCGGGAGGCCTGGCGCCTGTTCGAGCTCCGCTCGCTGCTCGGGATCGTGACCAATGATCTCGTTCGGGATTGCACCCGGCCCCATTCCGCGCTCGAAACGGTATTGAGCGGGTTCTTTTCGAGCATCGGCATCTGGCCCAACCACCATGTGACGCCGGAGATGGAGCGGCGGGCCCTGGAAGCGCTGCGGTTCTTCGATCTGGAGCATCTGGCCCCGCGCCCGCTGACGGAGATGTCGTCCGGCGAAGTGCGCCGGGCGGTGTTCGCCCGCGCGCTGGTGCATGACCCGCAGGCGCTCCTGCTGGACGAGCCGACCAATTCACTCGACGTCCGGGCCCAGCGCGAGGTGCGCGCGGCGATGCAGCGGCTGGCGCGGGCGGGCGTCACCATCATTCTGGTGACGCATCACCTGCCCGATATCATTCCGGAAATCAAGCGCGCCATTCTGCTAAAAAACGGGCGGATTTTTTTTGACGGCTCGAAAAAAAGCGCGCTGGAACCGGAACGGCTCAGCGCGCTTTTCGGCGTAAATGTGCGGCTTGAGCAGGCCGGCGGCTTCTACCACATGTGGTGACGGGTCACTTCCCGCCCAGCTCCTTCAGCAGCTCGGCCACCGCCGCCTCCAGCTGGCGGTCCTTTCCGTTCAGGTTGTCTTCGGGCGTGTTTTCCACCTCGATGTCCGGCTTCACGCCAAGGTTTTCCATGTTGGTGCGTTTCGCATCGGCCAGATACACGCCGACGCCGGGCGTGCGCACGGTGGAGCCGTCGATCAGCGAATAGCTCCCCGTGCCAATCACCGCGCCCATCGTGGTGGTGCCCAGCGTCTTGCCCAGCCCGAGCGCGCGGAACCCGGCGGGAAACATCTCGGCGTTGGAGGCCGAGCGCCAGTTCTGGAGCACGATCTTCCTGCCGAAATAGCCGGCGAAGGGCCGTTCGGTCGGCTCGGTGCCGCGCGGCTGCCAGATCTGGTATTCGCGCTGGACGAGGATCGCCAGAAGCTGCTGCTCGATATTGCCGCCGCCGTTCCAGCGCTGGTCGATAATCAACGCCGGTTTATTGCGGAATTCGCGCAATTCTTTTTCGAATTTCCGCAGCGACGTCTGATCCATGGCGCGGATGTGCAGGTAGCCGATCCTGCCGCCGGAGAGCCTGTCCACGATGTCGCGGCGCTCCTTCACCCATCTCTCATAGCGGAGCGTTGCGTATTGCGCGGTGGAAACGGGCTCGATCCGGGCCTCCCAGGCGCCGTCTTCCGACGGCCTGTCGTTCAGCTTCAGCGTCATCGCGCGGTTCAGCCGCTGGTTGTGCATGAACCTCCAGAGGTTGTCCCGCGCAGTGACGGGATGGCCGTCCACGGCGAGCAGGTAATCGCCCACGCGCACCTTCACCCAGTCCTTGTCGGCCGGACCGTTCTCATAGACGTGCGCCACGCGGTAGCGGCCGCTGGCCTCGTCCGGCGTGAACTCGATGCCCGGGTGCTGCGTCTGCACGGCGCCCTCGCGCCCGCCCGGCGGCGGCGCGGCGCCGGTGTGGGAGGCATTCAGCTCGCCGATCATTTCATTGATGATGTTGAGCAGCTCCTGCCGGTCGCCGACGAATGCGACCAGCGGCTGATACTTGGCGCGCATGGCGTCCCAGTCATAGCCATGCATTTTCGGGTCGTAGAAGCGGTACTTCATCGTCCGCCAGGCATCGTCGAACATCTGCTGCCATTGCTTCTGATGGTCGACGCGGACGCGCGCGGTGAAGTTGATGCGGCGGCGCGCCGCGCCGCCTCCGCTGCCCGCCTGCGTTCCAGGTGCGGCCTGCTGCATGGCGGCGGCCATGCCCGCGAGGCCGCCCCCGCCGGCGCCTGCCGCGGTAGCCGGGAGGTTCACCGAGTAGATGCCTTCACCTTCCTTGAAAAAGAGCGTGCGTCCGTTGCGCGTGACGGCGAGCTGCGAGATGCCCCCGCCAAACATTCCCATGCCCGGCGCGGGCGGACCGTCCTGCCCTTCGCCTGAGGGCGCAGTCCCGGCGACGACGCGGGTCAGGCGGCGGCCGTTGTCCTGGATCGTATAGACGACCGGCGTGCCGCGCAGGCCCGTGCCTTCCGTCGTCACGAACACGAGCGTCCGGCCACCGGGCACCACTTCATACGTCCGCACGCCGCCGGCGACGCGCGTCACCTGCCAGGTGCGGCGTTTCAGCCCGTCCCAGTCGATCTGAACCTCCCTGGGCGGCTGGTTTTGCTGCTGCGCGCGCCGCATGGCGGCGGCGGGGCCTTCGGCCTCGTCAGCCGGTTCTTCGGGCGCATTGGGGTCCTTGTCAAGCTTTTCGAGATACGTCACCCAGATCTGAGAGCTCGCCAGGTCGGCCGCGCCGCCGAAGCCCCCCGTGCCGACGCTCTCGGTCCGGATGAAGTACAGCTTCCGGCCGTCGCTGGAAAAGCGTGGCAGGCGGTCGGGGTAGGAGTCGAAGGTCACTTTGCGCGGCGCGCCCTTGCCGTCGGCGGGCGCCAGCCAGATGTCGGTCTGACGGGCTTCGTCGGGCATCGCAAAAGCCACCCACTTGCCGTCGGGCGACATCACCGGGGAGCTGATGTTGCCGTATTTCGACGATGCAAGCTGGATGGTCTGTCCGCCGAGAGTGTGGCGGAAAAGCTGATTATCGGAGGTGGTAAAGAGGATGTCCTTCGAGTCTGGCGACCAGCGGAGCTCGAGCTTCAATGTGTCGAGATCGGTCACTTTTTGCGCCGCGCCGCCCTCGGCCGGAACCACCCAGATCTCTTCGCGTCCGCTCTGGTCGCTGACATAGGCGATGTGCCTGCCGTCGGGCGACCACTGCGGCTCGCGGTCGCGCGCGGCGCCTTCGGTGAGCTGGACCAGATCACCCTCCTCGACCGGCGCCGTGAAGATCTCGCCGTAGATGCTGAAGACGACACGGCGGCCGTTGGGCTGAATGTGGAACTCGTCGGCGCGGGACTGGAAGGTGCGGATCTCTTCGGGATTGATCTGCGTTTCCGCTTCAATGTCGAGCTTGATGGGCGTCACCTTGCGGCCGGCCACATCGAGCTTCCAGATGCCGAAGTCATGCTCGAAGACGATGGTCTTGCCATCGGAAGAGATGGACGGGAAGCGGACGTCGCCGCTGGTAAACTGCGTGACTTTCTCGGCCTTGCCGCCCTTTTCCGGCACGCGCCAGATGTTGGTCAGGCCGCCGCCATCGCGGTCGCTGACGAAATAAATGAAGCCGTCGCGGCCCCACATGGGCCAGGAGTCCATGCCATCAAACGGCGTCAGGTTGGTCCATTTCTTCGTGGCCAGGTCGAGCACGAAGACGTCGGTCTGGTACGCGCCGCGATAATACTTCCGCCAGTACACCTGGCCGCGCTGGTTGTAGGCGATGCGTTTGCCGTCGGGCGAGAAACTGGCGGCGAGGCCATAGTCGGTTCCCGCAGGGCGTTCGGCGCCGGTTTCCACATCGACCAGCCAGAGTCTGGCCAGGAAATCGTCGCCGCGCATGGACGAGAACAGCACCGCCTTGCCGTCGGGAGTCCAGCCCAGCACGTTGTCATCGGCGGAATGGAAAGTGAGCTGTTTGGGAGCGCCGCCGGTGGCGGGGATCACATAGACGTCGAGATTGCCCTTGCGGTCCGAGGAGAACGCTACCCACCGGCCATCCGGCGAGAAGCGCGGGTAGGCGTCGCGGGCCGGATGAGCGGTGAGCCGGGTGATGTTTCTTCCGGATTCATCAGCCACCCAGATGTCGGCCAGATAGGTGAAGGCGACGCGCCCGGCGTGATAGGCCGGATAGCGCACGAGTTTTGCCTCGCGGGCCAGGACGGGCAGCAGGAGGGCCGCTGCCAGTGCGCAGCGGGCCGCAATCTTCAGCAATTGGTTGCCATGCATGGACAGACTATCCCCTTTTGTTGCGTGGTCACGCTACAGTGATTGTGGCGCAACCGGGGCCAGGCGCGGTTACAGCCGTCGCGGCGGCGGTATCCGAGCGACAGGCTGCCGTCTCTATGTGGGCCTCATCTGCATCAGCGGAGAGCCCCTGAAACACGCACTTCGCTTTCTCCAACGTCGCCTTGTGGCAGGGGTCGTGTCGCGACGCGCAGGCAACCGCTGAATCCGGCCCATACGGCGGCCTTCATCTCCGGCTCAGAGTCCGGGCTGCCGGCAGCGGCTGTCATTCCTGCGGGTGTCCGGCAGGGGCATGGGGCTCTCTGCCAGAAATGGAGGCTCAGGACAGGCAACGGCTCGACACGTTTTTGATCACCATCCATCCTGGAGGGGCGCCCTGTCCGGCCGGCGCCCCAGTTGCGGAACGGCTCCCGTTCCCCCATCATAGAAACTAATAGGCGCTAACCGGCGCACCGCTGTCAGAGAGGCTTGTCTCAAGGGGAAACTCCGCTTGGAGCCGATCTCATATGAATCTGAGCCAGATGGCCCGGACGATCCGGGAGTCAGTCACATTAAAACTCAATCAGACGGCCGCGCAGCTTCGCGAGAAGGGCGAGCCGGTCATTCACCTGGGCGGGGGCGAGCCGAAATCGAAGACGCCGATCGACGCCATCGTCGCCTGCACTTCCGTGCTCAACTCGGGCGACATCAAGTACACGCCGCCCGACGGCATTCCCGCCCTCAAGCGCGCCATCATCCGTTACACCGAGGAACACTACGGGCGCACCGTGCGCCCGGAAAACGTGGTGGCATCTTCCGGGGCAAAGCAGGCAATCATGGCGGCGCTGATTGCCATTCTCGACCCCAAGGACGAGGTGATCTTCCCGGTTCCCTATTGGGTGAGCTACCCGGAGATGATCAAGCTGGCCGGGGGCGTGCCCGTCCCGGTGCGCGCCGAGGACGGCTCTTTCGCTCCCACCGTGGACGAAATCGCGGCCGCCGTGGGCGCATACACCAAAGCCATCATCATTAACAGCCCCAACAATCCCTCAGGCGTCATGTACTCGCGCGATTTCGTCGAGGGCATTGTCGACCTCTGCCGGCGCAAGTCGCTGTTTCTGATCATGGACGACACCTACAACCGGCTGGTGTTCGACGGGCGCGCGCCAATCAACGTGTATGACTTCGCTCCGGAAGACATCGACTCGTCGCGCGTGATCGTCATCAACTGCGTCTCAAAGATGTACGCGATGACCGGCTTCCGTATCGGCTGGGCGGTGGCGGCCCGCGAGCTGGCCACGGCGATGGCCACCATCCAGGGCCAGCAGACCTCCGGGCCGGCCACGCCCTCGCAGTGGGCGGCCGCCGGCGCGCTCAACGGCATCCAGAACTCGATCGAGGCGCTGCGGATGACGCTCGAAAACAACCGAAACGTGTTGATGGAGCGGCTCGAGGCCTTTCCGGGCATCCGCGTGGTGAAACCCGATGGGGCCTTTTACACGTTCCCCGATTTTTCCAATTACATGAAAGATTCCAAGAAGCTCGCGGAATTCCTGCTCGACAAGGTACGGGTGGTCACCGTGCCGGGCGTCGAGTTCGGCATGGAAGGCCATCTCCGGATCTCCTTCTGCGGAACCATCAAGGAGATCACCGAAGGCATCGAGCGGATCCGCTGGGCTCTCGACCCCACGTCGCCCAACGAGATCTACATCGGCACCCGCCGGCTTGTGCGCGACTGGATGTAAATCCCCCGTCTGGAGCATCCGATGAACGTCTACACCGACATCCCCTCGCCTGCCCTGCCGGAGGCCGCACTGGCCCGGCCCGTCTACGGGCTGGAAAACCACGGTTTCCACAACGTGCGGCGCGTCTACTGGAACCTGCCTGAACCCGCTCTCTATGAGGAGGCGGTGTTCCGCGGAGAAGGCTGGATCGCCGCCAGCGGGCCGCTGATCGTCCACACCGGAAAACACACGGCGCGCGCCGCGGCCGACAAGTTTATCGTCCGCGAGCCGTCGAGCGAAGGCTACATCTGGTGGGGCCATTACAACCGCCCCTTCACCCCGGAGGCCTTCAATACGTTGCTCAACCGCGTGCTGGCCTATTTCCAGGGCCGCGACATTTTCGTCCAGGACTGTTTTGGCGGCGCCGACCCCAGCTACCGCCTCCCAGTGCGCATCATCACGGAACACGCCTGGCAGTCGCTGTTCGCGCGGACGATGTTCATCAAGCCGGCCACGCTCGACGCCTACCGAAACCACGTGCCGGAGTTCACCGTAATCACCGCGCCGGGCTTTTTGGCCAGCCCGCTGATCGACAGCTCGCGCACCGAGACCGCGATCGTGCTCAATCTGGCCCAGCGCATGGCGATCATCGCCGGCACCTGCTACGGCGGCGAGATCAAGAAGACGATCTTTACCGTCCTCAACGCGCTGCTGCCGTTTGAGGGCGTGCTGCCGATGCACTGCTCGGCCAACGTCGGCCCGGACGGCGACGCCGCCATCTTTTTCGGCCTCTCGGGCACGGGCAAAACAACGCTGTCGGCCGATCCCCAGCGCGGCCTCGTCGGCGACGACGAACACGGCTGGTCCCCGGATGGCATTTTCAATTTCGAAGATGGCTGCTATGCCAAGGTGATCCGTCTTTCGCCCACAGCCGAGCCGCAGATCTACGCCTGCACACGGCGCTTCGGCACCATTCTCGAAAACGTCGTCTTCGACCCGCGCACCCGCCTGCTCGACCTCAATGACGACCGGCTGACGGAAAACACCCGCGCCGCCTATCCGCTCTCTTTTATCGAAAACGCGGTGCCCGAGAAGCGCTGCGGGCATCCGAAAAACGTCATCTTCCTCACCTGCGACGCCAATGGCGTGCTGCCGCCCATCGCGCGGCTGACGCCAGACCAGGCCGTCTACCACTTCATGAGCGGCTACACGAGCAAGATCGCCGGCACGGAAATCGGCCTGGGCACTGAACCGCAGATGACGTTTTCGCCCTGTTTCGGCGGCCCGTTCATGGTGCATCACCCCTATGAATACGCGAAAATGCTGAAGGCGAACGTGCTCAAGCACGGCGCCACCGTGTGGCTGGTCAATACCGGATGGACTGGCGGGCCATTTGGCATTGGCAAGCGCATCTCCATCCAGCACACCCGCGCCCTGCTGCACGCCGCGCTGGCCGGACACTTTGAAGATGCCGAGTTCCGCCCCGATCCGGTGTTCGGCTTTGAGGTGCCGAAACACCTCGAGGGCGTGCCTGACGCGCTGCTGGACCCGGCCTCCACGTGGTCCAGCCGCGATGAGTACATGGCGCGCTACCGTTCCCTGGCCGCGCGCTTCATCGAGAACTTCCAGTATCTGACCAAAGAGGAGCACATCCCGGACTCGCTCGCCGATCACGGCCCGAAGCTGTGATTTCCAGCCGCGCGTCAGAGCTGCGACTGAAGATCTCCCGATGGGGCCGAGCGAAAGGAGCCGCCCATGACCGTGCCGGTCACAACGAGCAATGAAAATGGGCGCGAGTGGGAGGAGCATGGTCATGGATCGTGGCCGGAAGCACGTCGTTGTATGCATTGGCGCTGACGAGCCCGCATAGGAGTCCGGCCCGGGAGCCTAAAGGCACAACGAATTGCCGCCGTCGTCGCTGACGGCAGGCACGCGAAGGTGACTCTTTCGCCAGAAGGCTCCCTCCGGATGCGGTCCAGGAGGGAGAGCCATGCAAGGTGTGTATGCCTGTTGCGCGGGGCTCGACGTGCACAAGTTGACGGGAAGCGCCTGCATCAGCGTGTGCGCAGCCGAGGGTGGGAAGCAACAGCAGATGCCAGTGTTCGGGACGTTCACCCACGTCTGTTGGCGCCGGCGGACTGGTTGAAGGAACACGGGGTGGCCCACGTGGCCATGGAAGCCACGGGGGTCTATGGGCGGCCGGTGTGGGCGGTGCTGGAGGGGCAGTTCGAGCAGATGCTGGTTGTCTCCAACACATCAAAGCGGTCTCCGGACGCAGGACGGAAGCTATGGACTGTGAGTGGATCGCCGACCTATTTCAGCACGGACTGCTGAAGAGGAGCTCTGTGCCGCCGGCCCCGATTCAGGACTTGCGGGATCTGACCCGGTAGGGCGCGGAACTGCGCCAGAGTCAGAACCGGGTGGCCGATCGCATCCGGAAGTTTCTGGAACAGGCCAATCTCAGGCTGAGTTCAGTGACCTCCAATGCGCTGGGCGTGTCTGAACGCCGGATGCCTGAGGCGACCATCGCCGATCAACAGGATCCGGAACAACGGGCGAAGCTGGCGCGCGGGAGGCTGAAGGGAAAGATCCCGGAATTGGAGCAGGCCCCGGAAGGACAAGTCCGCGGTCACCATCGGTTTCTTCTCGGGGAATTCCTGGACGAATGGGAGGCTCTGGGGGAGAGGATTGCGCGACGGGAAGCAGAGATCGACAGACAAATCCGCCCTTTTGAGCCGGCCGTCACTGCTCTGGCAGACCATTGCCGGCGTGCACCGTGTGACGGCCTGCAACCTGGTGGCTGAGGTCGGCGCGGACATGAATCGGTTCCCCACGGCGCAGCAGTTGGCCTCGTGGGCGGCCCTGGGTCCGGGTGATCAGGAAAGCGCCGGTAAGCGGAAGTCTGGCAGGACCCGGGTCGACAACAAGGGGTTGCGGCGGTCCCTGTGCCAGGCCGCCTGGACCGTCACCCGAAAGAAGAACGGTCACTTGTCGGCACAGTTCAGGCGCCTGCCCGCCCGGCGGGGAGTCAAACGAGCCGGGATGGCTGTCGCCCACACCATGCTGATCATCGGTAACCACATGCTCAAAACCGGCCGAGGCTACTGCGAACCTGGCGGGCACCATCCGGAACTGATCAACAGGAACCAGCCCCAGCGGTATTCCCTGAAACGCCCGCAAAGACTCGAGCTGATGGTCACGATTGAACCCGTGCCCGAAGCAGTCTGACAGATATTTTTGAAGGAGCTCCCTTGACGCCGCGGGACATCAGCAGGGATGAAAATCGCCGCCGGTGTCTGCTCGTCCCCCCGGCCTCCGTCCGATTCACTTCCAGCCCCGGAAGAGGTGATTTTCGGAAGAGTCGGTCAAGAGTATGCGGCCCGAAGGGTTCGAGGCATGCTTTGCGGGCGGGCCCATGCCATCCGAAGCGGGAGCGAGAAATTCCCCTGGATCGGGGCCGCCGACCACATCCGGCAGGCGCCTGCCGGAGTGAAGCCCCCCTGCGCGGAATAACGGCGCCGGCCATCACCGTCCGGAGTGGGGATTCGCCAACAGGCTTGTACAGGCCCGGCGGCCGGACCGTCGGCGCGCACTCTCACAGTGGCAGGGTAGCGGACATGCATCCCTTGATCTCCTGAAGACCGTCACCCGGGCTGGTAACCCCGCGGCGGCGGTCGCCGCCACTCCGTGAGTGGCATATCAATTCTTTTCCCTTTGCCCGGGGATGCGATAGAGTGTCAGACAGCACACCCCAAGGAGTGAAGATCTCATGAACCGCCGCTATTTTCTGATGAGCGCCACCGGGGCGGCCGCAAGCGTGCCCCTCGTGGGCAGTCCCAACGACACCATCCGCGTCGCCGTGGTCGGCCTGCGCGGCCAGGGCAACAGTCACATCCGCGCCTACCAGCGGATGCCGAACGTCGAAATCGCCGCGCTGGTCGATATCGACGAATCGGTCCTCGACCGCCGTCTGGCTGAGGTCGAAAAGGCTACCGGCAAGAAACCCGCACGCTACGTCGACATCCGCAAGATGCTCGAGGACGCCTCGATCGACTGCGTCTCGATCGCCACGCCCAACCACAACCACACCTTGCAGGCCATCTGGTCCTTGCAGGCAGGCAAGCACGTTTACGTCGAGAAGCCCTGCTCGCACAACATCTATGAGTCGCGCCAGATCGTGGCAGCGGCGAAAAAGTACGGCAAGTGCGTCCAGCACGGCGTGCAGGCGCATTCTTCGCCGGCCTTGCAGGAGGCAAAGAAACTGCTCGACGAGGGCATCATCGGCGACGTCTACATGACGCGCGGCCTCTGCTTCAAATGGCGCGACACCATCGGCCGCGCCAAGGAAGAGCCCGTGCCCCCTGGCGTGCACTACGACCTGTGGCTCGGCCCGGCGCCGGTGCGGCCCTTCACGCGCAACCGGTTCCATTACAACTGGCACTGGTTCTGGGACTACGGCAACGGCGACATCGGCAACCAGGGCATCCATGAGGTGGACATCTGCCGCTGGCTGATGGGCGTAAGATTCCCGGTTCGCGTCAGCGCCATGGGCGGCCACTTCATGTTCGACGACGACCAGGAAACGCCGAACACGCTGGTGGCGACCTACGAGTTCGACGTCGGCGGCAGGAAGAAGTTCATGACCTTCGAAGTCCGCCACTGGATGACCAACAACGAGGCGGGCATCGGCAACCCCGGCGGCAACACCGTGGGCAACATTTTCTACGGGTCGAAGGGCTACATGGCCATCGATGGCTATGACACCTACCGCGTTTATCTCGGCCGCAAGGCAGAACCGGGGCCCGAAAAGAAGGCCGGCGGCTCGCACCATGCCAATTTCCTCGAGGCCGTGCGCGCCGGCAAGGCGGAACTGCTCAACGGCCCGATCGACGAGGGCGCCATCAGCTGCACGCTCATGCATCTGGCCAATATCAGCTACCGCGTTGGCCGCAGCCTGAAGGTCGATCCGCAGACCGGCGACATCGTCGGCGACAGCGAGGCGCAGGCGCTGATGACGCGCCATTACCGCGCGCCGTTCGTGGTGCCCGAAAAAGTCTGAACCGACAACGCCGGTTGGATCAACGGGAGCCGCGCCCGGCATCGTCCGCTTTGGCACGGGCCAGATCTCGGGCGCGACACCCTGCATCGAACATCACGCCCTTCCGAGCCGCCACTGGTTCGCCCTGGCGGGCGAAGGGAAGGAGTCTCCATGCCCCCGGAATCTCGCGGCGGGCTACGCACACCCGCCGCGAGACCTGCCGTCAGAACAGGCGCATGGTATAAGAGACGCGCACGCCACGTCCCATCTCCGGGGCGATGTCCTTGATGAAGCTGAGGTGGTTGCGGTAGAGCCGGTCGCCGAGGTTGAACGTGGTGATGTTGAACGTATGCAGCGTGTGGCCGCGCGTCAACGTGTACGATGCGTTCAGGTTGAACACTGTGTAACCGGCGGTAGGATCCTCGTTGGGCGCCACCTGCCACTGGCGGTTCACCAGCAGCAGTTCGGGCCTCACGCTCAGGCCTTTCCAGAACCAGTCCAGCCCCAGCCGTCCGCGGGCGGGCGGAATGCGCGGCAGGTTCATCCGGCCGCCTGCGGTGAGATTGGCATCGACATAGTCGAAGCCCGCGAGCAGCCACAGCGGGCCGTGCAGGCGGAGCTGCGCGCGCGCTTCGGCCCCGAGGAAACGCGCGTCGGCCTGCGAATACAGGTACACGGGCAGAGCGTCCTCAATGCCGCCGGTGGGCTGGAAGTAGACGAAGTCGTGCATCTGATACCGGAACAGGTTGGCTTCCCCCCGCAGGTTGTGACCCTGATGACGCACGGAGATTTCCACGCCGTCACCGGCCTCGCGCTTCAGGTCCGGGTTGCCGATTTCAAAAGCCAGGTTGCCCGGATGCGGCCCGTAATTGTACAGCTCCTCCAGGGCGGGCGCGCGGTAGGAATGGATGTAGTTCGCGACCAGCGCACCGTTGGCCCACAGTGGGAGCCATGCGCCGGTGGAGGCCGAAAGGCCAGAGAAGCGCCGCTCGCGCAGCCCGTCCGGCGTGTAATGGTTGGTTTCCCAGCGGCCGCCGAACTGGAGCCGCACGCGCTCCCAGCGGAACTCTTCCAGGCCGAACAGGGCGAAGGCGGACTGGTCGACCGGCGGCGCAAGAATCTCCGCGCCGCGCGTCTTGTAGTCCCGCTGAAGGCCCCACAGGCCGAAGCGTCCCGACCAGCGGCCGCGGGGGCGTTGATCGAAAATGCCCGAATAGACGAACTGTTTGTTGAAGAACTGCGTCCCGGTGACTGCGCCTTCGATTTCGCGGTGGGTGTAGTCGGAATAGCCGACATCGAACTGGAACTGTTCGAACGCCGGGTGGATCTTTTTCCAGGCGCCATTGAGGCGAACGTTCGTTCGGCGCATGTCGAGCAGGGAGCTCTCCGGCTCGGTAGATCCGCCGTCTCCGGCCTGCGAGCCGGGCGAATTCATCGAGTCCACCCCTGTCGGAATGCCGTAGGTCGTTTCGATGCGCTGCACCACTGCGTTCCAGCTCAGCCGTTCGCCATAGTGGCCCAGGCCCGCCTTGGCGGTGATCATGTCGGTGAAGGAGTTCAGCACGCGGCCGATCGGCGTATTGTAGTCGCCGGTGCGCATCCCGCCGCCAGAACCGTACACAAGCCAGTTCCCGTAGCCGTATTCGAACGAGCCGCTGCCGCCGCCCTGCGCATTGGCCGTGCCCCCAACGCCGGTGAGCGCCATGTGCAGGCCTTGGTGCGGATGCTGATTGATGACATGATGGTCAGTGAGCACGTTGACGACACCGCCAATGGCGTTGGAGCCGTAGAGAAGCGTCGCCGGCCCCTTGACGACCTCCACCCGTTCCAGATCGTTGGGATCAATCGGCTCGCCATGATCGCCCGACTGCGACGAGACTGTCCCCGTCCTCATCCCGTCCTGAAGAACGAGCACGCGGTCGCCGTCGAAGCCGCGGATCACCGGGCGCGTGGTTCCAGGGCCGTAGCTGCGCCTGGCGACCCCCGCCTCGTCACCGATCAAATCGCCCAGCGATGGCGACGCGCTGCGCCCGGTCAGTTGGTAGCCGTCCAGCGAGACCACGCTCAGAAGCGCGTCCGCCGTAGACTCTTCCCGCCCGGAGGCGGTCACCGTGATGGACTCTTTCAACGGACTGATGCCCAGCGCGAAGTCCACCGTCGCCGTCCCGCCGGCCTGCACCCGGACCGTCTTTTTCTCATCGGTCAGCGCGTGAACGTGAGCCACCAGCGTGTATTCGCCGGGCGCCAGACCCTGAAACCGATAGCGGCCTTCCGCGTCGCTTTCCACGATCTTGCCGCCGGGAGTCAGCACCACAGAGGCGCCGCGCAGCGGCTCGCCATTGCCCGCAAACGTGACCCGACCCTCGATGACCGCCGGGGCCGGCGATTGGGCGAGCAATCCCCATGCCAGCAGGACCGCCGAAGCCAACAACTGCAAAACCGTTCTCAGAAACATGTTCCACTTCCATTGTCGTGGCTGGCCATGCTGCGCTCTTTCTCTTGCAGCCGAGCGGGTCAAACTGCGGCATGAACGGGGCGAAAACAGGCCCCGGCGGGACGCAGGCTCCGCCGCAGGCTATGCGATGCTGTGGGGAGAGGGGCACGGGATGAGATACTTTGACCTCGGGTCCGCGCGGGCGCTTCTGCCCGAACTCCGCCGGTTGATGCGGCAGGCGATGGACGCACGCGCGCAGTGGGAGGCTGTCAGCGCGCAAATTGTGGCCTTGGCCGCCCGGGCCCAGATGCTCGGCGGCGTACCCTATGACGCGAGCATTGCGGCGCAGTGGCAGGCGCAACTTGCCGGACAGGCAGGCCAGATGCGCCAGGCGGTGTCGCAGATCACGTCGCTCGGTGTTCAGGTCAAGGACCTCGAAATCGGCCTGGTCGATTTCCCCACGATCTATCGGGGCGAAGAAGTGCTGTTGTGCTGGCGGCTGGACGAGCCCGATATCGCCTGGTGGCACAGCGTGGAAGAGGGTTTCAAAGGTCGAAAGCCGGTAGACGAGGATTTCGTCGCGCACCACCGCGGCCAATAGCGGCCGCCCGCAGATCCAGCAGACTGCGCATATCATGGAGAGACGTGCGCCAAAATGATGGGCCCTGGTCCACGGCTGGCGGCGCCTTGCGGCTGCGGCTGATCCTGCTCCTTCTGGTCGCGCCGGCGTGGCTCGGGGGTGCGGCAGTGGAGCCGGCCGCCGAACCCCGCCCGGCAAGCGTATTGATCCTTCATTCCTACGACCCCGGCTACAACTGGTCCATGGAACTGACCCAGGGCCTGCGTTCGGTGCTCGAATCGCTCCCCCGGGAAACCGACTCCTGGATCGAGCACCTTAACGTCCGCAGGCTGGGGCGGCAAGAAGGCTGGCGGTGGATGAACCATGTGCTCGAGCAGCGCCATGCCGGCAGGCGTTTTGATCTCGTCATCGCCTGCGATGACGCCGCGGTGGAATTTCTGCTCGGCGCGGATCCGCCGGCGCTGCGGCAGGCGCCGGTCGTCTTCTGCGGAGTCGGAAACCGGGATCTGATCGCGCGCCTGCCGCGGCAGCGTTTCACCGGCGTCGAGGAAGTATCGACGGCGTCGGACTTTCTCGATGAAGTGATGAAGATGATGCCCGCGGTCCGGCGCGTTGTGGTGGTGACGGACAGCTCCGCCACCGGCGTCGAACACCGCGCCTTTTACGCGCAGATCCAGAAGGAACGCCCGCACCTCGAATTTGAATTTCTTGACGGCAGCAGGATGCCCGTCGAGCACATTTTCAACCGGCTCCAGCAGCTCGATCCTCGTTCGCTCGTCATACTGACGCAGTTTACCCGCGACCACGATGGGCGCTATGTGAGCCCGCGCTGGATGGCGGCGGAGGTGGCCCGTGTGAGCGCCGCGCCCGTGGCCAGCCCGCACATGAGGCTACTGGGCCAGGGCATTCTGGCAGGGAACCTGAGCGCAGGCTTTGCCCATGGAGAACTCGCCGGACGGATGGCCGCGGAGGTGCTTCAGGGCGTGCGGCCCGCTGATGTGCCGCTTCGGCGCCACGGCAACATCCGCCTGGTCGTTGACGATGCGGTGGCGGCCCGCTGGGGCATTCCCCGGTCGGCGTTTCCGGCAGGCGCGGAGATCGTCAATCCGGCCGGCGGCTGGCGCGCCCTGTCCAGCGCGGACCAGCGGCTGCTGACCGCCGGCGCGGCGCTGGCGGGGTTGCAGATGCTGCTCATCGCCGTGCTGCTGGTCACCATGTGGCAGCGGCGCAGGGCCGAACGGGAGCTCAAGGAAAGCCGCGAGATGCTGGAGCGCGCGCAGCGGATCGCCCAAATCGGCCTGTGGACGCGCAACGTGGCCACCGGTGCATTGCACTGGTCCGGCGAGGTCTACCGCATGTTCGGCCTCGACCCGGGCACGGTGCACGCATCCTTCGACACCTTCCTCTCCTTCGTACATCCGGAGGACCGGGCGCGCGTGGAAGAGACGGTGCGGTCGAGCGACCGGCAACGGCGCAGCCGCGTGCTCGAATTCCGCGTCGTGCGCCCGGACGGCGCCGTACGCTACGTCCGCAGCGTGGGCGAGTGGACCACCGGACCGCGCGGCGAGCCGCTGGTGGCGGGCATGGTGCAGGACATCACCGAGCTCCGGCAGCTCGAAGAGCTCCTGGCGCAGGTTCAGCGGGTGGAAGCGATCGGCACGCTCGCCGGAGGCGTTGCGCACGACTTCAACAACCTGCTCACCGTGATCAACGGCTACAGCCAGCTGCTGGCGGGCGCGCTGCCGCCTGACGACCCCCGCCTCCTCCACGTCCGCGAGATCCAGCGCGCCGGCGAGCGCGCCTCCGAACTGACGCGTCAGCTGTTGGCCTTCAGCCGCCGCCAGATCCTCTCGCCGCGTCTTCTCGACCTGAACGAAACCGTTAAGGAGAACACGGGTCTGCTAGGGCCGATTCTCGGCGAGAAGATTGAGTTGCGCCTGGAGCTGTCGCCATCGCTGAGCCCCATCCATGCCGACCCGGCGCAGCTCGTTCAGGTGCTGATCAACCTGGCGGCCAATGCCCGCGATGCGATGCCCGACGGTGGCACGCTGACCATCCGCACCGCAAATCTGACGCTTCAGGAATTTTCCCGCGCGGGCGAGGAAAAGATCCTGCCGGGCCGCTATGTCGGACTGATTGTCTCTGACAACGGCTGCGGGATGGACGAGGAGACACGGCGACGGGCCTTTGAGCCGTTCTTCACCACCAAACCGCCGGGAAAGGGGACGGGACTCGGCCTGGCCTCCGTGTATGGCATCGTGCGGCAGAGCGGAGGCTACATCACGGTGGCGAGCCGCAAGGGCGAAGGCGCCACGTTCCGGATCCTGTTTCCCGCCGCTGAAGGCGCCCTGCCCGGAAAGACGCCCGCGGCCGATACACCCGCCTTCAGGGACTCAGGGCGGGTTCTGGTCGTGGACGACGAGCCGGAACTCGGCGAAGTCATGGTTCTGGCGCTGCGGCAGGCCGGCTATGACGTCCGGCTTGCGCTGAGCGGCACCGAAGCGTTGGCCCTGGCGGAGCGGGCAGCCGGCTGGCGGCCGGACCTGCTGCTGACGGAGCTGGATCTGCCCGGCCTGGACGGCGCGGAGCTGGCGCGCCGGCTTCAGCAGCTTGAGCCCGGCCTGCGCCTGCTTTTCCTTTTTCATCCCGACAAGCTGGCCGAATCCGCTGCCGGGCGCTCGCCGGCGCCGCTGCTGGCCAAACCCTTCACCCCGGCGGCCCTGACCGCCGCCGTGCGTGCCGCGCTGGGCCACTGAAGGCCGGCAACCCCGTCAGGGCTGGACCTGGAAGCCCGCTCTTTCCTCGACAACGGCGCCGCCCGCTGAGGCCACGATGCGGAGTTCGTAGTCGCCCGGAGCAAGTTTTTTGAGCGGAATCATGCCACAATACGGGAAAATGCCTGCCTGCATTTCTACCAGTTCGAGGTTGGAACGCGAAAGGATTTTTCCATCAGATAGAATTTCCGCCGTCACGGAAGGCCGCGCGCCAGGTTGACTATATGCGACGAAATAAAAGCCCAGCTCCCCCCGGGCGGCGTTGTCGAGGCGCGGCGTGACGGCGCCGCCCGCAAACCGGAGCGGATCCGGGCCGCGGTCGTCCGCTTCGCCGTAGTTCGTCTCCGGCGGCGGCGAAGGATCCACTCGCCGGACCATCACGATGCTGCTCAGCGCCGGCGCGTCCTGGCGAAGAACGGGCACGAAGAATGCAACGCGCTTTGTGCCGGCGCGCTCGCCCAGCCGGTCCGCCACCGCGCTTTCCATCACGTAACGGCCCGGCGGCAGCGGAAAATGATCGTTATAAATGAAATCGCCGGCCTGAAATGCCGTGAGTTTTTCCAGCGGCCCGGAAAAGGGCACGTCGCGCGTGGCCTTGCGCACCGCCCGGCCGCCGGCGTCTTTGACGAGAACGAGAAAAGACGCGTGCATTTCGTACGTGCCGGCCGCCTCATTGCGGCGCACGCTGAGGTTCCGGATGGGGATTTCGATCTGAAAGGCACACTGCACGCGGCCCTGCGGCGCGGGGCCGAAGCGGAACATGCCGGCGCGGTAGTCCACGTCTTTTGGCATCGGGTTCGCGCTCAGCGCCCGCAGCAGCGGGATTTCATGAGGGAACAGCAGCGCCTGCATGCCCGGGGGCAGTGCGAAATAGCCGCTGCGCGCCTGCACCTGCACTCCGGGGCGTTTCACCCGGATCTCGATCCTGCGGAACCGGCCGTCCCAGTGCGTGTTCCGGGGCGAGTAGCTGAGCAGATAATGCGCTGCCGCGTCTTCCACCGCCTGCCGCAACGGGGCGCGCAGATCGTTGGTGCCCGCGGTCGCAACGCCGCCGGTTGCGGCGGCGAGCGCCTCCAGTTCTGGCGCGCTGCCAGTCTCCAGAACGGGCGGTTGCGAGGGATCGTCTGCCGGAAGCCCCACGGCGGGCCGGAGCCCGCGGGCGTCCACCGTATAGAAGGCCACGTTGTTGCGGTTCGCCTGTCCGACAAGGGCTTGCAGAAGCGGTCCCCCGGCCAGCCCCTCGCTGAAAAACACCGCCGTCTTGCGCCCCTCGATCCGCCGCAGTCCGAGAACCATGGACAGCAGGCCCTGCACCGTGGCCGTGCCCTGGCGCTCGCGCTCCATCTCGGCAGCGCGGGCCTCCATCTCGGCCAGGGCCTCGGCCATCGCGGCGGCGGCATGGTCGCCGCCGCGGATCTCTTGCGTCGGCTGCCCGATCTGCGGGACGCCTTCGCCGCGGGCGCCGCGCGCACCGGTGATCCGCTCCACCGCCCACTTCACCAGATAGGGCTCGTTGGTGAACGGCTGAACAATGCGGAAGGAGGGATCGAGCTGGACTACCGCATAGAACGTATTCGGCGGGACGCCGCGCTTCATCAGATCCTCGACCGCCCGGCGCACGAGCGCCCGGCCATTGGCGCTGAGGCGGTCGAAGGCAAGCAGGATCAGCCGCACCTGGCGCGTGGGATCGAGCCTCTGCGGCCGCTCCCCGAGCCGCGGCGCCGATTCGATCACCTCGCCTCCCTCGATGCGGCGCAGGCTCCGGATTTGCTGAGGCACGCCGTCTTCGAGGACTTCCATTTCCTCCGGCCGCAGGTCGGCAACCTGACGGCCGCGGCGGTCGCGCACGACGAAGTCGACCAGCACCTCTTCGGCCGCAGTGCGAAACGGAGGAGGTTCCTGCGCCGGCAGCAGGGCCAGCGCGAGAGCGGCCACGACAAGCTGCTTCATTTCGAAACTCCCGCGCCGCCGCGAAGGACCTCGCTCTGGCGGGCGATTTCTTCGCGGATTTTGAGCTGCTTTTCCGCGTCGGCCGCCCGCCCGGCGCGCGCGTAGGCATTGGCGAGCACGGTGTGACACTGGAGGCACTCCGGCGCCAGTTTCACCGCCTGCTCGAGCGCCTGGATGGATTCTTTCAACTCTCCCAGATCGAGCAACAGCCGGCCGAGAATCTGGTGAGCGATGAAGTCCTCCGGCGCCAGTTCGACCGCCTTCCGCGCGTAGGGCAGGCCCCGGGCTGTCTCGCCCTGCTTCATCCAGTAGTTGGCCAGCTGAAGCCGCGCCTGCACATGGCCCGGCGTGACCGCGAGTTCCTTTTCCATCTCGGCGGCCATGGCGCCCTCGTCGGCGGCCAGCAGATGCACGTAGCCGGCCGTGTAGTGGACGTTCGCGCGGTTGGGGAACCGCTCAAGCAGCCGCTGCACGTTCTCCCGCGCCTCTTCGTGGCGGCCCTTCCAGGCGAGCAGCACGGCGCGGCCGGCCAGCTCCACCGCCTCCCGGTCTTCGGCCGGAACCTGGCCAGGCAACCAGCCGAGCCGGAGCAGATTGATTCCGGTGGCCTGAACGAGCAGCGGCGTCTCCGGCTTCTCCCGCGCAAACTCCTGCAACAGCACGTTGGCCAGATCATGACGGCCGGCGCGGTTTAGCAAGGCGACGAGGTGGAAGCGCGCCACCGTGTCCATCTCCGATCCGGCGGGCAACGGCTGCCGCGCCGTCTTGGCCGCAAGCAGGTGTTTCAGCGCCAGATCATATCTGCCGTTCTGATACTCGGTGAGTCCAAGCATCGCCAGCGCCGCGCCGTTCTGCGGGTCGAGAATCACGACCCGCGCAAAGGCGCGCTCGGCCTCGGCGTGCTGGTCCTTGTCGTAATGAGCCAGCCCCAGATACCACCAGGCTTCCGCGTTTCGCGGGGCGAGCTTCACCACCTCGCCGTAAATGCGGATGGCCTCGTCGAGCAGCTCGGCCTGCCGCGCGGCCTCGCCGTCTTTCATGAGCTGCTCGACGCGCACCACGGCGGCGGAGCGCGCTTTCGGGGGCGCAGACTTCCCCGGCGGTGGATCGCCGGCCGCCATCGCCAGCCATGCCAGCACCAGCAGCGCACGCATCTCTCTATTCAATATGCTCCCGGCGCGGGTCGCACGGCAGCGGAAAAGGCCACGAAATTTTGCATCAGACGAGGGGAGACGGGCATCCCTTACGCGGTTCGGCATCTACCCACCGGGGCCTGTAACAAAACATTAACTTGTCTTGTGTTGCCCTGTGCGGGGTGCTAAGCTTCTTTCATGCAGGGGTTGTCTACGACTATGTCAAGACTCACATCGATCTCCATACTGCTTGCCTTTCTGGCCATGTTGGCCCTGTCTGCCAACGGTCAAACGATTACTGGCGCCATCACTGGCACCGTGACGGATCCTTCGGGCGCGATCGTTCCAAATGCAACCGTCACGGCGACCAACACGGCGACGAATCTGACGTATGAGACCCGGACGAACGAAGCCGGCGTCTACAACCTGCTGTTCCTTCCTGTGGGCGATTACACGGTCACAGTCGCTGCACAGGGCTTCAAACGCTCGACCCTGGGACCGTTCAAGCTTGATGTGAACCAGACGGCCCGCGTCGACGTGCGCCTGGAAGTGGGCGACACGACGCAGACGGTGGAGGTGCGCGACATCGCGCCCATCCTTCAGACGGAGTCCACCCAGACCGGCGACACGCTGACGTCGCAGAAGCTGACATCGCTGCCGTTGAAGGGCCGCAACTTCGTGTCCATGACGCTGCTGATTCCCGGCGCCGTCTCGCCGAACCCCGAAGCCACCAACAACCGCTTCGGCGCGCGGCCCTACGTCAACGGCAACCGCGAGCAGACCAACAACTTCATGCTCGACGGCATTGACATCAACGACTCCATCGACAACCGCGTCGGCTACTCGCCCAACGTCGATGCGCTCGAGGAAGTGAAAGTGCTCACCGGCAACATGGGCGCCGACTACGGCAACGCCGGCGGCGCCACGGTGATGCTCACCATGAAGAGCGGCACCAACCAGTTCAAGGGCAACGTCTTCGAGTTCCTCCGCAACGAGAAGCTCGACGCCAACGGGTTCTTCCGCAACCGCAATCCGAACACGGCCAAACGGCTCGGCTACAAGCGGAACATCTTCGGCGGCACGCTCGGCGGTCCCATCCGCCGCGACCGCGCTTTCTTCTTCGTCAACTACGAGGGCACTGAGCAGCGCACCAGCGGCCCGGCTTCGGCCAGCGTGGCTCCGCAGAGCTGGCGTCAGGGCGACCTGAGCCAGTTCCCCAACGTCGTCCGCGATCCCCAGGCCGGCGGCGCGCCCTTCCCGGGCAAGCAGATTCCTCAGTCGCGCATCGTCAATCCCGTGGCCAGGAAGCTGTTTTCCAGTCCGGACCTGTACCCGCTGCCCAACCAGGCCGGCGCCGGCGCTTTGGGCGTCAGCGGCAACTATGCCTCCTCGTCAGCCAGCACCCTGAAGAACCATCAGGGCGACGCCAAGCTCGACTACCGGCTCAGCGACAAGGACAACCTTTCCGGCCGCATCAGCTGGGGCGAGTATGAGAGCTATGGCAGCCGCACGGCGCTGCCCGTCAACATGACCTCCGGCCAGCTCGGCCCCACGCGCTCGGGCGTGATCAACTGGGTGCGCACCTTCTCACCGACCATCGTCAACGAGGCCCGCGTCGGCTTCTCGCGCATCATCATTAAAGACACCACCGTCGACTGGTCCGGCAAGCTCGGTCCGAACGGCAACCAGGCGTTCGGCATCCCGGGCGGACAGCCGGTGCCAGGGCTCAGCTCGGTGAGCCTGGGCAGCGGGCTCACTTCCGTCGGCGCCAGCGGGATTTTCTCCAACACCGCTGACAATAAGTACACCTATTACGACAACCTGACCTGGCAGAAAGGCCGGCACCTGCTCAAAATGGGCGCGCAGTTCATGCGCTACCAGCAGAACCGCTATTACTCCGGCAACAACGGCGTGCTGGGGATCTTCAGCTACAACGGCACCTATACCGGACTGGATTACGCCGACTTCCTGCTGGACCAGCTCGCCAGCAAGGGCCGTGGTTCGGCCACCGGCACCTGGGGCCACCGCTTCTGGCGCTCGGCCTTCTTTGTTCAGGACGACTGGAAAGCGGCGCCCAATTTCACCGTCAACATCGGCCTGCGGTACGAATACATGCAGCCGATTTATGAAGTGGCTGACCGCCAGGTCAACATCGACACCTTCAACGGTGTGCTTCAGTACGCCGGCAAGGACGGCAACAGCCGCGCGCTCTACAAGCCTTACAAGAACCAGTGGATGCCGCGCATCGGATTCGCCTGGACGCCGGGCATCCTCAGCAACAGGCTGGTGGTGCGCGCCGGGTGGGCCTACATGAGCTTCATGGAAGGCACGGGCGCCAACCTCCGCCTGCCGCTGAACCCGCCGTTCTTCATCGAGACCAATTTCAACTACGACGTCAACGCGCCCGGCTCGATCACGACCGGCTTTGCCGATGTCGTCACCTCCGACATCCGGCTCGACATGCCGCGCCCGGCCGGTACCGTTGTGCCGCAGCTCCAGGGCCGCGCCTGGCACCCGGATCTGCGCCCGCAGACGACCTCGCAGGTCAATTTCACGCTTGAATACCAGATCGATAAATCGACGTCGATCTCGGCCGGCTACGTGGGGCAGAAAGGCACGCACCTGGTCGCCCCGGTCGAGGCCAACCAGCCGCTGCCCGGCACCGGCCCTGTCTCCACCTGGCCGAACCTGAACCTGCGCCGGCCGCTGATCAACAAGCTGCCGAACGTGGGCAACATCGCGCGGACCGAGTCCTCGGCGACCATGGATTACCACTCGCTCCAGCTCTCGGCCCGCCGCCGTTACTCAGGCGGCCTGGAGATGCTGGCCAGCTACACCTTCGGCAAGACGCTTACGGACAATCTGGGCTACTACGGCAGCGCCTATACGCAGGGCGAAGGCGCCTACTGGCAGAACGCCTATGACCGCCGCGCCAACCGCGGGCGCGCTTTCTTTGACGCCCGGCACAACCTGAGCATCGGCGCCCTCTATGACCTGCCGTTCGGCAAGGGCAAGAGGTTCGGCTCGAACATGCCGAAAGCTGCCGAAATGCTCCTGGGAGGCTGGAACATCAACACGATGGTCCTCTCCCACAGCGGCTTCCCGATCACTGTCCGCGCCATTGATCGGACCAGCCAGGCCGTACGTGGCAACGTCCGCGCCAACTACTTCCGCAGGCTCGTCAAGAACGAGTCGCTCGTCAGCATCGACAACTTCTTCGGCCTGCCGACAGACACGGCTGCCCGCACGGCCTTCTTCTGCCCGGCGGGCGTCGATGACGGCAAGTGCCCCTACGGCAACCCGGGCGACGGCCTGTTCGGCACCGCCAGCATCGGCACCGAGCAGGGGCCCAGCTTCTTCTCGATGGACTTCTCCATCGGCAAGAAGTTCTATGTGTCCGAGACCCGCTACTTTGATTTCCGGACGGAGTTCTTCAACGCTCTGAACCACGTGAGCTGGTCTCCGCCTCCGGCCAACATCGGCTCGCCAGCGACCTTCGGTGCCGTTACCGCGCAGGTTCAGTCGCCGCGCAACATCCAGTTCGGACTGAAGTTCTACTTCTAGCCCGGAGCTGGGATCGTTTCTCCGCGCCCTCTCCCGTGAATGCGGGAGAGGGCGCTTTCTTTTTCGGCAGGCATTCTCGGAACCGCAGAAGTGAGAAAGGCGGTGCATTTACGGGCCGGAATTTCCGGCCGGGAAAATGCCTGTCGTCTGGAAAATTGCAAATGCTGCTTTCGTTCCCTGTCACGAAATCCGGGCCGTTTCTTTCCCGGATCTCATGGCTTTTCCGGCTGACGATTCCTCTCCTGCTCCAGCCGGATCAGTTCTACCGCCGCACAGAGGCGTGTCACGGACTGTTCCGACTTCAGCGCCTCGCGCAGAACGTCCACGGCCTCCCCGGTCCCCATCGCCGCAATGGCCTCTGCTGCCGCCGCCGTCAGATCATACCCCCCTTCCCTCTTCCCCGCCAGAACCGTTTTCAACTGCGGCAGCAGTTCTGAAGCGCGGAGTTCACCCGCCGCCTGCACGGCGTAGAGGCGCACGTTGTCCAGGGAGTCGCGCAGGAGATCCTCCAGCCGCCACGCTTCATCATGAGTCAGGACCCGCCCGGTCAGACGCGCGGCTTCCAGACGGAGTACAGGGCCTGGACTGCCCAGGGCGCTCAGCAGGACGGGCCTCCCGCTGAGACCGCCCTGTTCCAGCAGTAGTCTGGCCGCCGTCAGGCGGTTCCATTCGTCGGCGCCTTCAGCATGGCCAGCAGCGGCTCACCGCTGCCGGTGATGCTTGCCAGGCTGGTTGTGGCCGAGACGGGGACCGCAGCAGACGGGTCGCGTTCGGCCGCTTCCCGCAGAGCCGGCACCGCCTCGGCCAGCCCCACCAGGCCCGCGCACGAGCAGAACAGGCTGGCGTTGCCCGTTACCGTGTAAGTTCCCATCCGCCCGTTGGTGGGCACCGCCACATACGACGCGAATCCGGAAGAAATCACCGTGGATTGCGCCCCATCGGGCGCGTACACGGTGGTTCGCGTCGGATAGCTGCCGTGCCCGCACGTGCACAGGCTGCTGTTGTCCGAGGTCGTCGAAAAGCCGTAAACCATCGTCACGTCCTCGCTCAGCGCGGCGTCGTTATACACGCTCACGTGGAAAATCATCCGGCATTGCGCCCCGGCGCGCGGCGCCCATGCCAGCAGACAGAGCACGGCAGCCAACACGATAGACACCGGGCGGATCCTCATGGTTCGAGC
>JBMFOK010000014.1:0-100983 GCA_049969655.1 Bryobacteraceae bacterium
GGTGGGAGTCGCTCGGTTATCCGGTGACGATGTCCGGCTCCTGGGGCGAGACCGGGAAGGCGGGCAGCGGGCGCTTTGCTTATGTGGACGCGCACGCCATCGGCGGCGCCGACATCGAGCTGCTGTGGAACTATCGCGCGCCGGCGCCGCCGCCCGCCGAGGGACCTTTCGCGCTGAAGTTTCCGGCCGGCGAGCGGCTGCCCGAGCACCGGATCGCCGTGTCGCGCCTGCGCTGGCCTTCGGACTGGCGCCCCTGGCGCGGCCTCACGTTCGAGTTTGTCGCGTCCACGCTCGAACCCTTCGCGTTTGGCTTCTCCGACGGGAAGACCGTGAAGAGCCTGATCATGGAACCGCTGCCGGGGTTGCGAATCCGCGCCTTCATTCCCTTTGACGCTTTCTGGCAGACACGCTCGATGACGCCGCTGCTGCCGCTCGGCTACAAGGCGTGGCCGGAACGGCTGTTCACCTTCGAGCATGTGGAAGAGATCGTCATCCGCATGAAGTACCCGGCCGCCGATTCCACGCTGACGCTCTCCAAGCTCGCGCTTTCCGCCGAAGACGTGCCAGACGACATCCTGGACCGGAAGCCCGTCATTGACGCCTTCGGGCAGTGGATGGGCGAGGACTGGCCCGGCAAGGCGCACTCGCTGGAGGAGCTTCAGAAGCTGTGGGCGGAAGACCGCCTGCCGCGCGCCGAATATCCGGACTACTGCCCGCTGGGCGGCTACCGCAGACAGACCGCCAACCCGGCGAACGCAAACGGCCGACCCGGCTTCTTCCGGGTGGCGCAGATCGACGGGCGCTGGTTCCTCCTGGACCCGCACGGGCACCCGTTCTTTTCAACGGGCATGGATCTGGTGGGATGGAAGCAGGGCTCGTTTGCGACGCGCGTGACCGGGCGCGAGTTTCTCTTCGAGAAGCTGCCCCCGGCGGGGCCGGCCTGGCTCACGCCAGGCAGGGACGTCTCCTTCCACGTGGCCAACATCATGCGGCGATATGGGGAGAACTGGCAGGAGGAGTGGAAGAAATCCATCCTTGCGCGGCTGAAAAACTGGGGGTTTAATACCATCGGCAACTGGAGCGACCCTGACATCGCCACCACCGCCGGCATGGCCTATGTGCTCCCCTTGAGCGGCTGGACAACGAAAAAGACGTTCCCTTTTCCGTGGGACTTTCCGGACGTGTTCAGTGACGAATTCGAGCGCAATGTGGATGAGGCGGCGCGAAAGCAGTGCGCCCCGCTGCGGGACGATCCGAACCTGATCGGCTGGTTCATCGGCAATGAGCCGCACTGGGCGCGCGAGTTCGGCTCCCTGAAGCCGTGGGCGGAGATGCTGCTGGAAGATCCGGAGCCTTCGGCGACGAAGGCCGAGCTGCTGCGCCGGCTGAAAGAGAGTCCGGAGAAAGCGGAGGAAATCCGGCGCAGATGGGCCTACGTCTGCGGTCGGAAATATTTCGAGACAATTGTGGCCGCCATCCGGCGCCACGATCCGAACCACCTGATTCTCGGCATCCGTTTTGCAGGAACGCCGGCGGACGAATGGGTGGAAATGTCGTCTCTTTTTGACGTCTTTTCGATCAATATTTATACCGAGGATTTCCGTCCGGACCCGGCACGGCTGGACCACTATGCGAAACTCTCCGGCCGGCCGGTGCTCATTGGCGAGTTCACCGCCTGCGCGCCGGGCCGCGGCCTCCAGGGCCTGTTTTACTGGACGCACAAGGTGAAAGACCAGACGCAGCGGGGCATCGCCTACCGCTACTACGTGGAGAACGCGGCGGCGCATCCGGCTCTGATCGGGACCCACTGGTTCCAGCTCGTCGACGATCTGCCGACGGGCCGCCCCTCAGACCTGGAAAGGCTGAATTACGGCTTCCTGAACGTGCTCGACCTGCCTTACCGGCCGCTGGTTGAGTACGCGCGCGAGGCGCACCGACGGATCTACGCAGTCAAGTTCGGCAGAGTAGCTCCCTACGACCGCAGGCCGCTGGTGTTTTGAGGCTCCCCCGGCGTCTCACGTGCGGTGGGCGTCTTCGAGATAGGTGTAGCCGTAGAGGCCGTCTTCGTAAAACTTGAGCAGGCGGCCGCTCTCCTCGTAGCCGATCTTGCCTTCCATCACCGCTTCTTCGACGTCGCGGCGGAACTGTTCGAGCAGTTGCGAGGAGCTGAACTGCACGTAGGCAAGCACCTCTTTCACGCTGTCGCCGCGGATGACGGCCTCGAGCACCGGCTTGTTCTGCTCGTTGACGCGCACGTGCACGGCGTGCGTGTCGCCGAAGAGGTTGTGCAGGTCGCCGAGGATCTCCTGATAGGCGCCGACGAGGAAGGCGCCGAGGTAATAGGGCTCGCCGTTGAACGGGTGCAGGGGAAGCGTCTTCTTGACGTCGCGGCGGTCGATGAACTGGTCCACCTTGCCGTCGCTGTCGCAACTGATGTCGCCGAGCACGGCATGGCGCGTGGGCCGCTCGCCGAGGCGGTGGATGGGCATGATGGGGAAGAGCTGCTTCACCGCCCAGCTATCGGGCATGCTCTGGAAGAGCGAGAAGTTGCAGAAGTAAGTATCGGAGAGCATGCTTTCGAGGCCCTCCAGCTCTTCCGGGAACACGTCCATCTGCTTCGCCATGGAGTAAACGCGGCGGCAGATGAGCCAGTAGAGATTCTCGGCCAGGCAGCGCTGTTTGAGAGGCAGATAGCCGAGGCTGAAGAGGTTGAGCGCGGAGTCGAGGGCCTGCTGGGCGTCGTGGAAGCTCTCGAGCAGGTTCTTCATGCTGAGGTTGCGGTAGGTTTCGAGCAGATCCACCAGGGGCTGTTCGGCGTCATCGGGCAGGGTGTCCGGCACCTGCTCCTCGCCGAAGCCGCTTACGCCGAGCACATTGAAGACGAGCACGCTGTGATAGGCGGCAATGGCGCGGCCGCTCTCACTCATGATGGTCGGGTGGGGAACCTCGGCCTCGTCGCAGATGTTCTGCACGTGATAGACGATGTCGTTGGCGTATTCCTGGAGCGTGTAGTTGACGCTCGATTCGAAATCCGTCTGCGAGCCGTCATAGTCGATGCCGAGCCCGCCGCCGACGTCGAGGATCTCCAGACCCGCGCCCTGCTTTTTCAGCTCCACGTAAACGCGC
Organism: Bryobacteraceae bacterium; assembly: GCA_049969655.1. GTDB lineage: Bacteria > Acidobacteriota > Terriglobia > Bryobacterales > Bryobacteraceae > JANWVO01. The sequence goes on from JBMFOK010000014.1 coordinate 3,127, forward strand.
GCCGCCTCGATGACGGCGGCCTTGATGTGGCGGATGTTGGTGATCTGGCTGCCGAGGTGGAAATGGAGGAGCCTGAGGCAGTCCTCCATCCCGAAGGCCTTGAGCGTTTCCAGTGCGCGCATCGCCTCGGTGACAGTGAGGCCGAATTTCGAGCGGTACCCGCCGGAGGACTTCCACCGCCCGGCGCCGCGGCTGGCCAGTTTGATGCGGAGGCCAATGGAGGGACGGACGCCGAGCTTTTCCGCCTTTTGCAGGATCAGGTCGAGCTCGGTGAACTTCTCCACCACCGGCGTGATGCTGCGGCCGACCTTGCGGGCCAGCATGCAGAGCTCGATGTATTCGTCGTCCTTGAATCCGTTGCAGATGATCGGCGTCGAATTGTCGGCGATGGCCATCACCGCCAGCAGCTCGGGCTTGGATCCTGCTTCGAGGCCGAATCCGTACTGGCGGCCGAGCTGGTAGATCTCCTCCACCACCTGCCGCTGCTGATTCACTTTGATGGGATAGATGCAGCGGTAAGCGCCTTTATAGTCGTGGTCGCGGATGGCGGCGTCGAAGACCTCCCACATTTCGCGCAACTGCTGGCCAAGGATCTGGGGAAAACGCAGCAGCAGCGGCGGGTCGATGCCGCGGAGGACGAGCGTGTCGACGAGTTCCTTCAGATCCACGTAGCGGCGCGGATCCTTGGTGGGGTGGACGAGGACGTGGCCTGACTCGCTGATCGTGAAGTAACCCTTGCCCCAGCGGTCGATGTCGTAAAGGTCCCGTGCATCCGCCACCGTCCACCGCTCGGACGGCTCCCGCACGGGTAATGCCTCGGGCAGCTTGAGGTTCAATTCGGGTTCAGATGCCTCCGTCTACCAAGTGTGAATAAGATTGGGGCTGTGGGGCAAGTATTTCCGGCCCTGACCCGCAGATTTTTTCTTGCCCTGCTGGGCTGCGGGGCGGCGCCGGCGGCGCAGCCGGTGCTCGTGCCGTGCGTCGCCTCGGCACGCGAGCGTGGAAGTCTGCGTCTGGTGTTCCGCTCGCCTCGCCGGCAAGGGGTTGGAAAGCGGCGCGCGGTGCTTCTGCTGCATCTGCGGGGCAGCGCGCCGGAGCAGATGCGGGTGAACGGGCGCGAGGCCGGGCTTGTGTCCCGTGCGCGGGGCTGGGCGGCGCTCACGCTGCCGCAGGGCATGCGATGGGAGCGGTTGACGCTGGAGCCCGGCGAGCCCTTCGACGGCTGCAACGACGCCGCCACCGCCCCGTACGTCGTCCTCGAGCCGGACACGCCGCAGAAGTAGAATCGACTGCATGCCGGAGCTGCCACTGATTGGAAAAACCGCGCTCGTCACCGGCGCCAGCAAGGGCGTGGGCAAAGGGATCGCCCTGGAACTGGCGCGGCAGGGCGCCGACGTTGCGGTGAACTACAACACGGACGCCGCCGGGGCCGAAGTCACCGCGGCGGAGATCCGCGCGCTCGGACGCCGCGCGTTCTTCGTCCAGGCCGATGTCTCAAGCAGCGCGCAGGTCGATGCGATGTTTGAGCGCGTGCTCGCCGCTTTTGGCCGGCTCGACATTCTGGTCAACAACGCCGGCATCCAGACATGGAAGCCGCTGCTCGAGCTGAGCGAGGAAGAGTGGGACCGCGTGCTGGACGTCAACCTGAAAGGCTGCTTCCTGTGTACGCAGCGGGCGGCGCGGGCGATGAAGGACTCGGGCGGCGGCGTCATCATCAACATCGGTTCCGGGTGCAACAAGTGGCCGTTCCCGAAACTGGTGAACTACACCGCCTCCAAGGGCGGCATCGAACAGTTCACCAAGGTCGCGGCGGTGGAGCTGGGCCCGTACCGCATCCGGGTGAACTGTGTGGCGCCGGGCGCGATCGAGATTGAACGAACCCGCCAGGAAGCGGGCGACTACGCGGGCACGTGGTCGCGGCTGACGCCGCTTGGCCGCATCGGGCTGCCGGCGGACGTGGGCGCGGCAGTGGCATTTCTCTGCGAAGACCGCGCCGCTTTCATCACCGGGCAGACGCTCTGGGTGGACGGCGGACTGTTCACGCGGCCCGTGTGGCCCTACGAATGAGTCACCGGCGCAGCCGCGCAGGCTTGAGCGTCCACGCCTGGAGCCGGGCCATTTCAAGCAGACTCTCCGGCGCGAAGCCCCTGGGGTGAATTACCCAGTTGTAGAGGCGCGCGGCGTCGCTCCCGATGCGCTTCTCGAAATCCGTCCGGCCGCGCCGCAGTGGCACGGGCCCCGAGCCGGCGTCGCCGGCGAGCGTGGCGGCGAAGTCTTCGAGCGACAGGCGCCGGCTGCCGAGCCAGACCTCGTCCGGAAGACGGCCATGAGCGCGGACGAAGTCGGCCGCATCGCGCTTCGCTCTTTCGAAGGCCGGGCGCGGGATGGAGGGCTCCGTCCAGGTGGTGGTGGAACGGCGCAGCGGCCCGTCCACATACTGCGGCTCGAGGCCCAGCAGGCTGAGCAGCAGATCAGCGGCGGAGAAACCCTCATGGGCGTCCAGGCTTTCGGCAAGCCGCCGTGCCAGGCCCGCCGGCGGCGCAGCGTCGCGCGGCTCGAACAGCGCCGGCGCCTCGCGCGCGGTGACGATGCGGAGGCCGGGCGTGCGGCGCACGTGATCGATCCATTCGAAGAAGATCCGGTAGGCCTGCTCGCGCGCCTCCGGTGTTCTCAGCCGCGGCTTCTTCCACTCACTGCGCTCCGGGTTGGCGCCGTGGGAAAAGTTGACACCGTCCCAGAATTCCGTGGTCACCCACTCGGTAGGGTGATAGTAAGTCTGAATCACGCCACCGGCCCGGCGGCGCACGGATTCAACGGCGTCATCGAACCGCCGCTTTGCCTCCTCGAGGCGCGCCGGGTCGTTCAGGTCGGCGCGCACGGTGTGCCGGCCGAGGTTGAAGATGTGGAGCAGGCCGCCGTACCAGAAAGGCTGTTCGTCGAAGCCCACCTGGCCGGCGTCATCCATGTAGACGCGCACGCCCCAGGCGCGCAGCGCGAGGTTCACCTGCGGCGCCCAGGAGTTGCCCGGCTGGCCGTAGCAGCTCGGCGGGAGTCCGAAGAGCTTTTCGAGCAGCAGGAAGCCGCCGCGTTCGCGGCGCGAGAATTCGGCCGCGCCATCGAGCAGCCCCATGCCGGCAAGATATTCGGCCGGGGTGGGATGGACGCTGTGGAATTCCGTGTGGTAGCCGATGTCATGAGCGGCCAGCGCGCGCAGCACGTCGGTGCGGCCGCGTTGCACCAGCACGCGGGCCTTTTCGCCGACGATCTTGAAGGTGGCGCGCACGCCGCGCTCGCGCAGGCCTTCGGCGAGGCGCAGGGCGGCGTCGTCAGAGGAGGGCTCGATGTAGTCCTCGGTGTCAAACCACAGCAGCCAGTAGACCGGCGGCTGCGCGGCCGCAACGCCGCAGAGCAGCAGGGAGAGCAAAAGCGGCCGCATGATTCACCCTGCCAGGCCGGGCACGCCGCCCATTGTCTTCGCCGTGCGGACGGCGCGCAGCACCGCCTGCGCCACCGCTTCGGCTGCCGCGACGCCGAGCGCATCCGGATGCGCCTCCAGCGCGCCGGTCGAAAGCCCGATGCAAAGGTCGCCATCGAGCGACGTATGTACCGGCGAGATGGTGCGCACCAGGCCCTGCTGGCCCATCTGCGCCAGCTTTGCCGCCTGCACCTTCGTCAGACGCGCGTTGGTCGCCACCACGGCAAGCGTCGTGTTCCTGCCGGGGATGCCCGCGGCCGGGCGCGACTTCATCAGCTCGGCCGAGCTGGCGAACTCGCGCGAGCCGGGCGCGCGGCGCGTGCCGGCGATGATGCGCCCGGTGTGCGGATCGACGACGTCGCCCCAGGCGTTGACGGCGACCAGCGCGGCAACCTTGACGCCGCTGCCGAGCTCCACAGTGAACGTGCCAATGCCGCTCTTCATGGCATGCGCCATGCCGAGCGCCTTGCCGACGGTGGCCCCGGTGCCGGCGCCGACGGCGCCCTCAGCCACGGGCGCGTCCGTAGCAGCCGCCGCGGCGGCCTCGCCCATCTCGCGCGTGGGCCGGACGTTCGCCTTGCCGATGGCCAGATCGTAGAGAATGGCGCAGGGCACGATGGGCACCACCGCCGCGCCGGTCTGGAAACCGATGCCCTTCTGTTCGAGAAAACGCCGCACGCCGCTGGCCGCCTCCAGGCCGAAGGCGCTGCCGCCAGAGAAGACCACCGCGTGGACCTGCGGCGTGATGTGAAACGGGCTCATCACGTCCATCTCCTCGGTACCGGTGGCGCCGCCGCGGATGTCGACGCCCGCCACGGCGCCCTTCTCGCAGACAATCACGGTGCAGCCGGTGAGGGCATCGTAGTCGGTGGCGTGCCCGACGCGGATGCCGGCGATGTCGGTAAGTCCTTTCATCTGAGCCGAACAGCGCAGGACGAGAGCGCTGCAACCGCTATGCTAGCATCAAGTCAGCGAGAGGAACCGCGCGCTTGCTGGACGTCCTAAAACGCCCCGTCTACACGTTCCAGGAGTTCATCCTGCTCTCCATCGCCGCCATCCGCGGCGTCTTCCGCAAGCCGGCCTACTGGGGCGACACGGTGGTCCAGATGGACCTGATCGGCGTGGGCAGCCTGCCGGTGGTCAGCCTGACGGGCTTTTTCAGCGGCGCGGTGATGGCGCTCCAGATGGCGCGTGCGCTCCAGACCTACGGAGCCACGTCGCAGGTGGGCAAGATCGTCGCCATCACGATGGTGCGTGAGATGGGGCCGGTGTTGACGGCGCTGATGGTGGCCGGGCGCAACTCTTCCGGCATGGCCAGCGAGCTTGGATCGATGAAGGTGACCGAGCAGATCGACGCGATGCGGGCCCTGGGCACGGATCCGGTGCTCAAGCTCGTCAAGCCGCGCCTGATCGCCACCGCCATCGTGCTGCCGCTGCTGACGATTCTGGCTGACTTTCTCGGCCTTGTCGGCGGCTGGATCGTGGCGTGCGTGCTGCTGCAATTGACGCCCGGCGCGCAGTACTGGGACACGGCCTGGCGCGCCATTGAATACAACGACATCGCCCAGGGGCTGATCAAGCCGTTCTGCTTCGCGATCGTGCTGTCCCTGGTGGGCTGTTATTACGGGCTGCAAACCACCGGGGGCACGCAGGGCGTGGGGCGCTCGACCACGCAGGCGGTGGTGGTGGCCAGCGTCTGGGTGGTGATCCTCACCTTCATCATCGGGCGCATCTTCACCAAGCTCTGATCCGCCATGACCGCTGCGCCCGGCATCGTGCTCGAGTTCGATAATGTCTGCCTGAGCTTTGGCGAAGAGTGCGTCCTGAACGAGATCAGCTTCCGGGTGGAACGCGGGGAGACGCTGGTGATCCAGGGCGCGGCGGCCAGCGGCAAGACGCTGATCCTGAAACTGTCGCTCGGCCTGCTGCGGCCCACGCGCGGACGCATCCGCCTTTTTGGGGAAGACGTGACCGATTACACCGACTCGCAGTGGAACGACGTTCGCGCCCGCATCGGCGTGCTGTTTCAGGAAGGCGGCCTGTTCGATTCGCTCACCGTGGAAGAAAACGTCGCCTATCCGCTGCTGAACCAGAAGCGTGCGCCCATGAGTGAGGAAGAAGTACGGCGCCGCGTGCAGGAGTCGCTCGACTTTGTCGAGCTCGGCCACACGCTCGAAAAATATCCGAGCGAGCTGAGCGGAGGAATGCGGCGCCGCGTGGGCATCGCGCGCGCCATTGTCACCCAGCCCGAGCTGCTGCTGTACGATTCGCCCACGGCGGGCCTCGACCCGATCACCGCCACCACGATCATGGCGCTGATCGTCAAGGGGCGCGACGTCCACCACGCCACCACGGTGATGGTGACGCACCGCCACCAGGACGGCGAGATCCTGGCCCGGTACCGCTACGACCCGGCCTCCGGCCGGCTGACGCCCGCCGAACCGGGAACCACGCGAACCCGCTACATGGTGCTGCGCGATGGCCGCATTGTCTTTCTCGGCACGCCGGCCGAATTCGACGCCTGTGAGGACCCGTATGTCCGGAAATTCTCGAGCCGCTGAGGTTCGCCACACGTTTGCCCCGGCCGTGGGAAGCTAGGAGGAGAGAGCCATGCCCTCACCGCAGAAGGTCGCCTGGTCCCAGCTCCGTGTCGGCATCATGGCCATCGTGGCGCTGTCGCTGCTGGCCGTGCTGATCTTCCTGATGACGGGTTCGGAAAACCCGTTTGAGGAGAAGGCGACTCTCTACACGTACATGACGGATTCGGCGGCGATGACGACCGGCTCCGCCGTGCGCCTCAACGGCATTCTCATCGGCAAGGTGAAGAAGATCGAGATCACCGGTGATCCCGACAACAGCCGCGCCATCCGCATGACGCTCGCGGTGGACCGTTCGGCGCTGCCGCTGATTCCGGAAGACTCCATCGTCGGCTTCAGCGCCGAAAACGTGCTGGGCACGAAGTTCCTCAACATTCGCCGCGGCACCAGTCCGCGGCCCATTCAGAACGGCGGCACGCTGCGGGCGCGCGACGACAAGGATTTTCTCGAAGTGGTGCAGTCCGCCATGCCGCTGCTCGATTCCTTGCAGACGATCCTGCGGCGCATCGACGGCCTGATCGAGCACATCGAATCCGGCCGCGGCAACCTGGGACGGCTGATCAAGGACGAGACCCTGTACAACCGGATCAACACGACGCTGGCCGATGTGCAGGCGGTCACCAGCGCGGTGCGGGAAGGCAAAGGAACCATCGGCCACCTGGTGTATGACGAAGGCCTCTACCGCGACCTGCGGCAGACACTGGCGCGTTTCGACGGCCTCGCCGCCGGGCTCGAGCGCGGCGAAGGCACCGCCGGCAAGCTGCTGAAGGACCCCGCCCTGTACGACGAGCTCCGCGCCACCTCCAGGGAGCTGCACACGCTGGTGGCGAACCTGAACAAGGGCGAAGGGACGGCCGGCAAGCTTCTGCGCGACCAGACGCTGCATAACCGGCTGGTGGCCACGCTCGACCGGATCAATTCAACCATTGACCGGATCAACGCGGGCCAGGGGACCATCGGGCAGTTGATGGTGAATCCGGCGCTGTATGACAACCTGGCCGCCACTTCGGCCCAGATGAGCGCGCTGATGCGCGACTTCCGCGCCAATCCCAAGAAGTTCCTCACCATCCAGCTCAAGCTCTTCTGATGGCGGCGCGCATTCTCACGGTCAACGCCGACGACTTCGGCTTCACGCGCGGCGTCAACCGCGGCATCGTCGAATGCCACCTGCGCGGCATCCTCACGTCCACGACGCTGATGGCCAACGGGGAGGCGTTTGAGGACGCAGTCCGGCTGGCGCGGGAGACGCCGACGCTCGACATCGGCGCGCACCTCGTGCTTGTGCAGGGGCGAAGCGTCCGCACGGGCCGGCCGCTGCCGCCCACCGTGGCCGCGCTTGTGCGCGCGCTGGCGCTCGGCCGGCTGGATCCCTATGAGGAGCTGAAAGCGCAACTTGAGAAGATCCTGGCGGCCGGCGTGCGCGTCAGCCATCTCGACACCCACAAACACACGCACCTGCTGCCGCCTGTCCTGGACGCGGTGCTGCGCCTGGCACGGGAATACGGCGTCAGGTGGATCCGTCGCCCGTTCGATCTGCCGCTGCCGGCAAGCCGCCGCGGCGTGCCCGCCGGCGTGCGTCTGGCGAGGCGGGCCATGCACGCCTTGGAGCAGCGGATGATGGAACGGATCCGGCGCGCCGGCTGCCGCACCACCGACCACTTCGCCGGCTTTCAGTGGACGGGCCGGTTCGACAGCGAAGATGTCGTCCGTCTACTGGAGTCGCTTCCGGAAGGCGTGACCGAATTCATGACGCATCCCGGCTATTGCGATGATGAGCTGCGGCGTGCGAGAACACGGCTCCGGGAGAGCCGCGAAGCCGAGCTGCATGCGCTCACCGATCCGCGGGTGCGGGACGCTCTGCGCGCCGCCGGCATCCGGCTGGCTTCTTACGCTGAGCTCGACGCCAGGGGAAACGGCGCTTAGCGGCCGTAATAGGCGGCGTTCTTCTGCGCGTACTCCTTCCACTTCTCGGGCAGGTCGTCGAGCGCGAAGATGGCGCTGACCGGACAGACGGGCACGCAGGCGCCGCAGTCGATGCACTCCACCGGGTCAATGTAGAGCATCTCCACCTTTTCGTAGTCCGGCTCGTCCTTGCGCGGGTGGATGCAGTCGACCGGGCAGGCGTCGACGCAGGCGGTGTCCTTCGTCCCGATGCACGGTTCAGCGATGACGTAGGCCATGATGCGGTCCCCTCTACCAGTCTCTGATTGATGTCCAGTTCGCTTACTTCAGAGCCTACCACACCGTAAAGATTGCAGACAATTTTTTGATGCGTCCTGTGATCCGAACCCGCCTGGATGTCATGCGATATTTCCGGGCGAATCGTGTCAATTCGTGATGGGCGGGCCGGGGCCGATTGTCTACAATGGGCGTGATGATCCCGCCTGTGCGCAAGGCCGTCTTTCCCGCCGCGGGGCTTGGCACGCGTTTCCTGCCAGCCACCAAGGCGATGCCCAAAGAGATGCTGCCGCTGGTGGACAAGCCGCTCATCCAGTACGGCATTGAGGAGGCGAACGCCTCGGGCATCCACCAGATCGTGATCGTCACCGGGCGCGGGAAGACGGCGATTGAAGACCACTTCGACGTGTCCTTTGAGCTGGAGCATCTGCTCGAGTCCCGCGGCAAGACGGAGCTGCTGGCCGCGGTGCGCTCGATCTCGGAGATGATCGACGTGGCCTATGTCCGGCAGAAGGAGGCGCTCGGGCTGGGCCATGCGGTGTTGCGGGCGAAGGAGCTGGTGGGCGGGGAGCCGTTCGCGGTGGTGCTTTCCGACGATGTGATCGATGCGCCCGTCCCCTGCCTGCGGCAACTGCTGTCCGTCTACGAATTCCATGGTGCGCCGGTGCTGGCGCTGATGGAGGTGGAGCGGAGCCAGATCAGCGCTTACGGCGTGGTGGCGGCGGAGCCGCTCTCCCACGCGGGGATGGACGGGCGGGTGTTCCGGGTCCACGACCTGGTGGAGAAGCCTGCGCCCGACGATGCCCCCTCGAATCTGGCCATCATCGGGCGCTACATCCTGACGCCGGAGATCTTTCCAGCGATCGAGGCCACGCCGCCGGGGCGGCATAACGAGATCCAGCTCACCGATGCGCTGCGCCACCTGCTGAAAGAGCGGCCGCTGTACGGAGTCAAGTTCGCGGGCAAGCGCTTTGATGCCGGCGACAAGCTGGGCTTTTTGCAGGCCACGGTCGAGTTCGCGCTGAAGCGCGACGACCTGGGCGGGCCGTTCCGGGCCTGGCTCGAGTCGCTCAGGCTGTGCTGAGTCCGCCACTGACCGGAACAGCGAGGATCAGCGCGAGGACGAGCGCGGCCACCACCGCCACGAAGACCCGAATCGCCATGGCGGATTCCTCCCTGCTGATTCTTCCGCCGCGGCGCGCCCGTGTCAACTCTCCGGGGCGTCCACGTAGGGCATCGGTGGCACCTTGCCCCGGAGGCGGGTATAGACGGTAAGCGCGCCCCGGTGGTGCGCGGTGTGGTCGCGGATGGCGCCAAGGATGGCGAAGCGCGGCGCGCCGCCCATGATGGGGCCGTCCGGCAGGGCCGCTTCCCATTCGGTGCTGCCGTGAGTGGCGATGGCAGCCTCGCCGAGGGCGAAAGCACGAGCCAGCCACTGGCGCGCCTCGGCGAGCGACTTTACGGCGCGCACCTCCCGCTCCATCTCCTCCCAGTCCATGGAAAAGCCCTCCCTGCGGAAGGCGCCTTCAAAGAACCATTCGACGGTCTGGGCCACGTGCGCCACCTGCTGCGCGGCGGTGAACATGCCGGGCGCGGGCGCGAACTCCGAATCTTCTTCCGTGAGGTTGCGGGTGGAACGCTCAAAGCATTCCCGGATATTGCGGAGATCCGCTGTGAGATCGGCGAGAATCTGTTCTTTCATGCCCTGCCCCCCTCCAGGCGCTTTCCCAAGTGTGGCGCAGACAGCGGGCGCGGGCAAGAGACCGAATACTAAGGATTGCCGCCCGTCAGAATGGACCCGCCCGGCCAAGCCCTCGCAGGCTATCGCGCCGTGACGCACGCGCCGGAGACGCGCCGGGAAGCCAGCAGACGCAGCACCACCAGATCGGAGGGCTGGTAGTAAATCCGCGGCAGATTGGCGAGGTCCTCGTCACTTTCCAGGATGTGGGCGCGCACCAGCGCGCGGAATTCATCAAGTGTGACCCCCAGCGCCTGCGCGGCTTCCGTCTCGTTGTAATACCCTTTCGGCGGGCGTGCGATGCTCATGCCGATTCCGTCCACCCCGATTGTATCCGCACGCCTCCGGCCGACTGAATCGGCAAATTGTCTGAGATGGCCCAATCCGGGGACAGACCGGCCGGGCGCGTGCCCCAACTTCCGTACTAAGGTTCCCCCGGCAATTCTGAGACGGTACACTGATTCGCGGAGGCAAACCCGCATGGCCCACCGCAACCTGCATGGCGCGCACCCTTCGACGGCCGTCCTGACCCGCGGCTTCGACCCGCGTTTGAGCGTTGGCAGCGCCCGACCTGCCGTGTTCCGCAGCTCCACGTATGTCTTTTCGGGCCCCGAAGCTGCCGAGCGCGCCTTCGCGCTCCTTGTCGGCAAGGCGGAGCCCGAGCCTGGCGAACAGCCGGAGCTGATCTATTCGCGTTTCAACCACCCGAACGCCGAAATCCTGGAAGACCAGATCGTGCCGCTCGAAGAAGGCGCCGAGTGGGCCATCGTGTTCAACTCCGGCATGGCCGCGATCATGACGACGCTGATGGCGCTGCTCAAGCCCGGCGACGCGATGGTCTACACCGTCCCGCTCTATGGCGGCACGCAGCACCTGATCCACGAGTTCCTGGAGCCGCTGGGCATCCGCTGCGTGCCGGTGATCGCGGGCCATTCGGCGGAAATCGACGAGGCCATCCGCGCCACGCAAAACCTGAAGATGGTTTTCATCGAGACGCCCGCCAACCCGACGATGGTGATGACAGACATCAAGCGCGCGGCGCTGACGGCGGCCTCGCTGGACCCGAAGCCCGCCGTGCTGGTCGACAACACCTTCCTCGGCCCCGCCTTCCAGCACCCGCTGACGCTGGGCGCTGACCTGACGGTGTATTCGGCCACCAAGTACCTCGGCGGGTTTTCCGACCTGCTGGCCGGCGTTGTTCTGGGCGCCGACCGGCGCTTCGACAGGCCGATCCGCGCCAAGCGCAGCCTGTTTGGCAACATCCTTCAGCCCGACGAATGCTGGATCCTCGACGGACGGCTGCCCACCGTGAGCCTGCGGATGAACCGGCAGTCGAAGAACGCGCAGCGCATCGCCGAGAGCCTGGTGAAGAGGCCCGAGATTCGCCGCGTGTACTATCCGACCCTGTTCGACGATCCCGAGCAGATCCGCATCCGGCTCTCGCAGTGCGACTATCCCGGAGCGATGATCGCGCTGGAGCTGCACGGCGGCAAACCGGCAGCGTTCGAGTTCCTGCGCAGCATCCGGCTGGCGCACAACGCCGTCTCGCTGGGCGGCATGGAGACGCTCGTCTGCCATCCGGCCACCACCACGCACGCCGGATGCACGGAAGAGGAGCGCCGCATCGCCGGCATCACCGACGGCCTGGTGCGCATCTCGGTGGGCGTCGAGGACTGGCGCGATCTGCTCGCCGACTTCGAGCAGGCACTGGACCGCGTGGCCGCGCTGCTGGCCGCGCAGACCCGCTAGCCCGCTTCAGCGGAAAAACGTGCGCCACGCTGCCACCGTAAGGGCATGTGTCACCATGGACGCCCGGATGCCGCCGCCGGCCCGGTAAGCGAGTCCGTAGAAGACGCCCGCCGCGCCGGCGACGATGGCGAACCGCCAGTTGGGGAACTCGCGGAAGCCGAGGTGCGCCAGCCCGAACAGCGCCGAAGCCGCCCAGAGGCCGATCCGCGGCTGAAGCAGGCCGCGGAAGAAGAACTCCTCGCTCAGGGCTACCACCCAGAGAATGCCGAAAAACACGGCCGCGGCTTTGGCGGCGGTCCAGGGCCACGGCCCTTCCGGCAGCGCCGGCTGCGCAAATCCGGTGACCCAGGCGAGCGCCAGCGCCACCGGCATCAACAGAACAAAATACAGGAATCCTGTTTTCCACTCGCGCGCCTTGGGCCAGAAGCCGAAGTTGACTCCTTCCGGCTCCAGGTCCCGCAGCACGGTGATGACCGTGGTGCGGATCCACATGAGCTGGCCGAGAAACTCCATCCGCAGCTCGCCGGCCGGCGGATAGAACAGGCGAAACGTCTTCAGCAGCACGGGCGCCGCGGCCAGCGCGGTCACCCAGATCCACCCATGCCGCCGGCGCGACAGGGACGGGCTGAGGCCGACAAACACGGCCGCCATGGCGCCCAGCCCCAGCACGCTCTTCAGGCTGCTCACCGGAAGGGCGACGTGGTAGAGCGCGCAGGACAGCGGAGCCGCCACCACCAGCATGCGGCGCTGCCACCGTCGGCGCCAGCTCCCGCACGCCATCGAAGCGTACATGGCGGCTTCCACCAGCACGGCAACCGCCACCCACGCAAGCAGCGACGGATCGCCGCCGAACATGTCGAGCCACGGCATTTCCTTTCAGACTATCAGGCAGCCGCGGGACGCCTGAATCCTGCGATTGCCGCGGCGGGGTGTAGAATCAGTGCAAGCCCGTCAGGGCCGCAAAGGAACCACACGCCATGAACCGCCGCGATTTTTTTGCTGTCACCGCCGCCGGCGCGGCTGCCGCGCAGACCGCCCAGGGGCGGCTCCCCATCCGCAAGGGCATTTACTGGAGCATGCTCCCCTCGAAGCTCTCCGTCGAGGAACGCTTCGCGCTGGCCAAAGAGTGCGGCTTCCAGTCCATCGAGCTTCCCACGATGGACGAGCCTTCCCAGGTGGAAGAAGCGCTGGCCGCCAGCCGCAAGACCGGCGTGCCCATCCATTCGGTGATGAACCGCGACCACTGGAAGTTCCCGCTGTCGAGCCCGGATCCGGCCGTGGTGGAAAAGTGCGTCCACGGCATTGAAACCAGCATCCGCAACGCAAAGGCCTGGGGCGCGGAGACGGTGCTGCTGGTGCCCGCCGTGGTGAATCCTGAGACCAGCTACCGCGAAGCCTGGGACCGCTCAACGGCACAGATCCGCAAGCTGCTGCCGATGGCGCGCGAAAGCCGGGTGATCATCGGCATTGAAGAAGTCTGGAACAAGTTCCTGCTCAGCCCGCTCGAGATGGCGCAATATGTGGACCAGTTCCAGAGCCCCTGGGTGCGCGCCTATTGCGATGTCGGCAACATGGTGCTTTACGGTTATCCGCAGGACTGGATCCGGACGCTGGGCAAACGCATCGTCAAGGTGCACCTGAAAGACTTCGCCTGGCGGACCTACACGATCCCCGGCGACCCACCGCAGCGGAAGCGCGTGCCTGAGTTTGTGGACCTGCGCGAAGGCGAGATCGACTGGAAGGCCGTTTACAGGGCGCTCCACGAGATCGGCTACAGGGGGGACGCCACGGTGGAGCTGCGTGGCGGTGACGCTGAGTATCTGAAAGAGGTGAGCCGCCGCGTGGATCTGATTCTCGAGGGCGCCTGAGACGGCGAGAGCGCGCCGGCGCACAGGCGCGGGGGAGAGCCGAAATCATGAAGAAATTCCTGCTGGGAGTGCTGGCCGGATTCCTCATCGCCGGCGTGACGGCGGTCGTGCTGGTGTTTGCGGCGCTGAAATTCGCGCGGCGCGCGCCCGCGCCGCCGGAGACGGCGTGGTTGACGCTGCGGCTGGGAGGCGAGCTGCCCGAGCTTCAGCCGCTGATGCCGCCGCTGCCTGCGCTGGAATCCCGCGCCCCGCTGACCATGGGCGAGGTGTGGAGCGCGTTGCGTCGCGCGGCGCGCGAGCCGCGCATCAGGGGCGTGCTGATCAAGCCGTCCGGCCTGGCCGTTGGGTGGGCCAAGCTGGAAGAGATCCGCACCGGCCTGGAGCTGGTCCGCAAGGCGGGAAAACCGGTGCATGCGTGGCTGGCCGGCGCGGGCACGCGCGAATACTACCTGGCCTCGGCGGCCGACCGCATCAGCATGTCGCCGGAAGACGTGCTGGACCTGCGCGGGCTGCGCGTGGAGGCAACGTACCTGAAGGGCACGCTGGACAAGCTCGGCGTTCAGGTGGAGGTCGAACACGCAGGCAGGTACAAGGACGCGGGCGACATGTTCACCCGCACGTCGATGAGCCCGGAGACGCGCGAGGCGCTCGATGCGCTTCTCGACGACACCTACGAGCGGCTCTGCCAGGCGGTGGCCGCCTCGCGCAGGACGACGCCGGAGAAGGTGCGCGAATGGATCGACAACGGCCCCTACATCGCGCCCAAGGCCGTGCAGGCGGGGCTTGTGGATGAGCTCGCCTATGAGCGCGACGCCGACCGGAGATTCGAAGACAGCGCCGGGGGCAGGGAAAAGCAGAAGCCGAAATCGCTCGTCGTGCGCGACTATCTGCGGATCCCGCCGGAGACGAAGGGCCGCAAGGTTCGGCAGGTGGCGCTGCTGGTGGCGCAGGGCAGCATCCTGCGCGCAGCCCCGGCCGACCTGTTCAGCGAGGATCAGGTGATCACGCCGAAAGGCATCGAACAACAGGTGAAGCTGATCGAGAACGACCCGGCCATCCGCGGCGTCATCGTCCGGATTGACAGCCCGGGCGGCGATGCCGTGGCCAGCGATGAAATCCTCGAACAACTGAAGCGGCTGTCGAAGAAGAAGCCGCTTGTGGTTTCCATGTCCGACGTCGCCGCCTCCGGCGGCTATTACATGGCGATGACGGGCGACCCCGTTGTCGCGTATCCCGGCACGATCACCGGCTCGATCGGCGTCATCTACGGCAAGGTGAATCTCCGCGGGCTCTACGCCAAGCTCGGCATGAACCGCGAGATCCTCAAGCGCGGCCGCTTCGCCGATCTCGACAGCACGTTCCAGCCGCTGACGCCCGAGGGCCGCGCGCGGCTCCGCGAGACGATTGACTTCATCTACGACGGCTTCCTCCAGCGCGTGGCCGAAGGCCGGCGGAAAAAGAAGGAAGAGATCGAGCCCGTGGCTCAGGGGCGCGTGTGGTCCGGCAAGCGGGCGCGCGAGCACGGGCTGGTGGACCAGACCGGCGGGCTCGACGAGGCAGTGGCCCTGATCCGCAAGAAAGCGGGCATCCCGGACAATGAGATGGTCCGGTTGTCCGTCTACCCGGCCCCGAAGACGTGGTTCGACGTCTGGTTCCGCTCCGCGCCGGCGGAAAATGCGGGCATGGACGGCGAAGCGGCGCTGCTGCGGCGCGCGCTGCCCGCGGGGCTGGCGCCCTGGCTCGAAGGAGGGTTCCTGCGAGTGCTGCCGTTCGAGGTGCGAATCTACTGACTGGAAGAGGCTATCGCTGGTTCGCCTTCAGGATTTTCTTGCGGAGGCGGATGGAGCGCGGCGTTACTTCCACCCACTCGTCGTCATTGATGAACTCGATCGCCTGCTCGAGGTTCAGCAGGCGCGGGGGGACGAGGCGGATGGCCTCGTCGGCGGTGGAGGCGCGCATGTTCGTCAGCTTCTTCTCCTTGACGATGTTCACGTTCAGGTCATCCGGGCGCGAGTTTTCGCCGACGATCATTCCCTCATAGACCTCGGTGCCCGGCGTGACGAAGATCTCGCCGCGCTCCTGGAGATTGAAGATCGCGTAGGCGGTGGCCGTGCCCGGCCGGTCCGCCACCAGGGCGCCGGTCAGCCGCATCGGGATCTCTCCCTGCCACTCGATCCAGCCGCGAAATAGCGAGTTCATGATCGCCGTGCCGCGCGTGTCGGTGAGCAGCTCGCTGCGCATGCCAATCAGCCCGCGCGAAGGGATCAGGAACTCCATGCGCACGCGCCCCGAGCCGTGGTTGACCATTTTCGTCATCTTCGCCTTGCGGATGCCCGTCTTTTCGATCACCACGCCGGCATAAGTCTCCGGGACGTCCACCACGAGCAGCTCCTGCGGCTCCAGCAGCTTCCCGTCCACGGTCTTCGTCAGGATCTGCGGCTTGCCCACCATCAGCTCATAGCCTTCGCGGCGCATCATTTCAATGAGGATGGCAAGCTGAAGCTCGCCGCGGCCCATCACCAGGAATGAGTCCGCCGAGCCCGCCTCTTCCACTTTCAGTGAGACGTTCGTCAGCAGCTCCTTCTCCAGCCGTTCGCGGAGGTGGCGCGAGGTGACAAACTGCCCTTCGCGCCCGGCGAACGGGCTGGTGTTGATGGTGAAGACCATCCCGATGGTCGGCTCGTCGATATGGATGGGCGGCAGCGGGCGCGGATCTTCGGCGCTCGACACCGTCTCGCCGATGGTGATGCCCTCGATGCCGGCCAGCGCCACCACCGAGCCCGGCCCGGCCTCGGCCTCCTCGACGCGGTTCAGCCCCTCGAAGCTGAACAGCTTCGTGATGCGCGCCCGTTCCACGCGCCCGTCGAGTTTGACCACGGCGGCCTCCTCGCCCACGCGCATCGTGCCGTCAAAGACACGCCCGATGGCAATGCGGCCGAAGTAGTCCGAGTAGTCGAGGTTGGCCACCTGGAACCGGAGCGGCGCGGCAGGGTCGCCCTTCGGCGGCGGCACGTGGCGCAGGATGGCCTCGAAGAGCGGCTCGAGCGTGGTGCAGGGATCGTCCAGGCTCGTGCGCGCAATGCCGTCGCGGGCGATCGTATAGAGCACGGGGAATTCAAGCTGGTCTTCGGTGGCGTCGAGGTCGATGAAGAGATCGTAGATCTCGTTCAGCACCTCCTGGGGCCGCGCGTCGGCACGGTCGATCTTGTTGATGACGACGATCGGGGGCAGCCGCGCCTCAAGCGCCTTCATCAGCACGTAGCGGGTCTGCGGCAGCGGACCTTCGCTCGCGTCCACCAGCAGCATCACGCCATCGGCCAGCCGCAGCGCGCGCTCGACTTCGCCGCCAAAGTCGCTGTGGCCGGGCGTGTCGACGATGTTGATCTTCACGCCGCGGTAGCGCACGCCGGTGGTCTTGGCGAGGATGGTGATGCCGCGTTCGCGCTCGAGTTCGTTCGAGTCGAGGACGCGCTCCTCCACCTGCTGGTTGGCGCGGAAGATGCCGCTCTGGCGGAACATGGCGTCGACCAGCGTGGTCTTGCCGTGGTCGACGTGCGCAATGATGGCGACATTGCGCAGACTGGACTGCTCGGTTTTCATCGGGAAAGAAGTGCGGGAACTTTCATTGTCGCACGCCGGGGCCGCTCGGGCGGCCTGCTAGACTGAAATTGCATGCCGCAGACCCCGGGTCTGCCCACGGTGGTCATCGTCGGCCGCCCGAACGTGGGCAAATCCACCCTCTTCAATGCGATCATCGGCCAGCGGAAAGCGATCACCGGCGACGAGCCGGGCATCACGCGCGACCGCATCGCCGGGGAAGCCGTCCACCGCGGACGCCGCTTCCGCGTGATCGACACCGGCGGCATCATCCCGGACGATGACGCGCTCATCCCCGGCGAAATCCTGCGGCAGGCGCGCGTGGCCCTGGATGAGGCGGCGCACATCATTTTTCTCATTGACGGGCGCACGGAGATCACCGCTGCCGACCGCGACCTGGCGCAGATGCTGCGGCGGCTGAACAAACCGGTGACGCTCGCCGTCAACAAAATCGACGCGCCGGTGCGCGAATCGCTCACCGCGGACTTTTACTCCCTGGGCTTCGAGCGCGTGGTGCCGGTGTCGGCCGAGCACCGCCTTGGCATCGAAGAGCTGCTGGACATCGCCACCGAAGGGTTCCCGGAGACGGAGGAGGAAGAGGAAGAACCGGCCGGCGAGCGCCCACGCGCCATCCGCGTGGCCATCATCGGGCGCCCCAACGTTGGCAAGTCCACGCTGCTGAATGCGCTGCTCGGGCAGGAGCGGGCCATCGTCTCGCCCATCGCCGGCACCACGCGCGACTCCGTCGACGAGCGCATGGTGATCGACGGCCGCGAGTATGTCTTCGTGGACACCGCCGGCATCCGCCGCAAGGGCAAGACAAAGCTGATGGCGGAGAAGCTCAGCGTGGTGATGGCGCGCCGGCACATCCGCATGGCGCACATCGCGCTGCTCGTGCTCGATGCCAGCGAGGGCCCGGTCGGCGGTGACGCCACCATCGGCGGCTATGCGCACGAAGAGGGCCGCGCGCTCATCCTCGTCGTCAACAAGTGGGATCTGCTCAACGACCGGCAGCGCAAGGAATACGAGGCCACCATCCGCGCCCAGTTCCGCTTCCTCGAATACGCTCCCATCGTCTTCCTCTCGGCGAAGGAAAAGCGCGGGCTCAAGGGTCTGCTGCGCCAGATCGACCGGTGCTGGGAGTCCTTCAACCAGCGCGTGCCCACCGGCGAGCTGAACCGGCTCGCCTCAACGTTCCAGCTCGAGCACGGCCGCAGGATTTACTACATGACGCAGCCCTCGGTGCGGCCGCCGACCTTCGTGCTCTTCATGGACAGCGACGAGCCGCTGCACTTTTCCACCGAGCGGCACATCATCAACCGTCTGCGGGAGCGGTTCGGCTTCGAGGGCACGCCGATCGTGCTGAAGGTGAGGGCGCGACACTGAAGCGCACCGGTCAGCGCGGCACGATCCATTCAATCCGCTCGACGTGCAGGGCGCGGATCCGCCTCGCAAGCGCCGGGTAGCGCAGCAGCGCCGCTGCCGTCTCCACCTGCCGGCGGCCGTCGCGTCCGATGTCCATCGCGTAGCGGTCGCTGCGCTCGCGGTAGCAATAGCCGGCGTATTGCGGCGCGCCCAGCCCGCCCATCAGCAGGTCCCAGAAGCTCGAGCGCCGGAACAGGCGCCGCGCGGCGCCGACGCTGCGGTCAATCTCAATCCGGCCTGCGGGGCCGCTGAGGACAACGCGCGCACAGCGGTGAAAATCGCAGGGCCGCAGCGGTTCCGGTTGCGGAAGCGCGCACAGCGCCGCCTCCACTTCCTCCAGCGTGCAGAAGATCCGCTCCCAACGGAACCGCGAGCCGCCGGTGACAAGCGAGCCGTGCTCGAGCAGCCGCTGCACGCGCGCCGCTTCCACACCGACGGCGGATGCGGCCAGCTCGAGCAGCTCGACGAGACCCATTTCGCTGGAAACGACCGGCGTAAAATCGATCGCGCCCGCGGCCTCGCTCGAGATCTTCACCCGGATCCGTTCCGGCAGCGCCATGACTCTCCTCCCATCGTACAATCGCAGGCAGTGACTTCCCTGGAAAAAGTCCGCGCCGAACTGGCCCGCTACGAGCATCTGCTGCTCGAATTCGACGCTGAAGAAGACTCGTGCGGCGGCGTCGTGCTCGTCATCCGTCTCCGCTACCCGGTCGACGGGGCTCACGTCTACCGCGCGCCGCTGCACCCGCGCGACATCGCCCATGCGCAGTTCCCCTGGATGTTCCAGAAGATCCTCTACGACTGCATGCACGACTATCTGTGCGAGCTGTTCGTTCACAATCCCCAGGAACTCTCCCGCGGAGAGGCGCAATGAGCGCGGAGCAGACCCCGCTGGCCGAAAAGCTGGCCGCGCGCATCCGCCGCGAAGGCCCCATCCGGTTCAGCGAATTCATGGAGGCGGCGCTCTACGACCCGGAGCACGGCTATTACGGCGCGGCGCGGCGGGCCCGCCGCGAGCCCACGGGCATCGCCGGCGACTACTTCACCGCCACGCAGCTCCAGCCGGTCTTCGGCCGGCTGATGCGGGCCGAGGCGGAGGAAATCCGCCGGCGGCTTGCGCTGCCGGAAGGATGCACGCTGGCCGACTGGGGCGCAGGTCGGGCGCTCATGGCGGAGGCTTTCACCGGGTTTCACTACATCGCGGTGGAGGCGCACACGCCGCCTCCGGCCCCGTTCGAAGGTATCGTGTTCGCCAATGAACTGTTCGATGCGCTCCCGGTGGACGTGGTGCGGGGCCGCCGGGGCGGCATGCGCCTGCAACGCGTCGCCTGGAAGGACGGACGCTTCACATGGATCAGCGCCGAAGAGCCGGAAGACAGATGGAAAGAGTATGCCGGACGCCTTGCGCGCGCATTCGCCGGGCTGGACGAGTGGGAGCTGGAACTGCCGGTGCGCATGGAAGGCGTGCTGGAGGGGATCGGCGCCTCGCTGGCGCGCGGCGCCATGCTCGTCATTGACTACGGCTATACCGAGCGTGAAATCGTCCGCTTTCCGCGTGGCACGTTGATGGGCTATCGCCGCCATGCCGCCCTGGAAGAGGTGCTGGCCGAACCGGGCGCACGCGACATCACCGCCCATGTGCCGTTCACTCATCTGGCTGCATGCGCGGCGGCGCGGGGGTGGAAGGTCGCGCCGCTGGAAAATCTCGCTTCGCTGCTGCTGCGCGCGGGCGGGCGCGACCACTTTGCTTCGGCACTTGCGGCGGACGGAGAAGAGGAAGCGCAGCGGCTGCGGCTTCAGCTCAAGACGCTGCTGTTCGGCATGGGAGAGACGTTCCGCTGCCTGCGTCTGGAAAAGGCGGGCTAAAAACATTGCGGCCCCGGTTGCCCGGGGCCGCGGTTCCAATCCTCGCTGGCGGCGCTCCTTCGGGGGAGCGCCGCGGTGTTACTTCTTCTTCTTCGTTGCGGCCTTCTTGGCGGCTTTCTTCGTCGCCTTCTTGGCAGCCTTCTTGGTCGCGTTCTTCATCGATCTGTTCTCCGTGACATCAGAATTTGCGGTCGCATCGCGACAGCATTGTGATCTTTTTATAAACTCGGACTCTGAGTGTTGTCAAGAAAAAAATGCATGGAAAAGCCGCAGCGTTGCCGTTTTGTCGGGGCCGAGGAGCGTTAAAACAGAGATGAGGCGTTTTGTTTTGACCATGCGCGCCCGCCGATGCGCAAGCCGGCGCTTCGCTGCGGCCGCAGCGCTGCTCGTGGTGGCGCTCGCGGCATGCGGAGGAAAAAAGCGCGCGCCGCGCGCGCCCGCCGCTCCGCTGCCGGGATGGACGGAGACGGGCCTGGCGAGCTGGTACGGGCATCCCTATCACGGCCGCCCCTCGTCGAGCGGCGAGATCTACGACATGGAACAGCTCACCGCCGCGCACCGCACGCTGCCGTTCGGCTCCATCGTCGAGGTCAAGAATCTCGACAATGGCCGCACCGTGACGGTGCGCATCAACGACCGCGGCCCGTTCGCCGAAGGGCGCATCATTGACCTGTCACGCGCGGCGGCGCGCCGGATCGGCCTCATCGGCCCGGGCACCGCACTGGTGCGCATCCAGCTCCTGGGTTACGCCGATCCGGAGGCAGCCCGCGCGCCGGCGCTGTATACGATTCAGGCGGGCGCATTCGCCGACCGCCGCAACGCGGAGCGGTTCCAGCAGAAGCTGCGCCGGCAGTACGAGCCGGTCGACATCGTCGCTTCGACGTCTTCGCCGGTGGTGCACCGCGTCTACGTCGGCCGCTTCGGCGACCTGCGGGAGGCGGAGGCCGCGGCGGCCCGCCTCCGACGCGAAGTCAAGGACGTCTTCGTCGTACGGATCCGCTAAGAAAGAAGGAACCCGCCGCCCCGGACCGGCATACAATGAACTTTGACCCGGATTTTTGCAGAGAATTTCCTCTCTGCGGCCACTACATATCAGAGGAGCCATGTCCCAGCCTCTGGTTGACGGCCGCGAGGACCGCTACTGGATGATCGCCGAAGGCAAGGCCCGCAACTACGAACTGGTTGGCCAGTCGGCGCGCCTGCGCAACGTGCTGCGGCTGGCCTCCCGGCTCGGGCGCGGCCACTGGCCCGTGCTTTTGCTCGGCGAGACCGGCACGGGCAAGGAGCTGGTGGCCCGCACCATCCACCACAGCGGCCCCGGAGGGCCGTTCGTCACCATCGACTGCTCCTCGATGGTCGGCCCGCTGATGGAGAGCGAACTGTTTGGCCACGTCAAGGGGGCCTTCACCGGAGCGCATTCGAACAAGATCGGTCTGATCGAACAGGCCAACGGGGGCACAGCCTTCTTCGACGAGATCGGCGAGCTGCCGCTGGACCTCCAGGCGAAACTGCTCCGCGTGCTTCAGGAGAAGGAATTCCGACCCGTGGGCTCGCTCCAGGTGCGCAAGTCCAGCTTCCGCATCATCGCCGCCACCAACCGGGACCTGGCCCGCGAAGTGGAAAAGGGACGCTTCCGCCAGGACCTGTATTACCGCCTCAACGTCGTCACGTTGCGGCTGAGCCCTCTGCGGGAGCGCAAGGAAGATCTGCCGGCGCTGATCCGGCACTTCCTGGAGATGTACGGCAACGGGCACACGCTCAGCGGGGAGCTGCTCGAGCTGATGATGGCCTACGACTGGCCGGGCAACGTGCGTGAACTGGAAAACTGCATCCAGCACATGGTGGCCATCAACAGCGGCCCGGTGATCCACCTCCAGGACGCGCCCTCGCAGTTGCTGCACTTCCATGAACGGCGCCGCCGCGGCGCCGCCAATGCGTTGCAGACCGCGGCCGCGGCCGTCCCGCCAGGCGCCGGCCCGGAGGAAGCCGGCGATTCCTTCGTCACGCCCGTGCTGCCGCTGGCCGAGATGGAGCGCCGCGCCATCATCAATGCGCTGCGCTACACCAAGGGTGACCGTGTGATGGCGGCGCACCTGCTCGGCATCGGGCGGACAACGCTTTACCGCAAGCTCAAGGAATACGGGATCCGCGATTGACGATCGCCCTCGATGCCACTTACAGCGAAGGCAGCTCGCTTTCGGGCATCGGCGTCTATTGTCGCGAGCTCCTGGACGGGCTGGCGCGCCGGCATCCGGAGGCGCGCTTCGAATGGCACTACCGGCCGCACCGCTTGCTGCGCGCGCTCCAGAGGCCACGACCGGCCAACGTCAGCCTCCGCCCGCTGCTCGAATCGGTCCGCCTGAGCCGCGCGCGTCTGTTCCATGGACTCAACCAGCGGCTGCCCGCCACACGCTATCCGCTGCGCGTGGCCACCTTCCACGATCTCTTCGTCTTTACCGCTGATTACTCGACGCCCGAATTCCGCGCGCGCTTCCAGACGCTGGCGCGCCAGGCCGCCGAGCGCGCCGACCTGATCCTCTGCGTCAGCCGCTTCACCGCAGGTCAGGTGGAAGACCTGCTCGGTGTTCCTGCCTCGCAAATTCGCGTCGTGCCGCACGGCGTGCACCTGCCCGCGGACCCGCCGGCAGTGCCGCGCGAGCCGCTGGTGCTGCATGTTGGCGCCATCCAGACAAGGAAGAACCTGGTGCGGCTGGTGCGCGCGTTCGAAAGGGCGGCGCCGCCCCCGTGGCGGCTGGTGCTGGCCGGCGGCCAGGGCTACGGCGCCCGGGAAGTGCTCGAGCACATCCGGACGAGCCCCGCGGCAGCACGGATCGAAGTCACGGGCTGGCTTCCCGATGAGGACATCGAGCGGCTCTACTGGCGCGCCAGCATTCTTGCATTTCCATCGCTCGATGAGGGCTTCGGCATCCCCGCGCTCGAAGCGATGGCGCACGGCGTGCCGGTGCTGAGCTCGCGCCGCTCGGCGCTGCCGGAGGTGTGCGGCGATGCCGCCCTGCTGGTGGATCCGCTCCGGGAAGACGAAATCGCTGAGGCGCTGGCGATGATGATTCAGGATGAAAGCCTGCGCGGGAAGCTGGCGGCGGCAGGACGCGTGCGGGCGGCGGAGTTTCCCTGGAGCCGCACGGTGGAAGAAACGTGGAATGTGTATCGGGAGCTGGGCGCGGTGGAGTGAAACCGAATGCGGCGCCGCGCGGGCCACACTTGCCGGCCCTGGGCCGATGGGCGTGAGGGCGGCCGCACGGAGGTGCGGCAATCAGTCCTCGTCGTCGATGGCGATCTTCAGCGCGCGGAGGAATTTCTGGTCCTGCGCCGTCCAGCGGATTTTCGCCGGCCGGCGCTGGCGGGAGCGCCTGCGGTTCTCCTCCAGCTCCTCTTCGAAGTCCGTTTCCAGACGGGTTTCGACCACCGTCTCCGTGTCCTGCGGATCGCCGGCTTCATCGCGTTTGTTGAAGCCGATGGTCGCCTCAAGGACCAGGAACACGTCGTAACCCGCCCGCTTGATTTCCCCGATGGCTTCGGCAATGCGGTCGGAGTCCGAAAGCGACTCATTGATCGCGTTGCCGAGTTCCTGCATCAATTCTTTGAGTCGGTCGTCCAAGGTGAACCTGGATCCTTTCCCTCTTTCAGGATATCACCGCCTGGCGGCTGACATCGCCGGCGAGCGTCTCTCTCTGCATTTCGTATCGGCAGCTCTGGCGAATTTCCGGACTTTCATGGCGCGGCCCCGCCGGTCTGCTAGCATGTCGGACAGGTCATGAAGGCGTTGTTCAGCCTCGCGAAGAAGTTCCTGGCGGCGGTGCTTCCGGGCCTCATCCGCCCGCTGCACGCGCTGTGGAACGAAGTGCTCGGCTTTCTGTTCCTGGCGCTGGCGGTGATGATGGTGCGACCGGTCTGGCGCGGGTGGAAGGAAATGGACCAGGGGCCAGAACATTTCCTCCGATTCCTGCTCAGCGCCTTTATGCTGGCGGTGCTGCTCGGCTTTGCCGTCCACGCCTTCTGGAAGGCGCGCCGCATCCAGCGCGGCTAGCCGCACGGCTACTGCTGCGGTCCGGGCGTCCGCTGGGCCGACGGCCTGGCGGCGACGAGACGCTCGAGCTCGCCGATCTGCTTCTTCACCGTCTCCGCGTCCGGCGCGTTCGGGGCGAAGCTGAGATAGCCCTTCATGTGGTCCAGGGCGCCCGCGTAGTCGCCCTTGTCGGCGAGGATGTAGCCCATCAGGCTCAGCAGCCGCGGATTCTTGTGATCCGGATCCAGCCGCAGCGCTTCGCGCGCGCTCTTTTCGGCCACGTCGCGGCGGCCGAGATTGTAGTTGGCGGCGCTGTGCACGAACCAGACCTGCGGATAGCCGACCGGGTTGAGTTTCAGCACCGTCTCGCTGCGGGCGGCGATCTGCTCCCAGTCGCGCGAATCGATGGCGAGTTGCAGCAGGCTCAGATGCGGGCCGATGAACTTGGGGTCGGCCTCAATCGATTTTTCATAGGCGGCGCGGGCCTCTTCCTTCTTCTTCTGCGCGGCCAGCGCATTGCCGAGCTCGAACCAGGCGGCGGCGAATTTCGGATAGACCTCGACGGCCTTGCGCAGTTGGACCTCCGCCTCGGCGGCCTTCTGTTTCTTTTTGAGCGAAAGCGCCTTCTCGTACGCCTTTTTCGCCTCCTTGGGGGCGTTGGCGGTGGTCAGGCTGAACGTAAAGCCCTCCACGTTGGCCATGCGGCGGAGCACAATGACGCCGATCTCCGGGTTGTCCAGCACGCGGCGGCCGGCCAGCTGAACGACGTCGCTGCGAAAGCCTGGCAGCTCGGCGCGGAACTCGCATCCCACCAGGTCGCGCTCGGAGATGCCGCGCGTCGGGCTGGGATTCATGATGTTGCGCATGTCGGTGCTGTCCATGCTCGCGTCGGCGAACACCTGCTGGTTCTGTCCCAGCGCGATGCTGAAACGGCCCTTGGAATCCGTGTAGCCCTGTGGCCGCGGGCGGCCGTTGCAGACAAGCATCAGCACCACAGGTTCGGGCGGCGCGGTGCCATCCTCCATCATCACGCGCCCCGAGAGATAGATGGGGCGCTGGAAGTCCTGGAAGGTGGGTTGTTGCTGCTGCCCCGGCAACGGAAGCGTCGGCGTGGTCGGCTTGGTCGGTGAGGGTGTCGGGGTGGGAGTCGGCGTCGGCGCAGGAGTAGGCGTTGGCGCGGGAGCAGCGCCGCCAC
The DNA here is from genome assembly GCA_049969655.1 of Bryobacteraceae bacterium. Classification (GTDB taxonomy): domain Bacteria; phylum Acidobacteriota; class Terriglobia; order Bryobacterales; family Bryobacteraceae; genus JANWVO01. Next base: position 28,842 of record JBMFOK010000014.1, read on the forward strand.
CGCCTGTGCCGCCGCCTCCTCCGCCCTGCTGCTGTCCGGCCGCCCAGATGCCGGGCCAAACGGCGAGCGCTGCCGCCAGCGCCGCCCGGGAAACGATGCCAGCCTTCATCGGAAACCTGCCTTTCTGCGGGAACGGTCCTGACCGCTGTTGCCCGTATTATGGCACAGGACGTCGGCGGGAGCACCCCCGGATTCCGGCGTCCCGCAGCGGACCATTGCGCCAGAGCAAAACTCCAATATGATTGAGGGAGGCACAGATCCGCCATGAAACGCATCCGAATCTCCTCTTTCCTCCCATCCCTGCTCCTGCTGCTGGCCGGCTGCTCCCAGGCGCCGCCGCCGAAGAAAGAGCCTCCCAAGCCGCCTGAGCCGGTCACGGGCCAGTCGGCCATCTTTCAGACCTACCAGGTGGCCCGCACCTGGGCCGGGGACGCGAAGCTTCTCAGGCTGGAAAGCGGCAACATCCCGGAGGCGCCTTCAGGCGCCGGCAAATATGGCTTCTGGCGGGCGACCTACGTGAGCGAGTCCAAACGGCAGCGGCGCGAGTTCACCTGGGCGGCCGCCGACAGCGAGGGAGGCATCGTCAAAGGCGTGCGGCCCGGCATGGAGTCCGGTTACTTCCCCAACCCGCGCCAGTTCGCCATCGCCATCCAGGACATCAAGATCGACACGCCGCAGGCGCTGGAGGCGGCCATGGCGGAAGTCAACAAGGACGCGGCCATGAAGAAGGTCCTGGCCGACAACAAGGATCTGCCCATCCACTTCCTGCTCGAATGGAACGCGCCGGACGTCAAGCCCACCTGGCGCGTGATCTTCGGGGCGTCGATTTCCCAGAGCAAGTTTTCCGTCTTTATCGACGCCTACACCGGGAAGTTCGTGAAGAAACTGCGCTGAGCGGACAGCTCAACCGCCCGCGCTGCGGCTGCGCCGCCGCGGACGCGGCGAGCCCTGTGGTCTTACGGGCTCCACGGAGACGGGCCGTGCCACCGGGATCAGCGAGTGGCTCTGCTCGGGCTCATCAAACCGGATATTGCGCGCGAGTTCGACGTTGAGCGACTGCACGAACTGCTCGATCTGTTTCTGCATCGCCGCCATCTTCTCGCGCATGTTGAGGATGATCTCGACGCCGGCGAGGTTGACGCCCAGCTCGCGCGTCAGCTCGAGCACCACTTCCAGCCGCTCCAGGTCTTCGTCCGTATACAGCCGGGTGTTGCCTTCCGTGCGCGAAGGCTTGATCAGCCCTTCGCGCTCGTACATGCGGAGCGTCTGGGGATGGATTCCGTATTTCTCGGCCACGGCCGAGATCATGTAACCGGCTTTACCCTTCTGCTTTGGCACGGCGGCTTACACCCTCGTCCACAATTCCTTCCGCGGATCAGCCTTATCGACGGTGGAGAGCTGCCGCAGGAGTTCGCGGACGCGCTCGTCGCGCACGTCCGGCGTCTGCACCTCGATCTCGACAATCTGGTCGCCGCGGGTGTTCCTGCGCGAGTTGAACACGCCCTTCTCCCGCAGCCGGAACTTCTGCCCGTTCTGTGTGCCCTGCGGGATCTTCAGCAGGGCGCGGCCATCGACCGTGGGCACCTCGATGCGAGCGCCCAGACCGGCCTCCCAGACGGTGACCGGAACCTTGATGTAGATATCATCGCCCTCGCGGCGAAACAGCGGATGGTCTTCCACGCGGACCGTAATATACAGGTCGCCTGGCGGGGCTCCCATCGTGCCGGCATTGCCCTTGCCGGCGACCCGCAGCCGGGAACCGGTGGACGCGCCCGGCGGGATGCGGACATCGACGGTTTCATTCACCGGCACGCGACCGTCGCCGCCGCAGGCCGGACACGGCCGGGCCGCACGGCCGGTGCCGCCGCACCGCGGACAGGTGAGCGAGAAGCGCATCGCGCCCACCATCTGCGTGACATTGCCGGTGCCGTTGCACTGGGTGCACACGGTCGCCGCTGGGCCGGATTCGCCCGTCCCACGGCAGGCCTGGCAGGTGTCGAGCCGTGAGATGTTGAGGCGCACCTGCGTGCCCTTGATCGCCTGCCAGAAGTCGATATTCAGCGAATATTCGAGGTCGGTGCCCTTTTCCGGCGCGCGCCGCTTTGCTTCCCGCCGGCTGCCGAAGAACTGGCTGAACAGGTCGCTGAAGCTCGACCCGAAGCCGCCCTGGCCGCCGAAGGATTCAAAATCGAAGCCGCCGAAGCCGAAGCCCTGCGGACCCGCGCCCGGCTGGCCGGCGCCCGGGAAGCCGGACTCGGAGTAGAAGCCGTAGGTGTCATACATCTGGCGCTTCTTGGGATCGGACAGGACATCATAAGCCTCCTGCACGATCTTGAAGCGCTCCTCGGCGGCCTTGTCGCCCGGGTTGAGGTCCGGGTGATACTTGCGCGCCAGGCGGCGATACGCCTTGCGGATCTCATCCGCGGTGGCGTCCCGCTTCACTCCCAGGATTTCGTAGTAATCCTTGCTCGTCGTCATGCGCCGGCCCGCCCCGCCCCGGGGCCGGACAGCCCCGGGGCGTCTCCATGCTTGCGGTTACTTCTTCTGGTCGTCGACGTCGACAAATTCGGCGTCCACCACGTTGTCCTTTTTCGCGCTCTCGGCCCGCGCCCCGGAGGAGCCGTCGCCCGAGCTGGCCTGCTGCGCGCCGGCGGCGCGGTACATCGCCTCGGCGAGTTTGTGGCTGGCCTGCATCAGGCGGTCCTGCGCGGCGCGGATGCGATCGATGCCGCCCTGTTCGATCGCCTTCTTCGCCTCCGAGATGGCGTCTTCGAGCGCCCGGGCGTCGGAGTCCGAAATCTTGTCCCGGTGCTCGCGGAGCATCTTCTCGGCGCTATAGACGGCGTTGTCGAGCTGGTTCTTCGCTTCGACCTCCTGCCGCCGCCGCTCGTCCTCGGCGCGGTGCGCCTCGGCGTCGCGGGCCATTTTTTCCACCTCCTCCTTCGACAGGCCGGAGGACGACGTGATGGTGATCTTCTGCTCGTTGCCGGTGGCGCGGTCCTTCGCCGTCACGTGCAGGATGCCATTGGCGTCGATGTCGAAAGTGACCTCGATCTGCGGCACACCACGCGGCGCCGGCGGAATGCCCACCAGCTGGAAGACGCCGAGCAGCCGGTTGTCGCGAGCCATCGCACGCTCGCCCTGGTAGACCTTGATCTCGACGCTCGTCTGGTTATCGCTCGCCGTGGAGAAGATCTCCGACTTGCGCGTCGGGATCGTCGTGTTGCGCTCGATCAGCTTGGTGAACACGCCGCCCAGGGTCTCAATGCCGAGCGACAGCGGCGTCACGTCGAGCAGCAGCACGTCTTTCACCTCGCCGGCAAGCACGCCGCCCTGCACCGCAGCGCCGACGGCGACCACTTCGTCCGGGTTGACCGTCTTGTTCGGCTCCTTCTTGAAGAACTCCCGGACCAGCTGCTGCACGCGCGGGATGCGCGTCGAGCCGCCCACAAGCACAACCTCGTCGATCTGCTCCGGCGTCAGCCCGGCGTCGGCCAGGGCCTGCTTGCAGGGCGGAATCGTGCGCTGGAGGATGTCCTCCACCATCTGCTCGAAGCGGGCCCGCGTCAGCGTCTTCACCAGGTGCTTGGGTCCGGTCTGCGGGTCGCCGTAGATGAAGGGCAGGTTGATCTCGGTCTCCATCGCCGAGCTCAGCTCGATCTTCGCCTTCTCGGCCGCCTCCTTCAGGCGCTGCAACGCCATGCGGTCACGCGACAGGTCGACGCCTTCGTCCTTCTTGAACTCCTCGATCAGCCAGTCGATCAGGCGCTGGTCGATGTTGTCGCCGCCGAGGTGCGTGTCGCCGTTGGTCGACTTCACCTCGACCACGCCGTCGCCGACCTCGAGGATCGAGATGTCAAACGTGCCGCCGCCGAAGTCATAAACGGCGATCCGCTCTTCCTTCTTCTTGTCCAGCCCGTAGGCCAGCGCGGCCGCCGTCGGCTCGTTGATGATGCGCAGAACCTCGAGCCCGGCGATCTGGCCCGCGTCCTTGGTCGCCTGCCGCTGCGCGTCATTGAAGTAGGCCGGCACCGTGATCACCGCCTTGGTGACCTTCTCCCCCAGATAGGCCTCGGCCGCCTCCTTCAGCTTCTGGAGGATCATCGCCGAGATCTCCGGCGGCGCGTACTTGCGGCCCATCACCTCGACCCGCGCATCGCCGTTCTCGCCCCGCACCACATGGTACGGAACCAGCTTCATCTCCTCGGTCACCTCGTCAAAGCGCCGTCCCATGAAGCGCTTGATCGAGAAAATCGTGTTCTCGGGGTTGGTGACAGCCTGGCGCTTCGCCACCTGCCCGACCAGCCGGTCCCCGCTCTTGGTGAAGGCCACCACAGACGGCGTCGTGCGCGAACCCTCCTGGTTCGGGATGACGACGGGCTGTCCCCCCTCCATGACCGCCACCACGGAGTTCGTGGTTCCCAAGTCAATGCCAATGATCTTGCTCATGACTGTTCCCTTTGTCTCGCTTGAGATTTCTCTAGCTGGCGCCTGGCTGTCCCCGTGCGCCTGTCTGTATTATCAAACTTTAGTGTATCATTGTCAAGTTCCACGGGCAAAAAATTTCTCCCTCTCCCCCTTGTGCCTACTTCTTTTCTGTGACATCAATAACTTACACGCATGGACTGGAAGACCCTCCTACTGATCCCTGCCCTGTGGGCCATCCTCGCCTGGGTCGCGCACCGCTCCGTCTTCTTCCCCATGAAATACCCTGCCGGGGACTGGGCCGTGGCAGGCGCCCTGGGGGTGGAGGAGGTCTGGCTGAAAAGCGGCTCCGTACGGATTCACGCATGGTGGAAACCCCTCCCGGAAGCCCGGGCGGCGGTTCTGTTCCTGCACGGCAACGCGGGAAACGTCACCCATCGGGGGCGTCACATCCGCGCCTGGCAACAGGCGGGCGCCTCGGTGCTGGTTCCGGACTGGCGCGGGTATGGCAAGAGCGAGGGACGTCCCAGCGAGTCAGGAATCTACGAAGATGCGCTGGCGGGTTATGACTTTCTGCGCGGCCGTGGGTTCCCGCCCGGACGGATCCTCGTCCACGGCGAATCGCTCGGCACGGTGGCCGCGGCGGAAATTGCGGCCCGCCGCCCGGTGGCCGGCCTGATTCTGGAGGCTCCGTTCCCTTCCGCCCGGGCGGTGGCGCAGACCGTCCTGCCGCTGCTGGGTCCCGCGCTCATCTGGGGCTACGACCTGAACAGCCGCATCCACCGCGTTCACGCGCCGGTTCTGATGATTCACGGCGACCGGGACGAGGTGATTCCCTACCGTCTGGGCCGGGCCGTCTTCGAGGCTGCCCCCGAGCCCAAGGAGTTCTGGACGGTGCCCGGCGCCGGTCACAACGACATCCCGGAAACGGCCGGCCCTGCCTATCCAGCCCGCCTGCACCAGTTTCTGATGAGTTCGTTCGCTGCGAATCCCGCGTCGCGGGCCCCTTCGGATTAACGTGCCGCGCAGACGGAGCGCGCCATTTCTGCGCTTCAGTTCTCCGGCTTGCGGAAGATTGCGATCGCCTCAATCTCCACGAGCAGCTCAGGGCGGCAGAGAATGGCCTGGATACCGGTAGAGGCAGGCAGTGGGTCGAGACCCTGTTCCTGATAAAACCGCGTCCGCTCCTCGTTGAACGCCTCGTAGTCGCGCTCGATGTCGCGGAGGTAGCAGGTGGTACGGACGACGTCCTTCCAGGTGGCGCCTTCGCTGGCCAGCAGCCCGGTGATGTTGTGGAAGGTGCGCCGCACCTGGGCGCGGAAGTCGCCGATGTGCACGGACCGGCCGTGTTCGTCGATGGAGGCCGTGCCGCTGATCAACAGCACGACGATGTTGCCGAACTCCAGCCGAATGCCGCGCGAGAACGAGCTGGGCTTCGCATAGCAGTACGCCTCATTGAGGACCTGCGGGTTGGAAATGGCTTTCTTCTCGATGGTGACAGCCTTCGCGGCCTCGGCCAGAGCTTCTTCGAGCCTCATGATGGAGAAACCTCCTGCAAAAGGACGGATGAAATGGGACGCCTGCCGTTGGAAGCGAAGCGGCTGGCGAGCCGCTCCCGCACGGCGGGCCGGTTCGGCCCGGCTGCCTGTATGCATTCTAGCAACAGGGCCGTGGACTCATAGGCGAGCTGGAAATACACATCGCCTGGACTCTGAAAGCGGGCTTCCGCCTGGCGGAGCAGCGCCGCGTCGGGCGCGGCGAGCGCCGGCGCCCGCACCGGCCGGCGCAGCCTGCCGCGGCAGGCGCGCGACCAGGCAGAAGGTCCGCAAAAAACTTCAGCCGACTCAGGAACCAGGGACACGACATCGCACAGCGCCGCCGGCGGCGCCAGAACAACCACCGTTGCATGCGACGGCGCGGGCGGGCGGTTAGGCGGCTGGAAGTCCTGCCGTTCCGCCGGCTGGGCCATCCGGCTGAGGACGCGCGCCAGTTGGCGCGACCCGTGGTCGGTGGCCGCCAGCAGCGTATAGGGCCGGCGCGCGATCCCTTGCGCGAGGGCCCGCGCCAGCAACGAGTCCCCTGGCGCCCAGGAGAATATCCACGGCACGAAGGCGGCGTTGGTCGTTTCGTCCGTGGAAACCGGGTCCACGACGGGGAACAGCATCTTGGCGGCCACCTGCTCGGCGAGGTGCGTAGTGGCGCTGTCGATGCCGCCCACCAGCGCCACTATCCGGTCTTCCAGGGCGAGCCGGGCCACCGCCGATGCGCCGGCCCGCCAGGGATCATCTGACCAGCGAGAAACCAGCCGATAGGGCTTCTCTCCCTTTCCGAGCCGCGCATTGGCGTGTTCCACCGCCAGAGCCACGCCCATGTACACCGTGCCGCCCGCGGCGTGGCCAGGATCGTCCGGCCCAAACAGACCCACCGGAATGTAGGGCAGGTCTTCGGCTCCTTTCGGCGGCAACGGCCCCGGCTCGGCAGGCACGCCGCGCCGGTCAAGATACGGCGCGGCCGCCTGCACCGCCAGGAAATGCCGCCGCGTGATCATTTCACTTCGTCTCCGCCGGGTTCATCAGGCCGCGCGCAGTCCGCTCGCGCGGCGGCACGTAGCCGCGCGGAATCTTCAGGTCGTCGCGCGAGTAGTAGCGCCAGCGGCCGCTCTCGAACTTCGCCAGATAGACTTCGCCGGCGTCATCCAGTGCGGCGGAAAAGGGGATGTCGCCGGTCACGCCGGGCCACGGCTTGACGCGCGTTGCGACAATGTCACGGATCCGCGCACGGTTCAGTCCCGCCACCTGGATGGCCCAGATGAGTATATTCATCCCATCGTAGGCGTGAGCGGCGTAGGTGTCCGGCTCGTCGTTGAAGCGCTTGCGGAATCTCTCGCGGAACTCGGCCAGGCGCGGGTTGTTCGAGTCAGGGTTCCAGGGGTATCCGGCGATCACGCCTTCCGCATACGGGCCGGCGAGCTTCAGGAACTCCTTTGAAACGGCGCGGTCCGAGGTGAGGAAAGGCTGCATCATGCCGCGCTCGCGGAGTTGACGCAGGATGATGGCCGCCTCGCGGGCGTCGCCCCAGTGGACAATGACATCGGGCCTGACCTCGGCGATGCGGTCGATCTGAAGGGAATAGTCGTCTTTGCCGAGCTGGTAGGCCATCTCGATCACCACCGGGCGGCCCAGCCGGCGGGCCGAGTCCTTGATCTCGCGCACGCCGAAGCGACCGTACCGGTTCGAGGAGCGGATGATGGCGATGCGCTTATAGTCCATCTTGCGGATCATGTAATCCACCAGCAGGTAGCCCATCTGGCGGTCGTCGCCGATGCAGCGCATCGTCCACGGAATGTTTGTCTCGATGTAGGTGGGGTCGGTGTCGCCGGTGTTCATGACGACGACTTCCGCCTTAAGGGCGACGCGGATGGCGATGTGCGAATTGGCCGAGTCGATTGTTCCAAGGATCGCCCAAACGTGGTCTTTGTAAGCGAAGTTGACGATCTCGTTGCCGCTCGAACCCCACAGACCGTTGTCATTGGTCACCACGAGTTCGAACGGGATTTTCCGCCGCAGGTAGCCGCCCCGCGCGTTGGCCTCTTCGATGGCGAGCCGCGCCCCCTGGAGCATCTTGATGCCCATCGGCTCCTCGTGGCTCGCGCCTCCGGTGGCGACGCTGACGGTGCTCATGATGGGCCCGATGAAGCCGATCTTGACCGTCTTGACGTCTTCCGGCTCGGGGATGGCGCGCCCGGGGCCCCAGTACTGCATCTGTTCGAGGAAGTGTTCCTTGTAGGGCTTGATCTTACCGTAAGGCTCATAGTCGACGGGCGTTTTCGCGTAGGCCGTGTCGCGCTTGAGCTGTAAGTCCGGGACCTCGTAAGGCCCGACCGCCAGGATCCGCTTGAGAACCTCCAGCGTGTGCTCGTCCACTTCGACGCCCGGCGGCACCAGCGGCTCATTGGCCGGCGCCTTTTTCGGCGTGTCGGCGGCGAACATCACGGAAATGGCAAGCAGGGGAAGCAGCTGCTTCATTTCGCGTCCCTCCTGGTGGCGGCCAGCATCCGGGGCCGCTCGCGCAGCCCGGAATAATAGCCTTCGCCAATGCCCCACGCCAGGCCCTTCGCCGTGCCGACGAAGACGTCCCTGTCGTCGACGTCCACCGCAATGATGAAGTTGTGCGGCAGGTTGAGGCCCATCTCGACGGTTTCGAGCACCGTCTTGTCCCGCATCACCACCGCCTTGCCCGAGTCCGACTTCGGATCCCGCGTGTAGGCCACCCACGTGTTCGTCTCGGCGTCCATGATCGCGCCCAGGCCCTTGTCGGAGGCAAACCAGGCCTCGCGCCCGCTGCGCGCGCGCAGGTTGTTGTTGAAGTCCGAGGGCAGCCCCGAGTCCATGTTGTAATAGCCGCGCCAGTTGCGGCCGTCATAGCGACAGACGCCAAAATACGAGGACACCCACAGCACGCCGTCCACATAGTTGGCTCCGGTGGTGATGACGTGGATGATGCCATCGTCGCGGTAGAGGTCGATCTCCATTTCGCCGTCGGGGTCGAGGTAGTCCTTCCAGCGGTTCTCCTTGACGTCGTACTCGAGAACCCCGGAGCCCCACACGGCCAGATGGACCTTGCCGTCGCGGTAGTGCACGCCGTAGTTCCAGATCTCTTCCATCGGCGCGTTCTTCTCGGTGAAGATGGTCCACTCGCCGGTCACCGTGTTGTACCGCGATGCGCCGGCCGTGGTCGCCGCCCACACGTTGTCGTTCTCCACGGCGACTCCGTAGACCACGTCGTTCACCAGGCCGGAATTGAGCTGATGCCAGTGGTCGAAGCGGCCGCTGCTCAGCCGCGCCAGCCCGCCGCCGAACAGCGCCAGCCAGACGTCGCCCGTTTTCGGGTTGACGTCAATGCCGGTCACCGCGCGCCAGGGCAGGCCGTCCTTCTCGGTCCAGACCTTCACCACTTTGGCGGTCTTCTTGTCGATCAGCGCCAGTCCGTTCTCGGTGCCCACCCAGATCCGGTCCCCGTCGCTCTTCACCGCGAAGATGTGATCGTCGGGCAGGCCGTCCTTGACGGTGAACTGTTTCCACTTCGTGTAGACATACGGCAGCTTCTCAGCGCCCGGCTCGGCGGCCAGGGCGGAACCCAGGGTGGCGAACAGCAGGAATGCGGTAAAGGGCTTCATAGCGTTTTCAGGAATTCAATCAGGTCGTTCAGTTGATCCTTGGTCATGTCGTTGGTCACCCCGTGCCTGTCGTACGGGTTGTAGACCGTCCAGATCTCCTCAAGCGTCTTCGCCATGCCGTTGTGCAGGTATGGCGCCGAATCGTAGATGTTGTTCAGGTGCGGTACGTCGAACAGGCCGGTGCGGTCGAGCGCCTGCCGCGTGCCGACGTCGAACCTGCGGCGCGACGTGTAGTACGGCGGCGGATGACAGAACACGCAGCGGCCTTCGGGCGGGATCAGCCGCCCGTCATTGGTGTGCGTCCGCTCAAACAGTTCCTTGCCGCGCCGCTGTGCCGGCGTATAGCGCGTGCCCGGCGTGTGATAGCGGTTGGGCGGGCGGCGGATGGTGGCGATGTAGTAGTCCACCGCCGAGAGCTCCTCGGGCGTGAATGGCAGGTTGCGCGTGAAAAACACCGACAGACGAGCCCCGCATTGCCGTTTCAGCGTCGGGTTCGTGCCCTCCCATTTGAACGGCGCGGTGTCGCCGATGCCTCGCAGGGTGCGGTTGTCCACCGGCGAGACGCCGATGCCGTCGGCCTCAATGTCATAGGTGATCCCGTCCACGTGCCCGTCGGGGTGGCAGGAGTGGCAGGAAAACTGATTCCGGAAAGTGATCCGCGCATTGTGAAAGAGCTTCTCGCCCCAACGCCGTTTCGTGATCTCGCGCGGCCCGTTCAGCGAGATCTTTCCCGCCGGCTCCAGCCGGACCAGGTCGATCACCGTGATCGAGTCGTCCAGGCAGTTGGCCACGTAAGCGCGGCGGCCGTCGGCGGAGATGGCGATTCCCCGCGGACTGTCCGCCGTCGGAATCTTCTTCACGAGAAACTCGGACGCCTTGCCGAGATGGTTCGGCAGAATGCGCCGCCGTTCTTCCTCCGTCGCGTTCTCCAGCAGCCGCGTGAGCCGGTTGAGATCCAGCACCGCCACCTGGTTCGTTCCCGAGCTGGTGACCAGCGCGTAACGGCCGTCCGGCGTGATCTTGACGTCCGTGGCGTCGGCAAAGCCCTGGCCCGGCAGATCGAGCAGGAGCTCGTCAATCCTGCCGTCCGGCCAGATGACGGCGATTCCGTTGGTGATGGTCCAGCCCTGCAACAGGCGCGTCATTGGCACCAGGTGCTTGGTGCGGTTCATGGTGGCGAGGGCGAAGCGGCCGTCGCGCCGCCAGTCGATGCCCATCATCAGGTTCGTTCCTTCGACGATCCAGCGGTCGCGGACGCGCCCCGAGATGGCATCGATCACGGTGAGCTCGCTGGCCAGCGGCTTGCGGAACCCGGTGAGGTTCGAATACATGTTCGTGACCAACACCGCCGTCCCGTCCGGCGAAAGCGCCAGGTCCCAGGGGCCGCGGCCCGCGGCGAGCTTCTTTTCGAAGGCAAGCGTTTGGGCGTTGAAGACATGAATGTCTTCCGAGGAGGTGTTCAGCACCAGCACATGCCGGTCTCCTGGGGTGACCAGGACGCCGTGGGGCTCGTCGCCGGTGCGCAGGGTGTCTTCCACCCGGCGCGCGGAGGCGTCGATCACGGAAAGCGAGTCGTCCTCGCGGTTGGTGACAAAGGCGCGCCGGCCGTCGCTGGTGAATGCGATGCCAGTGGGCGCCGAGCCGGCCGGGATTTCCGCGGCGACACGGCCAGAGCGCGTATCGACGATCGAGACCGCGTTGCCCTCTTCGAGCGTCACCCACAGTTCGCTGGTTCCCGGCCGGAAGGCCAGCCGCAACGGGTTCTTGTAGACGGGCTCGGCGGCGCGCTGCGGCAGCCGGGTGGGATGCGCGATCTGCTTCCACGCCTCGGCGGCGTTAAATGCCTTGCCGTGGGCGGGGTTGTGGCAGCCCATGCAGTCGGCCAGCGAGGCCGTGCGGAGGCCCGCGGCGCGGGCGGCCTGCGGGTCGCGCATCGTGGCATCGGTCGCGTACTTGCGGCCGGCCCCGTGGCAGGCCTCGCAGCCTACGCCCTCATCCACTCGTCCGCCCGCGGAATGGCATCTCAGGCAGGCGTCGCTCTGCTGAGGGTCGCCGTCCACGTTCATTTCGCGGGCCAGCTCCAGGGCGCGCGGCGTGGCCAGCACCGCCCAGGCACGGGCGTGCGGGCTGCGCCGCCAGACGTCATATTGGTGGCCGTGGTCCGGCCCGTTGTGGCAGGCGCCGCAGGCCGCCGCGCCGATCAAGTCCGCCGCGTTCGCCTCGCGGAGCGCGGCGGTCTTCGACGGTTTCGGCAGCGGGTGGGCAATCTGTTTCCAGCCCTCCTCAATGTCCACGGTGGGGTTCCTGAGCACGGCCACGTGCGAGCCCTTCTCCATGTGGCAGACCATGCAATCATCCCTGGTGGGCATCTTCAGGCCCGCCATCATCGCCGCCTTGCGGTCGCGCATGATCGCCTCAGTGGAATACTCGCTGCCGGGCCCGTGGCAGGCTTCGCATTGCAGGCCGTCCTCGCGGCGGAAGGTCTCTGCGTCAATCTCGCGCTCGTCGGCCTTGTAGGAGGTGGAGTGGCAGCCGAGGCAGATCTGCGCCTTCCAGGGCTCCTCCCGCAGGCCGCTGATGCGCGCGATCTCCCAGGCCTCAGGCCGGGACAGCGCCGTATAGGCCTGCGCGTGCTTCGACAGCAGCCACTTGCTGTACTGATGTCCCATGCCGGGGCCGTTGTGGCAGGAGGCGCACACACGCGAGCCCACATACACGGGCTTGGCCGGCGCCCCGCGCGAAACGAAGACAAGCGGGGCCAGCGCGGCCGCCGCCAGAATCCATGCGACCCTTCTCACTGCGCCTTCCTCCGCGCTTCCGCCTTGTGGCGGAGTGTCAATACCTGGTTGGCCCGCACGCCGGGAAACTTCTCCACCACGCCGTCCGGCCAGCGGATTTCCACGTCACACACCGTCGCTCCCCCGAGCCCGAAATGGAGACGCGGATCGCCCTGGCTGAGATAACCGCGGACCGGATTGACGTCTTCGATCATGCGCAGGCCGTTCGCCGTCACCGTCACCCGCGCGCCGACCGCCGTCCGCGAGCCGGAGGGGAAGTCCAGCCGTGCGTCCACCATCAGCCAAGGACGCGCGTTGCCGCCGTCGTTGCGCAGCAGCACCGGCGCGTCGTTCAGGTTCACTACCAGCAGGTCGATGTCGCCGTCGTTGTCGATGTCGGCCCACGCCGCCGCGCGGCCGACGCGCTTTGTCGCGAAATACGGCCCCGCTTCGCGCGAAACGTCCTCAAACGTGCCGTCGCGCCGGTTCCGGCACAGCGTGTCTTCCTGCACGAACTCATGGTGCGCGTGGCCGTGCACGGTGAACAGATCGAGCCAGCCGTCGTGGTCCCAGTCGAACATCACCGAGCCCCAGCCCGCGTACTGACCGAGCATCGGCGCCAGTCCGGCGGCGTCATTCAGGTTCTCGTAAAAGCCCTTCTTGGGATTGAAAACGAACAGCGAAACGTAGTTCAGGTTGGGTACAAACAGGTCCAGCCAGCCATCGCGATTGACGTCTCCATAGAACGGGCCCATCGACGCCACGCCCTGGCCGTGCTCGCTGAAGGCGAGTTCGTATTCGAGGCCGCTTTCGGCGAACGTGCCGTCGCCCCTGTTGATGTAGAAGTAGTTCTCCATCGCGTCATTGGAGGTGAACACGTCCATGCGGCCGTCGTTGTTGAAGTCCGCCGCAGTGACGCTCATCGCGCGGCCGCCCGGCTTCCACATGCCGGCTTCTTTCGTCACATCGGTGAAGGTGCCGTCGCCGTTGTTGCGGTACAGGATGCTCGGCAGACCCTGATAGCTGAGCGGACCCGGATAACCCTGCGCCGGGTAGAAGTCGCGGAACTTGCCATCGTCATACAGCAGGTAGTTGGCGACGTAGACGTCCAGCCAGCCGTCGTTGTTGTAGTCGAACCAGACGGCGTGCAGGGACCAGCGCGAATCGTCGAGGCCCGCCTGTTTGGAGACATCGGTGAACGTGCCGTTGCCGTTGTTGTGGTAGAGAATGTTCGGCCCGTAGTTGAGCACGTAGAGGTCGACGTGGCCGTCGTTGTCATAGTCGGCGGCCGAGCAGCCGGAGCCGTAAATTCCGCCGGCCACCCCCGCCTTCGCCGTCACGTCCTCAAAACGCCCGTTGCCGAGGTTGTGGTAAAGCCGGTTGGAAAGCTTGCCGCGCAGGTCGCGGCCGTCGTTGTCGCTGACGCCCTTCGTCCAGACGCCGGTCACGAAATAGACGTCCATCAACCCGTCGTTGTCGTAGTCGAAGAAACAGGCCCCGGAGCCGGTGCCTTCGACGATGTTGTCGAGCTTGTGGTCGCCGATGCTGTGACGGAATGTGATGCCCGCCTCGGCGGTGATGTCGGCAAACACCGGGCCCCGCGAAGGCGCCGACGCGGCGCCGGCCGCGATCACGGCCGCCACTGCGGCCATCGCCAACCCGACTCTCATTGCGAACCTCCGTTGGAGATCACCACCGGCGCGGTCAGCTTCACCGGCTTGCGGACAACCGCCTTCGCCTCGCGGTTTTCCGGCGTCAGCTCAGGATCTTCGTGGCAGCCGATGCAGCCGCGGTTCTCCTTCGGCCGCGTGTACATCCAGGCCGAGGAGCGCACCACGCGTCCCGCCCCGTCCACGAGCTCCAGTTTCAGTGGCGTGTTGGGTGGCACTTCCAAGTGGAAGCTGCCGTCGTCCTCGATCCGCAGGTCGCCGATCTTCTGCGGGCTATCGGCGGGCGTCGTATAGACGCGCAACCGCCACGGCTGCCCCGGGCGGATCGTCTGCGGCTGATCCGTGGTGAAAACGCTGAGGCAATACAGCCGGCTCCAGCCGGCGTCCTCGATCACAACCGAGCCGCGCCCCGCCGGCTCCGGCCGCGCAAGCACCGGCCGCGCCTGCCGCGCGTCGGCCCCCGCCTTTACATAAACAGGAACTTTTGTTTTCGTGCCCGGGTGAAACCGGTAGATGCCCGCGGGGGTCTTCGCGTCCGGCTGCCAGCTCACGAGCAGGCGGCCGCCGGGCAGCCCGGCGGGTGTCGAAAAGATGCCGTCGGCCGGCCGGGTCAGCTCCCGGCGCGTGTGCAGCGGCCGCACCAGATCGACGGCCGCCAGCACCCCGCCGTCCACAAAGACAAGCCGGCCGTCCGAGGTGACCGCGGGCTCGCGGAGCTGCCCGCCGGGCACGTAGAGAGAATAATCCGTGCCGTCCAGGTTCACCGCCATCAGTTGCGACCGCGCGCCCTGGCGGGACGCGAACACCATCATCCCGTCCGGCAGCATCGTCGCGTCGGACTCCTGCCAGGGGGTGAACGTAATGCGCTGCCGGAGCGTGCCGTCGAACTTCACCGTGTACAGGGCGCCGCCGCAGAAAAACGCCGCCTGCGGCCACGGGTCGGGGATGTCGAGGCTGAAGATCTGCGACTGGTAGGCGGGCCGGCGGCAGTCGCAGGCCACTTTGGTGAGCTGCTTCACTGCACCCGTCGAGAGAGTCATCTCGTAGATCTGCCAGAGATCGGCGGGCGTCTTTTTTCCGGCGAAGAGGATGCGCTTCGCGTCCCAGCTCACGTCCGGATCGGCGGCGGCGTAAAAACCCTGGCTGAGCACGCGGGCCGTGCCGCCGGGCTCAAGCAGCACGAGGCGCGGTTGCCCCCCTGCGGGCGTCTCCGTAAACACGATCGGGTAGCGGCCCGCCGCCTGCGGCGCCTGCGCTCCGGCCGCGGGAAGAGCCAAGGCACCGGTTACGAGAATACCAGACTGGAAAATCCTCTTTAAGACCCGCACTGAAGTCAGTGTAGGGCAACCCCCAGCCACTGCCAATTAGTCCGGGATATTACTTGGATCGCACTAGAAAAGATTGCGCGGATGCCTCAGTACGCGCCGCATTCCATCAGGCAGCGGATCTCCCGTGGATCCTGCGTCTTGCCAAGGATCAGCATCAGGCGGACGCGCGCCTTGGCGGCATTGAGCGTTCCGGCGAAGAGCACGCCGCGCTGCCGCAGGTCGTGCCCGCTGCCCTCATAGCCGTAAATATCCAGCACCCGCCCGTGGGCGCAGCGGGTGGCGATGACCACCGGGATGCCCGCGTCGATGGCGCGCTGGATGGCAGGCACGGCCTGCGGCGTCACGTTGCCGCGCCCGGTCCCTTCGACCACGATGCCGCGGGCGCCGCTTTCGCGGGCGAAATCAATAAAACGGCCATCGGCGCCGGCGCACATCGTCACCAGGTCGACGCGCGGCTCCAGCCGCGGCGCGTCAATCACGACGCGATCCACCAGCCGCCGGCCGAAGATCACGCGGTCGACGTCCACAAGGCCCAGCGGGCCGAAGACCGGACTCTGGAACGTCTCCAGTTGCTGCGTGTCCGTCTTGGTTGCTTCGCTGGCCGGATGGATCATCTGGTTGAGCACGACGAAGACGCCCTGCCCGCGCGCCTGCGGGCTCAGCACGGTCCGAATGGCGGCCGAAAGATTGGCCGGCCCGTCAAAACCCGGCTCGTTCACCGTGCGCATGGCGCCGACCACGGCCACCGGCTTTTCGGAAGTGTGCCGCAGGTCGAGCAGATAGGCCGTTTCCTCCAGCGTGTCCGTGCCGTGCGTCACCACCGCGCCCACGATCTCCTCGCGCTGGAGCTCGCGGCGCAGGATCTCGCTCACCTCCCACATCCGCTCCAGGGTCATGTGCGGACCCGGGTAGCGGCCATACTCCAGAACCTCCAGTTCGGCGAGCCGCTGGAGGGCAGGGTCGTGTTCCAGCAACTCCCGGGCGCCCAGCGCAGGAACGGCGGCTCCGACTACCGGGTCGTAGCGCATCCCGATGGTCCCGCCGGTAAAGACAACAAGGACGCGCGGCATGGCACTCTTGATTGTCGCGCCTTCTCTGCGAGCGTGGGTGAGAGCGGACGCAAACGACAGCCACTAATTCCACGGGTGACCTGTCCGCAAACAGTTCGGCTGATGCGCCCCTCGGCATTCGCACGGCTGGTTCGTGCCGCCTGCCCGCGCTGCGGATGCTTCGACGCCGTGCGCTCGCGGCGCCGGACGGGGCTGGACCATTTCCTGGGTCTTTTGGGTCTGCGCCCCTTCCGCTGCCAGAGCTGCCGTCACCGCTTCCATGCGTGGCCTTCGCTCCGGCTTCTGCCCAGCGTGCCCTCCGCCAAGCGGCCGGCGCTTCCCGGGTCGAGCAACCTGAAGCGGCGCGCTTCCTGAAGCAGCCGGGCGCATCTTCCTGTGATTGAGACGATAAAAATTATCGATTTGTACTTCTCCCTTTCCTGCCGCATACTGATTTCCGAATCCGGAAAACTCCCCGCCTGAGCGGGACTCGGTAGTTCCTTCACATCGTCCCGCCACTGCCGGATTCCAGCGCCTTCCGGTGAGCAGCGTAGCCCGCCCCGGCGCGTCATTTCCCGCAGATCTCTGGAGGAAAATACGATGCGCCCAACGTGTGTCCTGTTGCCGTGGATCGCTGTCTGCGTCCTGGCGCAGACGAACAATACAAGCAGTCAACCCACCGCGGCGTCCGATACCTTCCGCTGGAAGCGGCTGAACTTCAGCGGCTACCTGGATGCCTTTTACGATTTGAACTACAACCACCCGGCGTCGGGATCGTCGCAATTGCAGGCCTTCAACCTGACGGCGGACAAATGGAGCCTGGGCAACGCCACCGCCGTGGTGGCCCTGGATCCTGCGCCATTCGGGTTTCGCGTGGACGCGGGCGCCGGTCGCACCTACGATGCCTTCTGGCTGAGCGAGCCCTCCCATACGGATTGGACCCGCCACCTGCTGAATGCCTATGTCTCGCTGAAGCCTGCTACCTGGCAGGGTTTGCAGTTCGACTTCGGGAAGTTCGTCACCAGCGCCGGCGCGGAGGTCACCGAGAGCCACCTGAACTGGAACTACTCGCGCAGCCTGCTGTTCGCCTTCGGTCCGTATTACCATACCGGGCTGCGCGCCTCCATGCCTCTTAACCCGAAGTGGTCCGTGGGCGGAGCGCTGGTCGCCGGCTGGAACACCATCCGGGACAACAATTCCGGCAAGAGCTTCGGCGTTACTGCCGCGGGCAACCTCGGCAGGGTGCAGATTGCCAACACTTATTACGCCGGACCCGAACGAACCGGTACGAACGAAGGCTGGCGGCACTTCTACGACGCCGTTGTCACTTTCACGCCGGCGCGCCGCGTTTCGATGTATGCGAATTTCGATGTCGGCTCGCAGCGCAGCCCCGCCTCGCCGGCCGCCACCTTCTGGGGCGTGGCCTGGGCGGCCCGAATCCAACTTTCGCCCAACTTCGCGATCTCGCCGCGAGTAGAGCACTACAGCGACCGGAACGGATTCTGGACCGGTTCGCCAAACTGGTTCCGGGAGTACACGCTCACGGCCGAGTCACGGTTGAACGATTGCCTGATCTCGCGCCTCGAAATCCGCAAGGATTGGTCCCGGGAGCCTTTCTTCGAGATGGGACCTGGAGGCGGCCTGCGCCGCCATCAACTGATGCTCGTGACCGGAGTCATGGTGGTGGTCAAGCCGGGCCTCTTCGCCCTGGCAGTCCGAAACGGCAAGTAGCGCAAGGGGACCACGGAGGACCTCCTCACCGGGGGTGTTCAACCTGGTTCTATCGACGCGAGGGCGCCGCGATTGCTCCCTTGAATGCCACCCAGTACGAACTCCCACGAGAATGTGGCGCTCCGCCAATGCAGGACGCTCGGAGTCTTCCCGGGCTTGCTGCCGCTGCACTGTCTTCGAAAGTCGGGCTGTACTTGAGCGGCACGATCCCTGCGGCTGTCCAGCAAGGCCAGGAGGATTCATTCAATGGCAGCGTGATGATTCACTGGGCCGGAACCCCCGCCCAGTCCGGGATTTGTCCGGATCGCCTCCGTAATGAAACGTTTGGCGCGCGCCACTGCCTCCGGCATCTCGAAGCCCAGCGCCAGAGAGGCCGTGATGGCTGCTGAGTAGGTGCAACCTGTCCCATGGGTGTGCTGCGTCTCATATCTCGGCGAGCGGTAGTGCCGGATCTCGCCCCGGTGAAACAGTACATCCACGGCCGCTCCCTCGAGATGGCCGCCCTTGACGAGCACCGAAGCGCCCGTGCGGTCAAAAATACGCCGGGCGGCCTCTTCCATCTGCCCTACGCCAGTGATTTCGCAGCCGGCCAGGGCCGAGGCTTCGTGCAGGTTCGGAGTGACCAGCGCCGCGTGCGGCAGCAGCCGGCTGACGAGCACCGGCCGCGCGCCGGCGGCGATCAGCGGCGCTCCATGCTTGGAAATCATCACCGGATCCACCACCAGGGGGGCGCGCAGCCGCGCGGCGACCTCCGCTACGGCCTCAATGATGGCGGCGTTGCCCAGCGCTCCGGTCTTGGCCGCGTCCGGCGGGATGTCATCGATCACTGCCTCCACCTGCGCCTGCACCAGCCGCGGCTCCAGACAAAACACCTCGAAAACGTTCCGGGTGTTCTGCACCGTCAGGAGCGTCACGGCGGCCTCGCCGTAGACGCCGAACTGATGGAACGTCTTCAGGTCGGCCTGGATGCCGGCCCCGCCGCTCGGATCAGACCCCGCGATGGTCAGCGCGACAGGCTTCACTCCCTCAGTGTGACTCAAACCGGAGCCGGCCTGTCGTCGTCCGGCCCGCGGAATTCAGAATCTCCACCTCCACCGAGTCGAGCTCCGTGTGCGTGCCCGACACCGGAAAATGCGCCTGCAGACGGAAGGAGCTGCCCGACACGGCCTTGTAATAGTCGGCGAACTGCTGGCCAACGTCGACTTCGATCCTGCCTGGCGCCGCTGCCTGTCCTGACTTTAGAAAAAACGTAAAGGCCAACCTTGACGCCGACCGCACCGTGTCGTACCCGGTCAGGATGATCTCAGCATTGGCGCTGGCAACGCTGGCCTTCACGCTTTGCAGGACCACCGCTGCCGGGGCAATCCGAAAACTTGCCTGGGCCGTTTTGCTGCCGACCGTGGCCCGAAGCTGGATGAGCCCTGCCGTGGTGCCCGTCTGAACGATGAGTTCTCCAGTCGCTGCCGCCCCCTCGTTGATCGTGACGGGAACCGTCCGCACGGAGCTTGGCAGCACCATCACCGCCGTATCGTCCGGCAACCCGGCATCCGGCACGAAAGAAACACTCACGGCCGCGGTAAGACTGGTCCGCGCCGGCTCGGACAGCTTCACGCGAAACCGGAGCTGCCGCGCCGGCCCAGGCTCGTCAAGCAGTTCAATCGAAGGCGTTGGCGTCGGAAAATCCATTACGGTCACCTCGACCGGGAAGGTACGCGCTCCCTCCTGCACGATGCCCCTGGCGACGCCCACTCGATCGGATGAAAAACGAATTGAGTAGTATCCGGCGTCCGCGCCAGGTTCCAGTGTGAAACCTTCGCCGGACACGGACAGAGGAACGGAAGGTGTGACCCGCACCCGCCGGGAAAGAACGGAACGGCGCTCCACCGATCCCAGCCAGGTCGCCTCCGCTGCTTTCATCGTCTGCCAGCCGGAGGCCGTTTCCACCTCCAGCACGGGCAGACCCTCGCTGGAGCCGATCAGAGTTACCTTTAAGTCGTTGATATACAGTGTCCGCTGATACTCTCCCGGCGCCACCGGCGCGAACCGGACCCAGAAGTCAGCGAAATCGCCCGGAGCAATGGTTCGGGGCGGGAAGAACTGATCAAACGTTTTGAAAGGTCCGAGATCGATGGATAGGCGAGTAATAACTACAGCAATAGTTCCAGTGTTCCTCACCCTGAACCGGGCCACGGAAGAGTCGCCCGGTGCTGCTGGCGGCATGGTGAATGAGCTCCCAACGGGTTTCTCCACGCCTGCGTCAACCAGGAAGAGCTGGAACACCGGAGTGTCGGCCAAGGGGACTGCCGAAGTGACTCCCTCCGAGTCTCTAACAAGAATGCCCTCCCCAGACCTCTCAAGAACATAGCCCGCTCCAATCACTTCGGGCCAATCCGGTTCGTTGGCCGCTTCCTCTGACTCCAGGAACCTCAGTCGCCACTCAGAGAGGTCAAACTCAGCTACCTCATTTGTAGAAGTAAAGAAGAAGAGGACGACTCCCCGATCTCGTTCAAACCGCGCCGCAGCCGATCCTTCGGGCACGGCGAACTCCAGCCAGTTGCCGGAACCGGAAGTGCGGATCCAGAGCCGGTTCTCGGTCTTGTACCAGAGCAGTCGGCCGTCGTAGCCCGCACTCCGGACGCCCTCAGGGACAACCACAGGGGATTCCCAATGGCCCGACCAGCCAACAAGTGCCCGCAGGGCACCCTTGCCGTCACAGAAATAGCCCGCGACGGGCCGTTCCTGGGCGGTGGCAACACTGGCCGTGAGCAACAAGAGGGAAAGAATGGAAACTGACTTCATGGTTTCCCCACGGTAATTGTAGGAGTTCCGATGGAGGGGGGCACGACCACCGCAGCTGGTGGTGCATAGGAAGCGGGTTGGCCGCCACCTTTGCCCGCCATGGCCGCCCCGGCAGCGGCCCCTGCACCGATCAGGGCCACCACCAGCCACTTCTTGCCCGACGAAGGTGCCTTGAAAGCTGGATTCGCGCGATCCTCCCGGCTCACCATGGCATGCGATGACACCTCAATAGGAATCCGTGTGCGGCCCTGCCGCCCCGCCTGGCTGGCCACTACCTCCATCTCCAAATGCCCCGTGAGCCCGCCCCATTGAATGCCGTACACGGTGGCCTCACCTCGCGCATCGGTCACCGTGCTCTCCGTGCGCAGGCCGCTGGCGAAGGTGCCCGTCGGCCCTTCGGCCGGAAGGCGGAAATGCACCGTGGCGCCCTGAACGGGCTTGCCGGTGCCGTCAGAAACTACGACTGTAAACCTGCGAGAAGAAAACGTCTGTCTCGGAACCACCGCCCCAGCCCCCTCGCGTACTTCCACGCGGAGAGCGTCCTGCCCCCAGGCAAAAAGGGGAATAAACCACCAGACGAGCCACCGCAAAGACGGAACTCCCGGCTCCGCACGCATCCTTTGTGACCTGCCTTTCCGGCGGGCCAAAGGCTCAGTGCTGGACCAGGACGACGGTGATGTTGTCCGGGCCGCCGGCCTCGCGCGCCGCCTCAATAAGTAAGTGGGCGCGCTCCTCCAAAGATATCGGGCGAAGTAGGATCTCCCGAATTTCTTCTTCGCTCACCACTCCGTGCAGACCGTCGGTGGAAAGAAGGATCAGGCTGCCCGGGGGCAGCTCCACCGGAAAGACCTGAACGCGCAACTCCGGGCTCACTCCCAGCGCCATGGTCAGAACATGCCGCATGGGATGCGTCCGCAGATTCTCCTCGCTGATGCCCAGCGGCCGCCCCACCTCGTTCACCCAGGACATGTCCTGCGTGAGCTGTTCGAGCGACTCCCCCTGCAACATCCAGGCGCGGCTGTCGCCGACGTTCGCCACAACGCACTCATTGCCGCTCTCCAGCAGGCAGACCAGCGTGGTGCCCATGCCCCGGAGCCGCGGGTCGGCATTGGCAGCGTCCAGAATCCGCTGGTTGGCGTGCTCAATGGCCCGGACCAGCGTCTCGGCATCGCGGATGGACGTGGACTTCAGAAACGAGTGGACGCTCTGCACCGCCATCTGCGAGGCCACTTCGCCGGCTTCGGCGCCGCCCATGCCGTCGGCAACGATATACAGCCCGAGGCCAGGGTCGATCAGGAAGGAATCCTCGTTGTTGGTCCTGACGCAACCGACGTCGCTGAGCCCGAAAGATGAGAGCACGGTTCCCTGAAATTATAGACGCAAACTCACGCGGGCGCATCGTGCGAATTCCACGCTGCGGCACACCTCATTCTGAATTACGCAACCGGAGCGCATTTCCGTCTCTTCCCGCGCGCACAAAAAGCCCCCGGCGGTGCTCCGCCGGGGGCTTGCCGCCCGCCCCGGGGCTGCTTCAGGATTTCCTCTTCGCCGTCTGACGCGGCGCAACCGTAATCTCGTTGTCCACTCCGAAGACTCCCGGAATCTCACCGGCCAGGATCCCCGCCACGTTGCGGTCCGCCTCCGAGTCCACCGTGCCGTACAGCGTGATGTTGCCGTTGTCCACAATGATCTGGATGGCCGGCAGCGCGCCCATGGCGTACCGCGACAGCATCGGGTTGGAGAACAGCCTTCGGTAAGCCGCAATCCGGATCCGATCATCGAAAGGCGATAGCGGCAACACCCGGATCTGATTGTCCACCCGCTCGACGCCCTCGATCCTCTTTACCAGATTGCCCGCCTCGGATTTCAGCTCAGGCCGGTGGACCGCGCCCATCAATTTCACCGTGCGGCCATCGGTCTGGAATTCTATATGGTCGAAGACGCTCAACCAGGGCATCATCACCAGCTCGTGCCGAACCTTCTCCGCCATTTTCCTCGCCAGCAGCGCGGAAGTCTCCATTTCCGGATCCATCGCGAACGCCCGGCCCGCCGTCAACCCAAGCCCAAGAGCCAGAACCATCCAGAAGCGGTTCATCTCGTGCCTCCTTTCCGTTTCGCCCTGAACAGGTGCACGACCCATGCCAATCCGCCGTGCCTCGTGTTTTCAGTCATCAAGAAAGGGGTCACCGCGCAGGGCCCGTGCAGAATCGCCGCGCTGCGCGCAATCCCTGCGCGGACGGGCCCGGATCCACCGAGAGCCGCCATCACCAACCAGAATCGGCGGGGCGCTCTGTCGCGCCGCACCACCCTTGTGAACCCGCCCCGCCGGGGCTACCCTTCCTTCGAGCCCGCGCGCCTGCCGACAGCCTGACACTGCGGGGCGTGATACCCTGTTTCGACGCGCAGCCCGCCTCTTAAAAGTTGATCCGCAGCGCGAGCTGAATCACGCGCCAGCTCTCCCCGTTCTGGTTCGTCGTCGCGGAGCTCGCCGTGGACAAGGTCACGCAGCAGGTCTGGCCGAACACGGTGGACGTGATCGCGGGCGAACCCACGCTCGCATCACGCGGATTCATGAAATTCGGATGGTTCAGCGCATTGAAGAACTCGCCCCGCAGCGTCACCCGGATGCGCTCGGTGGCGGTCACGGTCTTCGCAATGGAAGCGTCCAGGTTGTGGAAGCTCGGCCCCTGGAAGATGTTGCGTCCCAGGCCCAGCTCGCCCGGCTCGGGGAACGTGAACGCGCTCGCGTCCGGAAACAGCACCGGCCCGATCACCCCGGGCTTGTCCTGGAGCTTTGCCTTGGGCAGCGCCACTCCTTCTTTCAACGCCGCACGGGACTGCGCCGAAGCGTTGTGCGTCAGCGCGCCCGAACGCACCGTGAACGGCTCGCCGGACTGATACGTGTACAGCCCGGAGATGCTCCATCCGCCCACCAGCCCGTTCAGTAGCCCGCCGGCGTTGCCGAGCCAGGTCTTGCCGCGCCCGAACGGCAGTTCATAGACGCCCGCGATGTTGAGCACGTGCCGCTGGTCGTAGTCCGAGCGCGCCCGCTCGTTGCGGTAATTGCGTGCATCGGCCGGCGTGCGCGAGGCAGTCGTGGTCAGGCCCCCGCCCACGCTCGCGTGCACGGGATCCAGGGACAGGTTGTCGATCGACTTGCCCAGCGTGTAGGCGGCGTTCAACAGCAGGCCGGTGCGGTCGAAGCGGCGCCGCGCGGCGAACTGCGCGGCATGGTAGATCGAGTCGCCGCCGTTGTCGATATACATGATCTGCGCAAACTGCTGGTTCATGCGCAGCCGCGCGTTCAGCGTGCTCTGCTCGATCCGGTTGCCAAAGCTGCCGGCGGCGTTCTGCGCCAGCTCGCTCTGCGTCTGCGAGCTGTTGGCGAAGGTGGCGGTGATCAGCCCCTGCCGGATGATCGGCACTTCCTGTGCGCCGGGGCAGGGTGCGCCGCTGGCAAGCGTGCCATCCGGCCGGCATCCGCCGCCGAGCCGCAGGTTATGGCGCATGGCGAGAAACGAAGGCAGGATCGGCGCGATGTTGATCTGATTGGCGTCCCAGGCGCGGTAGAGCCGCGTTCCGCGGCGGCCCACATAGGCGCCGCTGACGACGATGCCGCCGGGCAGCTCTCGCTGAATGTCAAAGTTCCACATGTGCACTGTCGGCATCTGGAGGTTCTGGTCGAAGACGCGCACCGGCGGCGCGTTGGAAGACACCTGCGCCGGCGGGGAAAGGAAGCTGGAGGGTTTCACCGTCGGCGGCGGCAGCTCGCGCGGGAAACCATCGGCGAGCCGTACGTTCGGCACGGAAGCGCATCCCGGCGTGGTCACCAGCGCGCCGCCGCTGCCGGAAAACTGCGAACTGCAACGGAACGTCTGGCCGGGCACGGACGTCGCCACCGAAGTGACCACAAAGGACCCGATGGGATCGAAGGCCATGCTGTAGCCGGTGCGGAACACGGTGCCGCGCAGCTTCGACGGCGCCCAGGCGAAGCTGATGCGCGGCGCCACCGCGCCCAGGTTCTTGTTCTGATACCAGCGCCTGGACGGGACGAACGTCACCGGGCCGTCCCGACCGTCAATCATCCGGTCCGGCACATAGACGCGGCCGCCGGCCTCGGTGGGCGGCAGGTTCACTTCCCAGCGCACGCCGTAGTTCATCGTCAGGTTCGGCCGCAGCTTCCACTCGTCCTGCGCGTAGAAGTTGTACTGCTTCAGCCGTTGTCCCTGCGCCCACAGCGTCACGCTCTTCTGGCCCGTCTGGAAGGGCAGAAAGACGTCGTTTTTCAGATCGCCGAGAAAGACCTGCGTCAGGCCGGCGGGAATGCCGAGCAGGTCGTTGATCATCCCCTGAAGCCGGTTCAGATCGGCAGCGGCGATGCCCGGCCGTGTCGAGGACGCCACCGCCGGCAGCGTGAATCCGGCCGGCGGGCGCGTCGTGCGCGAAAGGGAAATCGCCGGCACCAGTGACGTGCCCCCCACGTCGCCGCGCTGGTCGTTATGCCGGTAAAGGCGGATGTTGGCGCCGAAGCGGTAGATGTGGCGCCCGGTGATGAAGCTGAGGTTTTCGACGATCTGCGGCGTCGTCACCGCGCGGAAGGTCCGCGGGTTCGACGTGTAATCAACGTCCGAGTTGTTGAAGGTGAACCGCGGCTGGTTCGGGAAGTCCGGGTTGGCCTCGCCCTGGGTGAACAGGAACTCAAACCGCGCCAGCCCGAGCGTCAGCTCGTTCACCACCCGCGGCGAGAGCACGCTGCGCAGGCCAATGGCCGCGTTCTTGGCCGGACGGAAAACCTCGCCCCGGGGCGGAAAGCCGGGCAGCACCGTCGGACGGCCGTTCAGCGGGTCGCCGCCCAGCGTCTGCTGGTTCGCTCCCAGATAGCGCGCAAACAACGAGTGCTTCGAGGAAAGCTGGTGGTCAACGCGCACCATGTAGTGCGGGCCGCGGATGCGGAACGGCGAGTTCCACACATAGATGCCCGTATTCAACCCGTCGCCGGCCGTGTAGGAGTTCGGCGACGGGTAGCGGCCAAGCACGGACTTCACCAGTGCGTCCATGCCGCGGCCCAGTGGGTCGGCGGCAAAAATGTTGAATGAGGCGACGCAGTTCGTGTCTCCGGCGCCCTGGCAGTCGCGCACGCCTTCCCGGTATCGCCCGGTGGCCGGATCCACCAGCAGCGGCGTGTTCTGCGTGATCCGCTGGCCGTTGATGACCAGTGGATTGGCCGGATCCGCCACCCAATAGCGGAAGACCCCGTTCAGCGCCGCCGGCGTGTACAGGTCCACGGATTCGCCGAACGCTTTGTCGATCGGGTCGGCAAAGTTCACCTTCTGGCCCTGCCAGCTGGCGAAAAAGAACGTGCGGTTCTTCTTCACCGGGCCGCCCACTTCAAAGCCGTACTGATTGAGCTGAATCACCGGCTTGGCCTGGCCCTGCGCCTTGGCAAAGAACTCGTGCGCATTGAGCGCCGTGTTGCGGAAGTAATGGAACAGCGTGCCGTGGAACTCGTTGGTGCCGCTGCGCGTCGCGATGGAGATGTTGGCGCCCGAGTTGCGGCCCTCTTCCGCCGTCGGATTCAGCGTCGTCACCTTGAATTCCTGCACGTTGTCCGGATTCAGACGGAAGATGTTGTTGGTGGGGTTCGAATACGAGCTCTCGTTGGCCTCGATGCCGTCGATGGTGACGTTGTTCGCCGTGGGACGCGCGCCGTTCACCGTGACGGTATTGCCCGCGCGCTGCGTGACGCCCCGCTCGTACATGAGCAGCGTCAGGGGATTGCGCCCGTTGAGCGGCAGGTTGACGATGGCGCGCTGCTCGATGACGTTGCCGAGCGTGGCGCTCGACGTCTGAAGCATCTCCGCGCTGGCGCTGACGACCACGCTCTCGGTCGGCGCGCCCACTTCCAGCGTCACGTCCACCGTCAGCGGCGTGTTCACCTGAAGCACAACGCCCGGCCGCACTGCGGTGCGGAAGCCAGGCGCCTCCACGCGCAACGTGTAGGTGCCCACGGGCACGGACGGGAAGGAGTACAGCCCGGCCTCGGTGGTCTCCTGCCGTTCACTGACGCCCGTGGCGTCATTGGTCAGAATCACCGTGGCGCGCGGCACCACCGCGCCACTCGCATCCAGCACTGTCCCTGAGATGCGCGACGTCGAAGTCTGCGCCAGCGCCGGCCATGCGCAGAAAACGGCTGCCATCACGGATAGGAGAAGGCGTTTCATGAGCGATACCCCAGGTACGAAATCCCCGCGACTTGCCGGGTATGATGGCTCTTTTATCACGCTGCGTGGAGCGAATCAAGAGGCAGCCGGCTCCCGCCGCTCCACAAGCTCCCGCAGCCGCAGCGCGTTGCGCACCGCGCAGCCCCGGGCGTCGTTGTTGAAATACGCATAGACGTCGCGCCCCTCGCCAAGCCAGGCGCGGATCCGGCCCGCCCATTCTTCCAGTTGCTCCTCGCTGTAGGAGGACGCAAACAGCGCCGCAGGCCCGTGAAAGCGCAGATAGACAAACGCGCCCTGCGGCTCGAGCGGCGCGCGCGGATAGCGCGAGGAGTCCGCCACCGCCAGGGCCGCTCCATGCCGCCTCAGGATCTGGCCCGCCTCGCTCTCAAACCAGGAAGCATGCCGAAACTCGAAGGCCAGCCGCAGCGCCCACCGCCGCGCCTCGGCGGCGTGCATCTCCAGAAACTCTTCGAGCAGCGACGCCTGCGCGCGCATCGAAGGCGGAAACTGCAACAGCACCGGACCGAGCTTTTCGCCCAGCTCCAGCGCGCTCGTGATGAATTCCACCCAGCGCGCCGCACACCCCTGAAGCCGCATTTCGTGCGTGATGGAACGGTGCGCCTTCACCGCGAACACAAACCCGTCCGGCGTCTGGGCCGCCTGCTTGCGGAACGTCTCCGGCCGTGGCATGTGATAAAAACTGGAATTCAGCTCCACCGTTCGGAAGGTCTCTGCGTAGATCCGCAGCCAGTCCGCCGGCCGCGCCTCTTCCGGATACAGCACGCCCCGCCAGTGCGGATAGGACCACCCGGAGGTTCCCACCCGAAATGCCCCCTGTTTGCGGCGCCTCGCCATCGGTTGCCGTCCGATGAATCTAGCGCTTTTTGCTTCCCACCGCCACAGGGACTACAATGCGCCTGAGAGGGTGCTCTCCATGCCGTGGCGGCGCTCCCGCCTGCACCAGAGCTGGCTCATGCTCACGCTGGCGCTCACGCTCCACGTGGCTGAAGGCGCCGTGCGGGACTACCTGTCCTTCTACAACCCGCTGGCCATGTCGTTGCGCGACATGATGCTGTGGACGTGGATGCCCACCTTCACCTTCGCGGCCTGGCTGGGCGGCTGGATCGCCATCCTCGCCGTGCTGTATGGCATGGCCTGGTTTGCCGCCTACCCGGCCCGGTGGATGGTGTGGGCGTCGATCGCCTACGCGGAGCTGATGTTTCTTTACGCTGCCGCCAAGCTCGGCTTTGCCTTGTATCTGGAGAAAGCGATTCCCGGCGTCTACACCGCGCCGCTGCTGGTGGCGGCCTCCGGCTGGCTCACTCTGGAGGCGATTCACGCCCTGCGCCCGCCGCGCCGGCCCGCAGCGTGACCACCGTTGCGCCCCAGCCGCCGGCTTCGACCGGCGCGTCGGCAAACGACTCCACAAACGGGCATCGCGCCAGCACCCGGCGCACCATCTCCCGCTGCACGCCGATGCCGCGCCCGTGAATCACCCGCACGTGGCGCCACCCGCGCGCATGCACTTCTTCGAGCCACGCCTCCAATGCTGCTTTCGCATCGCGCGGCGCGAAGGCGTGCAGGTCGAGCACGTCGCTGATCTCCAGCGGAACCGGTTCGTCGAAAGGCGTCCCGTCAGCGGGTGAACTCATGGATCTCGAACATCGCTGCGCCGTGGCGGTCTGCGATGAGCGCCACGGACATGCGCCGGTAGCCGCGCGCCTCGGCAAATGCGATCAGCTTCCGCCGCGTATCGGGAAACACGTCCAGCCCCTCGCGCCAGGTGATGTAGAGCTGCTTCGGATCCGCCAGCGCTTCCTCCAGCCGCCGCGCCGCCAGCGGCTCCTCGCCCGCGCGCAGGACGAGCCCGTCGGCGTCGCCGATCACCGGGATGCGGTTCTTTCCGTAAAAAATGATCTCGTGCAGGATGCCCCAGTCGGCCGCGAAGGCCGCGCGGCCCGGCTGCGCTTCCAGGAACTGCACGAGCGTGCGGGAGGCGTCCGTCCACACCTGGGCCGGCCCGCAGGCGATCATCTGCGCCAGGTACGTGTTCAGCACCGCCGCATTGGAGGCGGCGCAGAGTGCGAACACGGCCAGAGCCAGGACCCGCACCCTGGCGCCGGCGCTCTCCATCAGCCCCGCCGCGGCCAGCGCCGCCTGAAGATGAAGTAGCGGCCACAACAGGATCGCGTGATGCACGCTGCCGCCGGCCTCGCGCGTCCACGCCATCTGCGCCCAGGCAACGGCCGCCGCCACCGCGATGAGCAGCGCCACCCGCCGCCGCGGGCTGCGCCAGTTCAGCAACGGCGCAGCCGGCAGCGCGAACACGAGCAGCAGCGCCTGCCAGCTCGCGCGCGGGCGGCCCAGCCGGTCGGCCAGCCGCATCGGCACCTTTTCCCATTCCAGCAGGTCCGCCGGCGGGCCTTCAGGCGACTCGCGCACCAGATATCCAAACAGCCCGCTGCCGTCCAGCGTCCGGTCGAGCACGAACACCTTGCCCAGCAGCGCCCGCAGCTCGTCCCGCTGCGCCGTGCCCCGGAACGTGCGGAACCCGGTGGTCAGGTTATAGTGCAGGAAAGGCGCCGCGCCGAGCACAAAACCCGCCACGGCGGCCGCCGCCAGCCGGCGGTCGCGCGCGATCTGCCAGGCTTCGCGGCGGAACAGCAGGAGCACGCCCACGGCGAACCCGCCAAGCGTCCACACAAAGAGCGCCTTGTCCCACAGCCCCAGTCCGGCGAAGAAAGCGCCCACCGCCAGCCACACCGCCTGCCGCCCCTCGCTGAAGCGAACCAGCGCATACAGCGCGGCTACCAGGCAGAGATGTTGCAGGACCACCGGACCCCAATCGAAAACGGAGGTCAGCAGATAGCAGGCGTCCGTAGCCAGCAGCGCCGTCGCCGCAAGCGCCGCCGCGCTGCCGGTCAGCCGCCGCGCCATGAGAAAGAACACCCATACGGACAGCGCTCCGAGCAGCAGCGCGGGCAGGCGCAGCGACCAGTCATTCAGGCCCCAGACGCGGAAAATCGGGACGTAGACGAGCGCCTTCAGCGTGCCCAGGTAGGACATGAGCATCGTCGGCACACGCCCCGCCCAGGGCAGGCGGATCCAGCCTTCGGCGACCTCCGGCCGCAGCACGCCGTTCAGAAAAAGCAGCTCATCGTATTGCGCCCCCGGATAGGGCAGGAACAAAAGGCCCGCCGCCACGAACAGCCCGCACAGAACAAGCGCCGCGGCAGCGGGCAGGCGCTTTCGCAACGGCTTCAACCTCCAATCGCGTACATCGGCCGCGGCGGCGGCACGAAGCCGGCCTGCTGAATCTCATGGCCGAGCCACTTGGCCGACACCGTGCGCCGAATGGTCTCGCGAATTGCGTCGTCGCTGGCGCCGCCGCGCAGCAGCCGCTTGACGTCGGTCTCTTCCAGCGCGAAGAGGCAGTAACGGAGATGGCCGTCCGCCGTCAGGCGGATGCGATTGCAGTTCAGGCAGAACGGACGGCTGACGCTGGCGATGAAGCCCACCGTGCCGCGCCCGTCCGGGAAGCGATACTCCAGGGCCGGCGCGCGCGGGTCGGGGTCGGGCACGGGCTCGAGCGGCCCGAACTCGGCCGCGAGAATCCGCAACATCTCCTCCATCAGCAGCACGTGCGACCGGTCCCAAAGCCCCTGCGCATCCAGCGGCATGAATTCGATGTAGCGCACCTGGCAGCCGTGTTCACGGCCAAAATGCGCCAGCGGCACGATGTCCGGCTCGGTGAGGCCTTTCACCGCCACCGCGTTGATCTTGATGGACGCAAAGCCCAGCCGCCGCGCCGTTTCCAGTCCTTCCAGCACGCGGCCCAGCTCGTCGCGGCGCTTGATCTGGCGGAATCGCTCCCGGTCCAGCGTGTCCAGATGAACGTTCAGCCGGCGCAGCCCGGCCCGGTAGAGGCGCCCGGCCTGCTCGGCCAGCAGCACCCCATTGGTGGTCAGCGCAATGTCCTCGATGCCCTCGATCCCCGCCAGCTGCCGCACCAGCTCCTCCAGGCCGCGCCGCACCAGCGGCTCGCCGCCGGTGATCCGCACCTTGCGGACGCCAAGCGTGGCGGCGATGCGGACAAATCGCTCGATCTCCTCGAACGTCAGGATCTCGGCCCGCGGGACGAATTCCACATCCCGCTCCGGCATGCAGTAGAAGCAGCGGATGTTGCAGCGGTCGGTGACGCTGACGCGCAGATTGTCATGCACGCGCCCGTAGCCATCGGTCAGGGGCTCTGGCTGGATCTGCATGGCAGCGGCGCGCGGAAGCGCAAATCAAAGTTTACCGCAGCGCCAGCATTCGTTCGAGCGGCAGGCGCGCCCGTTCGATCAGCTCCGGGCTCAGCTCCACCCGCGGCTCCAGCTTCCGCAGCGCGTCACGCAGCTTTTCGAGCGTGTTGCGCTTCATGTACGGGCACTCGCTGCAATTGCACTGCTCGTTGGGGACGAAGTGGTAGCGCTTGTCCGGCGCGCGCCGCTTCAGCGTGTGCTCAACGCCGCTCTCGGTCATGATAATGAACTCGCGGCCCGGGTGCGCCACGATCCAGTCGATGATCGCCGACGTCGAGCCGATGAAATCCGCCTGCCGCAGCACCTCGGGCGGACACTCCGGATGTGCCGCCACCAGCGCGGCCGGATGCTCCATCTTCGCCGCCGCCAGCCGGCGCCCGGCGAACGTGGCATGGACGATGCATGTCCCCTGCCAGAGCGTGATGTTCGTGCGCCCGGTCTGCTGCTGCACGTAACGGCCCAGGTTGACGTCCGGCACAAACAGGATGGGCCGCTCCGGCGGAATCGATTCGACCACCTTCACCGCGTTGCGCGACGTGCAGATGATGTCGCTTTCCGCTTTCACCTCGGCCGACGTGTTGATGTAGCTGACCACGGCATGGTCCGGATGCCTCCGCTTCCAGGCCCGCAACTGGTCCGCCGTGCAGGACTCCACCAGGCTGCACCCCGCTTCGGCATCCGGCACCACCACGGTCTTCCGCGGGTTCAGGATCTTCGCCGTTTCCGCCATGAACCAGACGCCGCAGAAGGCGATGACGTCGCCGTCGAAGCTCTGGGCGCGCCGGGCCAGTTCCAGGCTGTCGCCGACGGCGTCGGCCAGCTCCTGAATCTCCGGCTCCTGATAGTGGTGCGCCAGCAGAATCGCGTTGCGCTCCCGCTTCAGGTCCAGAATTTCATCGACAACTGTCTGCAAAAGAGGCATTTCCCGCAACCGCCCCTCACCCCATTGTAACAGCGGGGTGAAAGGCGCCCCTACTCCTTTTCGATGTCGCGATGGGTCAGCCGGACCCAATAGCCGGCCTTCTTGAGCCGCCGCTGCACCTCGCCGGCGATCATCACCGAGCGGTGCCGCCCGCCGGTGCAGCCGAAGGCGATGGTGAGGTAGCTCTTGCCCTCGGCCGCATAGTGCGGAATCAGGTACAGCAACAGCGACGTGATGCGTTCCAGGAACTCGCCCGTCTGCGGGAAACTCTTCACATAACGGGCCACCGCCTGATGCCGGCCGGTGAGGCGCTTGAGCTCCGGAATGTAGTTCGGATTGGGCAGAAAGCGGACGTCAAACACGAGGTCGCTTTCCGGCGGCAGGCCGTGCTTGAACCCGAAGCTCATCACGTAGATCTGAAGCCCGGACTCGTCGTCGGCGCAGAAGGTCTCCGCCACCTTGCGCCGCAGCTCGTGAACGTTCAGCTCGCTCGTGTTGATGACGGAATCGGCCAGCTCGCGGATGCCGGCCAGTTGCCGCCGCTCCAGCCGCACGCTTCGCAGCAGGCTGCGCGCGCCGCCCAGCGGATGAGGCCGCCGTGTTTCGCTGTAGCGGCGAACCAGCGCCTCGTCGTCGGCCTCCAGAAACACCAGCCGTGTTCGCAGCTTCTTGCGGACGCCCGCGATGATCTCCGGCAGCCGGTGCAGATGCTCCCGCTCCCGGATGTCCACCACCAGGGCCGCGCGCCGGATGTTGGGCGAGTCCCGCGTCAGTTCGGCGAACTTCGGAATCAGGTCGACCGGCAGATTGTCGACCGCATAATAGCCGTGGTCTTCGAGCGTCTTCAGGACGGTCCCTTTGCCCGATCCGCTCAGGCCGGTGATGATCACCAGCTCGGGCGCAGGGGACCGTCGCGCCATGGTCAGGCTTCCACCAGGTCCACTGCGCCGTCGCTGCGCCGGATCAGGATCTGGAGCCGGTCCGTGTCCGCGTCGCGGTAGACGAGGTAATCCCGGCCGTCCTCCATCGCCAGCATCGCTTCTTCCAGCGTCATCGGCTTGCCGTTGGCGCGCGCCGACGCCCGGATCACACGCGCCGGCCGCAGCTCCTCGGCCTCCGGCTCAACCGGCTCCGCCGCCTTCTTTGCCTTTTTCGCGCTGCGCCCGGCGGCAGATCCTTCAGCCGCTTCCACGGTTTCGGCCGCCGCCAGCGCCTCTTCCTTGCGCGGCGACTTCGAGCGCTTCAGCTCGCGCTTCCTCTCAAGCAGCTTCAACGCCTGCTTTTCCACCTTCTCCACCGCGTCCATGATGGCGGTGAACTGGTCCGGCGCGGAGCTCTTGCCAAACAGCGTGTGGTCGTAAAAGTTCACGCGCACTTCCGCATGGCGGAGGTGCCGCTCTTCGGTCAGGATGACCTGGGCGCCTTTTTCGCCCCGCCGCTCGAGCAGCTTCGAGAGGCGGGCAAACGCCATCGCGAGCTTGCGCTCCTGCGAGGGAGTCAGCTTGTCCTGTTTTCCGGTGAATGTGATTTTCATGGGCGTTGCCTTTCCATTCCCGGCGCCAGACGCGTCCGCGCGAGGGGCCTGCGCGTCAGTCCTTCACGCGGCGGTGGTGCGTCGAGGGAATCTTCATGTCCTCCCGGTACTTGGCCACGGTGCGGCGCGTCACCTGGATCCCCTGCCTTTGCAGCGCTTCGGCGATCTGTTCGTCGGTGAGGGGCCGGCGCGGATCCTCCTCTTCGATCATCTTCTTCACCATCCGCTTCAGCGTCAGCAGCGGGATCGATCCGCCGGAGGGGCCCTGCACCGCTTCAGAGAAGAAAAACCGCAGCTCGAAGACGCCCTGCGGCGTGTGCGCGTACTTGTTGGCCACCGCCCGGCTCACCGTCGAGGGGTGCACCCCGATCTCCTCGGCCACTTCCTTGATCATCATCGGCCGCAGCGCATCAATGCCGTTTTCCAGGAACTCCCGCTGGCGCCGCACGATCGCCTCGCAGACCTTCAAAATCGTCTGCCGCCGCTGCTCGATGTTGCGGATCAGTTGCAGCGCGGACTGGTAGCGCTCCTTGACGTAATTCCGCGTCTCCCGGTCAGTCGCCTGCCCGGGCTCCAGCAGCCGGCGGTAGCTGCCGTTGATCCGCAGTGGGGGCAGGTCCTCGTCGGCGATCTGGATGACGTACTCATCCCCGTTCTTGAAGATGTAGACGTCCGGCTCCACCTGCCGCGCCCCGGGCCCCGAGTACTTCAGTCCCGGTTTGGGATCCAGATGCCGGATCACGTCGAGCGCGATCTCGACATGCTCCAGCGGCCGGCCCAGCAGCCGCGCCAGCTCCTTCACACTCCGCGACTCGACCAGTTTCAGGTGGTCCCGCACGATCTGCCACGCCACCCCGTCGCGCGCCCCGCGGCTTTCCAGTTGCAGCAGCAGGCATTCCTGCAACGAGCGCGCTCCCACGCCGGCCGGGTCCAGCCGCTGCACCGCCTCCAGCGCTTCTTCGAGCGCCGCCTGCGACAGCCCCTCCGAGGCGGCAATCTCTTCCAGCGGCACCGAAAGGTAACCGGTCTCGTCCAGGTTGCCGATGATCGCGTCCGCCGCCGCGCGGACCTCCTCGTCCAGCACCACCAGCGCCAGCTGCTGCCGCAGGTGTTCGCTCAGCGTCACCGGCGCGGAAAGGAACAGCTCGAAAGAGGGCTTTTCCGGATCCTCGGTGCCCGGCGCGCGGAAGCCCGGATCCATCCACTCTTCGAAATAATCGCCGAAATCGACCTGCTCAAAAGGATCGGCGGCCTTCTCGGCCTCGGTCGCGGCCCCCTCTTCGAGCGGCGCGGATTCGGTTTCCGCCTCGCTCATGCCGGCGGCCTCCTCGGCGGGCGGCCGCTCGCCGGCTTCTTCGGCCGCTTCCTCCACCGCGGCGCGGGTCACCGCCAGGACTTCCGTGTCCGAAGGATTCGGATCGCGCTCGGCCTCGAGCAGCGCCTGAACCTCTTCGGGCGTCAGCTCCTCGCCGTCCTCGTTGACCTCGAGCACCGGATTTTCGGCGATCTCCTGGGCGATTTTCTCGCGCAGCTCCAGCTTGTTGAGCTGGAGCACCGTGACCATCTGCACGAGCCCGGGCGTCAGGATCTGCTGCTGCTTGACTCCCAGTTGCAGTCGCTGCGAGATCAGGCTCATCTGCCCCCATCATACCCCACGCCGCCCGGAATCCGGCCCGGAATTCGCCTGAGTCTCCGCCGCCAGAATTCCTGCCCCGGGCCTGCGGTCTTTGTCCCTGGTCTCGCATGGGATCCGCCGCCCGAAATCCGCGGCCGGCAAATCAACGCCAGGGAAAGCTCGGATTGAGCGCTCAGTCCCGCGTCATCCGTTCGAGAAACACGCGCAGCCGGTGGCTGCGGCTCGGATGGCGCAGCTTGCGCAGCGCCTTGGCCTCGATCTGCCGGATCCGTTCCCGCGTCACCGCAAACGCCTGGCCCACCTCTTCGAGCGTGTGCTCGCTGCCGTCCTGGAGGCCGAAGCGCATCTTGATGATCTTCTCCTCGCGCGGACTCAGCGTCTTCAGCACTTCGGCGGTCTGCTCGCGCAGGTTCAGATTGATGACTGCTTCCGAAGGCGACACCATCCGTTTGTCCACGATGAAATCCCCCAGGTGCGACTCTTCCTCTTCGCCCACCGGCGTCTCCAGCGAGATCGGCTCCTGCGCCACGCGCAACACCTTGCGCACCTTCGCCACCGACATATCCAGCCGCTTGGCCAGCTCCTCGGTGGTCGGCTCGCGCCCCAGCTCCTGCTGGAGCAGCCGCTGCGTCCGCACGATCTTGTTGATCGTCTCGATCATGTGCACCGGAATGCGGATGGTGCGCGCCTGGTCGGCGATGGCGCGCGTGATGGCCTGCCGCACCCACCAGGTGGCGTAGGTCGAGAACTTGTAGCCGCGGCGGTAGTCGAACTTGTCCACCGCCTTCATCAGCCCGATGTTGCCCTCCTGGATCAGGTCGAGAAACGCCATGCCGCGGTTCGTGTAGCGTTTCGCAATGGAGACCACCAGCCGGAGGTTCGCTTCGATGAGCTGCTTCTTGGCCGCGTCCGCCTCCGCCTCGCCCTTCTCCGCCCTCGCCAGCGTCCGCCGCAGCTCGGTGCAGGTGGCGCCAAAGGAGTGCTCCAGGCTGGTGAACTTCTGCGTGGCTGCCCTCAGCTCTTTCTTGAGCTCGCGCACCGCCGGCGAGCCCTGCGCCGCGGCCTCCTCGATGGCGCGCTGGAGCCGCGCGATCTCTTTCTCGAGCGGCGCAAGCTGGTCCACCGCCGCGCGCAGACGGTTTGCCAGATGGCGGTAGATGGCCGAGCTGAGCTGCATCGACCGGATCTGGCGCGACATCGTGATGATCAGCCGCCCCAGCTCCCACCGCGTCGCCCGGTACTGCTTCATCTTCGTCCGCGGCATCGCAATCAGCTTGTTGCGAAGCTGCTGGACCTTCTTCACGTTCTTTGCCAGCTGCTCCACCTGGAGATCAAACTCGCTCTGGAAATGATCCAGCTCTTCATCGGCCGTCATCAGCTCGGGCGAGGCGAGCACGTCGCGCAGGCTGCGCTTGCCCTCGCGCACCTCGCGCGCGATTTCCAGAATCTCGCGCATGATGAACGGAGATCGGGACAGCGCCCGCATCGCCACTTTCTGGCCGTGTTCGATCCGCTTGGCCAGCTCGATCTCACCCTCTCGCGTCAACAGGCTCACCGCGCCCATCTCGCGCAGGTACATCCGCACCGGGTCGTTGGTTTTTTCGGAAACGTCGCCGTAATCGGCCTCGGACAATTCGTCTTCCTCGGCCTCTTTCCGCTCGTCGATCCGCGGCTCTTCCAGCAGGTCGACGCCCGCCTCATCGAGCCCGGCCAGCAGATCGTCCAGCTCGGGACCGCTCGTCAGCTCCTCGGGCACGAGCTCGGCCACGTCGTCGTAAAGGACGTAGCCCTTCTCTCTGCCCAGATCAATGAGCTTCTGGAACCGGCTGTAACGTCCCTCCGTCGCCACGGTGACCTCTTCTCGACTACGACCCCTTGTCCGGCGTCTTCCTATCCTAACACCACGGCGCGGATCCGCATCGCGCTCATGCGCGGCCGATCCGTCCCAGTTCCTCAAGCAACCGCATGGCCGTTTCCGCATCCCCGGCGCGCTCGGCGTCCTGAATCCGCCGGCGCAGTTCGCCGCGCCGCGCTTCTCTCTCCGCCGCCGCCAGCTTGCGCACACACGAGACAGCGAGCTCGGTCGTGTATTTCTCCTCCAGCGTGTCGTCGGCCAGCGCCAGCAGCGCAAGCCGCTCGCGGTCCGCATCGGTGAGCCGCGCCTCCACGGCCTGATACGTCACCGGCTCGCCGGCTTCCACCATCCGCCGGATCGTTTCGAAAATCCCGTGCGAGGCCGAACGCCCGAGCACGCTCAGCTCTCCCAGCAGGGGCGCAATCTCGGCCCGCGCGTCGGCGTCGTGCAGCAGCGCATGCAGCAGCAGCACCTCGTTCGGATCCGGCACCGGCTGCGCCCTCTTTGGCGCGGCCCGGCGCCGCTCGGCCGCCGCCTTGCGGAATTCATCGAGCACGATGTCCGGCTCCATGCGGAGATATTCCGCCACGTCGTTGGCCACGGCCAGCCGGTCCAGCCGGTCCGGCATCCGCTGGATCGCCGGCAGCAGAAACTGGAACGCCGCCACGCGGCCCTCCGGCTTGCGCAGGTCAAAGCGCGACCGCGCGCGGTCCGCCAGCCAGTGAAAATAGCTGCGCGCCGCCCTGAGCGCCTGCCGGTACGCGTCGGCCCCATGGGCGCGAATGTATTCGTCCGGATCCATGCCGCCGCCGAGCTCCAGCACCTGCACGCGAACGCCCTCTTCGAGCAGCACCGGAATGTACTTCTCCGTCGCCGCCGCCCCGGCGCGGTCGGCATCGAAATTCAGCACCACTTCCGGCGCATGCCGCCGCAGGCTCCGCACCTGAAGCGACGTCAGTGAGGTCCCGCAGACGGCCACCACATGGCGCACGCCCGCGCTCCAGACGCCGATCGCGTCCATATAGCCTTCCACGAGCACCGCGCGCCCTTCCTCCTCGATCGCCTTCCTCGCCCGGTTCAGGTTGTAGAGGATCTGTCCCTTCCTGTATATCGGCGTTTCCGGGCTGTTCATGTACTTCGGCTCGTCGCCTTCGGCCAGGGCGCGCCCGCCGAAGCCCACCAGCTTGCCGGATTCGGAGTGGATGGGAAACATCAGCCGCCCGCGGAACCGGTCGTAGAAGCCCGTCCCGTCGTTGCGGCGCAGCACCAGCCCGCTCTCTTCCATCAGTTCACGCGAAAAGCCGGCGCGCTCGAAGGCGCGCACCAGCATCTGGCCGCTGCGGTCGCTCAGGCCCAGCCCGAACTCCTGCGCCGCCGCCCGGCCCACGCCGCGCCGCTCCAGATACTCGCGCGCCTCGCGCCCCGCGGCCGAATCGAGCAGCTCCCCAAACAGCCGTGCAGCCAGCTCGTGCATCTCGTACAGAGCCGCCCGCCGGCGCGTCTCCTCGTCGCCGTGGCCGGCCTGCTTCGGCAGCGGAATTCCGTTGCGCTCGGCCAGCAGCTTCACCGCCTCCCAGAAGGTGAGCCGCTCGATCTCCATGACGAACCGGATCACGTCCCCGCCCGCGCCGCAGCCGAAGCACTTGTAAAACTGGTGCGTTGAATGCACGCTGAACGACGGCGTCTTCTCCGGATGAAACGGGCACAGCCCCGTGTAGCGCGGCCCCGCCCCGGCCCGCTTCAGCCGCACATACTCGCCCACCACGCGGACAATATCGACCGAGGATTTCAGTTGCTCGATAAAGTCCATGGCCGCCCTTTTCCCCGTCGCTCTCCCATTATCCCGCCGCGCCTCGCCCCGCGGCGCCGCATTCAGCGCTGCGCGCCGTGGACGGCCACCAGCGCCTTCGACAGGCCCAGCACGCGCTCATGCAGGATCCGCGCCTCGGGAAACAGCGCCTGCATCGCGCCTTCATCCAGCAGGCGCACCTCCTCGATGCAATGCCGCAGAAAATACTCCTTGCGGTCCGCCGGCAGGCGCGACACAAGCGCCCACAGCGAGGCGCGCGGCACGATCACGCGCTGCCAGCGCCGCGGCAGCCAGTGCACCAGCGGCGTGTATAGGTGCGGCTCGACGGGAAAACGCGCGTCCGGCGTCTCGATGAAATACCGCTTTCCCGTCCGCCGCACCTCGCCCGCAAAGCGCTCCATCGCCTCCTGCGAGCCGAGATGCTCAATCACCGAATTGCTGAAGACGAGATCGAAGCAGCGGTCCGGGAACGGCAGCGCCGTGCCGTCTCCGCAGACGACCTCAACGCCCGGCGGCGGCTTCTCCACCGCCCGCGGCGTGTTCAGCAGCACCAGCCGCGGCCGCACCGGGCACAGCTCCCAGATGGCCGGCGTGCCGCCCACGTCCAGCACCAGCCACTCCGGACGGATGCCGAACAGGGCGGCCAGCGTCCGCATCCGCTTCCGGCGGAAGTGCCGGCCCGCGCGTTCGAGCGCGCGCAGCGCGTCCATGTCCTGTAGTGTAAGGGGGCGGGGCTCAGAGATTCTCGTCCAGCCGTTCGGCCAGCTCGCGGAAGTAAGGGTGCCGCGCTTCGCTCTTCAATTTGGCCACGAACTGCTCGGCCCAGCGAAGGTGCTCGTTTTCGAACTTCTCGAGCACATCGGCCGGCTCGCCGTCAGCCAGCAGCTTGGCATAAAACAGCAGCAGCAGCCCCAGATGGTCTGCCGGCTCGTTCTTCGCCGCCGGCTCAAACCCGTAGCGGCGGTACCAGGCCAGCGCCCGGTGGTGCGAGTCGCCGAACAGTTGCGGCGGCTTGCCCTCTTCTTTCTCGTAAACCGATTGCCACAGCGGACACGGCGATCCCTGCGGATTGAAAAAGAGCCGGTAATATTCGATGGCCGCGTCCTGCTCTTCGGGCGGCTTCAGCAGCGCCTGGCCCAGTTCGGCATACAACTGGGCCAGGCGCTCGCGCATTTCGCTCATAAGGGTTCAATACTACAGACGGCATCCATGATGCAGGACGCGCCGCCGTAGTTGCCCGCCGCCACGAACTCGTCGATGGAGACATCGGGGATCAGATCGCCGTCCCGCGCGCCCACGCCCCCGGCCAGGCTCAGGGCCCGGGAGACGTGGCCGAACCCATGCGCCACCATCACCACGTCGGGCGGCACCGTCTCGCTCAGGTGCGCCGGCAGCTCGATCTGGCCGGCACGCGACCGCAACAGGACTTTTTGCCCCTCCGCGATCCCGTGCTTTTTCGCCAGCGCCGGGTTGATGATGGCCGCGTTGGTCGGGAACATCTCGTGCAGGATCGAGTTGTTCTCGGTCGTGTTCCGGCGGTGCACCGCCGGAATGAAAGTCATGTAGTAGTAGGGGTAGTGCTCGTTGGGCTGGTCCCGCTTCGGAATCCACTTCGGCAGCGGATCGGCGCCCTTGGCCACAAACTGCGGCACGTAAATCTGGCACTTGCCCTCCGCGCCGGCCACGCTGACGAAGGTCGTCCTCGGGACAAACGGCTGCGGCTTTTCGACCAGCCCCTTGGCGGCGAAGTCGGCGAAATTCTCGCCCAGCCCGGCGCGCTTCACTTTCTCATCAAGCAGCGTCGAGGGGTTGATCCAGCTCCCGTCCGGCGTCTTGAAGTAGTCCGGGCACAGCCGCTTGCCGAGCTCAATGGCCACATACGCGATCGACTTGGCTTCGAAGATCGGGGCGGAGACGGCCTTTCGCGCCACCGTCTGCGGATATTTGGCGATGTAGTCCCGCGCCACCGCGTCGTTGCCTTCCAGGTACATCGCCGAAGGCAGCACGATGTCGGCCAGCGTCACCGTGTCCGTGGGCAGGAAGTCCATCACCACGGTGAAATCCACCGTCTTCAGCGCCTCCACCATCTTCAGCGGGCTGGGGAAGCCCAGGATGGTGTAAGCGTTCCAGAAGGAGAATTTGATCATGCCGGGATACTTGTTCAGCATCCCGTCGGCCAGCGTGGAAAAGATGCCGGCATCGACCTCATTCACCAGCGGCAGCTTGTCGCGCCCGTCCACGCGCCGCCCCTTCTTCGGCGGGTACGCCGGCGGAGGATAAATGGCGTCGACTCCCGGAATGTTGTGCATCCGCGGGAAATAGCGGCCGCCCGGACGGTCGATCGTGCCGGCCAGGATGTTCAGGATCGAGATCGCATGCACCAGTTGCGTGCCGTTCATGTAATTGGCGCACAGGCTCTTCTTGTGCGCCGGGGCGATCGCCGGCCCGCTCGTGGCAAACTCGCGCGCAATGCGGCGGATGACGTCCGCCTTCACCCCGCTGATCTGTTCGGCCCATTCCGGCGTGTACTGGGCAAAATGCGTGCGGATTTCCGTCTCGTACTTGCCGAAATTCGTGTAATTGTCGACGAAATCCTTGTTGTACAGATTCTCGCTGAGGATCACCTGGATCATCGCCAGCGCCACCGCCAGGTCCGTGCCCGGCTTGATGGTGATCCACTCATTGGCGAACCGGCTCGTGGCCGTGTAGTTCGGCGAGAAATGCACGACCTTGGCGCCGTTTTCGCGGGCCTTGGCGATCCCGGTGGCATAGGCAAGTTTCGCCTTCGCCAAAATGTCCCAACCAAATAGCAGTATGTACTTCGAGTTCTCGAAGTCATTGCACCAGGTCTTCCCGCCGGTCGTGTACTTCTGGATGATCATGTCCGTCTGGAAGCACTCGTCCCGGTGGTCAATGCGGTTCACCACGCCCATCGCGTTCATGAAGCGCGCCCAGAGGTCAGGCGAAGGCAGCGTCACAAACAGCAGCGCCTCCGTGCCGTAGCTGTCAATGGTCTGCTTCATGCGGAAGGCGATCTCGTCAAGCGCCTCCTGCCAGGAGATGCGCACCCAGCCCGGATCCTGGTCGAGTCCCTTGCGCGGATTGGTGCGCTTCATCGGGTATTTCAGCCGGTCCGGGTCATAGAGCAGCATCGCTCCCGCCGCGCCCTTGCCGCACAGATGCCCGCCGCCGGAAACGTCCCCGGGCAGCCCCTCCAGGAACCTCAACTTCCCGTCCTGTACCCACGCCTGGATGCCGCAACTCGGCGAGCAGATGCCACAGGCGGTCACGATCCGCGTCATCCCCGCAGGCGCGCCCGATGCGGGCTGGAAATAGTCCTCAAACGCGCCCAGCGCCGCCGGCGCCGCCGCCAGCCCCGCGCCCGTCGTCTTCAACCAGTCTCTTCTCGTCAGTGCCATGGCTGCCTCCTCTTTCACCCTTTCACCGGAAATGGATCCTTCACGAAGCGGATCTTCGGCCGCGTCTGCCGCGGCGGCGCGAAGTTCTCCGTCGTCTCCGAGCCCTTGCCGCGGATCT
The DNA here is from genome assembly GCA_049969655.1 of Bryobacteraceae bacterium. Taxonomy (GTDB): domain Bacteria; phylum Acidobacteriota; class Terriglobia; order Bryobacterales; family Bryobacteraceae; genus JANWVO01. The sequence continues at coordinate 71,616 of JBMFOK010000014.1, forward strand.
CATCCCAGGGACCGTATTTCAGCGCCCCGGTCGGGCACAGCGTCACACAGGCCGGATCCAGCCCCTGCTCCAGCCGGTCAAAGCACATCGTGCACTTGTCCATCTTCCGCGTCCGCAGATTGAACTGCGGCGCCCCGTAAGGACAGAACATGGCGCACTGCTGGCAGCCCACGCACTTGTCCTGGTCGATCAGCACCACGCCGTCTTCCTCGCGCCGCCAGATCGCCTTCACCGGGCAGACCTTCATGCACCATGCGTTCTCGCAGTGGTTGCACGCCCCGGTCAGCGACTGCTGCCGCACCTGGGGGAACACCCCCATCGTGTACACCCTCACCTGCCGGCGCCGCACCCCGACGCCGGTCTCCACCTGATTCCACATCTTGCAGGCCGATTCACACGCCCTGCATTCGATGCATAGCTTTTCATCGATCAGCCAGCCGTATGCTTGCATAGAATGACTCCCGTCAGAGCAGTCTGAGCCGCTTCCCCCAAAGCAATTGCCTGCCCATTCCAGATCATCAGGTCTTTTATGCTGATATTGTGGACTTCTTCTACACCGGACGCGCGGCATGAAGAAATCAACGCAAAAATTGCACTTCCTCTCAGCGCAAAATCCCCCAAATGCAAATTTTGCGCTGCGCGCTTCTCCGCATTCTCAGATCGTCATCGCCAGAAATCCCCCATCCACCCGCAGCAGCGCCCCCGTCACAAAGCTCGACGCCTTCTCCGAGGCCAGAAACAGCACCGCTCCCACCAGCTCGTGCGGTTGGCCGAACCGCCCCATGGGCGTGTGCCGCATGATGGCGGCCACCCGCTCTTCAGTCAACAGCCTCCGGTTCTGCTCCGCCGGGAAAAACCCCGGAATGATCGCGTTCACCCGCACGCCCTTCTGCGCCCACTCCCGCGCCAGAAACTGGGTGATCTGGTTGACCCCCGCCTTGGCAATCGAGTATGTGAACACCTTCGACAGCGGCGGCCCCGAAGACGCCGAGCTGATGTTGATGATCGACCCGCCCCGGCCCGGCTGCGTCATCCACGCCCCGAAGACCTGGCAGGCCAGAAACACGCTCTTCAGGTCCACGTCGAGGATCCGCTGCCACTCCTCCTCGCTGATCTCGAAAAACGGCGTCCCGCTGTTGATCCCGGCCGCGTTGATCAGGATGTCCACCCGGCCGAACGTCTCCAGGATTCGCGCGAGTGCCGCCTCCAGGTCCGCCTTCTTCGAGGCGTCCACGCGCACCGCCAGCCCGCGGCGGCCCAGCGCCGCCACTTCGGCCGCCTTCTTTTCCGCCGCCGCTTCGTTGAAGTCGAGCACCGCCACATCCGCTCCGGCGCGCGCCAGCCCCAGCGACATCTCTCCCGCCAGCACGCCTCCGCCGCCGATCACCGCCGCCACCTTCCCGGTGAGATCAAACAGATCCTGCACTGCCGTCGCCTCCCTTCGCGACATTTCAGATACCGTAATCCCTTATATCACCGCCGCCTGCGGCGTGCCAGGACTCAAACAGTCAGTCAGAAAAAAATGAAACCTGAATTCGGTTTTTCCCGTCATGCATTGACCTTTCAATCGAATCGTGATTAGATAGACTGGCACGCTGCGGCGCCCCTGGCCGCAGCTCCAGGGAGGTCTTTTCCAGCATGCTGAAACGCTTCGTAACGGGGTTCAGCCTGGCCATGCTGTTCCCCGCACTTCTTGCCGCCCAGGAATCCCGCGGCGCCATCACCGGCCGGGTTACGGATCCCCAGGGCGCCGTCGTCCCCAACGCCCAGGTCGCCGTGACCAACACACAGACCAACGAAACCCGCCGCACGGTGACCAATGAAACCGGCTACTACGAGGTCAACTTCCTCGAACCGTCCACATACACGATCACTGTCGAAGCGCCCGGCTTCAAGCGGCTGGTCCGCTCCGGCATCACCGTCAACGTCAGCGCCCGCCTCGAGATCAACCTGTCGCTCGAAATCGGCGCCGTCGCCGAAACCGTTCAGGTGACCGCCGAGGCGCCGCTGCTCGAGACGACCACCGCCAGCGGTGGCCGCGTCCTCGACCAGCAGCAGCTCATCAACCTGCCCTTCTCGGACCTGAACCCGTTCGCGCTCTCCGCCCTCGCCCCGGGCATGCAGTGGACCGGCCAGCCCGAATACCGCCGGCCCTTCGACAACGCCGGCACGTCCTCGTTCAACACGATGGGCGGCGTCGGCCAGAACGAGTACACGATCGATGGCATGACCGTGGTCGGCTCCGGCCGCCGTGTCGGCTTCGTCCCCCCGGCCGACTCGATCACCGAGTTCAAACTGGAAACGGCCAACTTCGATGCCAGCCAGGGCTTCACCTCGGGCGCAGCCATCAACGTCAGCTCCCGCTCCGGCACCAACACGCTGCACGGCTCCGTCTTCGACCAGCATTGGCAGCAGCGCTGGAATGCCACGCCCTTCTTCCAGCGCGAATCGTATGATGCCAAGGTTCGCGCCGGCCTCATCGATCCCAACACCACGAAAAAGCAGGCGCCGGGCCGCTCGAACAACTACGGCCTTTCGGCCTCCGGCCCCGTCTGGCTGCCGAAGATCATCAACGGCAAGGACAGACTCTTCTGGTCTTTCACCTGGAACGGCATCCGCCAGTCGAAGGCCGAGACCACCAGCTCCACCGACGTCACCGTGCCCACCATGGACATGCGCCAGGGCGACTTTTCCTACTTCCTCACCGTCCCCAACGGCGCGCGCCTGTACACCATCTACGACCCCCGCTCGGCCCGCCTGGACGGCTCCACCGTCGTCCGCACGCCGTTCCCCGGCAACAAGGGCGTGCCCGTGCTCAACCCGACGTACAACTATTACGTGAAACTGTTCCCCACGCCCAACAATGTTCCCGGCAAGGTGACCCCGGAGATGTTCTACAACTACTACGCCTTCGCCATGCCGAAGGACGAAAAGTTCAACTCCGTCGTCAACCGCTACGACTGGGTCATCAACCAGGACATGCGCTTCAACTTCCGCTGGCAGTGGAATGACCGCCTCGCCGACGAGTACGACTGGACCTATGAGACCCAGCGCGGGCTGCACTCCAACGGCCTCACCCGCATCAACCGCGGCGGCAACGTCGGCTACCTCTGGACCCTCAACGCCAACAACATCCTCGACACCAGCTTCGGCATCTCCCGCTGGGAGGAAGGCAGCCGCAACACCACCCGCACGAAGATCAAGGCCGCTGACGTCGGCCTGCCCGCCTACATCGACCAGCGCGCCGGTCAGTACACGCAACTGCCACGGCTCGACTTCAACAACATCACCGATGTCGGCGGCGGCTACCCCGTCATCGGCACGCTGCTCACCACTGGCGAGCTCCGCGCCTCGATGACCTCCATCCGCGGCAGCCACACCTTCCGCTACGGCTGGCAGGAGCGCCGCCACTACTTCGGTTCCGTGGGGCCCGGCTCCAGCACCGGCATCTTCACCTTCCGCAACAACTGGACCCGCGCCTCGAACGTGGACAACCAGGCCTCCAACCACGTCCACGACTGGGCCGCCTTCATGATGGGCCTGCCCAGCGGGGCCTCCATCGATTACAACGGCATGTTCTATTTCACCACCCCGCGGCGCGCCCTCTATTTCCAGGACGACTGGCGGGTAACCACAAAGCTGCGCCTCTCGCTCGGCCTGCGCTATGAGCGGGAAGGCGGCAGCGACGAAAAGTACGACCGCGCCATCGCCTGGACGCTGCTCGACCAGAAGAGCCCCATCACCGACCTGGTCGAGGCCGCCTATGCCGCCAACCCCATCCCCGAAATGCCCGCCAGCCAGTTCCGCGCCAGCGGCATCAGCGTCTACCTGGGCGAGCAGGGCTTCAGGACCGCCAACAAGGGCACGCACACCTTCCTGCCCAAGTTTGGCGCCGTCTACTCCATCAACAACAAGAACGTGATCCGCGGCGGCTGGGGCATGTATCAGGACACGCTGAACGTCTCCAATGACCGGCCCGCCGTCAATGGCTTCTCCCAGACAACCTCCACGCCGATCAGCAACGACGCCGGCCTCACCTTCTGCTGCGGCATCGGCGACGCGGCCGGCATCGCCCAGGGCCGCACCGTGATGAACGATCCCTTCCCGGTGCGCCCCGCCGCCGGCAACACCCGCTTCGACGACCCCTTCGGCCGCGCCCTCGACGGCATCGCCCTCTACAACGGCACCATCACCGCCGGACCGTGGAACTTCAGGCCCGCTCTCCAGCACCGCTGGCGCATCAGCTATCAGCGCGAGCTGATGAACAACCTGATGGTGGACGTCTCTTACAACGGCGCTTACTCCTACATTCCGGTGACGCGCCGCGTCAACGCCCTGCCGCAGCCGTACTGGTCCACCGGAATGAAGCGGAACCAGACCAACGACAACTACCTCAATGGCAACGTCCCCAACCCGTTTTACATCGCCAACCTCGCCGCCCTCCAGCAGACCAACCCCACGCTCTACCGTTTCATCAGCGGCCAGGGCCTTTACACTTCGAAGGTCATCGCCCGCCACAGGCTGCTCCGGCCCTACCCGCAGTTCTCAACGGTAAACCGCTATGGGGACGCCAGCGGCGAGGACGTCCGCAACGGCTATGTGAAATACCATGACCTCGAACTCGTCGTCGAGCGGCGCATGGCTCACGGCCTCCAGGCCAGCTTCATGTACACCTGGGCCTCCAGCTACGTGTCCGACTACTACCTGAACGAGTTCGACGCCAGCCCGAGCGAACGCATCAACAACAACGTGATGCCTCACCGCGTGGTGCTCACCGCCATCTGGCAGACTCCTTTCGGCAAGGGGCGCACCTACCTGAAGCAGGGCCCGCTCGCCTACGTCGTCGGCAACTGGAACCTTTCCGGCGTCTGGCAGGTGCAGAGCGGCCCGGCCACGGACTGGGGCAACCGGTTCTTCTACGGCAACATCGACAAAAACACCCTGGAGCGGCTCTTCCGGCACGACGAGGTGCGCGGCAAGGATTACCTCCAGTGGTTCGACGGCTCCATCGCCTGGCGCGGCAGCACCGATCCGCCGGCCGATTTCGTCGGCTTCGACGGCCGCACCGCCAACCAGCCCGGCTCCTATCACGTCCGCATGTTCCCGGTGCGACTGGACGCCATCCGCGCCGACGGCATCAAGAACCTGGATCTCAAGATCGAGCGCATCTTCCCCATCAGACAGGAGCGCGGCATCCAGACCCGGTTCTCGGTGGACCTGCTCAACGCCATCAACCACACGAACTTCTCCGGACCCAACACGGACCCGACCAGCGCCAGCTTCGGCCGCGTCACTTCGCAGCGCGGCCTGTCGCGCGTCATCCAGTTCAACCTTCGCGTCGACTTCTGATCCCCTGAGCCCTCCTTTCACCTCCCGGCCCGGCCCGCCAAAACGGCGCGGCCGGGCCGCTTTGTGACAGGCCGCGGGCCCGGCTCTGGAAGCATCCCGGTACACTGGCAGCGGCGGATGCCGCACCGCCGGTCCGCGTCAGGCTGGCAACTGGAAGTTATCGCCCAGATAGACGCGCCGCACGTCCGGATCCATCGCCAGCGCCAGCGGCGTGCCGGCGCGGAAGATGCGGCCCTGGTTGATGATGTAGGCCCGGTCTGTGACGGCGAGCGTCTCGCGCACGTTGTGGTCGGTGATCAGGATGCCGATGCCGCGGTCGCGGAGGTCAGCGATGATCTTTTGCAGCTCGAGCACCTGAATCGGGTCGATGCCGGAAAACGGCTCGTCCAGCAGCAGGAACTGCGGCTCAATGACAAGCGCGCGCGCGATCTCCACCCGCCGCCGCTCGCCGCCCGAAAGCGCATAGCCGCGGTTCTTCCGCACCGGCTCGAGCCCCATCTGCTCGATGAGCTCCTCCAGCCGCCGGCGCCGCTCCTCGGGCCGGATCGGCAGCGTCTCCAGAATCGCCATCAGGTTGTCTTCCACGCTCAGCCGGCGGAACACCGAAGGCTCCTGCGGCAGGTAGCTGATGCCGGCCCGCGCCCGCTCATACATCGCCAGGTCGGTGATCTCGCGGTCATCCAGAAAAATGTGGCCCGAGTCGGGCGACACCATGCCGACGATCATGTAAAACGTCGTCGTCTTGCCCGCCCCGTTGGGCCCGAGCAGCCCCACCACCTCCCCCGTGGAAACGCTGACGCTGACGTTGTCCACCACGCGGCGCTTGCGGTAGGTCTTGCTCACTTCCTCCGTGCGCAGGATGCGCCGGCCATTGCCCGGAATCGCGTTCACCGTCTCCCATTATGCGGCCCGCGCGCCCCGGCGCGCCTCGGGAGCGGACTACTCGCTGCCCTTCTGCTTCACCCGGCTCACGGCCGGCCCTGCCCCTTCGTTATCAACGATCATCCGGTCCTGCCGGCCGAACCAGGTAATCACCGCGCCGCGCGTGATGCCTCGCTGCTCATCCTCCACGCTCGGATTTCCGCCGCTCAGCACCATCCGATCCTCGGCCAGAAAATACTCGGCGTGCTCGCCGCGGCCCGTGCGGCGCCGGCCGCGCGCAAACTCGCGGATCACCACCGAACCGGCGGCCTCCAGCCGGTCCAGCCGCGTCTCCGTCCTGCCCGCCTGCACCTGTTCGGAAAAGAACGCCCGCAACTGCGTCGACTCTACCGTCATGCCCGGCCGCTCCAGCCGCACGCCGCCGGAAAACAGCGCCTGCTTTTTCTGACCCTCGTAGACGAGCGCGGCCGCGTGCACCACGCTCATCCGGCCCGCGGCCGCGCCCTGCGCCCCGCCGCGCTCGTCGGGAATCTCGGCCACCACCGCGCCTTCGGCCTCCAGTCGCTGCTCCTTCCGGTCGATCCGCACCCTCTGTCCGCGCAGGCGCATCTCGCCCTGCCACAGCACGGCGTCGCCTTCAAACAAAACCCGGCGGTTCTGTTCCGTCACCGTCATCCGCTGCGCGGTGGCACGCAGCGGCTCCGAGCCGCGCACCAGCCCTCCGCCGCCCTCCTGCTGCGGACGCATCACCGCGCTCACGCCGCCCTCGGCCGCGGTAACATCCTGCCGCTGGTCGATGCGGATCAGCGGCGCCGACGTCAGCCCGGCATCGTCCTGGATGCGCGCCCCGCCGCGCAGCTCGATCCGGTCCGTGCGCGCCTCCAGCCGCGCCTCTTCGGCCGTGGCGCGCCGCGCCTGCTCCTGATACTCGAAGTGGCCCCACTGCCGCATCCAGTCCAGCTCGCCCGTGGCTGCCTCAAAACGCGCCTCCAGGTCGTCGCTGCGCGTGCGCGTCTCCACCGGCTTCGCGTCGTTCTTCTTCTGTCCCGCGCGCTCGCGGGCGGGGCGCACGGTCAGCGTCTCCGCCTTCGTCGCCCGGAAGGACTCCAGCTGGTTGGCCGCCGCGTAGCCGAAGGTGAAGCGTTCGCCGGTCACGGTGCGGTGCGGCTGGTCCGGCACCGACGGCCGGAACTCAATGCGACCGGGCGCCTCGGTCCAGACACGGTCCAGCTCGCTGCCGCCCTCGCGCATCGCCAGGTGAATCACCTCGCTTGTCAGCACCCGCACCGGCTGCGGGGGACGGCCCGCCCGCGCCGCCGGCCGGCTGTGCACCCGACCCTGGCCCATCGCCAGCGCATGCCGCAGCTCGGCGCCGTTTGCGCCCGTCTCGAAGTCCAGATCCACCCGGTCGGCCGTTACCTCTGTGACACCCGGAGCGGAGGTCGAAATCAGCCTCGCCCTGCGTGTCGCCTCCACCTTCCGCACCTCGGCCTCCGGCGTGAAGCGCACCATCAATTCGCCCGACTGGAATTCCAGCAGCCGCCCCACAGCCCGGTCGGCGCCCACGGCTTCCGTCGTCTGCACGTGCTCGAGCCGGCCCTGGTCATCGAGCTTGACGAAGGCGTCCTGCCCATGCAGCTCAAAGCCCCCGCGGCACAGGTGCGACGGCGCCGTCAGGATGACATCGGCCGTGGCCTCGCGGTAGATGACCTTGCTGGCGCGCACTTCGATCGGCGGCCTGCGCCCGTCGGCGCTCGCCCAGCTCAGCTCGGCCTCCGATTCCATCACGATCTCGCGCGCGTTCGGATCATAGGACGCGCCCACGCACCGGCCCCGCGCCAGGCCAAACTCGAACTCCGCCGGCGCCTCCGTCCACGCACGGTTCGTGTTGGCATCCAGCGAAACGGCCCGCGTGCGGATCTTCATCACCCGGGCCGGCGGCTCGGCCGGAGCGCGGCGCAGTCCCAGCGTGATCTCCACCTCTCCCTCCGCCATGAGCGCCCCGTCGCTCTGCCGGAACGTGCCCCGCGGGCTGCGTACCAGGTCGTAGCGCGGCCCGTCGAGCTGGCGGATTTCGATCTCCAGACCCTCCAGATGGATGACCGGCGGGTCCTTCACCTGCTCGAACTGCCGGGCGCGGACGAGCACCCTCGGCTGCTCTCCAGATTTGATCTCGTATTCCCACTGCGAGGCCACCGCCGCCGTGTTCTGCGGCAGCGGGGCCGGGGGCGCGGGCCTCTCCGCCAGCCGCGCCGCGCGCTCGCGCCAGTACACCCATCCCACCAGCGCCGCCAGAACGGCAATGGCTGCCAGCAACAGCCAGCGAACCCGCCGCAGCATACCGCCAGAATAGCACCCGTCGGCTGACAGAGCCCTCGACGATGGTGTCCACGCGGTAGACTCGGCCTTGAGCCTGGCGTGCTCAACTTTTCTGTCAAACCGTGGGGCGCAACAACGCACCAGCCACGCCAGCCTCCGGGGTTAGGCTGCCAAATGGCTATTCAACAATGAGTTACAGGAAGCACTTGTCACTCCTCCGCCAAGTGTGCTAATAATATTGGGCGGTGCGAGGAACCGCTCAGGTTCCGCTCGTAGATTCACGCGCCGCAAGCGAGAATCGATCCAATCGATGGAGGTGAAGCGAACCGATGCAGATTCGTCCGCTCTATGACCGGCTTGTCGTGCGCCGGATCGAGCCGCAGGAGACGGTGCAGAACGGCATCATCATCCCCGACACCGCCAAGGAGAAGCCGCAGGAGGGCGAGGTGGTGGCGGCGGGCCGCGGCAAGCGGCTCGAGGACGGCACCGTGGTGCCCCTCGATGTGAAGGTGGGCGACCGGATCCTGTTCGGCAAGTATGCCGGCAGCGACATCAAGATTGACGGGCAGGAGTATCTGATCCTGCGCGAGGACGAAGTCCTGGGCGTGATTGAGAAGTAAGGATTCCAGCAGACGAGGAGAGAAGAGACTATGGCAGCCAAGCAGATTGTTTACAGCGAGAGCTCGCGCCAGGCGATTCTGCGCGGCGTCAACCAGCTGGCTGACGCGGTGAAGGTGACCCTCGGCCCGAAGGGCCGCAATGTGGTCATCGAGAAGAAATTCGGCGGCCCGACCATCACCAAGGACGGCGTGACCGTGGCCAAGGAGATCGAGCTGAAGGATCCGCTCGAAAACATGGGCGCCCAGATGGTGCGCGAGGTCGCTTCCAAGACCTCCGATGTGGCCGGCGATGGCACCACCACGGCGACCATCCTGGCTCAGGCCATCTACCGCGAGGGCGTCAAGGCCGTCGCCGCCGGCGCCAACCCGATGGCGCTGAAGCGCGGCATCGAGCGCGCCGTCGACGCGGTGGTCGAGGAAATCAAGAAGATGTCCAAGCCGATCAGCGGCGAGATGATCGCCCAGGTCGGCACCATCTCGGCCAACGGCGACACCGAGATCGGCAACAAGATCTCCGAGGCCATGCAGAAGGTCGGCAAGGACGGCGTGATCACGGTGGAAGAGTCCAAGACGATGCACACCGAGCTGATCACCGTCGACGGCATGCAGTTCGACCGCGGCTACCTCTCGCCCTACTTCATCACCGACCCGGACCGCATGGAGGCGGTGCTCGAGGAGCCCTACATCCTTATCCATGAGAAGAAGATCAGCAGCATGAAGGACCTGCTGCCGCTGCTCGAGCAGATCGCCCGTGCGGGCCGTCCGCTGCTGGTCATCGCCGAAGAGGTCGAAGGCGAGGCCCTGGCCACCCTCGTCGTCAACAAGCTGCGCGGCACGCTCAGCGTCTGCGCGGTGAAGGCCCCGGGCTTTGGCGACCGCCGCAAGGCCATGCTCGAAGACATCGCCATCCTCACCGGCGGCAAGGCCATCATGGAAGAGACCGGCATCAAGCTCGAGGGCGTGCGGCTGGACGACCTCGGCCGCGCCAAGCGCGTCGTGGTGGACAAGGACAACACCACCATCGTCGACGGCCAGGGCGATCCGAAGGCCATTGAGGGCCGCATCAAGCAGATCCGCACCCAGATCGAGGAGACCACCTCGGACTACGACCGCGAGAAGCTCCAGGAGCGGCTGGCCAAGCTCGCCGGCGGCGTCGCGGTGATCAAGGTCGGTGCGGCCACCGAGACCGAGATGAAGGAGAAGAAGGCCCGCGTCGAGGACGCCCTGCATGCCACCCGCGCCGCGGTCGAAGAGGGCATCGTGCCCGGCGGCGGCGTCGCCCTCCTGCGCGCCTCCCGCGTGCTGGACGGCATCAAGGGCGAAAACGACGAGCAGATCGGCATCAACATCGTCAAGCGCGCCTGCGAGGAGCCGGTCCGCCAGATCGCGGCCAACGCCGGCTTCGAGGGCGCCATCGTGGTCGGCAAGATCCTGTCGAGCACCGACCTCAACTTCGGGTTCAACGCCCAGACGGGCGAGTATGAGAACCTCGTCGAGGCCGGCGTCATCGACCCGACCAAGGTGACCCGCACCGCGCTCCAGAACGCCGCCTCGATCGCCGGCCTGATGATCACCACCGAGGCGATGATCTGCGAGATCCCGGAGAAGAAGCCCGCCCCGGCCGGCGGCGGCCACACGCCTGACATGGATTACTGATCCCGTCTCCGGGACGGCTGTCCACCACCTCCGGCCCGCGGCCCCGCCCCTGCGGCGGGGCCGCGGGCTTTCTGCTCTCTTTTCCGCCGCGGGCGCCTCTCAATCCTTCGGAAAACCGGCCGCGTCCAGCCCGGGAATCAGCCGCAGCGCGTTTTTGTAGTAGAGCTTCCTGAGTACTTCATCCGGTAGGTCCAGCCCGTACATCGCCCAGAAGGCGTGGCGCCGACGGTAATACGGGAAATACTCATCGGCGGTCTCCAGCACCCGGAAGTAGGTGTGGTACTCCACCGGGTTCCACGAGTCCTTGCCGAACACCACACGGTCCTGATAGCGCAAAAGCCATGCCCGTGCGAAGCGCGGCTGCCGCCCGAGTTCGGCCAGCACCGCTCCGATTTCCGTATATACGTTCGGGCATTCGTCGAGCAGCTTCCCCAGGCGCGCCAGATCACCGCCCAGCCATCCCAGGTGGGCATTGATGAAGACCGTCTTCGGGTGGCGGCGGAACAGGTTGTGCTGCTCCTCGATGAGCTGCTCCCAGGATGGATCTGTCTGCGGGTCGCGGCGCCGTCCCGGGACTTCCATCAGCTCCAGCCACCGTTCGTTGAAGCGGTCCACGGGCTCCCAGAACTGGCGCGGATCGGCCGTGTGGATGAACACCGGGGCCCTCAGCCGCGCGCAGGCCTCCCACAGCGGGTCGAAGCGCGGCTCGTCGACGCGGATGCGCCGCCCCTGCCCGTCGCGCAGCATCAGTCCCAGGTCCTTCCACACCTTCAGCCCTCGCGCGCCCAGCCGGAAGTCCTCCTCGAAGCGCGCGGCAGCGCGACGGCCGTAGTCCGGCGACTCGATGCCCGCGTAGTCCGGACTGGCGAAAAAGAAGAAGCGCCCCGGCGCCAGCTCTTGCGCGCTCTCCACCGCCTGTCGCAGCCTCTCGCCGTTGCCGCCTCGCACGAACAGGCTCCCCATGATGCGCAGGTTCAGCGCGTCCATGTCGGCCACCATCCTGCGGGCCTGTTCGGCCGGCATCGGGAAGCGCGGATGGTTATGAACGTCGATGAACGGGAACTTCGCCCGGGTCCGCGGATTCTGCGGAACCACCAGTGAAGAGCGCGGCTCGTACTCGCGGACGTCCATCCCGCCCTGGGGCGGCTGCGCCGCCAGCAGGATGGCGCATCCCAGCAATGCCACCAGAGACCGCATGGCGCCAAGTATAACGGCCGCGCAGATCACGCGTGCCCCTGCTCGAGCAGCTCCCGCACCGCCGCGTGCAGACGCGCGGTGAGCTCGGTGCGGTCCGAGGGCTTCGAGCCCGCCGTCGGGATCGGATCGCCCACGCGCATCGTCACCCGCCCGGGGCGCAGGTGGTGCGAGTGCATCGGCAGGATGTCGCGCACGCCGATCAGCGCCACCGGCACCAGCGGCGCCTGCGCCTTGATGGCCAGATATGCCGCCCCGTCCTTGAACTCGCGCAGCTCGCCGCTGGCCGAACGGCCGCCTTCGGGGAACACAAGCACGGACACGCCGTTCTCCTGCATCGCCTTGCCGGCGGCGCTCAGCACCCGCAGCGCCGCGCGCGGATCGTCCAGCGGCACGCTGATATTGCCCGCGCGCCGCAGATGCCCGCCAATGAAAGGCAGCTTCAGCAGCTCTTCCTTCGCCATGAAGCGGAACTCCACCGGCAGCCAGGCGAGCAGCACCGGCGTGTCCATGTAGCTCACATGGTTCGGGCAGATGACATATGTCCCGCGCGGGTCGATCTTTTCCAGGCCCACCGCCCGGACGCGCGCCCCGGCCGCCCACAGGAGCGTCCGCGCCCACACACGCGCGATCGCAAACTGCTGCCGCCCGCTGCGGTCCCACAGCGACGCAATCATGCTCAGCGTGCCGAACAGCGCGGTGGAAAGGATGACCAGCGGGGCGCGGCCCAGCAGCGAAAACCAGTAGCTTGACGTCATCGCGGCGCGGAAATCCCGATTATCCCACGAGCAGTTCGCGCGCCTCGCCCACCAGGTAGAGCGACCCGGTCACCACGATCAGCTCCTCCGGCGCGGCGCCCGACGCCATTTCGAGCGCCGCCCGCACGTCCGGCGCCGTCAGCGCGCGGCCCTCGCCGCTCAACTCGCGCAGCTCTTCCGGCGAAAACGCACGGGTCTGCGCCGGCGCGGTGAAGATCAGTTCGCTTGCCAGCGGAAACAGCGGGCCGCCCAGCGCCCGCAGATTCTTGTCGCGCATGGCGGCGAAGATCATCCAGATGCGGCGGCCATGATGGAAGTGGCGCAGGTAGCCGCCGAGCGCCCGCGCCCCGGCGGCATTGTGCGCGCCATCGAGAAATACGTCCGGCGCACGCCGCACCAGCTCCAGCCGCCCCGGCCAGTCCGCAGAGGCGATGCCGCGCCGGATCTGCGCCGGCGTGTAGCCGAGCTGATGCAGCGCCGCGATGGCCGTGAGCGCATTTTCCACCTGATGCGCGCCGATGAGCGGTTGCTCCACCGGAAACGACAGCCCGCCGGGCCCGTGCACCCGGAACCGGCTCCCGAAGGCATGCAGCTCCAGCTCGCTGGTGCGCCAGCCGGACGCCCGCACCAGCGGCGACCCCAGCTCCGCCGCGCGCCGCTCGAGCACGCGCATCGCCTCCGGGTGCTGCCGCGCCGTCACCACCGGCCGGCCCGGCTTGATGATGCCCGCCTTCTCGAAGGCGATCTGCGCCAGCGTGTTGCCAAGAAACTTTTCGTGGTCGAAATCAATCGGCGTGATGACGCTGATTTCCGGGTCCACCACGTTGGTCGCGTCCAGCCGCCCGCCCATGCCCGTCTCCAGCACCACCACCTCGGCCCCATACTGGCGGAACAGCAGGAAGGCCATGGCGGTGATCGTCTCGAAATAGGTCGGGTGCATGTCGATCACGCCTTCCGCCACCAGCCGCTCGGCGGCCGAGTGCACCTCGTCGAAGGCGCGCGCAAAATCGGCGAACGGAACCGGCCGGCCCAGGATGCGGATGCGCTCCACCGGTTCGGCCAGATGCGGCGACGTATACAGCCCGGTCAGCACGCCCGCCTCGCGCAGCGTGCGTTCGATCATTGCGCAGGTGGAGCCCTTCCCGTTGGTGCCCGCCACATGGATGAAGCGGCACGCCTGGTGCGGGTTGCCGAGATGCGCCAGCAGCGTGCGGATCCGCTCCAGCCCGAGTTTGATGGTCCGGTGCTCGTTGCCGAGCGCGTACAGGAAGCGGACCGAGTCTGGGTATGGAGTGCTCAGGACGCCAACCTCGCTGGTAGCCTCGAAAAGACCATCCTAGCGGAGGCGGCCCCGCCGGCGCGTTCCGACTTTTTTCCCGCCCGGCGCGTCTTTGATTCAGGCGGCCCGATCAGGAACAATGGCCAGGGAGCCCAGGAGTTGATTTTCCGCGAAGCCGAAGACCGGGAGCTGGCCGGGCGCGCCCGCAAGGGCGACCTCGACGCCTTCAATGCGCTCGTCTCCCGTTGGGAGACGCGCATCTACAACTACCTGCTGCGGATCACCGGCCACGCCGACGACGCGCTCGACCTCTGCCAGGACACCTTCATCAAGGCCTATCAGAACCTGGCGAGGCTCGAAGACCCGGCGCGCTTCGGCCCCTGGCTGTACCGGATCGCCCACAACGAGGCGATGAGCCATCTGCGGCGGCCGCAGCGCGAGACCGAGCTCGACGACGCGGCCACCGCCGCGATGCGTGTCTCGCTGGCCCCGGTGGAGGCGTCGCTGGCGGTGGAGGCCGCGCTCGCGCGGCTCAGCCCCGAGCAGCGCGAGGCGGTGATCCTCAAGGTCTACGAGGGATTCAAATTCGACGAGATCGCCGCCATCCTGAACTGCCCGGCATCCACCATCAAGTCGCGTGTCTACACCGGGCTGGAGTTGCTGAAAGAGGCGCTGGCGCCGGTGCGCCCGCCGCAGGAGTCATGACGGAGAGCGAGGAGCAGCAACATGCCGTGCGCTGATTTCGACTGGAAAGGATTCGTGCTCAACGAAACGTCGCCCGGCGAGCGGCGCATCATGGAAGAGCATCTGAAGGGATGCGCCGCCTGCCAGAGGGAGGTGGAAGCCCTGGGACTCACGCTTGTCGCCGTGCGGCAACTGCCGCAGCATCCGATTCCGCGGCGGCTGGCCTTCGTCTCCGATCCCGTCTTCGAGCTCCCCTGGTGGAAGCGGATCTGGCGGATGCCCGCGCCGGCCTGGGGGTTCGCTTCCGCCCTCATCGTCGCCATCGCCATCCTGCTGCACGGCCAGATGGCGCCGCCGCCCGTCCCGCAGGCCGCGCAGGCCGATCCGCAGACCATCGAGCGCGCCGTTCAGGCGGAGCTTGAGCGGCGGCTGCCGGCGGCGGTCGAGGCGGCCGTACGCACCCGGCTCGGCCCTGCGGCCGCGCAGATGGAGGCGCGCCTGGCGGAGTTCGAAAAGCGCATCGAAGAGCGGCGCCGCGCCGACCTGCGCGACGTGAATGCCGCGTTCGAGCTGCTTCAGAAGAGAATCAACAACGTCTACCTCGCAAGCGCCCGCTACGGAGGCGACTGATGAGAACCCTTGTTTTAATGGCCGCCAGTTGCCTGCTCCTCGCCGGACAGACGGTGCGCCCGTCGCGGCCGGAGATCGCCGCCATGGAAAAGGCCCTGGATCAGAAGTTCGCGCGCTTCGACCTGGACCGTCCCATCGAAGTCCTCGGCCTGACGCGCGGCCTCTACATCGACGGCTTCGGTGTGGTGTTCACGGCGGAGATCAACCTTTCGCCCGGGCCCGGACTCTCTCCGTTCCGCCCCGCGCTCAGCCGCGAAGAGATCGCCCGGCTGCGCGAGCAGAAGCTGAAGCGGCTGCCCCAGGTCCGCGAGCTGATGCGGGACATGCTGCTGGCGGCGGCGCAATCGCTCGACCGGCTGCCCCCGGGCGAGCAGATCGTGCTCGGCGTGCTGCTTTTCTCGCAGCCCTGGGAGGATTCGGCCGGCCTGCCCAGGCTCCTCCAGATGCAGGCGCGCCGCGACGCGCTGCTCGACGTGGCGCTTCAGCGGCAGCCCCGCTCCGTGCTGGCTCAGGTCGTGCGGACCCGGGAAGAGTAGCGCCATGCGGCTGGGCGAGATTCTCATCCGCAAGGGCCTCATCGCGCAGGAAGACCTCGACCGCGCGCTCGACCTTCAGCGCGAGCGCGGCGACAAGCTGGGCCGCATCCTCGTCGATCTCGGCTTCGCCGCCCAGCGCGACATCGTGCAGGCGCTGGCCGAGCAGCTCGAAATCCCGGTGGCAAAGCTCGACGGCCCGCCGCTGGTGACGCCCGAAACCGAGCGCCTCTCGGCCCGCTTCCTCCGCCAGGCGCGTATCTTCCCGCTGCGCATGGACGGCGGCGCGCTCGTCGTCGCCATGGCCGATCCGCTCGACTTCGAGACGCTCGCCGCCGTGCGCGCGGCCACCGGCCTGCGCGTGCGCGCCGAAATCGCTCCGGAAACCGAGATCCTCGACGCGCCCGAGCGCTACTACGCCGAACAGGAGCCGGAAGCGGCAGTGCTCGCCGGCGAGGACGCCGAGTCCGCCGCCGAGCTCGAACAGCTCCGCGACATGGCCAGCGAGGCGCCGGTGATCCGCCTGGTCAACGCAATGATCGCCCAGGCGGTGGAAAAGCGCGCCAGCGACATCCACATCGAGCCGTTTGAAAAGGAGGTCCGCGTCCGCTTCCGCATCGACGGCGTGCTCCAGGAGCAGGAGCCGCCCCCGCGCGAGCTCAAGGCCGCCGTCATCAGCCGCCTGAAACTGATGGCGAAGATGAACATCGCCGAGCGGCGCCTGCCGCAGGACGGCCGCATCAAGATGAAGACGCTCGGCCGCGAGGTGGACCTCCGCGTCTCCACCCTGCCCACCCTCTACGGCGAAAGCGTCGTCATGCGCCTGCTCGACCGCAGCGCCGGCGACTTCTACGACCTGCGCAACCTCGGCTTCGACGACCACATGCTGGCGCGCATGGAGTACTTCACCTCGCTCCCGCACGGCATTTTCCTCGTCACCGGTCCCACCGGCAGCGGCAAGTCGACCACGCTGTATTCGGCGCTCAAGCGGATCAATCAAAGCGACAAAAAGATCATCACCATCGAAGATCCGGTCGAATATCAGATGGACGGGATCAACCAGATCCACGTCAATCCGCAGATCGGCCTCACCTTCGCCACCGGCCTGCGCCACATCGTGCGCCAGGATCCGGACGTGATCATGGTGGGCGAGATCCGCGACTACGAAACGGCCGAGGTGGCCATCCGCGCCGCGCTCACCGGCCACTTCGTCTACTCCACGCTGCACACCAACGACGCGCCGAGCGCGATCACCCGCCTCGTCGACATGGGCGTGGAGAACTATCTGATCTGTTCATCGCTGGTGGCCGTGCTTGCCCAGCGGCTGGTCCGCGTCATCTGCCCGCACTGCAAGGAGCCCGCCGGCGAGCGGCTCGCCCCCGACGGCGCGATGATCCCCGTCTGGCGCGGGCGCGGCTGCGCGCGTTGCTTCGGCGCCGGCTATCTGGGCCGCGTCGGCATCTTCGAGATGATGGAGATGAACGACGAGCTGCGCCGGCAGATCATGGCCGGCGCCGACGCGAGCGTCCTCACCGAAATCGCCCGCCGCCACGGCATGCGCTCGCTGCGCGAAGACGGCTGGATGAAAGTGCGGCAGGGCGTGACCACCGCCGAAGAGGTGCTGCGCGTGACGCAGGAGTTCTGACGTGCCGTCACTTCAGCTCTATTTCCGCGCGGTGACCCCCGACGGGCGCAAGCGCACCGGCGTGCTGACCGCCCCCGACGAGGCCGCCGCCGCCCGCGAACTGCGCCGCCAGGGGCTGATTCCCCTCTACGTGGGCCGCGCGCCCCAGGGCGGCGGCGAAACCAGGCTTGCTTCCCTTCGCCTCGGCAGGCGCCGCGACGTGCTTTTCTTCACCCAGGAGCTGGCGACTCTGCTTGCCGCCGGAGTGCCGCTGGACCGCGCCCTGGCCATCGTCGCCGAGCTGAGCGCGCGCGCCGAATTCCGCGAAGTGGTCGACGACGTGCTCCGCGCCGTCAAGGGCGGCAAGTCGCTGGCCGACGCGCTGGCCACGCGGCCCGCCTATTTTCCCCAGATCTACGTCAACATGGTCCGCGCCGGCGAGGCCTCGGGGTCGCTGGCGCAGATCTTCGAGCGGCTGGCCGAATACGAAAAGACGCGCGACGAACTGCGCGGCTACATCGTCAGCTCGCTCGTCTATCCGGCGCTGTTGACGCTCGTCGGCGCGGGCTCGATCTTCATCCTGATGTACTACGTCGTGCCCCGCTTCGCGGCCGCGTTTGCGGCATCGAGCGTCCGCATCCCGGCCATGACCCAGGCGCTGCTCAACGTGAGCCAGTGGGTCCGCGCCTACGGGCTGTGGGTGCTTGCGGCGCTCGTCGCCGCGCTGGCCGCCTTCCGCTCCTGGATCGGTTCTCCTGCGGGCCGCTACTGGTGGGACGGCTTCCGCCTGAAGCTGCCGCTGCTCGGCGAGGCGCTGCGCAAAGCGCAGACGGCGCAACTGGCGCGCGCCATGGGGACGCTCATCGCCAACGGCGTGCCGCTCGTGCAGTCCATCCAGATCGCCCGCGGCATCCTCACCAACCGCCGCATGGCGGACGCGCTCGAGCTGGTGGCCCAGGGCGTCAGGCGCGGCGAGGGCCTGAGCGCCCCGCTGGCGGCCACCGGAATGTTTCCGCCGCTGCTGGCGCACCTGCTGACCATCGGCGAGGAAACGGGCCGGCTCGACGCGATGTTCCTCCGCGCGGCCGAAATCTACGAGGCCGACACGCGCGCCTCCATCAAGCGCTTCACTTCGCTGTTCGAGCCGCTCATCATTCTGGTGATGGGCGTCGCCGTCGGCGCGCTCATTCTCTCCATGCTGCTGGCCATCACCGGCATCAACGAATTGGCGATGTAATGGAAGAAAGGAAGCCCCACATGGCGACTCGCAACCACAACAGGCAGACGCGGCGGCGCGGCATCACGCTCATCGAGATGCTCGTCGTGCTGACGATCATCGCGCTGTTCGCCGCGCTGGTCGCGCCCAGGCTGCTGAGCAAGAGCGACACGGCGCGCGTCACCGCGGCGCGCGCGCAGATCCAGGCGTTCATGACCGCGCTGGGCGCCTACAAGCTGGACACCGGCACTTACCCCACCACCGAGATGGGCCTCCAGGCCCTCCGCGTGCGCCCACAGAACGTGCCACAGTGGCAGGGCCCCTATCTTCAGCAGGACATCCCGGTGGATCCCTGGGGCCGCCCCTACATCTACCGCTACCCGGGCGAGCACGGCGACGAGCCCGAAATCATCTGCCTCGGCGCCGACGGCCAGCCCGGCGGCGAAGGCGTCAACGCCGACATCGTCAGCTGGAAAGCCCAGTAGCCGATGCGCGCCCAACGCGGCATCACGCTGCTTGAGATGCTCATCGTGCTCATGGTGGTGAGCCTGCTGGTGGGCATCACGTATCCGGCCATCGGCGCCGGGCTCGACTCGCTCCGGCTGCGCTCGGCCGCCGACGGCCTGGCCGCGCTGCTCGTGCAGGCGATGACCCGCGTCGAGAGCCGCCAGTCGCCGGTGGAGCTGCTTGTGGACCGCGCCGCGGGCAAAGTGGCCGTCAGCGACCCGCGCGGCGGCTTCCACCGCGAGCATCAGCTCGAGGCGGGCCTGTCGATTCGTGAGATTCTCCCTCCGGTGCCGGCTGCCGGCGAAGAGACGGTCCGCTCCGTGTTGCTTGTGCCCGGTGAGCCGTTTCCGGCCGTCGGCATGCTCATTGGCAACACCCGCGGCCAGCGGCGGCTGGTGCGCATCGACCCTCTCACCGGCATGGCGGTCGTCGAAACGCCTCCGGAACGCGTCTCGGAAGAGGGGACGCGGTAAGCGATGCTCCGGCGCCGCAACGGATTCACGCTGCTCGAAGTGCTGGTCGCGACGACGCTCATGGCGGTGGCCGTCATCGGACTGCTGGGCGCGCTGCGTGCGTCGATGTCCAACGCCGCCCGGCTGCTTGAGGCCGAACGCGCCGCCGCGCTGGCGCGCCGCCAGATGGACGAGCTCCTTTCAAACCGCCTGCTGCCCAGAGGCGTGCCGCTCGAAGGCCGCTTCGCGCCGGAAGAGACGGGCGGCATCGAGGCCGGCTGGCGCGCCACGGCCGTGCCCTTTGAGGGCGCCGTGCTTCAGCCGGGCGCCGCGCCGCCCGCCGGGGCCCCCATCCTGGTCCGCATTCGGTTGGAGGTCTGGTGGCGCAGCGGCGGCGGCGAGCGCACCTTCGCCCTGTCCGCCTACCGCGCCATGCGAATGACGGCCGCCGACGTCCCCTTTTTCGAAAGCATGCAGGAGGCCGGCGCCGCCCCCACTTCGCCATGACCAATCCCGGAGAGCGCGGCATGACGCTGATCGAGGTGCTCATCGCCATCACTCTGGTGGCGATGCTCGCCGCAGGAATGCTCTATGCGATGCGCGCCGGACTGGTGGCGCTTGAGTCCAGCTCGCGCCGCATCGAGTCGCTGCGCCGCGCCTCCGGCGCACAACGGATCCTCCACGAACAGGTGGCCGGCTTTCTTCCCGTGATGGCCCGCTGCGGCGCCTCTCCGGTGCAGCCGGGCGGCCCTCCGGTGATGTTCTTTCAGGGACTGCCCTCCCTGGCCCGCTTCGTCACCCGCTACTCGATCCAGGGCGGCAACCGCGGCCGCCCGCAGATTGTCGAGCTCTTTGCGGCCGAGCGGCCCGAGGGCGGCTTCCGCCTGCTGGTGAACGAGATCCCGTACACGGGCCCCGAGGGCGCCGGCTTCCTCTGCCAGCCGCCGCAGATGGATCCGGAGCTGGGCGTTGCCCTCCCCGTGTTTCCGCCGCCGCAGCCGTCGCCACGCTCCTTCGTGCTGGCTGATCGCCTGGCATACTGCCGCTTCGCCTATCTCGAAGATGACCTCGTGAACCCGCCACGCTGGGTGCCCCTCTGGCGGCGCCCGGACCTGTGGCCGGCGGCGATCCGCATCGAAATGGCCGCACTCGATCCGGCCGCCGCCTCGCTGCCGCCGATCACCTTCACCGGCCGGATCCGTCCCAACCGGATGGCGGGAGAGCGCTATGAGCCCTAGCCGGGCCCGGGGCGGCGCCCTGCTGATGGTGCTCTGGCTGAGCGCCGCCCTCTCCGCCATCGCCTTCTCCGTCGCCCTGCGCGTGCGTACGGAACTCGAGCGTGCCGGCGCCGGCCGCGAGGGCTTGCAGGCCTACTATCTCGCCTGTGGCGCCGCCGAGCGCGCCCTGAACTACATGCGCTACGGACCCGGACCGCTGGACCCGCTCGGCCGGCCCCGCTGGTGGGACGCCCGCATCCCGCGTCTCACGTTCCGTTTCCCTGAGGGGGACGCCATCGTGGAAGTGATCCCGGAATCGGCGCGCTTCAATGTCAATGCCATCGGGCGCGAGGATCTGCAACGGCTGCTCTTTGTCCTCGGAGTCCCGCCGGACCGCGCCCGCCTGATCACCGCCGCCATCCTCCACTGGCGCGGCTCCGAGCTGAGCGATCTCGACACGCTTTATCTGTCTGCCTCGCCGTCTTTTCGCGCGCCCCGCGCGTCCTTGGAACAGATCGAAGAACTCATGTCGGCAGCAGGCATCACGCCCGATCTTTTCTACGGCGGATACGCGCGCACGCCCGAAGGCGCCCTCGTGCGGCGGGCCGGCCTGCGCGATTGCCTGTCCGTGTTCAGCAGCGGCCGCCCGTTCGACATCAACACCGTGCATCCGGCGGTGATGATGGCCGTCGGCGTTCCCGCACCCGCCGCCGACATGATCGTGCGGATGCGGATGCAGCAACCCATCACGAATCTTCAGACCGTCGCCCCGCTGCTTGGGCCGGCTGCCGGCCGTTTCCGCATCGGCGGCGACAACATCTACACACTCCGCGCCACTGCCCGCGTCCGCCGCTCCGGCGGCCGGCCCGGCGACGTCCGCCGCACCGTGGCGCTGACCGTGCAGTTGCAGTCCACCGTGTCGCCGGAGGGGTTCCGCGTGCTCGCCTGGGAGGATTCGGCGCTCCCGTCGCCGGAGGTGGAAACGTGGCTGCCTTAAGCTCGCTGCTCCAGGCGCCGGCGCTGCGCGCCGCGCTCCGCTTCGGCACCGGCGTCGGCATTGCCGTCGAAGGCAGCGCTCTGGAAGTCTGCCTCGCCCAGGTGCGCCCCGGCCGCGCACGGCTGCTGGCTCAGACGCGAATCGAAGGCTTCCGCGAACGGGCCGCCTCGGACTGGGGACGGGAGCTCGCCTCCTTGCTCGACTCCCGCCAGGCTTCGCACCTGGCGGCCTGGCTCGTCATTCCCCGCCACGAGGTCATCGTGCGCCACATCCGGCTGCCCGGCGTCTCCGACGAAGACGCCCCCGCGGCCATCGCCTTTCAGCTGGACTCGCTCCACCCGTTCGACAATGAGGAGATCGTCCACGATTCCCGCCGCGCCGGACGCACCGCTTCGTTCACCCTTGCCATCGCCGAAAGGCGGCTCATCGATTCCTACGCGGCGCTGTTTGCCGAGGCCGGCGTGAAGCTGGCCGGACTCACCTTCTCCGGCAGCGCCGTCTTTGTCTCTGCCCGGCTGTATCAGCCGCCCCCGGCCGAGGGTTTCCTGGCGCTGAGAGTGCTCGAGCCCGAGCCTGAGCCACTGGTGGAAATCTACGGCGAAAGTCCGGCCTGGCCGCTGTTTTCGGCCGTCTTTGACTCCCCTCCAGAGCGCGCCGCCGCGCTGGCCGCGGCCGAAATGCGGCTGGAGGTGGACGCGGCGCCCCGCTCCTGGCCCGAGATTCTTCCCAGGCCCGCCGACGGCGCTGACCCCGCGTCCCCCGCCGCCTGGGCCGCGGCGTTGGCGGCCGCCTGCCCCCACCTGGGCCAGCCCCTGAATCTGCTGCCGCCCGCTCTCCGCGCCGCCAGCTCCCGGGTCCAGTACATCCCCACGGCCGTGCTGGCCGCGGCACTGGCTCTGCTGGCCGGGAGCCTGCTTGTCGAAAACGCCTGGGCCGAACGGCAGTACCTGAAAATTCTCGATGCTGAGGCGGCGAAGCTGACGCCCCAGGCGCAGCGCGTCGAAAGGCTCGACCGGGAGCTGGCCGCCTCCATGGAGCGGATCGAGCGGCTCGACGCTTACCGCCGCCGCACCCGCGGCCACCTCGACATCCTGCTCGAACTGACCCGCATGATCGAGCCGCCCGGCATGCTGATGTCGCTCCAGATCACCCCGGACCAGGTTCTGCTCTGGGGCGAAACCGAAAAGGCCGACGAGCTGCTGAAAAAGCTCGAAGACTCGCCCCGCTTCGCCGGCGCGGAGTTCACCGCGCCGCTCACCCGCGGCCAGTCCGGCGACGTCTTCCGCATCCGGGCGCGCCGCGAAGGAGGCGCGCAGTGAAGATGCCGGCGCTTGGCCACCGCGACCGCCGCGCGCTCGCCCTGCTTGCCCTGTGCGTGGTGATTTTCTCGGCGGTCTACTTCTGGCCGGAAGGCGGCGCTGCCCCTGTCGTCGGCGCCTCCGTCACCGTGGATCAGCTCGAACAGCGTGTCCGCAGGCTGCGCCGCATGGCCGCCGCCGCCCCGGGCCGCGCAGAGGCGCTCAAAAAGGTCCAGACCGAGCTTGAGCGGCGCGAGCAGGGACTTCTTCGTGCCACCACCGTGGCGCAGGCCCAGGCTCAGATGCTTGAAATGGTGCGCCGCGTCGCGAAAAACCGGCCCGAGCCCTTCACCTTGCGCGGCACCGAGTTCGGTCAACCGCGCCCGCTCGACAGCGCCTACGGCGAAGTCGTGCTGACCGTGATCGTCGAGTCTCCCATCGATGAGCTGATCACCTTCCTCGCCGACGCAAGCAACCAGCCGGAACTGATCGCGGTGAGCGAAGTCCAGCTCAACCAGGCCGCCGGCAACCGCAAGATCATCCCGGCGCGGCTCACCTTCACCGGCCTTGTGCCGCGCAGCCTGGTGCCCGAAAAGAAGGGAGGGCTGGGGTTTTGAGGGGCCGCCTCCTGCTCGTGAACCTCCTTCTGCTGGCTGCCTGCGTGGCCGCGGGCCTTCGCCTGCGGGCCCAGATGGAGGAACACAACCGCCGCCGGCAGGAGTTCCTGCGTTCCACCGTGACCCCGCCACCGCCGCCCGCCCTCGCCCTGCCCGCGCCGCCGCCCCAGATCTCGGCGGCCGGCTACCTGGAAGTGGCGCAGAAACTCCTGTTCAGCCGGGACCGGAACCCCAATGTGATCATCGAGGTCTCCGCTCCCAAACCGGTGCCGCCGCTGCCCCGCTACTACGGGCTGATGAACTTTGGCGACGGGCCGCGCATCATCCTCGCCCCCCATGGCAAGCCGCAGAAGTCCTACGTCGTGGGCGACCAGGTGGGCGAGTTCCGCCTGGTCGCGCTTGAACCCACCGGCCTCGTCTTCGAGTGGGACGGCCGCCAGATCCGCAAACGCTTCGACGAGCTCCGCGATCAGGGCGAACCTGCCCCGGCGCAGCAGTCGGCCGCCGCCGGCCAGCCCACGCCTGCCGCACCCGCCCAGAATGTCTCCACCGTTTCCTCCGTCAGCACGATTCAGGACAAAAAAGGGCCCGGCGCCGAGGCGGGCGAGAACTACCGCTACTGCCAGCCGGGCGACACGACGCCGCCGGGCACGGTCATCGACGGCTACCGCAAGATCGTCCGCAAGTCCCCGTTCGGCGACCAGTGCCTGTGGGAAAAGGTGCAGTGAAAACAGAAAAGGAGGGTTTTGTTGTGAAACATTTTCTATTGGTTTTGTCGTTTGCCGCGCTGGCCGCCGCCGGCGCCGCCGCCCAGGCGCCGCGGAAGGACCGGCCCGCCCCCAGGGCGAAGCCGGCTGCGGCCGTCGCGCTGCCGGCGGATGCCGAGAAGATCTCCGACGGCGTCTGGCGCGCCCGGGACGCGCAGGGCCGGACTTGGATCTACAAGCGCACGCCCTTCGGACTCGTCCGCCACGAAGAGGCCGCGGCCGAACCGCCGGCCGCAGCCTCCGGCCTCCGCGTCCGCGAGGCCGGCCCCGACCGCGTCGTCTTCGAGCGGAAGACCCCGTTTGGCCTCCGTACCTGGTCCAGGGGCCGGCAGGAGCTCGACGCCGATGAGCGCGCCGCCCTCGCGCAGTGGGAACAGTCCGCCGGAAAGCAGCAGGATTGAACGGATGGCTGGCAGGAGGTGCCTCATGCGCATTGCGCGGTTCCGCAAGCCCGAGCTGGCGCTTTTGACGGCGATGTGGGTGGTGCAGGCGGCGCTGGCCGCGCCGGCTGCCGGGCAGGCCCAGCCCGCCCAACCGCCGCCGCCCGCGCCGGCCGAGACCAAACCCGCGCTGCCGGCCCAGCCGCCCGCCGGTCTCATCGCCGGACTGTCGCTGCAAAACGTCAACCTCCTCGAGGTCGTCGACTTCCTCGCCCGCCAGCTCAAGATCAACTATGTAGTCGACAAGGGCGTCAGCGGCGCGGTGACGCTGAACACCTACGGCGAGATCCGGGACATCAACCCCCGCGAGCTGCTCGACACCATCCTCCGCATCAACGGCGCGGCCATGGTGCAGACCGGCAACATCTACCGCATCGTCCCCCTGGCCGAAGTCGCCCGCATGCCGTTGCCGCCGCAGGTGGATGCCAAAGACATCCCCGAAGACGACCGCCCCATCCTCAACCTCGTCTTCCTCAAGTACGCCAACGTCGAGGAGCTGGCCAAGCTCATCGGCGAGTTCCTCGGGCCCCAGGGCAAGGCCTGGGCCTACCCGCCCGCCAACCTCCTGCTCGTGCTCGACAGCCGCCGCAGCATGAAGCGCACCATGGAGATGATCGCGCTGTTTGATTCCGACGTGCTTGCCCGGCAGCGTGTGAAGCTGTTCGAGATCAGGAACAGCCGCCCTTCGGACCTGGCCAAGGAGCTCGAGGGGCTGCTCAAGTCCATGTCGCTCAGCAAGGAGCTCAGCTCGGTCAAGTTTGTCCCGGTGGACCGCATTAACATGCTGATCGCGGTGGCCCCGAACCCGGGCGTCTTCGACCAGATCCAGGAGTGGATCGGGCGGCTCGACGTGAAGGTGAAAAGCGCTGCGGGCAAGGTGGACACGTATGTCTACCGGGTGAAGTACGGCAAGGCGCCGATGCTCGCCCAGTCGATCATGATGCTCTACATGCAGATGTATCCGGGCTTCGGCATGATGCCCTACGGCCTGGGCTTTGGCATGGGGATGGGCGCGACCCCGTTTGGCGCAGGCGGCGCTTACGGCATACAGAGCATGGGCGGCTACGGGATGGGCATGTATCCGGGCATGGGAGCGTATGGGATGGGCGGCTACGGCATGCCCGCCTACGGCATGCCCGGGGCTGCGCCCGGCCAGGCGGGCGCAGCCGCACAACCGGCGGCGGCCGGCGGCGCCGCGGGTCAGGCCGCACAACCCGGCATGGGCACTGTCGGCGGCATGGACATGACCGGCGCCTATCTCGGCATGGGCGGCCTCGGCATGTTCGGCCCTCGCAGTCCGCGCGTGGTGCCGAATCTCACCGACAACTCCCTGCTGATCCTCGCCACGCCGGAAGAATACGAAAGCATCCTGCGGCTGTTGCGCGAGCTCGACATCCCGCCCCGCCAGGTGCTCATCGAGGCCAGGATCTTCGAGCTCCAGCTCACCGGGGCGCTAAGCTGGGGCCTGGACTGGTTCCTGAAAAACCGCGGCTCCAGCCAGCCGGGCTCGCACTCCCTCACGGCGCAGTTCTCCCAGTCTTCCCTTAACCTCTCCACCGGGTGGCTCCTGCGCCAGAGTAAGGAGCTGTTGGCGGCGCTGTCGACTTCGGAACTCGCCACCAAAGCCCGTGTGGTCAGCACCCCCTCAGTGGTGGCCACCGACAGCATTCCCGCTTCGATCAACGT
Source organism: Bryobacteraceae bacterium (assembly GCA_049969655.1). Lineage (GTDB taxonomy): Bacteria > Acidobacteriota > Terriglobia > Bryobacterales > Bryobacteraceae > JANWVO01. Next base: position 98,341 of record JBMFOK010000014.1, read on the forward strand.
GGGCGTGGAAGTGCCCATGCTGACGGCGCAGGCCGTTACCGGCGTGCAGCAGGGCGGCAGTTCCCTGTTTGCCAACACGATCACCAACCGCAAGACGGGCGTCAACCTCACCATCACCGCCAACGTGAACCCTTCCGGCGTCGTCACGCTGGTCATCAACCAGGAGGTCAGCAGCCCGGGGCCGCCGCCAGTGGGGGGAATCCAGTCGCCGAGCTTTTCCAACCGCAGCGTCAGCACGCAGGTCACCATCCAGGACGGAGACACCATCGCCATCGGCGGCATCATCAGCGAGAACAATTCACAGACCTCGGGCGGCATCCCGTTTCTTCACCGTATCCCCGGCCTCGGCGCCGCTTTCGGCAACAAGTCGTTCTCCCGCGAGCGGACCGAGCTGCTCGTCTTCATTACGCCGCGCGTCATTTACGACACCAACCAGCTGGTCGACGCCAGTGATGAGCTCGTCCAGCAGATGCGGCGGCTTCAGAAAGTGATGCGGTGAGCTCCCCGTCAGGCGCGCCAGAGGTCCGGCCGCGGTCAGGCACAAAAATTGCCGGAAAATCCGCAGTTTCGTCGCAGAAAGTCTTGACGAAACAGCACGTTCCATGCTTAAATACCGGGGGTAGGGAGTTCTGGCATCACTCCGCCGGCTTCAGGTCGGGCAAAGTTTCCACTTGACTTGGGCTCAGGCGGGGTGATATGAAGGTGCTGACTGTGCCCGTCATGGGCCCGGCACTGAAAGCTGGTCAGGATCCCGCAGGCACAGAAGAGAGATTTTCAAAAATTGCACATGGGAATCCACCGAGGAAGACCGGCAGGGATCGGCAAGGGCTGGACGGAGGAGAATCCGACCGATGTCCGCACCTCGCCGGCGATGCCGGCGGAATGGATTCCTTTCTCCCCTTCCGCTGAGGCTCAGGTTGAAGAGACCCTTCATCAATTCAAATTCGACAGTTCACAAGGAGAAGGAAATGGTTGACTTTCGCAAGGCACTCCTGCTGCTGGCCGTGCTGGTTTTCGCAACCGGCATCGTCAGTGCGCAGGCTTTGAACTGCACGCTGAACGGCGGCGCTCCGCCGCTGCTGCGTGCGGAAGGCGTGGCAGAAGAAGTTGGTCAGGCGTTTATCACCTGCACGGGCGGCACGCCCACCACTCCGGGCAACCCGGTTCCGCGCATCAACGTGCGCCTGTTCACCAATGGCTACAACATCACCAGCAAGCTGCTGACGGTTGGCGGCGCGACCGCTTCCGAAGCGACGCTGCTCATTGACGATCCGGCGCCCGCTGCCCAGGTGCTTGCCAGCTATCCGACGCCGCCGGCATGCACTGCGCCCTACAGCGGCGCTAACTGCGGCAACATGTTCCTCGCCAGCCCGGTTGCGGGCAACGCCCAGGCGATCGAGTGGACCAACGTCCCGTTTGATCCGCCGGGCACCGGTACGCGCGTGCTGCGCATGGTGAACATCCGCGTCAACGCGGCCCTTGCCACGGGCGGCAACGTCAGCTCGCTGATTCCGCCGCCGGTGAACATCTTCATCTCGATCACCGGCACCCTGACGCTGCCCATCACCAGCCCGTTCCTGGCCGTCGGCTACATCCAGAATGGGTTGAACTTCAGCGTCACCTCCGCCTCGTTCGCCCAGTGTGGCAGGGGCGGTACGTTCACCGCCACCTTAAGGGAGCTGTTCCCGAACGCGTTCCGCATCCAGGGCGGCGCCACCGCTTATCAGAACGACCTGACCCAGATCTACAACACGGAGTCGATGTTCTGGGGCGGTGTGCCGGGTGATGCTGGCTATCTGGCGCTGCTGGCTGGCCGCGCCACGCAGGGCACCCGTCTGCGGCTCGCCTTCACCAACATCCCGACCGGCGTGAACATCACTGTCCCGGTCTTGATCAGCAGCGGCTCGGGTACGACCGCCAGGCTGGTGCCCCCGGGCGTCGATGGCAGCACCGCCAACCAGGGGTCAGGTGTTGTCACACTGACCTCGGGCGCTGGCGCTGCCGTCTGGGAGGTCATTACCGGCGCTCCCGGCGTGACAGAGTCCATCCCGGTGACGGTCACCGTCTCCTACACCGGCCTGCCGGCCTTGGGCAGCGGCACGGTTTCGGGCAGCTTCGCGCCGATCAGCGCGACGGACACCGCCTCGCTCACCGCGCCGGTGCCGCGCTTCTACCAGAACGAGAATGCCCAGTCCGCCTTCTCCATCAACCCGTGCGAGACCCGGCTGCTGTTCCCGTTCGTGACCAGCATCCCGGGTTGGGACACCGGCATCGCCATCTCCAACACCACCGTGGATCCGTTCAGCACGCCGGCCCAGAGCGGCTCGTGCACGCTGTACTTCTACGGCACGCCGGGCAACTCCAACCAGACCTCGGCGAGCATTCCGGCTGGCGGGCAGTTGCTGATGACGCTGTCTAACGGCAACAGCGCGCAGGGTCTGAGCCCGGTCACCGGCTTCACCGGCTATGTGATCGCCCGTTGCAGCTTCCAGTACGCGCATGGGTACGCCTTCATCAGCGACCTCGGCGCGAACAAGTTCGCACAGGGCTACCTCGCGCTGGTGCTGTCGACCACGGGCGGCCAGCTCAACCGCGGTCCTGCCAACGCGATCGAGGCGCTCAACCAGTAACCCGGATTCAATC